>JAYGHB010000124.1:0-40169 GCA_034931985.1 Halotia wernerae UHCC 0503
AAAATTTCAACTTGAGTCAATACCTCATGGCTCTTGTTGGAGTAGTTTCAGCCCTGTATTCCACCAAATCCTAAAAAAGTGGAATTTGGATTTGTCGCAGCCAGATATAAGTCAAAATATTGCAATCAGGATGTGGGTGATGGTGGGTTGTGTTCATTCATTTGCCGTTCCATTGTGGCGATCGCAGCATTCACAGCAGCTAAGCGAGTTTCCAGGCTATCCCGCATCCACTTCAAAAACTCTAATTGATGCTGCCGATAAGATTTCTGAGTCAAAGAAGAGGAATGACAACAGGGATTCATCCAAAATGGAGAGCGATTTTTTTCGGGGGAGATGGGACTGTCCATACGGTAAGATGACTAAATCAGTTCTAGCAAAATCCTTGGTTTCAACTAACACAATTTTCCGCCCTCGCATATTAATTATTACTTCTTGTACTGGAAAAAAGCTTCATAACCCAACAAATCAGCTAACAATAGAAGATTTTAAAGACACAGAGAGATTAAGAGAACGCACACAATCACTTTCAGAATTCTCCTGTCCGTCTGGCCAGATGTACACAGGACTGCAACATCTACGGCTAATGGAGGGGGTGGATATCCTGAGATCGGACTTTGGAAAAGAAGTGGTAGATGTAAAAATCATCTCAGCAGGTTATGGACTAATTCCTGAAGACAAAGTTATTGTCCCCTATTCCGTTACTTTCAACTCCATGAAAAGTGACGAAATTTCTTCCTGGGCAAATTTTATCGGAATACATAAAGATTTCCAGGAAGCAGTTATTGGATATGATTTAGTATTTGTCTTATTAGGAGATAAATACATACGCGCTTTAAACTTACCAATTGAAACTCATCCCAAACAGACTTTTATTTTTTTAGCTTCTAATAAAAGTAAAAATCTTGTAGTTTTAGAACATGCAAATTTTGAATTGTTAACGTTTTCTAATGCAGATGCATCACGATTTTGCTGTGCTTTAGTAGGATTAAAAGGACAATTACTTAAGTTAATTGCTACTGAAATTCGACAAGAACCTAACTTATTGTCAGAGCTATATAACAACCCAAAAATATTAGAGAAAGTTTTAAATAATCAGCCCCAACAATTAGAACTTCCTTTAGGTATTTCTGTAGCTACAGCAAAGAAATCAAATATTAAAAATAAAAAGCCGAAAAGAGCGATAGCGAACTTAGATGAATTTTTGAATTTACCAAGAGCAGTTAATACGCATTTGAGAATGAAATATTTCATTCCTGAATGGGATGATAAGGTAGATATTGGATATAAATTTTTACTAGATGAATCTAGTCTAAATCGAAATGCATATAGAGATGATGTATATGCTCATGAAATATATTCACAGCCTAATTATGACGGGATTCTGGTATCGAAAGTAGTTGTTGATAAGATAAAAAATAAAAGAGCAGATATAGAGAAATTAGGAGGTATCCGTAACTTTGTAAGATTCCCAGGTGAAATTATGGGAGATTGCGGAGCTTTTGGATATATTAAACTCGAAGTACCTCCTTATAATACTGTAGAAATTTTAGATTATTATGAAAAATTAAAATTTGATTACGGAGTAAGTATTGACCATTTAATTGTAGGGCCATTTGCCGAGCCTGGAGTTAGAGAGAAGCGCTACAATCTGACTTTGCAAAATGCAGAGGAATTTATATCTAAACATCAAAAAATTGGATATACTTTTACTCCTATTGGTGTAGCTCAAGGTTGGAACCCAGAAACTTACGCTGATGCAGTAAAAAAACTGGTTGAAATGGGATATGACTATATCGCTATAGGAGGAGTTGCCAGAACACCAACTATAGAAATTTTAGAAATTTTGAAAGAAGTTTATCAAAATTTAACACCGAACACCAGATTACATTTATTTGGCGTAGGGCGTATTGATGCTCTTCCTTATTTCTGCCATTTGGGAGTAACCAGTTTTGATTCAGCAAGTCCATTACGTAAAGCTTGGTTTGATGCAGTAGAAAACTATCATACTTTAAGTGGTAAAGCTTATGCTGCTGTGCGTATTCCTTTTGTAGATAAGCAGTCACCACGAATTAAGCATTTGCTATTAGAAGGTTATGAGCGTGAAACTCTTAGGCAGCTTGAGCAAGAAGCATTAAAAGCTATTCGGGAATACGATAAAGGCAATATATCACTAGATGAATCTCTTGAGAAATTACTAGCTTACGATGAGTTATTAGAATTACCTCGTGACGGTAAAGTAACCCCGACAGCGAAAGCTAGGCGTTTGAGACAACACACTCAATTATATAGGGAATTACTAGAAATAAAACCTTGGCAGGAATGTGAATGTAAAATCTGTCAAGACTATGGAGTAGAAACAATTATTTTTCGTGGTAATGATCGTAACCGCAGACGTGGTTTTCACAATACCTATGTATTTTATCAGCGGTTTCAAGAATTTTTGAGTGATGAAAATTATCTTGATAATTCTAATTTTGATACGACTGGAGAATCAATCTAATATAGGGTAGTGTTCAAATTAACTTTATGATTTTAAGATAAATACCAATATGAATTTAGAACATAATTTTCTCCCAGTTTTTTCAGTAGACTGGTTAGGTTTATTCAATAGAATAAAGAATTTAGAAGGAAATTATGGAATTCTCACACCGATTTCTTCTAATAAAAGTTTTATGACAAAGATTCGAGATTTGGGAAAACCTTTTTTTATAGATAGTGGCGTTTTTGGGAATCAAGATTGCCCCCGGTATTATGAAACACATTCTGAGTACCTTGATGAGCGTTGGGTGCGTAAACAAAAATTTGCTTCTGAAGAGCATTTGCGAAGTAAGGTCAGAGAGTATTTAGAACGCTGCGATCAATTTTCACCTGATTTTGTTTTTACACAAGATATTTTTGGAGAGCCATTACTATCACTGTATTTAGCTAGACTAACGTGGCAAGAGCATTGGGAAAAGCCAAGAAACTATACTTTGATTGGTGTTGTTCAAGTAGGGTATTCAATTTATAATTGGCAACAAAATTTAGTTCCCCAATTAAATTCTTTTCCTCCCCATTATTATTCACCCAAAAGTTTCTTAGCTTCTTTGATCAGTGCTTATCGGGAGATTGGTTATGATTACATTGCTTTGGGAGGATTATTAAAAGTTGATAAAACCCGAACTACAGGCTTGAAATTTGGTTTATCCACACAGGAATTAGATGAACTTCTTGCTTGGAGCCGACCGGAATTTGTTTTAGGGGGACTAGCGTTAACCCGTGCAGAAGTCTTGAAAAAGCACAATGTCTGGGCAGATTCTACTGGTTGGTTGTGGTGGAATGAGAAATATGACAATAAATTTCGCGATCGCAATGCTTTCCAGGAAGTTTTAATGTAGCTGCTACTTGTTGGTACTACAGTATTTTTACTTATTTAGATGTAAAAAATAAATTGCAGGTGTTGGTTTTTCTTTTCTCAGAGAAGCATAATAAATATATACCTATCTGCCTCTGGGTGCCCTACTGGTAAATTTATTGTGATGCGAATTGCTTTCTTACATACCAAGCTGCAAAAATTAGCAAATTGGAAAATACAAGCTGACAAGTTAGTCTGGGACTCACCTTTTACCACGGTGCTAGGACACCTAGAGTTATGCTGTTGCTTCAGTCTAGATTATGCTAGGCTTCGCGTTAACGTTGTCTCTGTCTTAGAGAAGCTATTTTGGAAAAAGCGAATAGCCACTGGATACAGTCAGCTATATGCGTGCTATGGGAAGGTTAATGCTAACGTACTGAGCAGGCTTGGAGTATGATAACGCTTGGTTCGTTGGTACGTTCCCGAAATAACAGCTTGGGCATAGGGAAGGTAATTGATATATCTGATACTCAAGCAACAATTGGGTATTTTTGCTCAGTAAATCAGCGCAGAGAAAAAATTTTACCCTTAAGTTCGCTAGAGCAATTCAAACTGGAGCGCCAAACGCGATGCTATATTTGCCTGGAAAGCAAAGAAGCATGGTTTATCGGCAGAATTTACGAATGGGATGAGGAACTTTATCAGTATCGCGTTGACTTACCTGATAAAAAGACGATCGCAGTAAGTGAGCAGGAAGTCTACGTGCGTTGTAGTTTACCTCAACCAGACCCCATCGAAACTTTAGCTATGAAAGGGCAAGAAACGCCTTATTTTCACGATAGACGCTTTGCTTTTGTTAAAAGCTTAATTTTACAACGCGCTGTTAGTCGGGGAATGACGGGATTAATTTCCGCTAATATTCAGCTTTATCGACATCAAGTTGAAGTTGTCCGTCGTGTACTCGAAGACCCGATTCAACGCTATCTACTGGCGGATGAAGTTGGACTCGGAAAAACCATCGAAGCTGGCGCTATTCTTCGTCAATACCTATTGGATGAACCTTCTGGATATGCGGTAGTGCTAGTTCCGCAATATCTACTTCAACAATGGCAGCAAGAATTAGAAAATAAGTTTTACATCTCCCACTTTCCCAAACGGGTAGCAGTGGTTGCGGTTGAGGACATTCACAAAATCAACCCAAAAGCAAATATTGGCTTGCTAATTTTAGATGAAGCACAGCACATCGCAGCAATGGCGACCTCTAGCGATGCAGCAGTGCGCCAGCGTTTTGATACTTGTAAACATCTTGCCCATAAAAGCGATCGCCTGCTTCTACTCTCGGCTACCCCGGTTCTCAACCACGAGCAAGATTTTCTAGCAATGCTGCATCTACTCGATCCTGCTACCTATAAACTTGATGACTTAGCAGGTTTTCGCGATCGGGTAGTAAAACGCCAAGAGATTGGTCGAATTCTGCTGTCATTTAAAGAAGGTGCAAACCCCTTCGTCTTGAAAACTAATCTTAAAAATCTCCGTAACCTGTTTGCTCAAGATGAGTATTTACTGGAATTGGTAGACAATCTAGAAAATAGTTTACAAGCAAAGACTGGCGATACAGTTGAAATTGTCAGGGCAATTCGTACCCATATTAGCGATACCTACAGACTTCACAGAAGGATGGTTCGCAATCGTCGTGCTTCCGTAGAAGATGTGATTTTTGACCGTAATATTACACCCAGAGCCGAATACGATTTAGATGAGCGATCGCCTGACATCCACGAACTAATTGAGGAGTGGCGTGAAGTAGCTCCTGATGACAAACAATATCACCACATTTTTCTATTGTTTTTCCGTGCTTCTGGTACTTGGCTGGGTATTTTAAAACAGGTAATTCAAGCACGTTTAAGTGGTGTGTCCACTGCGGAATTAATTCGGGAGTTTGGCGCTGATAGTGTTCGCATCCTGACTGAAACTCCTAAATTTGCTAACGGGGAAGCAAATATTTTGCAAAGCCTACTGCGAATTATAGAAGAACCTTCAGAGGATGGCGATCGCCTTGAATTACTCAAGACAGTTATCCTCTATCAACTCTGCGAACCTTTAAAATTACAATCCTTGAAATCCAACCTCCCTAAATTGCTTGCAGAGGTTCAAAAACGGCTAAAAAGACCGATACCGGGAGATAGTCTGCCCAAAATTGTTATATTTACCAGTTTTGTGCAAACTTGCGCTGAAATTGTCCGTTATTTGAGCGATCGTTTTGGTGAGGGGACTATCGTCAGTCATCAAGTTGGACAAACTCCCTCTCAAGTAGAGGAGAACTTAAATCGGTTTAAAAAAGACCCCAAATGCTTTATTTTAGTTTGCGACTCCTCCGGCGAAGAAGGTCGTAACTTACAATTTACCAACTACATGATATGTTTTGACTTGCCTTGGTCGCCAAATCGCCTAGAACAAAGAATTGGTAGGATAGACCGGATTGGTCGTCTATTGAAAGTTGAGTTTACAGTATTTGCTGGCGTAGACTTACCCGATAGTCTCCATGATGCATGGTATCGCTTATTAAAAGAAGGATTTAATATCTTTAGACAATCTATTGCTAGTCTCCAGTTTTATGTTGATGAAAAATTACCAATTTTAGCAGAAATATTGTTTAAATCTGGTGCAGATGGAATTTTAGAAAATATCAATGTAATTCAGCAAGAAATTGAGCAGGAACAAGTCAAAATCAGCGAACAAAATGCCCTAGATGAAATAGATGCTTTGGATGACAACGCTACCCAATATTTTCAAGCTTTAGACGATTATGATGCCCGTCATCAAGAAATCCAGCAAATAACTGAAAATTGGATTTGTCAAGCGTTGAACTTTAAACCAATTGCTAATCCTAATTTGTCGACAATAAAGCGTTATCAACCTACCGGAAATACATTAATTCCAGCAAATGATTTGAGCAGCAATTTTGCCGGGGTTTTAGAAAAATTTGGGACTTTTAACCGTAGGGTAGCAAATCAACAGCCTGATGTGAAACTCTACCGCATTGGTGAAAAATTTATAGAAGCACTATCATCTTATATCCATTGGGACGACCGAGGTAAAGCTTTTGCGATGTGGCGAGTTGAAGAAACTTGGGACGCGGGCGAAGGTGAAGAGTGGTATGGTTTCCGATTTAATTACGTTATTGAAACAAATTTAACAAATTACAAAGAAAATAATACAAAATCTAAAATTTTGCAAAGACGTGTCGATGGGTTATTCCCGCCAATTGTAGAAAGTGTATTTATTGATGCCAGATATAAACCAATGTATGCTGTTGAAGATGAGACTCTATTAAATATCCTGAAACGGCCTTATAAAGGCAAAGGGAGTAAATGCCGAGATTACAACTTAACTAAAAGTCGTTTATCTATTCTTGATAACTTTATAGATGCGAGCAATTGGCCAGAATTTTGCTATCAGGCGCGTAGTAAGTCTTTAGAATTACTCAGCCAACGTTCCGATTTTATTGCATTATGTGAAGATAGCGCCACCCGTGCTGAACAAAAGTTAGGTAAGAGACTAAACCAATTGCGCTTGCGTCTCAACCGACTTACTAACCAAGAATGTATTTCTAATAACGTACTGGAGCAAGAACTCAATAACGAAACGGCATTAAACCAAGTAATTATTGAAGGAATTCGTCATCCTAGCATTCGTCTTGATTCTGTTGGTTTTATTATCGTTTCTGGGCGACCTCCAGCTAAATCTGAGGAGGATGATTTATGATTGACTCATTCTCAGAACTTCGGGAGATTCTCAAAACAGGTAAAATTCCTGAAGATATTAGTAATGTTTCAGAACCTTGTCATCGGCGCTTATTAGATGCGCTGCGAAACTCGCCTGGGCCTGGGGATATTGTTAGTCTGGTGCGTCATGTGTTGCGACGGGAAGATGAAATACAGCGTGGAAGTTCTCCAATTTATCTCCAAATACCTCGGAAACCGCCTTTTCTCGATAGCAGTATTTGGGAACAGGCTAGCATAACCGTATGGGGTGAAGATAAAGAACACTATCTCATCAGCGCCCGTCCTTGGCAACCAGAATGGCTTGACCTGGCTGACCAATATCCGCCAGATGCACCTTTATTTAAAGAGGAAAACCGAAGGAATTATGAATCCGTTGTCGGTGACCCGTTTTTGCAACTCGTAGAGTTAGATGCTTATCGTAGTATCGGACAGCGTGAAGCAATTCGTGCAGTTTTGACTGCTCCTGATAATTCAACTTTAGTAATTAACTTACCTACGGGTGCAGGAAAAAGCCTTTGCGCTCAACTACCTGCATTGCTGAACTCCAGAAACAATAATGGTGTCAGCGTGGTAGTTGTCCCGACTACAGCATTGGCTATTGACCAAGAACGGGCATTAAAACCTTTTGTACACCATGCCACAGCGTATTATAGCGATGATACTGTGGAAGGTAAAGAAAGAAGAGAAGGGATACGCGATCGCATTCGCGCCGGAACCCAAAGGATAATTTTTACCTCTCCTGAAAGTTTAATGGATTCTCTAGCACCTGCTCTGTATGAAGCAGCCAAGCGGGGAATATTAAGGTATTTTATTATCGATGAAGCGCACATGGTAGAGCAATGGGGTGATGATTTTCGTCCCGCCTTTCAAGAAATTCCTGGTTTGCGAAGAGATTTATTGCGTCTTAATTCCTTCACAACTTTATTACTAACAGCAACATTAACAGAATCTTGTTTAGACACCCTGGAAACATTATTTGGGAAAGATTTACAAGTTATATCTGCTGTACAGTTGCGACCAGAGCCTGCTTATTGGTTTAAGCGATGTGAGAGTAAAGAAGTTAGAAAACAAAGGCTACTTGAGGCAGTTTATCATCTTCCCCGTCCGTTAATTATTTACGGAACTAAAGTTAAAGATGTCGAGGATTGGAAACGAGAATTAACCCGCGCTGGATTTAAAAGATGTGACCTGATGACAGGTAAATCTACTACTCAGCAACGTGAGCAACTAATTGAAAAATGGCGAGAAGGAAAGATTGATATAGTTGTTGCTACTTCTGCCTTTGGATTAGGTATTGACCAATCAGATGTCAGGGCAGTAATTCACCTTTGTATTCCCGAAACTATTGACCGTTTTTATCAAGAAGTTGGACGGGGAGGAAGGGATGGAAAAGCATGTATGTCGCTAACATTATATACAACTGAAGACTTCAATGTTGCTCGTGGTTTAAACGAAAAATCGACAATTACTATCGAGAGAGGATTGCAGCGTTGGCAAAGTATGTTTGCGAAAAAAGAACCCCTAAAAGACGGTAAATATAGTGTGCCTATTAATAATCCTCCCTCTTTGCTAGAAAGAGATATTGATATGCGAAGTGACCAGAACAGGGCTTGGAATATCCGCACTTTAACGTTGATGAACCGAGCCAATTTAATTGAAATAGACTCAGAAGAACCTCCCCAGAAAAAAAACTCTGAATCAGAATCTGAACAAGCTTGGGAAGATTATAGAAATTCTCGCAGCATTCGTATCCACAATGAATGCCATTTAGAAAAATTTATTTGGGAATCTGAAGTTGAACCAGTGCGCCAGGAACGCCAAAACTGGAGTTATAAAAATCTGCAACTAATGAAAGAGGCTTTAAAAGCTAAACGTTGTATTTCAGAAATATTTGCGGAAGCGTATAGCATCCCCTCACGTCACACTCCAGAAACCAGAAATCCTGTGATAGTTTCTCGTGCTTGTGGAGGTTGTCCTGTTTGTAGAAAAAATGGAGTCACACCTTTTCCGGGAATAATGCCTACTTCCAGACCTGTATGGCAAAAACCTAATTTTATTCCAGGTAAAGAAATGCAAAGAGTGCTTGTAGGTGAAAAAAATCTGCTTATTTTCTATGAGTCACTGGAACAATTAAATAAGTTTCAACGAGGTCGAAAATTGTTCAAGTGGTTAATAGAACAGGGTATGAAGAATATTGTAATTTCACCAGAATATAATCAAATTTTGAAAGAAACTAGTAAAATACATAACTCCTTTATTTTTATATTTGATAGTTACGAACCTGTGCTAATGCCACGAATACCCACTCTGATTTTTCATCCTCCAGGAACACCTCTACCTGCAAAATATTTATCTAATTACAGTACATCAACCACAACGCGCATCATTTTACTTCCTATAAATACACCAGACCCAGATAGAGAAGATCGATTATTAATTAATATTTTTTCAGGCAGATATTTTAAATTTGATGTATTTTGTACAGAGGTTAGTATATGAGTGTTTTAAAAACAGGTTTGGCTCATCCCAGTAGAATGCGGGGAATATTTAGATATTTACTTCATGCCCAAGGACAAAGGGAGAAGAGAGACGTATTAGAAAGAATATTATCTCCTGATAAATTGGTCGAACATTTAGCGAGTGAAGAAAAATCAAAAGACAAAAAACCCTCTCATCCCATGTTCAATGATGCTATTAGGGAAAGCATAAAATGTAAACTTTTAATCGAAGAGAATGAAGAAGTTACAATTAATCAAAATTTACCAAAAGATGCAATAAATCCTCAGCTTGGTGACAAGCTATTACCTGATACTTTTAATTACCTGTTTTTTACATCTGATAACGAAGATGAAGAAGACTTTGGTCGGATTTGTGCTTGGTATTTAGCACAGGATATTTACGATGCACCTGGGACTTGGGAAGAAGTGGAAAAGCGTATTAGTGAACAAAAAGTAGGCGATTTTTTGAAAATGTCAAGCAGTCGCCTCTTTGTGCAAATGGATGACTGGATGCGTTACTTGGGTTTTGCATGGGGTCATACTTTGGGAGGAAAACCTGTCACAGTTCCCGACCCGACAGCTTATATTAAACGAAATCTCAAGCTTTTGTTTAATGGACAACAAGAAATTACAATCCAAGATTTTATTAATAGATTAGCAAAACAATGTCCTTTATTTGAAACTGGAAAGTTTCGAGAAGAGGTAGAAGCACAAATTGGTATACGCGAAACTAATTTTATTTCTACCAGTACAGCTTTTGCCTTATTTCGACTTCACGATGAGGGTGATATTCAGCTTGAGAGACAATCTGATTCAGCCTTTATGATTTTACCAAAAGTCAATAACCAAGTTGATAATGATGGGCGGATTTCTCACATTATTTTGAAAGGAGAAAATTCATGACTTTTCAAAACTTTGTCTGCTGGAAGCTGGATATGATTGGTCAGGTGATGAATATAGACGCAACCCAAACTGCAAATCATTTGTTTTTGGCTACACATCATCCGATTGCAATGTATCGTCAGGACTCTATTAAGGCGTTATCGCAGAGTGAATATGATGAAGCACAGTTTCTCAAAGATTTTTTAGCTGAAAAAGATTTTGCCTTTGTGCCTGTTTTGGGTCAGGCTGGTACGGGAAAATCTCACCTGATTCGTTGGTTGGAAGCTAATATAAAATCAACGGATAGACGGAAAGTGCTGCTAATTCCCAGAATTGGGACAAATTTAAAAGATATAATTGAAAAGATTTTAAATATTGCGGAATTTGAGGTAGATAAATTAGATGAGTACCGCAAACGTTTAAATCAATCGAGCCGTACTTTCACAGATAAAGGTGCAAGAGAGCAATTATTAAACAATTTAGCTTTTCAAGTTGGCATTAACGGACAACATACACGCGCTCAACTTGCTGATAAAGAGACTCAGGACTATCTGATAAAATATTTACCTGCTTTGCTATATGATGATTTTTTTCGAGAACATTTATTAAGAAATGGAGAGATTATTCATCGTTTAGTAATTCATACATTGGGATATCAATATACTATTGAAGATATTAATGAACGTCGTGAGTTTTCTATCGAAGATTTGCCTCTTAATATTTTAGATATTCAAAAAGCTGGAGAAAAGGCACGAGAATTTTATAGTTTATTAATAAATGATGAGGATATAAAGAAGCAAACCGTAATTTGGTTGAATGATCACTTAGATGAAGCTATCACCCAAGTTTTGAATTTTGGTCGAGAGGACTTGCAGCAATTAATGCGTGAAGTACGAGAGACATTAGCAGAAAAAAATATTGAATTAGTGCTTTTAATTGAAGATTTCACTAAATTACAAGGTATTGATAGAGTAGTATTGGAAGCAGTCTTAGCACGACCGCAACAGGGTGAAAATAAGCCATTATGTGCTATGCGTACAGCCTTAGCTTGTACTACAGGTTATTTTGAAAATTTGATTGATACAGTGCAACAGCGCGTTACCTTCAGCGTCAATCTTAATATTGATACAGTTGGTGAGCAATCTTTAATTACTCAGAATGATATTCAAGTATTTGTTGCTAGATATCTCAATGCTGTTCGCTTAAAGGAAAAAGATATTGAAAACTGGGCTAATTCTCAAAATAGAGATGAAATAGAAAGTGCTTGTAACGAATGCGAACATTCCCAAGCTTGTCATACAGGTTTTGGTCATGTTCAGGGAATGGGTCTTTATCCTTTCAATTCTAAAGCTTTAGAACAGATGTTTAGTAGAGTAAATCCAGATGAATTTAACCCCAGAATTTTGATTAAAGATGTCTTAAAATACACTTTAGAAAATTCTATTGATGATATTGAAAACGGACGTTTCCCTTCAGCTACTCTAGGAAAACACTTTGGTAACATGAGATTGAGTACTGACGTGAAGTTAGATATTCAAGCTAAAGACGCGCAAAATATCAAGCGTCGTGAGGTGTTTTTAGACTTGTGGGATGATAGTAATGAGCTTTGCAATTTGTCGCCAGAAGTTCATACTGCTTTTAATTTACCTCTGCTTGATGTCAAGACTAAACCGAGACAAATTCAGCAGGTTACACCACAACCTCGTCAATTAACACCAAGCGTTGTAGATCCTTCAGGGGAATATAACATTGATACTTTAGTTCAGGAGATTCCAGAAACGCTGACAAAAAAGCTGGAAATCCTCCACAGTTGGAACAATCAAGAAATTTTACCAGATGCGATCGCTAAAGATATCCGCGAGTTGCTTTTCCCCGCTATTATCGAAAAAATTGAATGGGATACTGAAATGCTGCTAAAGGGTAGTTTCGTCGGTAGTGGTAAGTTGGTTCAGCAGCGAAATCTCATTTTCTATAACCCTAAAGTCAAGAGAGGGACTTATTCTGGGGTTGTTTTATCACTTCCCCTGAACCCAGACGATGACAAGGAATTTACAGAAACTGCATACGTATTTCAAGGTATTTTAAAGTACAACTACTATAAGAACTGGAAGTTTACCAATGGCGATCGCTATTTTCGCATGTATGCAAAGTATCTAGAACGTTGGAGTCAGTACGTCATCGAAAAAATTCGCCTTTATCCCCGCGAATCTGGTGAACCTTGGAACCCCGTACCTGCTGCGGTGGAATTACTAGCGATTAGCGCCACGATGGCAGGGTATCCTACTAATACGCTCGAAAATTTGATTAATTCTTTGTTTATCGACTTAGATAAAAACGATAATACAACTCGTGCATCTAGTTGGAAAAAGCTGTTTGATACCTTTAGTCTCACGAGAAACCGAGAAGCATTATTAGATATTGTTAAAAGTCGAATTGCTTGTACAAAAGGTAGTAATTCAACGTTTCAAATTATTGATGCAATTCAAATTATTCAACCTTTAGAAAAAGTGCGTAAATCTTGGCAACCTCAAGAGCAAATTCCTGAAGATGTCCGCGATAAGTTCCCAGAGTTGCAAAAGGTACGTCAACAAGTCGATGAACTCCTAGAGAAAGCTATCCAAGAAGAGTACGAACGACAGTTAGATATCTATCAGCGTCTAATATCCGAATTGGGAGAAGACATTAAGAAAAAGGATGTAATTGACGCTCTCAAAGCTGCAATGGAAATTGCACAAGATGCAGCCGTATTTCGTGGGAAAAAAGGATTTGAGGGAATGACAACTGTGTTAGAACAATTCAGGCGTACAGCGATTAACCCTTATAGAGACACAATGAAGCGCGTACAAACTGAGAAAGAAAACCCAGAAAACAACATCGGTAAATTACTTCAGTATTTGAGTGAAGATTATCAAAAAATTATTACTGATTCTTCAGAATTCCTCGATAATACTAATAATTTCCTAGATGCGTCCATTCTTGAAGCCAATAGTCGGATTGCAGAATTAGAAAAATCTGGTGGTGCAACTGTAGAGTCTAGTTACCAAGAAATTTGTGAGGGGTTAGCTAACTTACGGAATCTAATGAATGAAATTAAAGGGGACACAAAATGCTCTTAGAAAAATCACAGGAACTAGTCGAGTTATCTCAACGTAAAAAATCTCTGCAAAGTTTTGCAGCTAATCTTCAAATTATTCAAACTAGGCAAAAGCAAATAACTGAGGCCGTTGCCGCTATTAAACTGCTTGTGGAAGCATTAAAAGCTTTTCGCCAAAGAGGTATTAACAATATTGATTTAACTCACAAAGTGGAGTCTATCTTAAGTTTCGTTATTAATGCTGAGGATAATTTACAAAATAATCCTCACTGGATTCTCGACAATAAAAACTTTAAAGGTAATATTTTAAAGTCAAATATAGATAGCCTAAAAACTACTCTAGAACAGCAACTGAGCGAAGCATGGAAAAGATACCGGGATCAACAAATGCCTAGCACTAACAATGAAATTCTCAATTTACTGGCTAAAGTGGAAGCTTTTAAAAACACAGTTCGGGACATTCAGATTATAGATAGAGAAATACAAAACGTTATTTATCCGAAAAATAATGCTGAGTTTGCAGTATATGAACGTAAAATTGAACAATTAAAATATTATTGGAATAGTCTTAGTTCTGATGAAGTTCCCGAAGCTGTATTACATTTTCTTCGAGCAGCAGCCAATCAAGGAGCGCCTTTAAATATTTTCACTTCAGAAGTTCAAGATTGGATTAATCAACATGGTATTTCTGATTCTTTAAAAATTCGCTTGATTTAAAATAAAGTAAGGGCAGAGCAAGGGTGACTACCAACTGGGATAAAATAATTAGAGAATTTTTAGATAAGTTGGAACGCCAGGAAGTTCAACTTTTGACGTGGGGAATTGTTGATGGTGGATTTTCTGAAGATGAAATTGAAGAACTTGCAGAAGATTTTATAAATACTTGCGAGATTGATGAAGATGTTTGGGATTTTATAGACCAAATCCTCGATCGCAAACTGTTGTTTGAATTCAACCTCAGAGGCGATCGCCTTTTCCGCACCAGGATGGCGGAAGGGGTGAGATTATTTGCCCGTCTCCGCCAACTGTTCCCGAATAATAATTGGCAAACATCTCCTACCTTAGTTGCTGATTATCGCTTACAAATCCGTCCGAGAATTTATCCCAAAAGATATATCACGTCAGAAGCAGTAATTCAGCAGTTGGCAGCAGACAAACTGCTAACTCCCATACAGCAAAAAGCCGTTACAGCGATACTGCGATCGCCACTGCGCGGTGAGGTTCAACTTGCAGACTTCCAGCTACGCGCTACAAGGCGGATGTTGCAGGATTTAAACAGCACAAAAAGTCGTGGGATGATTGTCTGTGCTGGGACAGGAACCGGAAAGACTTTATCTTTTTACTTACCTGCGCTGGCGCATATTGCAGCTTTGTTGAAAAAGGATGAGCATTGGAGTAAAGGACTAGCAATTTATCCCCGTAACGAACTCCTCAAAGACCAATTTTCTGAAACCTATCAAGAAGCACGTCGTCTCGATGCTGTCCTCAAGGCAGAAGGTAAGCGTAAAATCCTCATAGGTGCATTTTTTGGCTTAACTCCCAGAAGCGCAACTTTGGATCGGGTACAGGATAAATGGAAAGCTGAAAGTGGTGGCTTTACTTGTCCTTACCTGCGGTGTCCCAAATGTGAAGGTGCGCTATCTTGGCGACGGGCTGATGTGGAAGCTGGTAGAGAAAAGCTTTCTTGTCTCAACCCATCCTGTAGTGCTGTTATCCAAGAAGATGAAGTAATTTTGACACGCGATCGCATGGCGAAAACTCCCCCAGACCTGGTTTTTACCAGCACAGAAATGCTCAATCGGTCTATGGGAGACTCCCGTTACGGTCATGTATTTGGCATCGCGGCGGCGAAAAAGCCTCAGCTAGTGTTGTTGGATGAGGTGCATACTTATACAGGTATCCACGGCGCACAAGTTGCTTACCTGCTGCGGCGTTGGCAGAGAATCATTAACAAGAAAGTCCAATTTACTGGACTTTCGGCAACACTAGAAAGTGCAGCAGAATTTTTCAGTCAACTTACAGGTTTAAACCCTGGTTCAGTGGAAGAAATTTCTCCTGGGGAAGACCAAATTGCTGAAGGAATGGAGTATCAATTGGTTCTCAGGGGCGACCCAGTATCAGGGACAAGTCTTTTATCTACCAGCATCCAAACAGCGATGCTGCTGCGGCGTGTACTCGACCCATCTGAAGACCCCCCTAGCAAAGGTTTCTATGGTTTCCGTGTTTTCGCCTTCACTGATGACTTAGATGTTACCAATCGCTTATACCACAACCTGTTGGATGCCGAAGGTCGAGACAGTTGGGGTCGTCCCTTGCGCGGACGACAGCCATTAGCGGCTTTGCGATTGCATGGTGCAGCTAATGGTAGAGAAAGGCTGATTGCCGCACAATCCTGGCTGTTATGTGAAGAAATCGGTCATGGCTTGGAACTGCCTTTAAGTATTGGGCGCACTAGTTCCCAAGATACCGGAGTTACCCCAAATGCAGATGTAATTGTTGCTACTGCATCCCTGGAAGTGGGATTTAACGACCCAGAAGTTGGAGGTGTCATTCAGCACAAAGCACCGCGAGATATGGCATCTTTCTTGCAAAGGAAGGGACGGGCGGGACGACGCAGAACTATGCGACCTTGGACAGTGGTGGTGCTTTCTGATTACGGACGCGATCGCATTGCCTATCAAGGCTACGATATGCTGTTTAACCCAGTTTTAGAAAAGCGATCACTTCCCATCGCCAACCGCTATGTTATCCGCATTCAAGCGGTTTTCGCCTTTATGGATTGGGTTGGACAGCAATTAGCTGCACTTAGAGGAAGTGTCTGGAGAGACTTTGCTACTACTGATTTATACTTGAGTAACCGCCAGCGATTAGAAATAAAACTGATCAAAAACATTCTGGAAACAGAAGCAGGACAACGCAACTTAGAAATATATCTACAATCAGCACTACACCTTAC
The DNA here is from genome assembly GCA_034931985.1 of Halotia wernerae UHCC 0503. Lineage (GTDB taxonomy): Bacteria > Cyanobacteriota > Cyanobacteriia > Cyanobacteriales > Nostocaceae > Halotia > Halotia wernerae. The sequence continues at coordinate 16,550 of JAYGHB010000124.1, forward strand.
CAAAGATGAAGTCGAAGCAATTCTTTGGAAATCGCCCAGGTCATTGATGATGGCGGTACTTCCGACTTTGCTACGGCGTTTAGAGTCTGGTTGGAAGCGCCTTCCGATTCATTCAGATGAATCAGACCAAGACTATCAAACCCGTGACCCCTTACCTGATTTTGTTCCCCCGAACTTATTTAGTGACTTGCTGTTGCCAGAAGTAACCATTACTACACCACCACAGACGCGCAATAGCGAGCCAGATGTTAATTCTATGCCAATTGTCCAAGCCTTGAAAACCTTTACCCCAGGCAGGGCGACGCGCCGTTTTGGGGTGCAGCATATTTATGCAACCCACTGGATTGCTCCGTTAGATTTGCAACAAGGAGAACAAGAATTACCCGTAGAAGATTATTGTGCTGAGTTTGAAGAAGCAGGGTATTTTCAATTGTGGCAAGATGGGCAAGTTGTAGATATTCGCTGCATTCGCCCTTGGGCAATCAATCCTACCCAAGTTCCGGGGGATATTTCAATTACCTCTAACGCCCAATTGGAATGGCGCAGTCAAATCATACCACCCGACTTGGGAATACAACTCGAACTGCCTCAAGGTTCCCCCTGGTGCAAAATTATCACAGAAGTTTGTTGCTTTACTCACACTCAACAATCACCCTTGGAAGTGCGGCGGTTTGCGATCGCATCCCATGCTAACATTCGCTTCGACAATGGCCAGGAAATCGATACGACAATTCGCTTCACCCAGAGACAAGATGGTAGTCCAGCATCTATGGGATTTTCCCAATCTGTTGACGGTCTAGTATTTCGCTTTTGTATTCCGCCCAATTTCAGCATCAGTCCCAGCGATTCCAATCAAGAGAAAATTCGGGCGTTTCGCACGGCATATTTCCGATATCGGGTATTGATAGATGCGAGATTGTGTGAGTTAACAAATGTCTTTCAACGAGAGTGGCTTTATCAAATATATATATCGATGCTTACCGCCCGTGCCTTGGTAGACCAAATCTCCCTGCCTGAAGCTTTTGAGACGCTTTTAGGTGAAAATATGGGTCAAGAAATGGCAAGGGTTCTGGACAATATCTTCCAAACATTGAATGTTGAGGAAACCTTACTGGAAGAAGGGGAATCTGCACCGGAACAAATTCAGGGACGGCAGAGGGTACATGATAGGTTGCTGGCACTTGGCAACGCAGATATCATCCAAACTATATTAAATGACCTAACACCGATTCTCTGGTCAGAACCTGATGAAGAGTGGCATTCTTGGGCAGCGTTACGTTTTAAAGCGACCTTGGGAGGGGCGCTGCTGGATGCTTGCGGACAATTGTGTCCTCATTTTGATTTGGGCGACCTGATTTTAGATATCGATCCTGGCCCGCGTCCACCAGATGCACCTGCTATTTCTGAGGGACTAGAAGAAATTTGGATAACTGAATCTACCATTGGCGGCGGCGGGGTGATTGAGGAAATCTTGCGGCGCTATGCTGCTGATCCGGCGAATTTTTTCCGCTTGGCGGGGAGTGCTTTAGAACCTGCGGATTTTGAGATTGTGGACTCGGAACTGACGCGGTTACTGGAGTTAACCCAAACTAGCGCGGATGTTGCCGATGCAATGGCAGATGTGCGGTTCGCCGCAGGACATGGTGAATTAAAACAGGCAAGCGTTCGCCTCCGCAAAGTCCTGTCCTCTGAGAGGATTTTGGTAACGCATCCGGTGATGACTGCAATTAACGCACGAGTTTTGCGTCCTGGAAGTACCCCAGAAACCGATAAACTACTGCTGGATTTGATTCGTTTGTGGCATCAAGAAGAAGCGCGTTTAGGTATTGAAATTGATGCGCGGGTGTTTGCCTATGTCGCCAGCAACGATGACCAGTTGGATCAGGCATTGTTGCATCTTGGTTTAGTGCAGCCTAATCCCTATTGGCGGTTTCAAGTGATTTATGGGCTGTTGTGGGCGAGGGGAAATATTATTCGTTCTCGCGCCTTATCTTCCTACAATCCCTTTGCTGTGATTCCCGACGCAGATAGAGAAATTTTACTGGATGTTTTGCAAGTGGGCGATTTTACAGTTTGGCTGAATGAACCCGACTGGCGCGAACAAGTAGAGGAAGCGTTTAAGCAAGGTGCATCGGTTTCGCTGATAGCGCCTCCTGATGCGAGAGGAGATTTAAAGTCAGCGATTTTGAGTTTAGCAGTGGAACCGATGGAACTTGGGTTTTTGCAGGTTTATCCATTGGTGGAGGGGGTACAAAGACATTACCTTGGTTTTGCAGTGCAGTTGCGAGTAATAGAAGCTATGCAGTGATATTAAAGTGAATAGCTGAGGAGCAAGTATTTATCAGGATAAATCAATAGTTTTGTCTTTATCTTTTTTAGCAGTATCAATATTACCTTGCAAGTCAGCTTCTCCAATATGAAATCCTCTTTTATCAAAAACTTCTAAGTGAGCAGCTTTACCCTCATGTAAATTGTCTACATACCAATACCGTGATGTCGTTAATTCACAGTAAACAAATCTTCCATCATACCTAAATGATGTTTTTCTAAATCTCTCTAAACAATCTTCGCCGCTTAACTCAGCAACCGTAGTCAGTGCGTGTGGCTCGTTTTTCCCTGAATATCTAGTATGCTCGTTATCGATCTGACTTTTCCCGTTATCTCCTTGATAGAGCGATCGCTTACTATATCCTTAACCCAAAGCCCTATTTTCTCGTGATTGATTGTCATTAAAATTAAGTTGTTGAGAATAAAATATATTGTAAAACCCTTGCTATTTCGTTGTTTCACGACTTAACGGGAAAAGTCAGGTTATCGATAACATCGGCAAAAGTTCCTATACGTAGAATTATCTGAAAATTACTCGATTGCACTCCTCCACACCGTTATAATCATTGATTAATTGAGGCACAATAGAACCAAAGGCACTGTGAACACACAATGACTACTCAATTGATGGTTCAACCCTCATCCTTAATATCTTCTGGTATCAGGATGAGCGAATTCGGTGATATTTATCTTTTTAAATTTACCGATGAGCTACAGTCTCGCTTTGAAGAACTGTTGCAGAAGAAAAAAACTGATGCGCTCACTCCTGAAGAAGAAGCTGAATATGTAGGCATTTCCGAACTTGAGCGAATATTTACCTTGATTAACGCTCAACTAGCAGCCAAAAGTAAATGGTGTCCGAACAAACTCGAAGACTTGTAAGAAAACGAGCTGAATATCTCTGCGAATACTGTCACTCTCCAGAATACTTGAGTCCAGACCGTTTTACCATTGACCATATCATGCCGCAGTCTTTGGGTGGCTCTGATGAATTGGATAATTTGGCATTAGCTTGTCATCGCTGTAATGAGCGTCACTATAATTTTACAGTAGGTACTGATCCCAACACTCAAAAACAAGTCCCTCTATTTCATCCCCGTCAGCAACAATGGTCTGAGCATTTTATTTGGACAAAAGACGGGACAAAAATTGTAGGTACAACTTCTACAGGGAGAGCTACTAGCCATCGTTTTGACTTCAATGATGAACGTCGGGATGAGCCTTCGATTCAAGTTGCTCGTCGTTTTTGGGTAGAAGCGGGTTGGCATCCGCCCCAGTTAGATCCACGTCAAGAATAAAAAGAAATGTCATCCCGCTATATTCACTCCCGCCTAAGTTCCCGCCAAATCCCTGACTTACTCCAAACAATCTTCGTTGCCGAACTTATCACCCCCAGCCAATGCGTGTGGCTTGTTTCTCCGTGGATATCTGACATTCCCGTTATCGATAACACCGCCAACACCTTCCTATGCTTAGAACCCTCATGGAGTCGTTCCCGCATTCGCCTCTCCCAAGTCCTCGCCACTTTAGCCGAACGGGGAACAACTGTACACATTGCTACCCGTCCCGACTCTCACAACCACAGATTTATTGAACAAATCAAAGGCAAAACTGACTATCAGGACGTTCCCGTGCGATTCTACATTACCGAAGAACTCCACGCAAAAGGTATCCTGGGAGATGGGTATTATCTTGCTGGTTCGATGAACTTCACATACAACGGTATTACAATCAATGAGGAAGTTGTAACTTACGAAACATCCCCAGAAGCGATCGCCGAACAACAGGTGATTTTCACTAACCGATGGGGTGTAATTCGTAATTCGTAATTCGTAATTCGTAATTTAAAAAGTAGCCGTTGCTGAATCATGGAATGAAATTTTATGTATTGAAATCTAAAACTCCCTATTCTCTCTGCGCCTTTGCGTCTCTGCGTGATATAAATCTTCCACATTTATACAATGCCAATATGTGATATTCAAAAGCGATGACTAATACCAGCAACGCAGATATCCGCCACTTCCTAGAGCAGTTTTTTGGCACTGACAACAAATTTGACCTTGGCAAGATTGAACGTGGCGAAGGAAAACAAGCCAAAATCCGTCCTTGGGTCGAGTTGTTGACCAAAGGCGAACCTCAGCCAACAATTCTTCCCTGCTGGCGTTCCGAGAGTGTAGATTGGTACGCGATCGCCCTTTCGGAACGCCAATTACGCCGTTTGAGTGAAGAATTAATGGCGTTTGTTGGCCCCACATATTCGACATTTCGCGGACAAAGAGCGCAACTAAACCCCCAAGACCCTATAGAATTAGCAGTTTACGAATTTACTGGAGGCGCTGCGGTCAAACTGTGCGGACAAGCGACGGATGTTTGGGAAGCACTAGAGCAGATGCGCCGAGTGAGTGAGAGACGGGTGAAACGGGTCGCAGATATTCCCCGTCCCACAGGTCGCGTACTGCGAGACTTTTATATGGCATTGCAAGCAGGCGATCGCACTACTGCGGAAAACTCACTACAATACCTTGTAGACCAGCATCGTCTGGATGCGCTGAATCTGCTGTTTTTGCGGGTGCAACTCTTAGCGGAACTAGAGCAATGGAACGAGTTGCTTACCCTCCCGGAACTAGGCAATCTTTTGCAGGTTCGCCGCCCCTTTGCCGTTACCCAAGCTCTGCTGAAGGCAGTATACCGCACTGAACTGCAACATTTTGAGGACAATAACGCCCCAAGCAGTGCTGTAACCTATTTCCAAGAAGTAGTTTTCCCGCGTTACAACAATCTTTTTGCTGTCCGTGCAGGCAGTAAAATCCCAGAAGTACTGAAATTATTTATGCTGCTGGCGGTGGGTGGAGAACCAACGAAACCTGCACTTCGGGACGAACTGCTGGCAATTGGGGAAGTTCAAGAAACTCACCGCAGCTATTTGCAAAGGTTAGCTGCACTGCTAAAAGATGCTACCCCGAACAGCGAAGGCGACCCCCTACAACAAGCCGAACAGCTATCCAAAAACGGAGACTTTGATCAAGCTTTTTCATTGCTTTGTAATGCTCCGTCGTCGAAAGAGAAAGTTCGCTTGCTCCTTCAATGCGCCTACGAGTTGCAAACTTTGGCAGTGGAAAAAGCTGTATTGCAAGCTTTTGACGAGTTGACTGCTGACGAGCAAACAGCCTTGCTGAAGGTACGTTGGAACCAAGATTTTCTTACTCAACTGCGGGGAAGCCAGGAAGGTACAACAAAAGACACTCCAACAGCTTTATCTGTCCCAACGAATTGGTTGGAGTGGTTATCGCAACTTGATAAAAAGCCAACCTGGGAACGAGCGTTATACACTGCACGCCAGGGTTCTGCCGAGTGGGATGTTACTAGCTTGCTGATGCAACCACAAGCGGTGGCAGAATTTGACGAATTGTTAAGTAAAGTAGGCTCAACAGCTGAGTCTATCCTGCATGATGCGCTTCCTTACTTGCTGGGATTTTTTCAGAAAGATGAGCAATTTCCCCGTGGCGAGTTCGAGAGCCTTTATTACTCATTGCTAGAACTGCTAGTCCTGAGTACAGAGGGTGGGGATGTTGATTTGGTTTTGTTCAATGATTTAGCGATCGCTATTTTAACCTTGGGAGTTAATACAGCAAAATATACAGAGATTGTAGACTATGCTTTGGAGCTTTGGGACAGGTTCGCCTCACCCAAAAAAGTTGATTGGATGCTTGACTTAATTGATGTACTAATATCATATCCCTGCCCAGCCCTAGAAAAGCGCGAACAACTTCTATTTGCTACGGCTGAAACTTTACGCCGTTTTACAGAACGTATTGATGAAGTGCAAAGGGGAATCTTTCGCGCTTTGGTAAAAGATTTACACTTAGGAGAATCGCTTCCAGATTTGCTTGACGAACCAGCGAGTTTAGTCGAGCAAAACCTGGGAGTTGAGGCGAATGTTTTTCAAAAACTCAAGAGTAAATCTGTTCTTATTTACACTCTCACAGAAACCGCAGCAATCAGAGTAAAAAGTATTTTAGAAACAGCTTGTAAAGAAGTGACAGTTTATCTCAGCCATGACAAAGGAGGTAACGATAGGCTGCGTCAGTGGGTGAGAAATTCTGACATTGTTGTGATGGTGACGGCTAGTGCTAAACACGCCGCCACAGGTTTTATTGAAGCGAATCGTCCATCGCATCTTGCGCCAATTCTTTTGGTTAACAGTAAAGGTAGTGCAAGTATGCTGCGTGCTATACGGGAGTATTTAGCTGGGTGAGGAATCAAGAGGTAAGAATAGGTTATCTTCAATAAGTGCGCGGACTTCGGGAGATATTTTACAACCACTATTTAAGCAAGCTACTAAAAATTTATTACCATCATAATATTGTTTAAGCAATTTTAACTGCTGATGACTAAACTGCCAATCGTGACCAATATTGTGATGCTTAACCATCAAAGTTCTGAATTGAGATACCCATTGTATGCCATTGTCCTTCCACCATTGCTGCACTTTTTTATTAGGGCTTTTTTCTAAAGGTAGTTGTTCCAAAAGTTCTATTATTGCTGGATTTATTTGAAAATGAAGCTCATTAAGCATATCGATATTACGCTTAAGGCTGCGAAAATTATTAGTATCAATAGCGTGCTCAAGAGCGACTCCTAAAATATTGCTCAAACCGATTTCAACGATATAATAGCTAACCTTGACAACTTCCATACCAATTTTAGGGTCAAGAACTCGGTCAAGTTCAGGAGTCCAGCGTTTTTTTTGATTGGAGTTTTGTTCGATATTTAGAACAGGCAGTTCCAACAATGCAAAATTACGGGCAAGAGCATGAAAAAAGTAACAGGCACGAACTGCCACTGGTTTGCAAGGAATTGTTAATGCAACAGATTTTTGATTTACCCATATTAGGTATTGCTGCAACTTCTCATCATCTGCAAGTAGCCCATCAATTTGCTGTTTCATTAATTGTATAAGTTTATCAGCTAATTCTAACTGTGATAAAACCATAAAAAACACTTCACGCCAGCGTGATTCACTAAGGTGAGAAAGAAGTTTTTTCCAACCATATTGCTCACTCAATAATTCTTCAGATACCAAATATTCTTGAAAAGTTTGATGAGAAAAATTATAATTATGCCATGTTTTTCTGATCAACAAACCAGATATAACTTCAATCTCAGACAATTTGTGAGGATTATTTTCAATTAAACGTGAAATTTCCTTTTCATTAAAATCGGACTTACCCTGCTCAAAGGTAATAAATGCTATCCGTCTTACAGCTTTTCTCAATTCAACCACATCCACTTGAACACGCTCATTAAATTGATTCCATTTTTCTACCAATAGGTTTATACCTTCTTTATAAAGGTCAACTTTTGTCGCAGGTAAATCCCCTTTTTCTTGGTAGATAAGGCAGATAAGGTGAAGTAACAATGGTGTATCAGCTAGTTCTTTGATGCGCTTGTTTTTTCGGTTTCTCAGCTTTTTAATTAACTGATTTGATTTACTTGTTCTTTCGTTAAACTTTTCAACAGGAGGCTCAAAAAACCAATTTCTGATAAATTCTTCTATTTGTAGTTGTTCAAAATCAGCTACTTTACATAAAGTAAAATTACCAAATACTTTAGATTTATATGCTTGATGCTCTTTTCGACAACTTACTATAACTAGATTATCACCATATTCATCAACCAGCTGATGAATTTCTTTCACAACTGCTTGAATTTTATCTTCTATAACTTCATCCATGCCATCCAACAAAAATAATAATCTACCATTTTTCAGTAATACTTCTAATTTTTGTGCTGAAACCTGACTGCGGCAATATTTTTTGCAAATGTATCTTATTAAACTAATTTCATCTGCACTTTTAGCATTCTCAGCCAAGGTTTTTAAACTGATAAAAACAGGTATGAGCTTGGATTGAAAATCAACCTCATCACAGTGAACAGCAATATATTGCAGTAAGGTAGTTTTACCCGCACCTGGTTTACCCAACACGATTAACTTAGAGTTTCTCCGCACTACCTCTTCCCATAATCGCCGTTCTTGACTAAACTCCTCTGAGCTAAACTGTTGCGATTCATTAAGCTTAGTCTGTACATAAATTTGGCTGAGATTCCCCCGCATAGGAGAATAGAGGAGATTGAATGTACACAAGGTTTCGCATTCATTTTGTATCGTCTTATCGAAATGCGATCGCACCTTCTGCACCAGTAACTCAATATCCTCTGAGTTGGTATACTGGTCAGCAAATAATTCCTTGCGCGGTTCGATAAAGTCCATAATCTGGGAAAGAACATCACCAGGAGTTATAAAACCTGTGTAAGCTCGCCTAATATCCTCGAAATTATCTAGAAAAACTCTAATTTTGTCATAATCCCAAATATCATATCCCTTCAAAGGAACGCTATCTTTAAATTCCTGAAAGATATCGTCTGCTTTATCTTTTGTACCCTTATCTTGTACAGGTGTTAAAACAACATTTGTAGCGAAAATATAATAATCAGGTTGGCGACGACGTTTTTTTGGATTAGCAAAATCCTCAAGTTCAGATTTTAGCTGCTTCAGCGCCCACTCACCATCTTCTTGTGAATTTTGAAGTCGTTGTCGAAATTTGGCTTGAATTACAATATATCCATTCCAAGGATGATCTTCAGATGGGTAACGAGTCAGACCATTAAAAGTGGCTTCACGTCCTCCGTCTGGGCCATCACCAAATACCACAACTCCAGGACTAACTACCTTGAGTGCGATCGCTTGGATTAATTGTTCAAAGGAGCGTGTAGATAATCCAGCGAGATTGTAGTCCGCCATGTTGCTTATGTATTATCCAACATTATAGTTATCAATAATACCGCATACTCCTTTCCTTGCTTTTGACCCCTTCACGATACATTGCTCATCGAAATAATACCGACAAACTCACGCAAAACCCGATTGCAAGCATCAACATTTGTCTTTGTGTTGGAAATGATTGGTTCTCCACTTGCACCAACTTGGGTTACTCCTCGTTCTCGCCACAATTGGGAGTCGCGCTGCCAGTCTATTTCTTGCAGTCCACTCAACCACTTACAGCAAATTGCAATCAATCGTGCCACAGACGGAAATAATCAAAGCCAGTAATTAATTCATTCTGCGATTTATTTTGTAGCGGGTTTGGTCGAAAACTGCTGTAACCAAATCTTCTGCCGGAACTCTTTCTACTAACAAATCATGAGCTAACATACCCAAGGCTTGAAAAACAACAGCACTGACTGCTAGTAACTCCTGTCTTTGGGTAGCACGTTCCTGTTTATTCATAATCCTCCAAGGATCGTTAGGGATAATGCTTGCGGTTGCTGCCCAGAATGTTGTCGCCCAATCAATCAGAGGTTCCAGATCGGTTTGAGATTTTAAATTGGGGAACATACGTTGAGTAGCGGTGACTAAGGTTGATAAGGTCAGTAACTTGGGATTGTGCTTACCTAAGCCGTTTTCCACCGTCTCCACATTGTCACGGAACTGAGGAACTCGGCAGATCAAGTCTTTGGCGATTAAAACCGTGAGCGATCGCTTGTCAAAGGCATGGGATAGCGACACACTGGGTCTTTGGACTAATAGATTTTGGTCGCGGAAAGCTTGGCGTTCCTCTTCTAATGACAGTCCTGCATATATCAATACGCCAATTTCTAATTGTGAAAGGATAATGGCATACTCCGACTCTTGTGCCTGTATGTCTTGCAATGCTTGGCGAATGCCATAGCATCGATGCTGACCGTCGGTTAAACGCAAACTAACCGAATGGTAAGGAAGGTAGATATTGCCATCTCTGTAAGTTGGCGATGGCTGAACGTTAACGCAAATCGGCGGGAAAAACGTAGTTCCATTTTGATAAGTCTCCAGAATATACCGAGCGATCGCCTTGACTCGTGTCACGTTAAGTTTGCGTTGAGCAAAGTCTGGTAAATCTGGGATATTCGGTATATATAGATGACCGTCATTCAGCAATCGTGCAACATCTCCAAATGTGATGCTGGCGACATAACTCATATGCTCGCACGCCTGACCGCGTTTTACAGGCACGCCTTTGATAACCAATTCAAACATTACTTTGCTTTTCCTATAGCCTAATTAAGCTTGCATACAAGCATACATGGTAGCAGAAATTATGTCTGTGTATTTATGCTGGGGTGAGATATGTAGCAGCGGTAAAACCATTGCCTCACCAAGCACGGATTCCAGATGAAATTTATGCCCAGTTGTACACAATTAGACACTCATGCGAGCAAATGCTTGCTCCCAATCGAACCAGTGATGCCCCAAGTTTACAAGACATCGTAAATGTAGCGCTGAAGCGACTGATCAGGGATTGGCAAGACGAAAACAAGCAAAATTTGCTCCAGGAAGAACTTCTTGAACAGCGCAGGACTGCCCGTTCAAATATGGGTCGGAGAAAAAGTTAAGACAGCTAATAAACGTGCAAAATGCTTGGTAACGCAGGGTAGCTCGTTCAAAAAAATATGGGCAGAAAAAATTGACGCTAGCTAAAGCGTCGTCATCTGATGTGAAATTAGCCAATTCTAGCTTACTAGGTTCATCTACCTTAGAGTCCAAAAACCATGAGCTTAGACCTTGACACAATAAAACGCCTAGCTGATGAAGTTCTGACCTTCATTGAACAACGCGAAGCAGAACAAGTTGCCTATGGCATTGCCGAATATGGTGCTTCGTTACCTGAAGCACGTAAAGCATTTGAAGCAGGGGTAGAACGCCGGATGCTTTTAAATTGTCGCTGCAACTGCTCTAGTTGCTTAGACGACCGCAGTGGCGACATCGAATCACCAGGTTTAAGCCGTCACCTGCTGAACCGTCCTTTACTGACGGAATGGTTAAATCAGGTTCGCACTCCTCAAACCTTAGAATTAGATGGCACTGTAAGCGGTGCTAGCATCTGTGACAGAATGAGTTCCTTGCTGGAAAATGGCTGTCAAACGATTTATTTACGGGTAAGAAGCGATAATCTTGCGTCCCTCTGTGCCACAATTAGCTACTTGACGGACGCAGGCATCGACACAGATATCGGTATGGTTTACCCAATGATTACTGATATTCAAACCATCTACCCTAACGATTTAAGACCAAACGAAGTACCTGTCATTCAAGTAACAGTTCGTCCTATCAAGTGAGGTTCCGCCAGTGGCAAAGCAATCAACTCAATTGCAACCCAGTGGTCAGGCAATGCTTTACAACTTTCTGCTCAATGAGATTTTAGCATCACAACTAGAGGGCAGTTACGAGTTTGGGATTGTCTCGCCTTGGGTAACAAATTTCCGTTTAGAAAAACCCTACTATGTCTCTTTTGGAGAAATTGTAGAGACAAAACAAGAAGCATTACACTTGTTTGACATTCTGCATCAAATGGCTGCCAATGGCGGTAAAGTGTACATTACAGTAGGTAGCGATAAAGAGTATTATCCTTTATTGAGACAACTCAGCAATAAAAGCGATCGCATTCAAGTACGAACACTTCCCGAATTGCACGCAAAAGCATATGTTGGTCGTTACGGTGCAATCGATGGTTCCCTAAATTTAACTGCTGGAGGGGTGAATCAAAATATCGAAATGTTCACCTATTATCACGATGAGCGCAATATTGCCCAACTGCGTAAACTTTGTCAAGAGTTTTTTGAAAAAGGATTGCGACTGTAATGGCGTTTCGATATGAAATTGTGACAAAACAGAAACGTGCTGATCAAATAGGGCTACGTCTTCAGTGTGATGAACAAAGACAGGCTGAGGAAATTCACCGAAAACTTCGCCAAGCTGGGTTCACAATTAGTAGTTTAATGTCCGCAACACATTCTGACTATACCCATTTTGTCTATGTCACTGTAAGAGAAAATGACCTTAACAATACTGTATTCAAAATAGAAGCTCATATCAAAGCTTTAAATGATGTTGATGTTGCCAAAAAACAAGTAAGTGTAAAAGATTTTAGAACATGGCAAAACCAATTTCGTAAAGTAATTAAACAATTAAATAATGACTATGTTAGGTCAACTACTTCAGTTCAAGAAATTAATCAAAGTCGTCTCGAACAAAAGATTGCTGCTGGGTTGACCACCCAAGTCGAGGAGAAGTTACTCCAACAATCTGATAACAATGATAGTAACGCTCTCCGAACATTAATTGCACTGTACGCCAACACAGAACAAAATGAACAGTTAGTGGAACTGTTCAAAGTCAAAAGGTCTGCTGTTTTTGCTCTACCTGTTTCTGGGAGATTAGTTGAGCAGTTAGTTTCTGCCCATCTCCAGATTTATAAAGAAACTAATGCCCCAGAATTATTACGTTCTGCCCAGGCTTTAGCACAAGAATTTTTACCCGAATTAGAGAGGTTACGCCAAGCTAACGAAGTACGAAAACTTTTGCATTTGTCCTTGGTTCTTCAAGAACCCTTACCAACAATAGAAGGAGCTACACTCAATGAACAATTGATGCGGTTATTAGAAATTGAACCAGGAGAACGTATTTCCCAACTAGAGAAACTCAAAGATAAATATCCCAAAGCTATTAATGTACTACTTGCTTTAGCTGATTCTTACGTATCAATTGATAATACTGAATATGCTTTGCAAATATATCAATCAATTACCGAAAAGACAGAAGAGTTGCAACAACGTTATGCAGAACTACTTTTAAATATTCAACGTTTCCAAGAAGTAATTGAATTATTGCCAAGTGTAATTTCTGAACTGTCACCAGCATTGGCAGGATTGCGTGGTGCTGCTCTTTATAACTTAGGGCAGAAAACACAAGCTAGTGAATTCCTAGAAAAAGCATGGCAAGGGGGTGAACGTAGAGTTCAAATTCTGCTATGTTTAGCAAAATTATGGGCTACAGTTGGCGATCCAGTCAAAGCAGGGGAGGTATATCAAATACTCCTAGAAACAGCTGATGAACAATTAACATTGTCAGACCGCGCTTTAATGGCTAGAGTTGCTAATCTTGATGGTTTTGGTGATATTTCTGATGAAGATAAAGTTAGTTATTATGAGTCATGTGTAAATTTTGCTGGAGTACATCTGCGGGATTTATTAGAGGCAGAAGAAATATTAAAAGACAGATTAGATTTGTGGAAGCAGTTACAGAACACGTCAGGAATGATCAATGCTTATGCTGACTGGCTAGACTGGCTTGCTAATGTAGGAAAGTGGCAAAATTTAAACAAAGAACTAGATATTTTAAGAAATTTTGCAATACAACAAAAAATCAGCACTCTCCAGTATTTTGAATTACTTGAAGGACTGGAAGTATATATCAATTTGCAACCCACTTTACGTCAAAGTTTAGTAAATGACTACTTTGGTTTAGCTATTGCTGAAATAGATAACGCATTACGTCAAGAAGAAGTCGAAGCGCCTTTTTTTCAAGATTTAAAACGTGCTTTGCTCTACCTTAACTCGGATTCAGCAAATGAGCTTGTTGAGTATCGTCAACAACGTCGTGCTGAGGCTACTAAGCTGGAGGTACAAGTAGCTTCAGATGAAAACATAGTATCAAGAACCCAAAACTTGGCATCCATACGTCTTGCGTTGGTCGGTGGCCACCAAGCAACTCGACGAGAAGTCATCCGTGAATTGTGCGAAAACTATCTAATAGTAGATGGCCCAGCTGGTTTATCTGAGGCCAGCAGAGCAATTTTATTTAGGGCTGATTTAGCTATAGTTCCCTGTCAGCCCACAGGGTTAGATTTACAATCCGCGAGTGATGCTGTGCGACTAATTAGACAAGCTCAATCTGTACGCGGTGGTGCGCCCCAAGCAGCAATATTTATTAGTCGTGCTGTTAAAGGTACGAAATTATTGGGTGAAGCGATCGCACTGTTATCTAAATCTAAGGAGGCGACTGTACTAAAAACTGTGATTCACCAAAAACAGGCGATCGCAGATACTTTTGGTCAGTCTGCTACAATTTGGGATTTACCCGGCCGTCAAGCAACAGAGTCAGCGCGGGAGTATGAGCGATTATTTAAAGAAATTCTGGGGATGTTGAAATGAGTACTAAAAAACCTCGAAAGTCCCTAAATGATGCCCTAGCTCATGAGTTTGTTTACGGTGATTCGGCGCTGCCGGAGGATTCCCCAACCCAGGTAACGGAGGATAAAGAAGCGGAAAGTGTGGTTGTATCCCAAAATGAGCAACTTTCCAACAAACAGACATCGCCAGAGCCTAACCCAATTAAGACAGTACAATCAACCAAGCCTAGTTTAATGTCTCAACTTCAACCCGAAAGCCCTAAAGAAGCAACAATTAGATTAACTGTGGATTTACCAGAGTCCATGCACCAAAAACTGTCTATGTTAGCAGCAAGGACTAGAAGAAAAAAGGTTGAGATTGTGCGGTTCCTCCTAAATGAAGCACTTAAGGACGTAGAAGAGTAATGCAGTAATTGATGCAGTAATGCAGTAAATAAGTATTTAGAAGGCGATGCGGTTATGCTGCGATCGCCTCATAAATACTTCTTACTTTCCAGTCTGCTCATAAGTACTATGAACAGGTTTTTTGCCATGTTCCTCTAAGAATAATGGCGATCGCCATTATTCTTAGAGGAAAAGGGATTAGACGCGATCGCCATAAAGTTTTTGAACCTACTTTCTAGATAAAGTAACACACTTATATGTTTATCTATTACTATAGAAAGCAATAAGAGTTCAATAACAAGTATGAACAAGATACGGGATGAAGTAAATGGAATTAGGCTTTCCGCCTTAGAGGAAGATATTTTAACTCTGATGGGGACTCAAACAATGTATGGCCTTGAAATCTTGGATGGATTAAATGAAGGTAGGCCAATACCCAGTGGATTTGGTAGTTTGTATCCCACATTGAACAGGCTAGAAAAAAAAGGACTGGTTTCGTGGCAATGGGGAAGCGAACAGGATGAAACAGGAGGTGCGCGTCGTAAATACTACATAGTAACTGGTTCAGGGCAGAAAGTACTTCAAGAAGTACAAGACTATCGTGACCAATTAAAGATGCGTTCAATGACAGGTCAACCTGGTTTAGCAGGAGCTTGAGTCAATGCAGGATCTAAACAGTTTATGGAAAACGTTAGTCAGAATAAATTTGAAACGGCTGGATCAGGTGCTGAAACTGCTGGATCTGATGCTGAAATGGCTGGGTCTGGTGCCGCCGCGGCTGTGGCTGAAACGGCTGGTGCTGGAGCCGCGGCGGCTGTGGCTGAAGTACCTGCCTAACCTAATAACACCAAAGTCATCAGTAGAAATCAGAGAAAAAAGCCATATAAAAGGTTGGCCATCCAAAATCCTTTTAGAAGAATGGCGGGGAGAACTAGAAGCTTTGCGCTATAGCTGGCTTAAAGAAGATAAACCTGAGCTTTGGATCAAAATTATGACTGGGTTTTGCTTGTTAGGGCTGGTCAAAGCCTACCTTCAAATCAAGGTAGAAAATATATGGCTTCCCAAAAAAAAGCAAAGTTAAACAGATCAATAGCCTTTGATTGACTGGTACTCAACCAAAGGCTATCAACAAAGTCGATGGATCAATTTTGGTTGACTGGTACTCAACCAACGGCTACACAAACATTGGAGTTTGAATTGTGCTTTATTCTATTTTAACCGCATTAGGCTGTGGCTCAACCGAGCCTGAAAATCCTAAAGAAGACCCTGACAAGGGAAAAACTCCTTGGGATTGGCGAAGATTGCTTGAAGTTCTGAAGGATGTAGGTTCTGTTGTGTCTGTTGTTCTCTCTCTACTTAAAATCCTTCAGGATCTAGGCTTACTGTAATTAAGGGGAATTGCACCTATCACTTCCCTGTCTCGGTGTATTGATGGGTGCGATCACTCTCCACAAACAAAGACGATCGCATCCCAAACCGCGATCGCCCTTTTCCTCTAAGAATTACCCTTCATCCCCCAGTTTATAATCTAGCCCTTCCTCACCGGGGGTCATCTTTTGAGCAGTGCCATTAAGAATTTGCTCCCACATCTCATCAAAGGTAATTCCCCGCTTTTTGGCTAAGTACTCAACTCGCTCTTTGATTAACTTATCTCGCTCCTGAAGCTTGGTACACAAAAGAGACTGTGCCTGCACAACCTTAGTACGACCATTTACCCATGAGTCCACATGGAGTAAATCATTGTAATACTCACCAAGCGCCGGAATGGCTAACCTTTCATCCTTTTTGGGCATTTCATCCTTTCTGGGGTTTGATTCTACTGCATTCATATTGCTACTTTGGCGCTTCTATTGTTTCAGATCTGCCCCAGAATTGGCACAAAAAAGGGTTACTCAAATATATTACCCAATATTGACCCAATCACGGTACAAATACGCCCATATTTGATAGGATGCAAAAGTACATAAAAACCCGTTTAAATTAGCGAACCACAGAGCAATACATGAACCAAAGCCATTAAAATATGCTTAAATTCAAGTCAAAAATAAACTTCCGTCAAATTATTGCCATAACAACAAGCCTTGTTATATCTGGAACTGCTTTGCCAACGCGCTCAGTTAAAGCGAATCCGGCAATACTTGCACCCGCCGCTTTTTGTGCAGGCACGGCTGGGGTAGGATGTGTACTGGTTGGAGTTGCTATTGTAGGTGGCACTGTTTACTATATCTGGCAATCCAGGGACGGGAAGCATTATGCAGCAGACGCAAATGGACAGATTAACAATTCCCAGAGATTGGTTGGTACAGCCAAGCCTTTGCAAAGTAGAGCTATTTCTGGGATAGATGCCGCAAAACAAGGGGATGCTCACTGGGCTAATAGTGTTACAGACTGTTACAAGATTGCCAAAAGGATAGGTAAAACACTAAAAAGACAACACCCTGCCGTTGGTGGTGGATATTGGTGCATTTTTCCTGGCGAACAAACAATTTTGGGAGACGACAAATGAACTTGCAAGAATTAGAACAGTTTAATGAGCTAAGAGGTGATACGCTCTTAACCTCCATCCAGACTTTTCCTAGCTTCAATGCACCAGGATATGAACTGACAGGGGGAATGGAAATTTGTACTGGAGTTAATGATGCGATCGCTGAGATTGAACCGATAGTGTGGACTGCTGGTTACAAAAACAACCCTGACCACGAATGGAAGCTAGTTAGCTACGAGGTGTTTGTACCTCAAAAGATGGTTTTAGTTGGCAATGGCAATATGCCCTCGTGCGAAACTGCAACAGTACATAATGCCGTTATCTTCTGCTATTACAGTCCGATAAAACCAGAAGTAATTAACCAGTTAATCCAACAAAATCAACCTTGGGTTATAGGTGATGAATAATACCTAAAATCAAGTTACTGGGGCAAAGGTAACAAATAACCCCCAGTAAGTTGGGGGTGTAAATTACGCTCGTGTGGCAAGATGCTGCTCAGGCTGCTACTGAAGCTGGTAGCCTTCCCTCGACTCGCTCGTATTCATCTTCAAGCAACCAGAGTTTTGCCTCTTCGTAGCTCTCACTAGAAAACGCCAACTGATAATTTTGATTTGGGTCATAAACACAGCTCTTACCGGAACTGTCGCTCAATAAAATCAGAACGTAAGGAGGCGAGGCAGTTGGGTCTATCCATAGTTCTGTAAACTCCCAGTTATCGGCTAGGTTTTGTGCGTGGGATAACATGGTATTTGTTTCCTTTTACTTTCATCTGGGCGTAGTAAAGTGGAATTTTAGTGCCATCGATACTGATACGATATCCAATTGGTTCGTCAAAGTACAGTCCATAGCGTTCATGTCCGCGAGTAAACCCCGTAAACTCTCCTTTTTCTATGATTGCTTGAGTAACTATAGATATTGTGGATTCATCATTAAATACATGAGCGCTTCCTTCTTTTTGAAGTAGCTGTTGCATCTGTGGAGTATCTGGAAGATGCTTGGCAACATGTTTAGTGTCGAGAATTAGTTCGCGGTCGATTAGACTCATTCAAAGGTAGTTTTAGAGCTATTTCACCAAGATATGACGGCTTAAGATACTCATTACCTCGCCTGGGTTGCCAGTTGGTAGCAGTTGGCTCCAATCGTCAACGTCTGCATAGCCAATCACCTTTAAATAGTGAATTGTGCTGGTTACAGCTTTAGAAGAACCAATTAATAAATGTTTGAGTGGTTCTCTGTTTGGGACTGTCTGGAAATCGGATTGACTGAGTATGGGTGTGTTGAGGTTGTCAGCACTAGATACAAAGCTAGTGGTCATCATGATTCATCTGCGACAAACGTTTATCAAACACAATAAAGTTCGCCAACCAACAGTGTCAATATACTTGGTCTAATCATTAGACTTTTTGCTGAGGTTAAATAGTGCTTGTAGGTGAGGAGGAATTTTCTCATCGATGACTTTTTTGATTTCCAAGAGGGCATCAATTTCAGCAAGCCGATCCAAATACTTCTGTTCTGGTTGTCGTGGTTCTTCTCGCCCAAACCAAGTTTTGACAAGCTGTATCGAAATGCCTAGCAATTCGGCGAGTTGAGCTTGGGTTAGTTGGTACTTTTCAATAAAGTCGCGGGGATGCAAAGTCTTACAGCGAATGGATCGCATAAATTTTAGCAGTTGTAGCACCCGGTGAGAGTCGTACTCTGCTTCAATATCAGTCATCAGTTTTTAGTCTAATAATTAGACTAATTTTAACTTGACTTACTTGAAGTAGGTAACGCCAGGGTTGAGAAATGAAACCTCATGATGTCTCATCGCACCCTACATCATCTCTAATTTCCTCGCTTGATTCACCGAATAACTAGGTCTGAGCGATTAGCATTACAGGTCGCTACACGTAGGCATCGCTGATAAAAATAGCGATCGCTCCTTCACTCATCCTCTAAGAATTTTGGTATGAAACGGTTGGTTATGCTCTACACTTACAAGCGATCGCTGCTAGTGCCAGGTATTGGAAAATACCGAAGTACAAGAAATTGCAGAAAAGTTTACTCGTGCCAATTGCTTCAAACGTTGAAATTTGCTAGATTAGATTTTGGTTACTTTCCCCCGTCCCGGCGCGTCCGTTCTCGAACGCCCAGCAGCAAATAACAATGACACATTGATCGACTTAACATCAACATCATCACTATCAGGGGACGGAAAAAGGGAAAGCAACCCTAAGCTGCAAATGGTGTTCGTTCATTCAACCTAACTTCAGGGCTAGCCTTGAAGAAGCAAAGGATAACTGTATTTTTTATACAGATGTCCACAGCTTATCACGAATTGCTGTTGCAATCTGTGATTTGAGTTGTATGCACGAATACCCGGTCAAATAAAGCAGCGTAAAATTAAGCTTTTAGCTACCGGAATTGTTGCAACCGCTCTCTTCAAGGCAGCCTCCTAGATTAAATCCAAGGAGGTGTAAAAAATGCAATGTTCGGTCAATTTTGCAAGCAATAGTATTAATAGCGCATTCAATGTGGATGCCCCAGGCTGTCTATGTCTGGGGCTTTTGCAGTTTCTACTATTTGCAGAAAAAAGCCCGGAGTCTCTCCAGGCCATCAATATAAACCACTTTCATGATATAGCCATGTCCATCAAAAATAAAAACCTACTTTCAAAGGGAAACTTGCCTCCTGGAAAGTATGCTTACTTATTCCTTGCCCTTGTAGCGATCGCTCATATCGTTGCCGCCGCGTTTTCTGGTTGCAACCCTGTGAGTTTCTACCTCAAAGGACTAGGAATTGAGTATCAGTTTGAAAAGGGGGCTTGTCAACTTCCGGCGGCAAATCAGCCAAAGAAGTAGGATGACGTAAATCAAGCCCAAGCGGTGCGATCGCTCTTTCTCCAGTTGTCAAAATTGTTGATATGCGATCGCCTCTGGTGGGCGGTTACGCCATCGCTCCTTATCCTCTAAGAAAATGAGGGTGCGATGTCTGCGACGGGCTACGCCTAAGCCTTTACTTGGTTGCATAGTTGCAAACGAGCGATCGCCTTTTAAGATTTTCCTCGCTTGTATTTTAGAAGGGCGCAGATACAGGCTTTTTCATGTGACATCGCTTCATAGTTTTAATTGTTGTATATCTTCACCCCAAAGTGATTAGAAATGAGGAAGATTCCCATCAAACGATGCCACAGAGCAAAAATTTTAACAACTGACGATTGTGTTCAGGATAGATCGTGATTAGCAGTCACATATTAGTAATAGCAATCACTAATTATTGAAGGAAAACATAATTTTGAGGCTAAAAATATGCTTCGATTGTTTAATTCATTTGTATCTAGAATTGGCACTATTAAAGAGCAAAAAACTGAGGGAATGGCAGCAGTTGTTGCATATTTAATGTTTGCTTCTTACTGTTTAACACTAGTAGCTATTTTCTGTGTAATAGTTGTTTTGTAACTCAAGTTTTCAACCAGCATAATTTAGTTATTTGATTATGCTCTCATTATCAAAGTAAGAACACAGTGTAAAACTATGTTCTTACTTTTTACATAAAGTTACCTAAGTAAGTCGGTGGGAAAAGATCAAACTATATTAGAGAAGTTTAACTAGGCTGAAATCCTCTTTCATCCTGCCGACGCTCGCGGACTCGCTACCGCTACGCTATCCTGCCTTATCCCAACTACAAATATTTACGCCGTTCTACTTACCATTCCGAAAAATCATTGGATTATAACATCCAGAATCTGTTACTAAATGTTCTCTGAGTATCGCTTGCAAATTCTTATGCTCTTCTTCATCAATTATGTTCAAATTATGAGCAATAAAATGGTCGGCTTCTGTAATCCAGAAATTAATTATTGGGTCTAATTGAGCGATTTCTAAGATATATGCAATTTGCTGTACTTGTTCTTCTGACAAAGTGTTCAAACTTGCCAGACAGCAATATTCTATAATAATTTTCTTCTGCTCATCAGTTAATGATAACTCTGGATTTTTAATTCCATTAGAGAAAGATACATTGATCATTGGTACTAGCTCCTTATTACCAAATTTTGTTCGGACTTACATATTTACCTAGTTATATAACCTATTGGAAATACGTAGTATCGTGTTAGTTTGCTTCTAGTAGGCGAACACATTTGGCTTGGTTAAACTCCTTTATATAGTGAAAAGGTTTGACTTTTGTGACTTCACATAATGAATAGTGAAAAGATTTGACTTTTGTGACCGTTAATTACGGAAGTTGAGGAAAATTTCATCAAAAAGTCACAAAACACTCATTTTTTTCACTATGTATAGGAAGTTAGTTCATTTTGTAAGCGAATAAAAAGCCCTAATACTTGCTACTTAATTTAACAGGAGGAAATGGGATGCCAGCTTATGATCGTGAGGCATTTGATCAAGAATTTCGGGTCTTACTGGATTCTGGTAGTTCTTCTGCTCACTCGATGTTAGCTTTTATTAAGCGCAGCCTTGCTCAATTTAATCTAAGTAATTCTTACAATCCAACTTGGGTAATAAATGAGGCATATATGCGTGCAATCGAGTTCATAGCAAAAGGTGAACAGATTGATAAACCTCTTGCTTGGGTTCGAGCAACAGCTTATAACATCATTAGAGAACAGAGTCGAGAACGTTGCAGATTTTTACAACTTGATGAAAACATGGTTGGATCTCATCTAAATTGTAGCCTTGACCTTTGTGCAAAAGTTGAAGAAGAATTATTCAAAAGGGTAAGCCTAGCCTTTGAAAAGTTAGAGCCAGAAGAAAAAGAAATTTTGAGCTTGAAGATGATCAACAATTTATCGTGGAAAGAAATTAAGTTGTATCTGATTTCACAAGGTAGGGAAACTTGCAATGAAGCGACATTGCGTAAGCGCAAAGAAAGAGCCTTGAAGCATCTTCGCAAGATATATCATTCTTTGGAACTTCAAAATGTTTAGCATTATTGAGTCAGCTATAAAAGTATTTGAACATCATCAGTTGTACTTATATCATTTATTTATAAAGACGCGCTTAATTGGCCTGCGTGGTGTGCCAAGCGCAGCGTAAGCCCGATAGGCAGCAGGCTTTAGGCTGTGGGAGAATAAAGCGCAATCTCACATAAAAATGGTATAAGCAATGCCCAAAGAATAAATGTGAGCAAGAATTTTACTTTTAGATATTTGTCTACCTACGATTGGTTGGTTCTGCACAAAGAAAGCGTGGGGTAAAGCGTAAACGCGTAGCGGCTTGTCGCTGAACATTACACCCACCCATCACCAAGCGATCAAATATAACGACTTTCAACAAACTCTTGCGATCGCCTCTGGGGGCGGTTACGCCATCGCTCTTTATCCTCTAAGAAAATAAAGGTGCGATGTCTGCGATGGGCTGCGCCTAAGCTTGTTCTCCCTGCATTTTCTCTAAGAATTAAATAAATAAATAACCGGAGTTTTCGGAGTTAGTCGCGCGTGTAGACTCCGCCTGAAGGACACACTCTAGAACTAAATGCGTCAGTGTTACTTTTATTTTTTTCTCTTCGGTTAATACTGATTGTTTTTATCAGGTGCAAAATATGAGTTTACTGAAGTAGATGATAGAGTCCATCGGCTTCGTTTAATTCCCAAGCTAAACCACTAGGGTCTTGTTTGCGACACCAGAGAGTAAATTCCACATAGTCCCTGGACTTTTGCCGCAGGGTTGCTACATCTACTTTTAATCTTTCTGCTAAACCTTTTTCATCATAGGTTTGAGCTTTTTTCGCTCTTGTTGGTTGATGCTGATATTGGCGAGACGATTGAGATCGTCGTTTAGATGCAAATGGGTTGTTATTAAGGTGGTTGGCCATATTGTTATAGGCCACCTCCAATTTTTCCATGCGATCGCTCATGGCTTGGTTTTGCGATTCCAGTTGTGAAATCCGCTGCACCAGCTGATTAATATTGGTATCAGTTTCAATATCAATTGTGCTATCAATACTTGATATCAACTGCTGTAGCCCATGAAGAATAGCCTTTGTGTGTCCAGCACGGTGTAACCGTGACAATTCTCGCACCGACTCAATTAAGGCAGTCGGGACGCGAATCATTTGACTGGGGAGAGGCTGTTTAGGCATGGCGATATCAAGGCTGATATCAATATTTTAGGTGGTATTGAGCGCTGTGCTGACTTGAAGTTTTTTTGATTTACTCAAAACCTCGGCAGCACTGTACCAGTACCGGCATCTTTTTTGGAAGGAATATACCCCTTGGTAGTATCACTCTTTCTATGCCCTAGCTGGTCTTGCACCTCAAACAGTGGTTTAATTTCTACTGCCCTGGTTGCGTGAGAATGTCTTAGCCAGTGACAAGAAAATTTTACCTTCGCCACCTCAGAGATATCTTGAATCAACCTTTTAATAGCGCGATCGCTCAACGGCAACCCCCGCTTTTTGGGGTCAGGAGATGTATTTGGGA
>JAYGHB010000125.1:0-39898 GCA_034931985.1 Halotia wernerae UHCC 0503
GTCAAAAATCCAATCGAGCCGCTATGGATAACAATTATATATTGACGATTTTATCTGCTTGTTTATCTAAACATAATGATGCTGAAAAACCTTGTTGTCAATAGGGTTTGAAATGCGCTTACCCTGCCTAATTAACGAGGTAGAAACATTTCATCCTGATTTCATGTCTAAAACGTAAATATAGAATCAGGAAACTGTTTAGATAATACTTATGCAACTTCTGTTTTTGAGAAATGGCTTTTTGGCGTTGACCTTGACAATGAGTAGCTTACTCACAGCCTGTTCTGGTAATGCTTCTTTGAATCAAAGCCAAGTTTCAAATACACCTACTAGCAACACCAGTGACAAGCAGCAGTTGGATCATGGTAACGGCATGAATCACAACATGGCAATGGATTTAGGCCCAGCTGATGCTGATTTTGATCTACGCTTTATCGATGCTATGACACCCCACCATCAAGGGGCGGTAGAAATGGCTCAAGAAACGCAGCAAAAATCGAAACGTCCTGAAATTAAAAAGCTAGCAGACGATATTATTAAATCGCAAAACCAAGAAATTACTCAAATGCAGCAGTGGCGAAAAGCTTGGTATGCTAGCGCAGGAGATAAACCAATGGCTTATAACGCCCAAATGGGTCATACGATGGCAATGTCGTCTGATCAAATGAAAGCCATGATGATGAACATGGATTTAGGCGCAGCTGATGCTGATTTTGATCTGCGCTTTATCAATGCCATGATTCCTCATCATCAAGGAGCTGTAATCATGGCACAAAATGCCTTAAGTAAATCTAAACGCCCCGAAATTAAGCAATTAGCTCAAAAGATTATCAATGACCAAGATGTAGAAATTAACCAAATGAAGCAGTGGCGTAAAACTTGGTACAAGCAGTGAGTATAATACGATCCAAGTATATAATTTCGTAGCGAAAAATAGCCTTCCACTAAACCTTTGCGTTCCTACCCTGCGGGAACGCCTAACGGCGAATGCGCCAACCTTTGCTCTCCTCTGCGTTTAAAAAAGCAGTATTTTTAAACGCAGAGTGACGCAGAATTTTACCAAATTTAATTCGCCACGAAATTAATGAAATTTTGTACTTAGTCAGGATTCAGGAGAGCCATATATTCTGACTACCCTATTAAATTTCAGTAAATAAAATTATTTATCCGAAGGCACTAAATTTTAATAATTTGAGTCAATCAGCGTGTATCTTGCTCTCTAGCAAGTGTTATGTTGGATACACCATTCCGTCTTACGAGGGGATGCAGTTTTTAGAGGTTTTTTGATGAACATTTTGCTCCTGTATCCCCTTTTTCCAAAAAGCTTTTGGTCGTTTGAGAAGACGCTAGCATTGCTAAATCGCAAAGCGATGTTACCCCCATTGGGGTTAGTGACGGTTGCTGCTATTTTGCCCCAGGAATGGAAATTTAAATTAGTCGATCGCAACGTGCGCGATGTTACCCAAGCGGAATGGGACTGGGCAGATTTGGTGATTTTATCCGCCATGATTGTGCAAAAAGAAGATTTGCTAGAACAGATCCAAGAGGCGAAACGTAGAGGAAAACGAGTAGCGGTGGGTGGCCCTTACGCAACTGCATTACCTCATGAAGTGACGGATGTAGGGGCAGATTATTTGATTTTAGATGAAGGAGAGATCACTTTACCTTTGTTTATTGAAGCGATCGCACGGGGCGATCAATCTGGAACTTTCCGTGCTAATGGTGAAAGACCGGATGTTACCCATACGCCGATTCCACGATTTGACTTGTTGGAATTTGATGCCTATGCGGAAATGTCGGTACAGTTTTCGCGGGGATGTCCCTTCCAGTGCGAGTTCTGCGATATCATTGTCCTTTATGGTCGCAAGCCGCGCACGAAAGCACCAGAACAACTGCTCAAAGAACTTGATCGCCTTTACGAGTTGGGTTGGCGACGCAGCATTTTCATGGTAGATGACAATTTCATCGGCAATAAACGTAACGTTAAACTATTCCTGAAAGAACTAAAACCTTGGATGGTGGAACATCAATATCCATTTTCCTTTGCTACAGAAGCCTCAGTTGATTTAGCAAACGACCAAGAATTAATGGATTTGATGGTGCAATGCAATTTTGGAGCCGTCTTTTTGGGCATTGAAACACCAGATGAAGCCAGTTTGACTCTGACTCAAAAGCACCAGAACACCAGGGATTCTTTGAGTGAAGCAGTAAATGTGATCGCTAGATCCGGCCTGCGAGTCATGGCAGGATTTATTATTGGCTTCGATGGCGAGAAGACAGGCGCAGGTGCGAGAATTGTGCAATTTGTAGAACAAACATCAATTCCTACGGCGCTGTTCAGTATGCTGCAAGCATTGCCTGATACAGCCTTATGGCATCGCTTAGAAAAGGAAGGACGACTTCGTACTAAGTCAGCTAACATCAACCAAACTACGTTGATGAATTACGTACCAACTCGTCCCTTAGAGGAAATTGCCAGCGAGTATGTCGAGGCATTTTGGCAATTATACGACCCAGTGAAATTTCTAGATCGTGCCTATCGCCACTATCGAATTTTGGGTGAGGCGACTTATCCTAAGAAAGGTAAAGGTGCAAAGAAACCGATTAATTGGGTAACGATTCGTGCCTTATTAACCATCTGCTGGCGACAAGGTGTTGTTCGTGAAACCCGTTGGCAGTTCTGGCGCAATCTGGGGAATATGTATCGTTATAATCCAGGTGGCTTAAGTAGCTATTTAGCAGTTTGCGCCCAAATTGAGCATTTTGTGGAGTATCGCCAAATTGTCAAACGGGAGATTAATGAACAAGTGACGCGGTTTTTAGCAGAGGAAGCGAAAACTAAGATAGAAAAAGAAGTAGAGGCGGTAGTTGTTTAGTAGTTGTTCAGCTAATTGTCATTTATTTTTATTGGATGATTTGCTTGTAGTCAGGGCTGAAGCCCTGATTTTATGCAACTTGAATGCTCATACTAATTTGCGTTCTATTGTAGTAGTTCAGGGTTGATGAGATTGCTTCCTTCCACTTTGTTCCAGTCGCAATGACGGAATATCATATTTGACTGCAACTTGGTATCAATAGCTGATCAAGCGGTTTATGAATCAGGAACAAGAAACTGCAATTGCAGGGATCTACGAAGTATGTATTGGTATCCCAGATCCCATTTTTGCGATTCAATATTGGGAGCAATTTGGCTATCGCATTGGTCAAGTTGGTGAGTTACCTGCTGATGTAGCTCATCAATTATATGGGGTAAATTCCTGTTTACGCTCAATTCGCCTTTACCATCAAAATGCAGATCATGGTTTAATTAGGTTGATGGTTTGGCAAAATCCCACCAATCAAGGGTTAGGGTTAGCGTCAATGAAAGTGAAGGGAAATCGCTGGGCTACCACCTTAACTGCTGATGTGCTAGCGATTTTAAATCATGCAGAAGATGCAAAAGCCGCAGGTTGGGCTATTAAATATAGCTACCCTTATTGGGAAGTCATATATAACAAAGACAGAAAAAGCCGACCTTTTGCTGATTCGGCCGTTGGAGTGCGAGAAATGCTGTTACTCCAACCTTTAACTCGACAAGTTATATTTCAACGGTTTAGCTATACACTGCCGCATTATGGGCAAATTAATCACACTGCTGCTTTCAAGACTAGCCAGTTTACCCATATAGGGATTATTGTTCAAGATGACAGCAAAGAAAGCCTGAAATTTTATGAAGATGTTTTGGGTTTGCTGCGTGTACGTGATGATGTCGAAACTAGTTATGAATCTTCACCCGCAGGTCGAGATCTTTTTGACCTTAACCCTGGTGAAAAATTTATTGTTACTACCTTTGATGACCCTCGTTCTTCCAAATCTGACTTAATGGCTGCACGCAGTGGTAGACTCTACGTGATTCGGTTTCCCGATGCTATCAACTTAGAATCACATTGGGAAGCATCGCAACCGGGTAGCTTGGGGATGTCACTTTACACCTACCGCGTGCGTGGATTACAGAGTTATTGCGATCGCATCAAAAAAAGCCAGGCACAAAAATTAACAAACATCATTGAAAATGAGTTTAGAGAAAAGAGTTTTTCTTTTGTTGCACCAGATGGCTATTTCTGGAATTTAGTAGAAGGCTAACAGCCCTCTATCTTTCGTTTTAACGTTTGAGAGATATTGCTGTTTATGTTGTTTGATTGAGTTAAGCTTCTAAGGCTTTATCCCACTCTAACTGATGAGCTAAACCATACTTGATAAAATCTTCGACTTTAGCTTTATCGCTTTTACCAAAAACACCTAAGCTGTAAGGATTATCTTGCATCCGTTGTGTGACTTGCTCTTGTTCAAATCGAATCACTTCATCTCTAGGCTGATCTGGTTTAAAAAAGTCTACAACCAACACGACTCTGTCATAATTGGTGTAATTATGGGGACAATGTGGATAGCTGTGATCTAAAATCATGAATTTTCCTTCATGCCAATAAAGTTGTTCATGACATATTTTCATAGCCACATCCCCGTCTGGTACAATCAATCCTAGATAGCCACGATTCATGTGAGGATTATAGTTCACATGCAGCTTGATATCTAAGCCTGGATGGAAGATACCAAAATATGCATTTCTGACGATATCATCAATACAATTTACTTGTTTGATTACCCTAGCCAAATTTGGAAAATATTTATCTCTTAATTCAAGTGCTTTTTGGGATGCATCATCTAGCCCATAATCAGGATATTTT
Organism: Halotia wernerae UHCC 0503; assembly: GCA_034931985.1. Lineage (GTDB taxonomy): Bacteria > Cyanobacteriota > Cyanobacteriia > Cyanobacteriales > Nostocaceae > Halotia > Halotia wernerae. The sequence goes on from JAYGHB010000125.1 coordinate 4,725, forward strand.
ATTTGATGCATTTGAATGTATTCTTCAATAAATATTCCTTGATATAAAATACCAAAAGCACTGTATTTTGCATGACCATTGGTTTTAATCGTTTTACTTTTAGGTCCTAGAATATCATAAGTGAATTGTAATTCCTCATCAGATGCATGATTAATAAAGCTGGCAAACTCATCTCTAATTACTTGCCAATTATCTTGAAAATGTTTGAGAAAAGGAAATTGTTCTGGGTTCATGTGATATTCATTAAAACTTTCCATTGTCTTTTCTCCTAAAGTAGAATATTGAATGTTTAAGAAAAAGCTGATAAAAACAAACCGAAATATGTGAGTTTTCGAGCCAAAGATTCAACTATATATATATTTAACAAAAATCATAAATTCATTTCCCATAATTGTCAAAAATATCCTCATAGAATTAATTTTATTTACTCCTGCACAATGGCAACATCCGCTATTAGATAAATTTTGCTAACTGTAGTATTGTATGTATAAAAAAAGGTAGTTATGTTGATTAGCTTGAGAAAATCATGTTATGTTGTTTACTTTTGAGTCATAATGATTAAAATAGTTACTATTATATCTATAGTAAGCTTTCAGATATATGCGATCGCGTTTATTATCGCAGTGCAATTTTGTGGAATGAATTAATTAACCGCCGAGATTTAACCTCTCAAGGGGCAAAAGCTAGACGAGAATTGATTCAAGCAATGTTGGAACACCAAAATGAAGAAAGCGGATAAATCGGCGGAATCCTGGATTGATGATGATGCGATCGCCTTTGAAATGAAATTAGCAGATTTGGTGCGACGGTTTAAGAATTTGGAAGCTTTGCAAAAGGAAGTCGCCGCCAACGGGGAAGGCTTTGAAGCCCGACGAATTACCCTGACCAAACAAGGCAAAAGAAAGAAAAAGAGCAGTGGTCCCAAGCCCCTAAATTTATTTATGGAATGAAATGAAAACATTTGTTTCGAGACGCGCAGTGAACCAGCGCTGTAGGCGGGTTTCCCGCCGTAGGCGACTGGCTCCTCAATTTATTTATGGGGATTATCTTTTTACTTTTTACTTTTTACTTTTTACTTTTTAATCGTCCTGATGGTGAGGAAATCCATAAAATGCTATGGGTAGATCATGGGAGAGAATCGCAGGTTGAAAATATTGTTGACGAAATTCTGGCTAAATTACCTGAAGATCAGCAGTTACGACAAGCGGTTTTGGCAAAGTTGAGTGAACGGATTTTAAGTTCTGATTTGCCAGAGACGGTTACTCAATAAGATGGGGAAAGAGAACCTAGTACCAAAGATAGGCAGATTGCAAAGAGGATGACAGAAATCAAAGCGATTTTGGAGCAGTGGCAATGTTAGGTTTACTAGAAAAATTGAGCCGATGGGAAGAATTAACAAGTCAATCAGTATTAAAAAATGTTGATTCTGACCAAATTTTACTCATGAATGGGATTAGCTGGGATATATATGAAACACTATTAAAAAGTTGTCAAAATACTTCTCATTATCGCTTGAAATATTTAGAAGGCATTTTAGAAATAATGTCACCTAGCCGTCGCCATGAGGTCGATAAAAAGATTATTGCTTTATTACTGGAAGCCTATTTTTTAGAAACAGGTATTGATTTTTATCCTTTAGGCTCAACTACTTTCAGAAGAGCAGCGGCCGCTAGAGGTATAGAACCAGATGAATGTTATTGTTTCAATTCTGAAAAACCTGTTCCTGATCTGGCGATTGAAATAATTGTCACCAGTGGGGGAATTGATGATTTATTAATTTATCAAGGTTTAGGTGTACCGGAAGTTTGGTTTTGGCAAAATAATCAATTTTCATTATATTATCTGCGTGGTAATAAGTATGAGCAAATAACTAAAAGCGAACTTTTACCAGATTTGGATTTAAATTTGTTGGTAAGTTTGATGATTTCTGGTGACAAACCAAAAGACTTAATCTTAACGTTCCGTGAAAGCATTCGTAAATGAAATTTTAGAGCAAGAAGATGAGAATTTATCTTGTTTAGTTTGTTATTTATTATGATATTTATCGTATTTTTATCTTTTACCTTTACAGAATGAGCTTTATGATGTGCTAATGATTTTGAAACGGTTGGAAAGACAGATTACTGAGTGTTTGAATCTCTAGTTATTTAAATCATCAAGAGTTAGTGCGATCGCCTACGGTGGGCGCTCCCGCGTGATTGCCTAACTCCCTATACCTTTTATCCTTGTTGTTGATTTAACCAAGTTTCTAAGTCAGCAACATTAGAAAAATCTAGTAATGCTTCTCCTAGATTTTCTAATTGTTCAATTGATAATCCTTTAATTCGCTCGATTAATGATTCATTAATTTCCCCAATACGGCGATTGAGTAGACATACAATTAAACGTTGTTCTCCTTCTTGCCTTCCCTCTTGCTTGGCTTGTTCCCTATCTCTTTGATAAAGTGGTTCTAGTCTCATAATTAACTCCCTATCATCGGCTTCTAATTCTTGATTTACTCTCAAGTTTTCATGCAAGTTGTAAACTAATTCAAGTGTTGCTTTCTGGTTCTAGTTATTTAAATCATAAAAAGTTGGTGTGATCGCGCGGGAGTGATCGCCTGAAAAACAATGAACCCACTTTAGTAATTATGAATATGGTTAATTTGGAAAACCAATGCTATTTAACAATCTCCACATTAACCATGATCAAACCACCAAGGATCGCTACTAGAATTGGTTTTAATTAAATAAGCTTTCTTTCGCATGAATCGTTTCAGGGCTGCTGCACCCATGCGCGAACCTCCCATCCCGGAGAACTTAAAAGTGTTTTTCTCTCCCTCATGCATAATGGCAGTCAGAGCAGCATCATTAATACTAATTGCACCTGCATCTATTTGATGGGCAACTGCTAGTGCTTCTGCTTCCGATTCGGCAAACACCGCAGCACTCAGTCCATAAATAGAGTCGTTTGCCAAGTAGACTGCTTCTTCAAATGTGGGAAAAGACATCACTGGCATAATCGGGCCAAAAGTCTCTTCGGTCATCACTTTCATGGAATGATTAACCTGAGTAATCACTGTGGGACGACACCACCAACCCCCACCTAATTCTTCAACTTTACCGCCGCAGTGAATTACTGCTCCTTTTTCGACTGCATCTAAGATATGGTCACTAATAATTGCTGCCTGTTTTTCGGCAATTATCGGGCCAATTTCTCCATTTTCAACTGTGGGATAAGCTAGCTGAAGACGATAAGCTTTGGCTACCAGTTGATGATAAAATTCTTCAAAAATAGATTCAGCAACGTAAATTCGCTCAATTGATAGGCATGACTGTCCAGTGTTAACGACTGAACCCCATAAAATTGCTGAAGTTGCTAACTCTAAATTAGCTGATTCTAAAACGATCGCCGGATCTTTCCCTCCTAATTCTAAAAAAGCAGGAATAAACCGCCTAGCTGCCACCTCTGCCACTTTTCGTCCTGTCGCTACACTACCTGTAAAGCAAATTAAGTCCACATTTTCGACTAGGGTAGCACCAGTTTCGCCTGCTCCTTCCACAAAAACCAGTACATCACGTAATATGGGAACAGTATTCAGGGCAGTAATCAGCGGCGCTACAAAGCGGGGAGCGATTTCACTAGGTTTAATAATTACAGCACAACCCGCTAGCAAGGCCGGAATGGCATCAATTGTAGACAGCAATAAGGGAAAATTCCACGGGCTAATTACCCCAACCAAAGGATAAGGAACTGATGCTTGTTGTAATGCAATAAAGGGAATGGCTGTGTTTTTTGCTGAGTCTTGCAGCAACTCTGGCGCTAAACCGCACCAACGATCAATGCTAGAAACAAAAGAGTCTATTTCTAGTAATGAGATTGATAATCTTCCCGTATCATTTACTAAAGCCTCTGTAAGTTGGTCGCGCTCAGCCAATATAGCTTGTTTCCATTGCTGTATGGCTGCAATTCTAGCTTCTAAACTCAACTGATACCAATGAGTTTGCGCTCTGCGGGTGCGGTTACATTGCTGTGCCAGTAGTTTCGGGGGCGGTGGGATAATTACATAGTCAAGTTTTCCAGTCCGGGGATTTCGGACTTCTATTGGTTTAGTCATGACTTAAATTATCCCTAGTTTAACTAAGCGTTCAATAGTTATTTGTTGTGTTTGGATGAAGTGTTTGCGGTCTACTTCTTTCCCCAGCATAGTATTGGCCGGGTAAAATTGTGACTGGCTGTAGCTTTGGGCGTATAATTCAAACCGTTGACGTGACAGTAAATTATTTAACCCCGGACGGCGGCGATCGCGGCGTAAAGCTGCTAAATCAATTTCTGCAAAAGCTGCCATACTCTCACCTGTAGCTGTTTTTGCTAAAACGATTCCCCGATAGTCAATAATTTTAGAACCACCATCAGCAGAGGCAATGGGGATGGGGATATTGGCAATGCCTGCGGTATTAGCTGAAACTACGTATGCCATGTTTTCCACGGCACGAGTGATTTTGGCTGCATCTTTAGGTGATAATGTCTGGCCATATACTTCTGATGTGGAGTGTAGAAAAATTTCTGCTCCTCGCATTGCCAAACACCGCGCTACTTCTGGATATAAAATTTCTTCTGATGCCAATGCTGCTAAATTACCAATAGCTGTCTTAGCCACAGGGAAAACTCCCTCTAAGCCATAGCAATCAAGATATTTATCCCAGACATCATGGGGTGTAGGGGCAAATAGGGAATTTAGCCGTCGATATCGTAAGACAACTGACCCGGAAGGGTCAATCACAAAGCTAGTTTGAAAATACAACCCTGGAAAATGAGGATCAAGTTCGTAGGCGTTACCAGCCAAAAATATCTGATGCTTTTGAGCAATTTTAGCGAGTGCCTCATACTCAGCCCCATTCATGTCTAAACAAGCTTTTTCTGCCCAGCCTACCAAAGAATCTCCCATCGGGAAACCTGTGAGGAAATATTCAGGCAGTACAATTAAACGACAATCTAAACCAATAAAAGCAATACTAGCAGCAATTTGTTGCTCTAGGCGGTTGATAGAGTTTAGCATTAGCAAACGAGCTGCTGGGCGATCGCTTGCCTGATTAACTGCATGACATGTCACTTGCAGTGCTAAGGCACGGAACGAGTTGAGATGATCAGTATGCTGAACCATTGTTCGCCTTTGCTACGTTTAAAATCGGTGTTGCGATTAAACAATAATTTTCATAAATTCAGATAGGATTGCTATAGCAGAATGAAATAGCGTCATGACTTTGGTGGTAGTTTGACAGTCACAAACCAAAATTTTTTTACCAACTGCATGATTTCCATCCACTGCTCAAATTCAACTGGCTTTATTATGTAGCTGCTGGCAGCTAGGTCATAAGCTTTAATCATGTCTTCTTCAGATGGGGAAGTTGCCAGTACCACTACAGGAATTCGTCTGAGAGTTACATTAGTTTTAATCCCTGTCAATACTGACCATCCATCTTTTTGGGGTAAGTCCAAATCAAGTAGTACAAGATCCGGACGAGGTGCTAATGCATATTTCTCCTGCTTGAGCAAAAATGCCATTGCCTCAATCCCATCTTCAACCACATTTAGGTTAATTAAGATTTTGCTATCTTTTAAGGCGATGCTTATAAGTTGAGCATCGTCATGATTGTCTTCTATTAACAGAACCTTGAACGGTATCACTACTATCGTAATATTTACAATTATTTACTAAGCATTTAACTTCCTGGCTATAGTAAGCTTTCACGCATTTAATTTGTACATTTTAGACAGCAGAGGAGCAGGGGGAGAGGGTTTAAAAATTTTTCTCCAGTACAAAATAATACAAGTTGTGGGCGCGACAGCTTACTGAAAACACCAAATAAGTAGCATCATCTTATCAGCTTGATACTTGCTTTGCATATAACTAGAGATTGAGCCGATAATGCACTATATGTAAAAATTTACACCAATCCAGATTAAAATCTCAATTTTTTGTGTCTCAGGTAATAAGCTTAAATGTATAAAACCTTGATTTAATCAAGTTAGTAACATTCTAAAGTCTCCACAGGATAGCGAGCTTGCACCTAGCTACCTGTAGAACTTCCTCCATAATTGAGCCTAGACTGTCTAATTAGTATTTTTAAGAATGAAGGAAAAAAGCTGAGGAGGTTGGGGGAGAAAGAGAATTATTGAACAATAACTCTTTCTGTTCACTCCCCTGCTTCTTGGAATAAACGATATAAGAATAAGCCAGTGAGGGGGGTTGACCGAATAAGGCAAAAGTAAAAAGTTAAAAGGCAAAACAAAGAAAAAGAAAATGGTCACAAGCCCTCCTAAGTCCCGCTAGGCGACTGGTGTTAACGCAGCGGTAGCGAGCTACGCGCAGCGTCTGGTAGAGAGCGTCATCCGAAGGGCGCAAGAAACAATACGTCCTTATTAAATCCCCCGTCTTGAAAAGTTTTGCGCTCCTGTTTCCCGGACGCGCAAACTTTTCGCTCAATTTATTTATGGGGATTATCTTTTCACTTTTCACTTTTCACTTTTCACTTTTTAAAATACTTATCTGAAGTTATCGCCAATCTGTGCAATGTGGGTTATAAAGAAATCTCCAAATATCTAAGAGGAAAGAAGCGATCGCTCATCATACATCTTGATTGAGCGAAAATTTCGTGACACTAAAACAGTCAATTTGAGTCATCTACTTAGATCTGCAAATACATCACTTTGCGGAATATAAATTTCAGAGTGCTACAGTTATGAATATTCCTCATCGCCAAATATGTCTAGCGTATTCAATTAGAAGATTCCGGTTTCCACTTTTGTTCGTATTCACAGTATTGATCCTATTCGTCTTATCAATGAATGGACTGCTATCTGTGATGCCTTACCAGTCAAGACAGTTGTTTAATTGGCAGAATGTTAACACTCAAGGCATGGGCTATGTTACAGGGTTAGCGATCGCTCCATCATCGCCCTATGATATCTATGTTCGCACAGATGTTGGTGGTGCATATCGGTTCAACGACCAAAATCAGCAATGGCTTCCCCTGATGGATATGTTTGATTCCAACTTTTCCGGGGGGGGAATTGGGGTAGAAAGCATCGCCATCGATCCCCAGCAACCGCAGCGCGTTTATGTAGTAGTCAATCGCAATGTTTTGAGCTTTGAGGATACTGATGGCAAGAAAAAATATAAGTATACTGGCGAGGTAATGGTTTCTGAGAATAAAGGAGCCAGTTGGCAACCAACAGGTTTAGGTGAAAAAAACGTCTATGTTGGCCCCAACCAAGCTTACCGTTCTGATACAGGTGAGAGATTAGCAGTCGATCCCAATCAGTCTGAACTGCTTTATTTTGCCTCTCGCAGAAATGGCCTTTGGAAAAAGGATAATCAAAAAGCATGGACTCAAGTCTCTAATGGTCTACCTGATCCCAGTAGCTTGCCACAATATAAAAAACCTGATGGTTCTGATAATCCAGATATACCTGGTTTTACCTTTGTCGAGTTTGATAAAAACAGTGGTAAACCTAATAATCCTACCCCGAAAATCTATGTGGGAGTTCATGGGAGTGGTGTTTGGCACAGTAATAACGGCGGTAAATCTTGGACAAATATTGCCGGTGGTATAGATCCATTACGCAGTGCGATCGCCTCTGATGGAACTTTGTACGTCAGCTTTGGTACGTGGGGAGAAAATGGCACTCCAACATCTGGTGCAGTTCGCAAATACAAAAACGGTATATGGACTGACATTAATCCTGACGGGACTAACAGAGTTTATTCAGCAGTAACCGTACAAGCAGACCAACCGAATATAGTTATGGCAATCTCTGATCGGAATGTCTATCGTTCCACAAACGGAGGTACAACCTGGAATCAGCAGACTATGTACATGGGTGCTTATGATGCTAACAATACCCAAGATCATGTAAATTTCTCTGCTCCCCCTTATTATCAGTCTTACTCCGCCACAGGTGCAGCAGCAATTGTCATCGATCCCAGTAACTCCAAACAAGTTTGGTGGACAAATGGCTGGGGCGTGGCGCGAACTGATGATGTTACAGCTGCTACCCCGACTTACAAATGGTTGATGAAAAATCTGGAGGAGATTGACGCAAACATGGTGCGCGTTCCGCCCAAGCCCAAGGCCAAAGGAGGAGCCGATTTATTGAGTGCTGTACAAGATATGATTGGCTTTCGTTATCTAGACCGCAAACATATACCATGTACTAAGATTAACCCAACAAACATTCCCATCAATCCTGCTTATAAATGGGCAAATCCCGATTGGCAAGTTTATCCTACACCATTTCCCCATGTTGCTGGCGCGACAGGTATGGATTATTCCTATAAAAAACCTGATTATGCTGCATTTGTAGGCTTCCACCAGTGGCAGGGTTATTGGCCAGTCTATGGTATGACTAAGGATAACGGTCAAACATGGCAGGCTTTCGATGCCATTCCCACAGAGACATTTTGGAAATCGGACAAATCTGGTCAGGAGCAAGCTATGCCAATCGGCGGCCAGATAGCCATGTCCCCCACTAATCCGCAAAATATGGTCTGGGCTCCGACTTGGGGATCTTGGCCGCACTACACCGTTGATGGTGGTAAAACCTGGAAACTAACTAACAACCTAGATCATCCGGCTCCACCCACTCCCTATGATCCCCAAAACAACGAGCATACACACTACACAGCCCTACCCAAGTCTTGGCCTAATACTATTTCTCCGTGGGTGAATACGTATATATTGGCAGCAGATCGCCAAGACCCACAAGGGAAGACTTTCTACTATTACGACGGTTGGACGTTTTACTACAGCAAAGATGGTGGTGCAAATTGGCAAAAAGGGGCATCTGGAAATCTACCTATGTGGCTAATTCGCCCAGCAATCATCCCAAATCCTACAAAAATGGGTGATGTCTGGATGAGCTTTGCTCGCAACCCTGAAGATGTCAATGGCAATAAGTTATATCGTTCTACTGATGGTGGTACAACTTTTAATCCCATTGCATCAGTAGATAGTTGTGAGTTGATTACCTTCGGGAAGGGTTCCTCAAATACCAACCCATATATTTACATCTTCGGTCGTGTGAATGGCGCTACTCAAGACATGATGTACAAATCTGAAGATATGGGGAAAACTTGGATGCCAATTAGTAATCCTAATACATTGCAATTTCCGGGATTGGCTTACATGGAAGGTGATATGCGATCGCCTAATCTCATTTATGCAGCCTTAGCAGGTCGTGGCATTATGGTGGGCGAACTCCCATTAAAATAGCGCTTGAATTGGTAGCCCAAACCCAAGACTATTTCTAATAGTGAGAAATACAGTCAAAATGCCGATAAAAAAAGCAGTAATCTGAATGTCTTGAGTTAAACAAGAGAGTTTTTCTCGCCAAAGCCCATAGAGGTTAACTAAATATAAAGGCAAATCGCTCACTGCAATCAAGATAATTGCTCCGACTGTACCAAAATAGAAAAACACTAGAGGTAAGCCCAAACCAATGACTACAAACCCAGCCAAATTACTTTGGGCAGTATACAAGGGTTTGCCAATCGCCAATAGAGCCGGACTAATAGTGTAAAATAACACGGAAAACCAAATACCACAGGACAAAATTGGCATCATCCAAGTTGCATCTGCATATCTGTTGTCATAAAGTACAGCGATAACTAAATCGCCAACAGTCACTAAAGCTGCTAATGATATCGCAAATCCAATTAACATCAGTCGCCGTTGGCGGAGAATCTTCGCCCGCAAACTTGACCTTGGTAAGTCAATTTGGTTAGAAATTGCCGGAAAAATAACTCTGTGGCTAACAGTTTTAATAATTTCGCGGGGTATACCTGCAAGGGTATAAGCTATTGTATAAATTCCTAACAACTTAAATGAAAGTAACTTAGCCAGAATTAAGCGATCGGCTTGCTCGTTTAAAAATGTCAATCCTGTAGCTAGAAATATCCATTTACCAAAGGATACAATTTCTTGAAGTGCATCTTTGTCCCAAGCAAAACGATTGGAATATTTGGGTATTAACAAATAACTACCTAACATTCTATATATTGCTCCTGCTACTACTCCAATGGCTAGGGATATAATGCTGGGATTTAAGTAAGCTAAAATTAATAAGGTAGTCAGCGTCAATACTTGTACGACGAGTTCAAATATAGTATATCTACCTAAATTTATCCGCCGATGCAGAGTATGTATGCTAGTGGAACTAAATCCGTCAAAGACTGAGGATAATCCCACAATGGGAATTAACCACAGCAGGCGATCGTCATTGTAGAACCTTGCCATTGGCCAAGCTAGTAGCAAGCAAAATAGCCAGAGTGCTAAGCCACGAATTACGGCTAATGTCCAGGCGGTATTTAAAAAAACTGGCTCATCACCACGTTTATTGTTAACAATACTTTGAGCAATACCAATGTCTGAGAATAACTCAATACCAACTCTTAAAGTGTTGGCTACAGCCATCAGACCAAAAAATTCTGGTACTAGTAGGCGAGTTAAGATTAAGTTGCTACCAAACCGCAGGATTTGGCTACTTCCATAACCTGCTATTGTCCAGATTGCTCCACGGATAGCCAGTTTTTTCAAAGATGTCATAATTCTTTTAAAGTCGGTGGAATAATGCACCTATTTAATGGCATTCAAACAACACAAGAAGGTCATTATTGTATTAATTATTTGTAGTCTGTTTTTTATGTGGCAATGCTCTTTCTATTCAGCTTTTTGAGTGTAAACATGTATGGAAATTCTAGTTTTGAGCAAATCACACTAAGAGCAATGGGGGCATAAATACCAATCGTCGTTCCTAAACTAAAATGGATTACAGGTTCTGTAATACCAAATATTTTTTGAATCACAATGCGTAAAATAGATGCAGCAATAGTGTGAGCAACAAAAATTTCTAGAGAAAATACTCCCCAGTTTTTTATAGATGGTAAAACATTGAACTTCTCTAATAAAACTGCCAAAGTGATTGAAGATCCAATCCCAAATATTGCCAGCAAAGGAATTGCAATCAAATTTTCTGCAATTTGAATTTGAACTGCTAACCCAACGACAAGATATCCCGCTAAGGTAATCAAGAGCAAGATATAAATCTTGGTTCGGTCAATCAATGATGTCAAGATATTACTACCTATAACTGCCCCTAGAGCAAAGTAAATCGCATGGCGACGAAATAAATACAACACTCCCCAAGGGCCGAAGCTGACATCTAAGATATGCAAACAATAGATAAAAATAGAAAAAACTAAGAATAAGACTGGAGACAGTTTTAGCTTGTTGAATATTCCATAGACTAAGAAAATAGCAAATAGAGTATATAGAAACCAAAATTGCATGATCGGCTCATAACCAATCTTCAAAATATCAACGAGCGAGGATGGTTTGTTGGTGTAACGCGACCCTACAGTTTGAAATATACCTTGTATTACAGACCAGATGAAATAGGGATAGGCGATTGTATACACCTTATCTAGGATAAAACTGTTCAAAGGTTTAGATAGCGATCGCTGTACAAATAAACCTGAGATAAAAAAGAACAGAGGCATGTGAAAAGCATAAATCCAACTATCAACAAAATTTATGAATGGAGTTGGTTGCAATATAGAACTATTTACTAGTCCTCGAAGAACGTGTCCAACCACAACCAGAAAAATGCCGATGCCTTTGGCATAATCAACCCAATATAATCGTCTCTGCATTGAGGTATGTGAAGCAAATGTCTTTAAAGATTCTTCTTGAGTCATAATAATATGCATGTAATCAAATTTTTAAAGGTGTTTAAGCAGATTAACTAAGGTTTTGGTTAGTTACTGATAACTGTTCACTGGTTTAACTGTAGTTGGTGTTGAACTTCTGGCGATTTCTGACCATCTCGAAACAGATTTATTAATTTACTTGCTTCTTGAACAACATTATGCATTTGCTTTACAGAGGCGTTTCCAGCTTTACCCATTTGCTCAAGTTTGTCTGTGGGAAATTGCAGTACTTGATGCATGGCTTCTGCTAAAGCTTCCACTGAACCTGATGGTACAAGCCAGCCATTCACTCCCGGTTTTACCAGTTCAGGAATCCCAGCAATGTAGGTACTAACTACTGGACGCTCTAATGCTAAAGCTTCCATAATTACTACAGGTAGTCCTTCTGCAAAGCTAGCTAGAATTAAAGCCCTAGAACTCATAATATATTTTTGAACTTCAGCACCACTAGCCCAACCAGTAATCTTGATGTACTGTTCTAAACCATAGTCTGCAATTAAAGTTTCTATTTCCGGTCTCAAAAGACCATCACCTACTAGAATCAAATTACACTGCAAACCTTCAGCCACTAGTTGCTTCACTGCTTCTAGTAATAATAGTTGTCCTTTTTCTTCACAAAGGCGACCAACACATACTAAATTTGGCTCTGATGTAATTGCTGTTGTGGGACTGTTTAAAAAATAATTGTCTACACCACAGCGAATCACATGAATCTTTTTCCACTGTTGATGAGCACACCAACGATAAAGCTGACCTCTACTGAAGTTACTAACAGTCACAACAAATACAGCTCGATTTATCTTTTCCGTGAGAGCTAAACTTTTGGGTTGGTCAAATTCCTCTGGGCCATGAACCGTAAAGCTATAGGGAGGCCCACCTATCGCCTGACACAACATTGCTACAGTGGTTGGATTGGTTCCGAAGTGAGCGTGTAAATGGGTTATACCTGATTCACGAAACCAATTCAGCAAAATACAAGCTTCAGCTAAGTAGATGATATGGTAAAAAACACCTCGATTTGAAGCTCTACCAATTTTGAGAGCCAAAAATAAACCTCTCAGCCAAGGAATTGGTCTATTTATAGCCACCCTGAATAGGTTAAACAGCAGACCTAATACGCCTACACCCAAAACTATTTGAGTTTTTTGTAACTCCAGTTTGTCTTCTGGATCAACCAATTCAGATTCGCATGAGCGAATGGAAAAGCGGGACACTGATAGACCGCTAGTCTCAATTGCTGCAATTTCACGCCGGATAAAGCTGTGGCTGACTTTAGGATATTGATTGATTAGATATGCAATTTTCATGTTGAATTTGAATGCATTAATTGAGCCTGCTGATGCTCGCAGGGTATCTGAAAATACAACCTGGGAATTTTGTCAATATAAAAAAATATACAAATTATCTGCACGTTAGCTTAAACCAACACAAAGTAAAGTAAAGCAAAGTCAAGGAAACTACACAGTATTAAAGTATTTTCTATTTAAAACCTGTTGAATTTAGATACTGTGTTTACGACTTAATTAAGTAGTGAGTACAGCTTACTGAAACAAATATGACACTAACACAAGATTTTTGCAAAGTATAATCAATGAATATGTGTAAATTTTATCTATAGATACGAAGTTGTTTTTAAAACTTACTATAAAGATTACATCTCAAATTATATTCAAAACCACCTAAGTAAATACTGGTAAAACAAGGCCGATTAAAGTTTTTAGACACTTTAGGCGGGAATGTTAGAGACAGTAGTATTCCACATTAGAATAGTACCAAGAATAACGCAGACGTAACCGTACATATAGGTAAGGATGATCTCAAATTGGAAATGACACTATTTTGAATGACTACTGGAATTTCATTAATAGGGTAATTCTGGCTAATGAATAATCTGCTTTCAGTACTTCTAGCAGACCTTTGCTAGTGTTTATAACGCAGATTATCATGGTGTTCTTTACAACCTCTTTAAAAATATTTTCGGTATTGACATGTTAATTTTATCTTAACTTTATATTAATTGTTTGCAATTACCGAAAAAAAAGTTATATTCATCTTTAGTATTAAGTAAATATACATAATTTAACTTTAATCATCAGCTAAACTTTCGGTTTCTAGGGTGTGTTTTAACTTAAATTTCGCTTTTGTCAATTACATATTTTTGCTTATCTTTAAATAAAACTGCTGATTTTAGCCAAATCAGTAAAAAATTTCCCACTTAATTAGTAATTATTGTGACAGTGGTTATGAGACAAGCTAAGGTGCTAAATGTATCCATCAACAACATCACAATGACTGAGTTGTTAGAAAATTTACAGTATGGCGGTGTTGTGTTTACACCTAATGTTAATCACGTTATGCAGTTGCAGAAAAATCCAGACTTTTATTCTGTCTACAAAGAAGCAGACTATATAGTGTGTGATAGCAAAATCTTGATGTATGCAGCTGATTTCTTGAATATACGAATTAAGGAGAAAATTTCGGGTTCTGATTTATTCCCAGCTTTTTATAATCATTACAAATATGATGAGAATGTCAAGATATTTTTGTTAGGGGGTGAAGCAGAATTAGTTAAGACTGCACAACGGAAGATTAATGCCAAGGCTGGTCGAGATATAGTTGTTGCAGCCCATTCACCTTCCTTTGGATTTGAGAAGGACGAAGAAGAGTGTCAAAATATTGTCAACATGATTAATTCTTCAGGGGCTACAGTTTTAGCAATTGGTGTAGGCGCTCCTAAGCAAGAAATGTGGATCTCTAAATATAGAGGGCAACTCAAGAAAATTAAAACGTTCTTGGCTATTGGCGCAACTATTAATTTTGAGGCAGGAAATTTTCAGCGATCGCCAAAATGGATGAGTGAAATTGGGATCGAATGGTTACATAGGCTACTAAGTGAACCCCAGCGACTTTGGAAGAGATATCTTTTTGATGCCATCCCATTTTTATTTTTAATATTGCAACAAAAATTGCAACTTTATAAAAATCCTTGGTCAGCAGTTAAGCAACATCAGCTTAGTAAACGGGAGTATAGGACATTTTCCCAAGCTGGTAGCAAAAGAGAAAACATCATCGATATCAATACATCTCTAACCATGAACCCTGAAAAAGAAGAAGCTCTACAAGAACACATCCAGGCGATCGCTAGAATCATCTACGAAGATAGCCCCACCAAAGAGTCAACAATCCTTGCAGGGATTGAACAAACTATCCATACTCAAATGCAGAAATATGTCATGCCCGAAGTTGAACTTTACTTGTTGAAACGATTACAAAAGCAACTATAGGATACAGATATAGCGTTATAAATTATACTTTCAAAACCTGCAATTAACTAGTCAACAATCTCTAACATCACATTTGCAATAGTTAAAAACAAAGAACAATCCAACATACTTAGTTAATAAGCTGTAGTCTTTTGTGAAGAGTTTTTAGGAAAATGTAGAAAGCTCTGGTCTATTCCTTAAAAGATTTGCTAAGTTATTAGACATCTTGACAAAAGTAATTTTCGCAACACTATGAGTAAAAGTTAAAAAAATTAATTTTTCTCTTGACTTTTACCCGTAAGCCTTTTCCAGGCTGATGCTGTGAAAAGTTTATATAAGTTAAGTTATTCAAAGTCAAATCTTATGAATATCTCTAACTACCCATTCATCCACAACTTAAGTAACTTTTATGGAGACTAAAAACTATTCCGAAGAAATAGACGTTCAAAAGTATTGGCTCGTTCTGAAACGGCGCTGGT
Source organism: Halotia wernerae UHCC 0503 (assembly GCA_034931985.1). Classification (GTDB taxonomy): domain Bacteria; phylum Cyanobacteriota; class Cyanobacteriia; order Cyanobacteriales; family Nostocaceae; genus Halotia; species Halotia wernerae. The sequence continues at coordinate 20,216 of JAYGHB010000125.1, forward strand.
TAATAATTTCAGGAGTTTTTACAGCTTTTGCAACATTGGGTGTGGTTAATTTTTTGGTTCAACCACCAACATACGAAGCAAGTGGTAAGTTGCTATTTGAATTGAATCGAACTTCATCTCTGACAGGAGTCGGAGAAAAAATAGGAGATCTTGAATCAATTGGATCTAACCCTCTAGATACACAAGCTTTGCTAGTACAGTCTGTGCCTGTTTTACAAAATGTAATTGATACTCTCAAGCTCAAAGATAAAAATGGTAATCCCCTCGATACCGAGTCAATTGAAATCAAGGTTGAAACAATTATAGGAACTGATGGACTCAAGGTCTCTTATGTATCTAAAGAGCCACAGGTTGCTAAAGAAGTAGTTAATCAAGTGATGAAATCTGCTGTTGCTAACAACATCTTAAATAACCGTTCCAAAGTTATAGCAGCAGGTAAATTTCTGGAGAAACAGTTACCCAAGGCTAGAACGGAGTTAGATCAATCAGCAGAAGCCTTGCGTCAGTTTAGATCTCAAAATCGGATTGTCGATTTGGAAGAAGAGGCGACTGGAACAGTAAAATCTATGCTCGCTATTAATGACGAATTAAACAATACTCGCGCTCAAATAGCAAATTTGAACACGCAGGAGCAACAAATACGTCGTCAATTACAATTATCAGCAGATCAGGCTTTAAATGTTACCTCTCTAAGTCAAGTATCTGGCGTACAAGAATTATTAGCTGAACTGCAAAAAGTTCAAACTCAACTCACAGTTCGCCAAGCAAGCTTCACCGACGAAGATCCAAAAGTAATTGATCTCAAAAGTCAGGAAGCTGGTTTGCGAGATTTATTGCAAAAACGAATTGCCGAGTCTTCAGGATCTCAAACAAGAATTGATCCTGGCAAATTGCAGATAGGTGAAATCAAGCAAAATTTAGCTTCAGAGTATGTCAAACTTCAGTCAGAACGTTTAGGCTTAGAAAGTAAATTAAAATCTATATCTAACATCAAAAATTCTTACAATCAAAGAGCTTATGCTCTGCCAAATTTAAAGAAGATCCAAGGAGAATTAGAAAGAAGATTGTCACTAGCGCAGAAAAATTATGAAAATCTTTGGACAAAAAATCAAGAGATAAAAGTAATAGAAAGTCAAACCATTGGAAATGCGCGCATACTGCAATATGCCGAGGTAGTTCGCGATCCATCGGCGCTGAAAAAGAAAATCCTTATTTTAGTAGGTGGAGTACTTGGCGGGTTACTACTTGGTGTGGCGACTGCCTTTTTAATTGACGTACTTGATAAAAGAGTTAAGACTTCTAAAGAAGCAGAAGAACTTTTTGACCATACTTTGTTAGGGTTGATTCCGGCTTTTAAAATTAAAAACCCATCACAGTCAGAAGCTCTAAGCTTAAAACGCATCTCTCGCCGAATTATTGTTGAAACTTCTCCTCGATCAGTAATTCACGAATCATATCAAATGCTTCAGGCAAATCTCAAGTTCGTGAGCTTAGATAAAAAAGTTCGGACAGTTGTAGTAACGAGTTCTATCCCTGGAGAAGGAAAATCAGAAGTTTCTGCTAATTTAGCAGCGGTAATCGCTCAAACAGGACGAAGAGTGCTGTTAGTTGATGCAGACATGCGTCGGCCATCTCAACATCATCTTTGGGGTTTAACCAACACTGTGGGTTTAAGTGATGTCATAGTTGGTCAAGAGGAGTTGCTTGATGCTGTACAAAAAATTACTCCTAATTTATCTGTACTCACAACTGGAGATCTACCACCTAATTCCCTGTCATTGATTGATTCAGAGCCTATGCTAACTCTGATTGATACACTGTTTCAGAAGTATGACTACGTTATTTTTGATACTCCTCCTTTAGTTGGAACTGCTGATGCAGCAGTGTTAGGCAAAATGGTAGATGGAGTGTTAGTTGTAGTTAGACCTGATGTTGTCGATTCAACGAGTGTTAATGTAGCCAAAGCTTTATTATCACGTTCTGAAGCAAACATTTTGGGTATCGTTGCCAATGGCGTTAATATCAAGCAGGAAGCACCTAATTACTTTTATTACAACAGCTCACACCCGGAACAAAAGATTGAAAAGGTAATTACTGTGCCATTGTCCTAAGTACATGATTTCACAAGTTCGTAGCGAAAAATAGCCTTCCATTAAACCTCTGTGTTCCTCTGCGTTTAAAAAAATAGTCTTTTTAAACGCAGAGAGACAAAGAGTAAACGCAGCGAAAAGTTCTGTTCGCGTAGCGTCTCCGTCAGGAGAAAGAGGGTTTCCCTCTGTAGGAAACTTTTCAAGACAAAGTGACGCAGAGTTTTGCCAAATTTAATTCGCTACGAATTAATGAAATGTTGTACTAAGTTTATCTTCCCATACGAAATCACTGGCTACTGAAATAGGAACTTCATTTAAATTATGAGTACACCATTGGAGTTGAGAGTAGATATAGGGGAAACACAACTGACTACTCTCAGTCTTTGGCAACAAATCAAAGAAGACTGGATTGCTCATGGACGAGATTGGACTAAACCAGGATTTAGAGCAGTGGTGGTTCAGCGTTTTGGAGTCTGGAGGATGAAGGTTCAACCCAAGCTTCTGCGCGCCCCCCTCAGTATTCTCTATCGAATGTTATTTCGTAAAGTTCGTAACACTTATGGAATTGAACTACCTTATACTGTGCAACTTGGTCGCCGGGTGATTATTGAACATCAAGGAGCGATTGTAATTCATGGGTACTGTGCAATTGGCGATGATAGCATTATCCGCCAAGGTGTGACTTTGGGGAACCGCTATTTAGATCGTCCATTCGATGCACCAAAGTTGGGTAAATCCGTCAATATTGGTGCTGGTGCAAAAATATTTGGCGATATCAGTATTGGAGATCATGCAAATATTGGTGCTAATGCCGTAGTTCTCTGCAATGTTCCAGCAGGAGCAACAGCAGTTGGCATCCCTGCAAAAATCGTCAATTACTCCCAGTCTGATCGCCAACTGGAAGCTAATGAACTTAGTCAGTTATAAAAGCTGTGTATAACTATAGAAATATCAAAACCAAGTAAGTAATTACAGGTATAACTAATGACTATTAATCCATACTTGGTTTTAGGCATTGATGCTGTTCTGATAGTCAGCGCATTAAGTTTACTAGTTCTGAGTTTAGTTCTTTTTGTAGAATGTATTGCGGCCTTGTTTGCAGTTCCTTCTCAAGTTAGTCAGAACGATTGGCAAAATACAAAAGTTACAGTATTAGTACCGGCACATAACGAAGAAGTTGTGATTCGTTCAACACTTCTAGACATCAAATCACAATTACAAAAACAACACCACTTAGTTGTAATTGCTGATAATTGTAGTGATGCAACAGCAGAAATTGCTCGTGCAGTTGGTGCTACAGTGATCGAGCGTCATGATCCTCTGCTTACAGGTAAAGGATACGCCTTAGATTATGGTTTGCGATTTATAGAGTCAGAACCACCCGATGTGGTTGTATTTATTGATGCTGACTGTAAAGTTGAACCAGGTGCAATTGAGCAATTAACTCAGTATGCGATCGCCACAAAGCGACCCGTTCAAGCTACCTACTTAATGTCCAAACCTAGTAATTCTAGCCCCAAAGCATCAGTGTCAGCATTTGCCTTTAAGGTAAAAAACTTAGTTCGTCCTTTGGGGTTAGCTCAAATGAAAATACCTTGCTTGCTGACGGGTACAGGTATGGCCTTTCCTTGGTCTGTGATTAGTACAGTTGATTTAGCCAACGGTTACATTGTTGAAGACATGAAACTAGGCTTAGATTTGACTATAGCCGGACATACACCAGTATTTTGCCCCCAAGCTAATGTGACTGCACTATTGCCACAACAAGCACAGGCCACTAAAAGTCAAAGAACTCGTTGGGAACATGGCCACTTAAAAAGTTTATTGACTTACGTTCCTGTGCTACTGAAGTCATCAGTAGAGCAAAAAAGGTTAGATTTATTGATCAGTGCTTTAGATATGTGCGTACCACCTCTATCTTTACTGGTTTTGATCTGGTTATTATTGACGGCAGTTTCTCTGGTATTTGGAGTCTTGACAGCACTCTGGATGCCAGTAGCTTTTTTAGCTACAGCAGGTTTATTTCTACTGATTGCAATTCTGGGAGCTTGGGTTAAGTTTGGGCGTACTGATTTACCTTTACAAGAACTCTTAACTGTTCCTTTTTACGTAATCTGGAAAATCCCTATTTATCTCAAGTTTTTGGTGCAACCTCAAAATAAGTGGATTCGTACAGAACGCGACTCAGTGAATATTTCAGAGCCTTAATTAATCTTATGAAAAAGGAAATTTTATTAGTAATGCCCGTTCCGTTTCGGACAGTAGAAGGGCGTTTAGGATTTGATGATCAAACTTGTGAGGGTTTGGTACGCTGGGCAGAAAACTTTGATCGCGTTGTCATGGCTTGTCCTGTGATGCCAGAATACATTGCTGCAAACAGCGACACTTCTATGACATGGCAAGCGATCGCTGATTTGCCTTGTGCAGATAGACTAGAATTAGTTCCATTGCCCTACGCTTATAAAATCCCAGACTTTATTAAGCACTATCAAACTATAAGTCAATTATTAAACAAAAAGATTCAGGAATGTCAGTATCTTTGTTTTGCACTCAGCGGAGTTGTTGGAGATTGGGGAGCGATCGCTTGTCTAGAAGCCATCAAGCTTAAACGCCCCTATGCCGTCTGGGCAGATCGGGTTGAATATGAAGTTATCAGTCGAACGTTCTTGAAACAAGAGTCACGGAAGCAAGTGCCACTCAAGCGTCTTCTCAAGGAATTATTAATTACCCTGCCGTTGCTCAAACCCTATCAGCGATACCTGATTCACCATTCTCAGTTGGGACTTTTTCAAGGACAGGATTGCTATTCTGCATATTCACCTTTCTGTAAAACTTCTTATTGTGTATACGACATTCACACGAAAAAGTCAGATCAGATTGATGCTGCTAGCCTTGATTTGAAAATCAAATCATTATCAAACGATCAGCCTTTGCTGATTTGTTATGCAGGACGAGCTGCACAAATGAAAGGCCCGTTTGATTGGCTGCGAGTCATACATTATCTTTGCGAGGCTGGCGTTAACCTCCAAGCTACTTGGGTTGGTGATGGGCCACTTATTCTTGATATGAAGTCACTCGCAGATGAATTAGGTATTGCTGATCGAATCCACTTCACCGGATTTGTTGATGACCGCAACCAAATTTTGTCAACGATGAGAAAACATCATATTTTCTTATTTTGTCACAAAACTCCAGAATCGCCTCGATGTTTAGTTGAGTCTTTAGTTTCCGGTTGTCCTATTGTCGGTTATAGCAGTCCCTATTCTGAAGGACTTTTATCAGAACATCAAGGTGGTGCATTAGTGCCAATGAATAATTGGCAGAAACTAGCTGAGTTGATAGTTGGATTAAACTCAGATCGGGCAAGATTAAGTGAGTTGATTTTAAAAGCTGCATTATCTGGTCAACCGTTTGATGAACAGGCGGTATTTCAACATCGAAGTGATTTAATCAAGCAACATTTGTTACCAGAACTTGTTGGTTCACTCTAAATAATTATGTAAAAATAGGCTTAAACAACTTACATCTAGGTGATCATTTAACAGGAAATCCTAGTATTTTTTGGTCAATTAAATCTAATATGTCTGAATTTCTAGTGATATCAAATTTTCTAGCAAACAACTTTGGAGAACTCACGAGTGTATCGAAATAACTTTGATCTAGAATTGCCGGAGGTGTGGGATTTGCATTTTCCCAGTCAGCATACTTCAGATCATCATTGACAAGATCATTTTTGAAGGGAGAATTTGAAACAATGGTATGAAAAAAATTTTCATCAGGAATAAATACATATTTAAAGTAGTTAACAAAATTGGGATTACTAATAATGAAATGGTTGATGTAATGTATACAATCTCGTGAGAGACACCACCACTGAGAGCCACCATACGGTTCTAAGTTTGAGGGAAATCTACGCTTAAGGGTGAGATATAAATGCTTCCCACGAAGACGGAAATGCCAGTACTGCACTCTGTTTAAAGCTTGATAGCATCCATCTTGATTCGTCCATCTATTCTCAGACTTCAAGGCAAAAGATTCTATGAACTGCTTACCCTGTGATTTTTCTAAAAAATCTTTAATTTGACTGTTAGTTTTGATTAAATAATCCTGACCTGATAGGAGAATTGTATAATCAAAATCTATATTTGATTTGATTAATTGTCTGATACCTTCAACAGTTGCCTTGACAATATTAAAGTTTCCCCAATAACAACTATGTCTCTTTAAAAAATGTACATTTGAGATGTTCTGAAGTTGCTTTACTAGATGATTATATATCTTGTCATTTGTTCTTCTATCAATATGAATGAAGAAAGATGTATCATCATCTTTGAGTCGAAGAATCAAACGTACTAATTGTTCAGAGTTCTTGTGTGCCAGAATTATATAAGCAATCTTCATAAGAATGTGTTTTTTGATTTTTATAGCATAATTTTGATCTAAATTTATCTGTTATGTTAACAAATCTATATTTTTTATAAAACACATAGGTTTAAAAAACATTCATACAATATGATAAATCAATTTTAATCACATTCTCTATTTTTTATTATGAAAAAATTTCTCACAATTGTCGAAAACTTTTTCGTTGTTTTAAGCTTAACGTTTTTTACAGGAGGCTTAATTGTTCCATACAGCCTGCTGACATTAATCAGATATTTTATCTGGGTAACTGTGGGGATTGTAATTTGCATTCAGTGGAAGAAGTCTCTGTTTATAGTCAGTCGAAATATACTACTTTGTATATTAACGCTAATAATTCTGTTGTCATTCATCTGGTCACTGTCTCCAGTATTCACACTTAAAAATTTGCGTGAAGTGTTGCAAATGACCATGTTTGCCTTATATTTTGCAATGCGCTTTAGCTTTAAAGAGCAGGTAAAGCTAACTGCATGGACATTTACTATAGGAATTTTACTAAGTTTATATTTTGCCCTAGTAATACCTTCTATTGGTATACATGGGGCAGATCACCCAGGAGCATGGAAAGGAATCTACGATTATAAAAATACCTTTGGCAGCATGATGGTTTTAAGCTCATTAGCATTCTTTCTGCTGCCCGCCGAAAAACCAATATATAACTTATATAAGTGGACAGGTTTTGGTGCATCGCTAGTTATGATGGTGCTTTCAACTTCAAAGTCTTCTCTTATAATCTCTTTGTTTCTGATATTTATGTTGTGGGTATATCGTAATTTTCAGTGGCAAGGGAAAGTTAGCATAGTTTATTTAAATATTGCAGTTTTGCTCATTGGATGTATTGCTACAGTAGGTTTAACGGAATGGGTATCTATTGTAACTGGTTTGGGGAAAGATCCCACTTTAACTGGACGGACAATCATTTGGGATGTGGCATTAACTAAACTCCAGGAAAGTCCATTGCTAGGTTTTGGACGTGGTGCGTTTTGGGCCCCAGGAAGTAGGTATGCGATCGCAGCTGGTAGAGCAGTAGCAGTTGGTTTTATACCACCTCATGCCCACAATGGTTTCATTGATTTAGCCTTGGATATTGGTTTTATAGGTTTATTATTATTTTTAATTAGTTTTGCTATCACCTATTTTCGCGCATTGAATAGGGCTTACGCAGCTCAAAATCCAGAGGATGCTTGGCCTTTAGCTTTTCTGATGTTTTTGGCAATGAATAACATGACGGAGAGTTATCTACTACGTTTATCTAACATTTATTGGGTTTTGTATATCACGATTGCTTTATCTTTAAGCCAAAGAAGGCAAAGCTAGTACCGCTACGCAAAAGTCAAAAGACATTAATACCGATTCAATTAATGATTGCAACATATCTTTGCTAGAGACGCGCCATAGTGCGTCTCTACAATGCTCTATCTGTCACATTCTTGTTTGAAATTGGTATGAGATAACTTTTTGCGTATCTGTGCTACCGGAAACTCTATAAACTTGTAAATTGCATAAGCTAATCCAAAAGAAATCAATAAAGCAATTCCTCCTTGGATTGCTCTATGAAATTGCGGTAAATACATATAAACAGCATAAATAACAGTGTGATGTACAAGATAAAGAGAATATGAAAGTAGCCCGATAAAGCGCATCCACTCTAAGTTTAGCCACCGAAATAATCCCCAGTCTGGAAAACGAATAGCGGTAACAAATATTGGATATAAAGCAATTCCTTGAATGGTATAACGAAAAGTTTCTTGAAATTCAAAGGAACGATATAAAAATGAGAACAGCAGCAAAACAATTCCTATAGGTAAAAAAAATTGCTTCCATAGTTTATTAGACCAAGTTTGAGAATCCATCATTGGATTACCATTGACTGCCAATGCACAGCCAAATAGTATGCCATCTATTCGGGTATCTGACGCATAAAAAGTACGACTTGAATCTACTCCAAAGCCGTAAATTAGAACACATCGCCACAATAAGACAGCTAAACACAGTCCCCAAAAAGTTAGCATTTGTTTTTGGGGACTCAAACGCAGTTTACATAAAGCGAGATAAAGGAATGGGAAAAGTAAATAAAAGTGTTCTTCGACAGCAAGAGACCAATATACGCCACTACCAATAGTTATTCCACCACCAATAAAAATTGAATAATAGTTGGCATAGTGAAGAACTTGAGACAAGAAAGCAGGTAGTTGAATTTGTCCCTCAAGAAATCCTAAAAAAGTTAAGGTAACTCCTAACAACAATACAAAATAAAATGGTGGCCAGATACGTAGTGTTCGCCTCAGATAAAAGCTCTTAAAATCAAGAGTTTGATAGCGATCATATTCTCGTCGGAGAATAGTTGTAATTAAATAGCCACTCAAAAAGAAAAATACTGTTACGCCAAAACCTCCAGGAACAACCTTACTCATGCCTGCATGAGCTAAAAAGACAATTAGGAAAGCAACAGTTCTCATCCCATCGAGGGAAGGTATGTAAAATTTTGATGAATCGCTCATTACAAATAAGGTTACTCAGTTTTGCAAATTCATTTTTAAAGTCACTTACAGACTATGCCACTTTTAGTAAATCTTAGACAAATCAAAATTAACGGTGTATTTGTGGCTGCAAATATACCGACAGGAGTTTTTTCACTAATTCAAATTTTACTCGGTATAAAGTTCGTTATTATTATTTTTTTCGGGCAATATTTTAAATTATATGTAGATATTGATGAAGATAATATAAAGAAGCTAGATATTATCACTGATTATCCTAGTCATATCAGTTAATATAACTAGGGAGCAGTTACTTTTTGACAAAGAAATTGAGATATTGTTATACATAGTGTTAAATTTATAGTTAACACTATGTATTTATTAACAATTGCTAACTGAGAACTTTTCAGACTTATATTTATAAACTACTGCTTCATTTGCATGAAATATTGATGAGTGTAGGAGGTCAAAATTTGCAGCCAGTTGGAATAGTTGTCATCGGACGAAACGAAGGCGATCGCCTCCAAGATTGCTTAATATCAGTGATAGGTGAATCAGCAACAATTGTCTATGTAGATTCTGGCTCCACAGATGGGAGTTTAGCACTAGCTCAATCTTTAGGCGTGCATATAGTAAAACTTGATTTATCTATTCCGTTTACTGCTGCTCGCGCTAGAAATGCAGGGTTTGAATACTTGTTACAAGTAGAACCAAATATTGAATTTATTCAGTTTTTGGATGGCGACTGTCGAGTGGTCGAGGGATGGTTAGAACTCGCCATAGGTGAATTGCTTACCCAACCAGATGTTGTAGTGGTGTGTGGTCGACGGCGGGAAAAATTCCCCACTCAATCGATTTATAATCGCCTGTGCGACATTGAATGGGACACTCCTGTTGGTGAAGCCAAAGCTTGTGGTGGCGACTCAATGATGCGCGTGAGCGCACTCCAAAAGGTTGGAGGATTCAATCCTACTCTGATTGCAGGCGAAGAACCAGAATTGTGTGTGCGGCTGCGTCAAGCAGGCGGTAGAGTTTTACGTATAGATGCAGAGATGACATTGCATGATGCTCAAATTACTCGTGTGAGTCAGTGGTGGAAGCGATCGCAGCGAGCCGGTCATGCTTATGCTGAAGGATCTTGGCTACACGGTTACAGTCCTGAACGCCATTGGATCAAAGAAAGCCGAAGCATTTGGTTGTGGGGTTTACTTTTACCACTACTAGCTATCGTGACTGCATGGTTAACTTCTGGTTTGAGTATTGTCTTTTTAGTAATGCTTTATACGTTATTAGTGTATCGCGTATACCAAAGTACTCTGCAACGAAGGCTGAAGTCAAAGGATGCACTTGTTTACTCCCTATTTTGTGTAATGGGGAAATTGCCGCAAGTGCAAGGACAAATTCAATTTCACATTTCCCGGTTGCTCAAACGGCAGCGTACTTTAGTCGAATACAAAAAAGCAACCTCAAATTAAACACCACCTTATCTTGAAATCTTTTTTACTGCTATTTACGGAAGTATCTACAGACTTTTTACCCAGAGGTAAATCATGAAACAAGGTAGCCCATTGGCATCCCTTACGGAAGAAAAATCTTCTAAAGTCCGTTTTTACTTTCTAGATGCGCTAAGAGGCATCGCTGCATTGTGGGTTCTTTTGTATCATGCTGAGTCAGGCAATCATATCACCCAATTAAGCAAGCTTCTACCCGATTGGATTGTACTTGTAGTGTTCAAATGGGGACATCTGGGTGTATCTATATTCTTTGTCTTAAGTGGTTTCGTCATTGCACATTCGTTACGAGCTAAGAAGATTAATCTAACCTACTTCAGTAATTTTACGTTGGGCAGATTTATCCGGCTTAGTATACCTTATTACGCGTCAATCGTTTTAGTCCTCTGCTTGATGGTTGTCTCGTCTAAGGTTAAAGGCGAAGCATTAGTGCTACCATCTTTAGAAAGTCTGTTAGCGCATCTATTATATCTTCAAGAAATTCTTGGACTCAAGCAGATTAACACTGTCTACTGGACACTGTGTCTGGAAATGCAGTTTTATGTGATTTTCTGTTTGGTATTAGGTTTATCACAGAAGTTAGATGATTTTAAAAATGTGAACTCTGGTCGAGCATTAATTTTTGTCCCTGTATCTGTACTTGCTGCTCTGTGTTCACTACAAATCTTCAACAATCATCTCTGGTCTGCATTGTTTCTGCCCTATTGGTATAGTTTTCTTCTGGGAGCTTTTGCCTATTGGTCATATACAAATATATTGAAGCCTGTATATTTCTACTTTTATTGTGCAGTTCTAACGTTTATATCTATCGCTGATCAGTCATTGTTCATGTTTACATGTGTTATTGTCGCAACTCTGTTTTTAGAAGTCGGGCGAACTAATCGCCTGCAAATTTGGCTAAACTGGCGCTGGCTGCAATTTCTCAGTCTGATCTCGTACAGCCTGTACCTTGTACATAATCCTATTACTGGTGCGACATTCCTCGCAGGATTTAGACTACTAGGTCATTTTGTTTGGACTGAAGTCTTTTTGTTAATAGTCACTATTATGGTGTGTACTCTCTTTGCTTGGATTATGTGGAAATTGGTAGAAAAACCATCCATAGACTTAAGTAGAAAAGTCAAGTAAGCTAATCTTCATCTGGATCTCAAAAACATACAAAAACTTTAATCTAATCTATTGCAGATGTATTAAGAGGTTACCATACATCTGGTGCCTTGCTAGGCGATCGCTTTTTATGTTAGGTCAGTTACAGTCTTAAACGATGGTCAAACACAAACCAACGCTTGGAATAGTAGCCCCCAACAGAAATATAGACTGTAACATTCCTGGCGATCGCTATTTAAAAAAATCTTACTTATTTTTCCTCACTGATGGCAGCTAGGCGTTGCTCCTTGAGGTTTTGCAATTGCTGCAACAGAGAGTCTACCTCTGCTTGCAGGTGTTTCAGCTTAACTTGCTGATCGTCTTGATAACCAGAATTGGTTAATTCACTTACCCAGATAGTCTGGGATTGGCGTTCACAAACACTAGATGAATCAGTAGGCATCGCTCAATTAATCTACAACTCAACTCACACCATTAGTAGACATTATACTAATGTAAGAAGTTTAAGACTCTTTAAATAATTGTATATTTTCAATCATTTACTCTAATAGGTTACGGGTGTGTCATAAGTGACTGCGATGATGTTGGTTATGTTCCATTTATAACCTCCCTTTGGTGAAAGTCAGTTTTGTTTAGCGATTATGATAGACTAACAGTCTACACAAAATAAAAACTGCAAGTTAAGACACCTGCAATAAAAAAGATAATATTCTTCTGAAATGAAGAGTTTGCAAAATGGGAACAGAAAACAAGAAAGTAACTTTCTTTACTCTTCCCCATTTTGCCCTTATCCCCAATCCTTAGTGAAAAAGTTTTAAATACTGTGACTGTGAGCTTGTCTGCTGCTAAATCTTATCGCCAACCCTGGCCTGGACTGATAGAAGCCTATCGCGAGTACTTGCCTGTTAGTGAAAAAACTCCTGTTGTGACTCTTTTGGAGGGCAACACTCCCCTAATTCCAGTGTCGGCGATCGCAGAACGCATTGGCAGACAAGTAAGTGTGTTTGTGAAATACGATGGTCTTAACCCCACAGGTAGCTTCAAAGACCGGGGAATGACAATGGCGATTTCTAAGGCTAAAGAAGTAGGGGCAAAAGCGGTAATTTGTGCTAGCACAGGCAACACCTCGGCAGCCGCAGCAGCATATGCTAGACGTGGAGGTATGAGTGCTTTTGTACTGATTCCCGATGGATATGTAGCTCTAGGCAAGTTGGCACAAGCCTTGTTGTATGGTGCAGAGGTACTGGCAATTAAAGGTAATTTTGACCGAGCATTAGAAATTGTACGCCAGATGGCTCAAAGCTATCCTGTAACCTTGGTGAATTCGGTGAATCCCTACCGCCTAGAAGGACAGAAAACTGGAGCCTTTGAAATTGTTGATGCTTTAGGTAACGCTCCAGACTGGTTGTGTATCCCGGTAGGTAATGCGGGAAATATCACAGCATATTGGATGGGATTTTGTCAATACCATCAATTAGGTAAGTGCGATCGCCTGCCCAAAATGATGGGATTCCAAGCAGCAGGTGCAGCCCCCCTAGTGAATGGTCAACCAGTAGCTCATCCCGAAACTGTAGCTACAGCGATTCGCATTGGCAACCCCGCCAGTTGGGAAAAAGCGATCGCCGCACAATCAGCAAGTCAGGGCAATTTTCATGCTGTGACTGATGCGGAAATTCTGGATGCTTATCGGCTTTTAGCATCATCCGAAGGTATTTTTTGTGAACCTGCTAGTGCTGCTTCTGTTGCTGGATTGTTACAAGTTAAAGACCAGATACCTACTGGAGCAACCGTGGTTTGTGTTCTTACCGGCAATGGTCTCAAAGACCCAGACACAGCTATTAAGTACAGTCAAAGTCAATTTCAACAGGGTATAGAGGCAGAAATTAAAGCAGTAGCCGCAGCAATGGGATTTTAATTGACCAACAACATTATTTATGGGCATGGATATTATTGTTTTTCTATCCCAAATCACAAGTTGGTTTCGCTATATTGGGCGTATTTTACTTTTAGGTTTACTCCTGAGTTCATGCCTACTCTTTTTATCTGGTTGTCAACTGACATCCGAAAAAGACGATGGAGTTATTCATCTAACACTCTGGCAGGGAATTAATCCCCCTGAAAATCGGGATGTCTTTCAAAAGCTGGTAGATAAATTTAATCAAGCCCACCCTGACATTTTTGTAGAATCTATCTATGCAGGTCAGCTTGACCAACAATTGCCTAAAGTTTTAACAGCAGTTGTGGGTAATGTACCTCCAGACCTTTTAGCATTTTACCCCCAAATTACAGGTCAGTTTGTAGAACTAGGAGCCATTGAACCCTTAGACGATTGGCTGGATAAATTACCAATCAAGTCAGAAATCTTCCCTAACCTTTTTGACGAATTGACATTTGATCATCATATTTGGTCAATCCCACTTTATACTGGCAATCTTGGTATTTTTTATAGACCGAAGCTGTTCCAAGCAGCAGGTATTACACAAATACCCAAAACTTGGGAGGAATTACGAGCAGTTGCTAAAAAACTAACTATAGACCGTGATGGCGATCGCCGCCCTGAACAATATGGAATATTGCTACCTTTAGGTAAGGGAGAATGGACTGTTTTTTGTTGGTTTCCCTTTTTATTTGATGCTGGCGGAAATATATTAACCAACAACCAGCCAAATTTCATGGATAAAGGAGCGATCGCAGCTTTGAAATTTTGGCAAGACCTCTTAAAAGATGGTTCAGCCATGCTTTCTACTCCAGAACGAGGTTATGAAGAAGATAGTTTTCTTACAGGTCGAGTTGCCATGCAGATTACCGGCCCTTGGACATATATCATGAAGTCTGACGTTGATTTTGATGTGTTTCCCATACCTAGAAATGTTGAACAATCCACAGTAACTGCTGGTGGAAATATTTATTTAATGAAGACTACACCAGAAAGAGAGCAAGCAGCACTCAAGTTTTTAGAGTATGTTTTGAGTCAGGAATTCCAAACAGAGTGGAGCTTAGGAACGGGTTTTTTACCAGTAAACATCAAAGCTGCTCAGAGTGATACTTATCAACAATTTATCAACCAACAACCAGCTTTAAAAGTGTTTTTAGAGCAAATACCTATGGCGCGCGCTCGACCAATTATTACTAAATATAACCGTTTATCTGATAGTCTTGGCAGAGCGATCGAGGCAACGCTATTAGGTGAATCTCCTCAAGAAGCTCTTAAAACATCTCAAAAGCGTGTAGATCTGTTTTGGAGTGACAACTAAGCTAAATTTCAACTATGCTCATTAAATAGTTTACACACCTGAAAATTGCTGTAAATCACGAAGGTATTTCTGTTATTGTAAATTAAATGTTCGACAGCTTATCCTAGATATATCTGTATCGTATTGATACTGAAAAATGCCAGCAAGGTTGCAAATAAAATCTGAAGATTGCTCTCCTTTGGGACGGTTAATTCTTCAATACTTAGAAGACGAGGGTATCAGCATGAACCGTCTGGCGGAGTTGTCTGGAATCCCTCAGCCTAGGTTAAGAGGAGCCTGCTTTAAGGGAACTTGTCCTACGCCTGAAACCTTGAGGAAGATGGCTAGAGTGATGGGTAAGCATCACCTAGAGCTTTACACACTGGCTTACGAGGGAAGGATCGAGAAGCTGCCAGAAGATGCCAACGACAACTCTCTGGATATGCTCATGAGGGAAATATTTGAGACTGCTAGAGAGATGGAATTAACTCCCCCTACAATCCGCCCTTCTAAAGCCAAAATTCGCAAAGCACTTATGGAGCTAGGATTTCGCCCCAAGAATGAAGAAACTGCTTGATCCACTAAAGTCAACAGTTATAGCTGTTGCCTAGTTTAGGACATAAGCCGATCATAAAACCCTGACACCAAAAAGCTTTCAGGCCTGTCCCCTGTCCCCTACTATAGTACAGTTGGAGCTTGGAGGTGGGAAATCATTGACTTCTCACTTCCAAGCTCCAAGTTTTGAGGTTTCCCCATGAATTAATAGGGATTACCTAGTTGACTCCAGACAACTTGCGATAAGGTACAGATTGCGCGATATCAATATTTAGCGCTGAAATTTTTTGAGGTTGGTTAACTCGTGGGTTGATACTCTGTGCCATATCCAGGAACAGAGATGGATTACCTGCTTTAGGCTGTTTGTCTTGAGGGACATAGCTGCGAACGATGGTTTGCCACACAACCTGCGGAAAGCCTAACTTGCCACGATAGTATTCGTCGTAGCGCGGAGACTTGATGTTGAAAGGTCTTTCACCCTCAGTCCGTCCAGGTAGAACTCGACGGCGTTGGTAGGGAAGGGTGTCATACCCAAAGGCTTCTAGGTATTCATCGCTGTTGAGTAAGTCATCGATAAAACCTTTGAGACCTTTTGTGGCAACGACGATAGACCAGGCAAGTTTTTCCCGATTATCGTAAACGTCACGACCAAGTACTCGCTGTACTGTCTGCTCTACAAAGCGATAGTTGCTGTTGAGATCGTAGAAACTACGCTTATAGGTATTAGACAGTAGCAAGCCACGAATAAAGTCTCTAACAGTGATTTGACCACTGCGAAGTTGAGACTCTAGGAAACGTTCGCGATCCGCAGCAAAGGCATGGAAGAAAATCTGACGATATGCCGCTTCGATCAGCTCGTCCAGTTCAGTAGTGGAAAGCAGGTTTTCTGTAGAGTAGATACGGGGTCGTTCTTCCCCTGGAACTTCGTACCCGACAACACGCTGATTCTGAGAGGATGGGGAATACTCTAAAAGAGGAATTGCCACGCCGAAAAAACTCCCTTTCCTTACAAATATTTTGCATAATTAATCACAATCATAAGGTTAAGAGGGACTTTCATTCGATTTGGTTTAATGAAGCGTTACATAAGTTAATTTGAGTTTCATATCTGAGGGCATTGGGCATTGGGCATTGGGCATTGGGCATTGGGCATTGGGCATTGGGCATTGGGTATTGGGTATTGGGCCTGGGGGAATGGCACTAAGAAAAGCCGAAACACTTGCGGTTTAAGCAGTTTGCAATTGTTTGTGTAATTCATGCCGGGGTTTGGTCATCGCCTCAAACTCGATCGCATTGATCTCTATCAGCTGCATCGACCCGATCCCAGTGTGCCATTTGCAGAGTCCATCGGAATGCTGACAAAACTACAGCAGGAAGGCAAGATTCGGCATATTGGTTTATCTAAATGTGTCGATCGCCCAAATTGAGCAAGCTCGTCAAATCGTTGCGATCGCCTCGGTACAAAATCGCTTCAGTCTTGCAGACCGTAGTGGTGAGGATGTTCTGGATTACTGCACACGACACAACATTATGTTCATTCCACACGGTTCACTGGCAGCACACCCACTTAGACAAGGAGCGCCGTTAGCCAATGCAGCAGGAGTTTTGGCAGACATCGCTACACAACACGGTGTTCAGTCAAGTCAAGTTGCTCTTGCTTGGATGCTGCATCGTGCGCCAAACATTGTGTTAATTCCAGGCACTACTGCGATCGCTCATTTGGAAGAAAATACTGCGGCTGCTTCAATCAAACTCACTGCTGTCGAACTTGAATTGCTAAATCAGATGTGAACTGAATTACCTTATCTCACAGTTAATTTTTAGGTTATGCCCCAGCCGATAAATTAAGCAGTCGAACGTTCCGCTTCACCCGCCGCGAGGATCTCTCGATCTCAACTGACAACCTTGAGACGATCAGTGTGCAGCGGATTGTTGGGCGGCTGGCGCTTGCTGGGGTCTTCATTTCAATCATTCACCTTCAAAAGATTCAGCCAGTTTTGGTGTGAGAAAAGAATGGGCGAAAACAGCGGCTTGTGTGCGATCGCGCAAATTCAACCGACTCAAAATGCTGGAAACATGATTTTTCACCGTCTTTTCGGTAATGCAGAGAATCTCAGCAATCTCACGATTACTGGCACCCGTTGCGATCAAACTCAGCACCTCACGTTCTCTGGGTGTGAGTTCTGCAAGTTCAAGCCTGGCAGGACTCGCCGCATGAGTTGCAGGTTCTGAACGCTGTGAAAAGGCTTTTTTGAAGAGTCCGGGACTGAGTTGGGTGTAGCCTTTGTGGGCAGAACGAATGGCATCTGCTAATTCTTCTAAAGGGGTGTCTTTTAATAAATAACCGATCGCGCCGAAGTCCATGAGTTGTTGAACATACTGCTCATCATCGAATGTGGTGAGAACCAGAACTTTGATTGTGGGGAAGCGATCGCAGATCAATTGTGTTGCTGTCACGCCATCCATCCCAGGCATTCGCACATCCATCAGAACGAGATCGGGTTGCAGTGCGGTCACTTGCTCAACCGCTTGCTGACCATTTTCAGCCTCTCCAACGACCTGCAAATCAGCATGGGATTCCAATAGCCGCCGCAATCCTTGACGAATGATCGTTTGATCTTCAACCAACACCAACCGAATCATTGTGTTGCTCCCAATAATGGAAATAAGACGGTGATCTGACATCCAGATTTCGCGATGATCTGAATCTGTCCTCCCAAGCTTTCTGTTCGTTCTTTCATGCCTTGTAAGCCAAATCCTGTCTGGTTTTGCTCAAGATTAAATCCTTTGCCATTATCGACAATTTGTACAGATAAAGTCGAGAGAGTTGATTGATCCGTTTGAGGTTGAATCTTCAGATAGATCTGTACTTGAGTCACTTCACTGTGCTTATGAATATTCGTGAGTGCTTCTTCTAAAATACGATAGACTGCGACTTGATAGCGATTGGGTAACTGAATCGGAAGGTTCACCTTAAGGATCAGTTCAATGCCTGTGATGTGTCTAAATTCTGTTGTGAGATCAGCGATCGCTTCTTCCAATTGCTTCCCTTTCAACGGATCAGAGCGTAGCATCAAGATCGCTTGCCTGAGTTCTTGTCGTGCCTCTGCGCCGAGTCGTTTGCTGTCGTCTAAAAAGGCTTTGGCTTCTTGAAGATTGGTGTTTAACGAGAGTGCCGTATTTTCTAGCACGACACTTTGCGCGGTGAGCAAATGTCCAAGGGAATCATGAATTTCGCGGGCGATGCGGGTGCGTTCTTGCAAGGTTGCCTGGTCTTCAATTTGCAGGGAGTATTGATAAAGCTGCTCGTGAGCCAGTGCGAGTTTTCGCCGTCCCTGACGCTCATTCACTAAGGAATTGACCAGCAGCAACACGAAAATTAGAATCAGTCCAAATGAGAGCAAGCTATCTGATAGAAAGTAAAGCGTGGCATTTTGCAGAAAGTTAGAAAACTGCTGTACTTGATCAGGACTAAAACTGAGATTAAGCTGAACGCCGCCATTGGGTAAAGTGACCAGTCCGGGAATTGTCCAGTCGTGAATGGTCGAGAATCGTAGTAACGCCCAGAGAATCAGCAAAATTGGGGCGATCGTGATGGGATAAATCAGCCACATTAATGCCGCGATCGCCCATCGTCCGCTGCGGTGAAACATCCCACTACTACGAAGCAGTACGACAATCAGCAGCGGCGACAAACTCTCCAGTCCCCAGCCTTGCTGACTTGTGATCGCGCCCAATAAAGTGAATGCGATCGCCAGATAGAGCCACTTTCCCCGGCGGGTTGTGGGCAATCGCAAGCCCATCAGACCGAAAATAACCAACAGTGCAGCCAGCCAGAGCATCTCTAAAGGTTTGACTGCGATCGTACTAAACCATCCCGCCTCACTCCAAATCACAGGTCTTCCCCAACCCGGAAACCCAAACAGCTTGAAAGCAGATAATCCCAGCAAAATCCACTCTAGATTGAGCAGCAGGCGAAAGGGATGGGGTTGTAGGGGGAGAGCTTTCATGGGATGGCTCGATCGAGTATCCCTCCTCTTGTATCACAGGAGAAATGGCGATCGCTTGGGACTGAAGCCCTAATTTTATCTGTTCATAGGTCTAAAGTCCTAAAACCAATTCAGGGCTTGCGCCTCATGTGTTTTATCCCTGCCAATTTGTAGATTTGAGGAGTCCTGAGAGGGACAAGCAAACCACAAAATTACAAAAATTTAGCGGGAGCGTGAAAGTCCCTGAGAAGTAGCACCGTAGTTGCGTACTTCGTGCTTTAGACAGGGGGATGAAA
>JAYGHB010000126.1:0-38428 GCA_034931985.1 Halotia wernerae UHCC 0503
GCTCACCGCCAATCCTTGCAGATGTGGCGGGAGTCTCCTGGAGGTGTCAGATGAAGAAGCACATTTTGAGTTGAGCGATCGCGATCACTGAAAAAAGAATTGTATTTATTTCGCCAACACAGTCCTGTCAAAACCATGAATTGAGGTAATCTTTTTAGATAACATCTCACCCATTTCTCATTTGACAATAGAATGAGTTTGACAAGTACAAATTTTTATCAACCTCCCAGGTTGCCTAATCATTTAGTTTATAGCTGATGAATCTTGTTTTACGAACCCAGCATTACCATATTGATCAATAAATTTGATTGATACCCTATTAAATCTTATTAACCGCTGATTAACAACAGTTTTCTCACTTTAACTTTCGTTATATCGTTCTGATGTCGATAAGATAATGAGAATTGACGAATTAACTATGCGATTCCATGATCAGCTGATTGAATTACCTAATTTATATGATATTGTTGATTACTCTCCATTAACGATTAGTCCTGATAGTTATGTAGTTGATGCTGTGTTCTTAATGAATCAGGAACGAAGTCATAGTTTATCACTGGACAGTTTTAATTTATCGTTCAACTCCAGCACATCGAATCAGCATCAAACTAATTGTATTTTGGTTGTGGAAGCAGGACATCTCTTAGGAATATTTACAGTTAGAGATGTAGTGAGAATTACGGCAAATGGTATGGATTTATCCCAGGTGAAGATGGCTGAAGTCATGACACAGCCAGTTATGAGTATGACGCAATCGCATTCTCAAGATATATTCACAGCCTTATCACTATTGCGTCAATATCAGGTTCACTATCTGCCAATTTTGGACGATGAAAGACAATTGATCGGAGTTGTTACTGAAACTAGTTTGTTACAAGCCTTTGATTTGATGAAAATGTATGGTGTTGTTTCAGCCCTACAGCAACACTTACAAAACCCCAATCATGATGTTGGGCAGGTGAATCAGCAAATAGAGGAAGTGCGCTGTCAAACTTACAATTATTTAAAAAGATGGATTGATACACAATCCGCTGAAGTCATGCAAGTTAACCAAGAACTTCAGCAAACCTTCGAAGAATTGCAGGTGGTGGAAGAAGAACTGGCTAGTACCCGTCAAGTACTAGAATTGGAGCGCCAGCGTTACCAAGATTTATTTGAATTTGCTCCAGATGGTTACTTGGTGACAGATGTTCATGGCGTTATCCAAGAGGCTAATAATGCCGCAGCGACTCTACTCTGTGTGCGCCAAGACCATTTAATAGGCAAGCCACTAGTGTTATTTGTTGCTGAGCAAGACCGTCATCAATTTATCAACCAACTACGTAATTTCCCAGATAGACAGGAAGGGGAAATTGACCTTAAACCACGAGACGGCAAGTCTTTTGCTGCTAGGTTCAAGGTAGCTAGTGTTTACAACTCACAGGGTCAGCTGGTCAGTTGGCGATGGTTGCTGAGTGACATTAGTCAACGCAAACAAGCAGAAGAGGCATTACGCCAAGCCTCTGAAGAATTGGAACAAAGGGTGATAGAACGCACAGCAGAACTAGTCTTTGCTAACCAGCTGTTGCAACAAGAAATCAGCGATCGCCGACGCACCGAGTCAGCATTGCAGCAAAGTGAGAAACTCTATCGCCAGTTAGTAGAAAGTCAAACTGACTTGATAGTCCGCATAGATTTACAGGGACGGATTAATTTTGCCAACATGGCAGCGTGCGAAACATTAGGTTGGCAATTGGATGAGTTGCGCGGTCAGTCGTTGTTTGAGTTTTTTCCTGCAAATGAATTGCCGCAAGCCATAGAAAATCTGAGAGTTTCAGCATTATTATCTAATTACTTGACGATTAGTGAGCAACGTGTATTGACTGTTAACGGTATTCGCTGCTTTCAATGGAACGTTGCTGCGATTCAAGATGAAGCCGGAGAGGTAGTTGAAATTCAGGGAGTAGGCAGAGACATCACCGAGCGCCAGCAAATGGAAGAAGCACTGCAAAAGAGTGAGGAGAAATTTCGCCTGTTTGCAGACAACGCTCACACACTCATCTGGATAGAAAGCTTAGTCCCAGAGCAAATCCTGTATGTTAATCAGGCTTATGAGAGAATTTGGCAGCGCGATCGCGAAAGCCTATACCACCAGCCTAGCTCCTGGATAGATTCAGTTCATCCAGAAGACCGCGATCGCGTCATGGCAAAATACCAACAATATGATGATGACTACACTAGTTCAGAATATCGAATTTTGCGACCCGATGGTTCGGTGCGCTGGATCTGGTCTCGTTGCTTTGCTATGCAAAATGAACAAGGAAACATTTACGCCTATGGTGGCATTGCCGAAGATATTACCGAACGCAAGCAAGCAGAAGAGTTACTGCGAAGCAACGAGGAGCGACTGAGTTTAGCTCTAGAAGCAGCCAATATGGGGATATGGGACTGGAATCTCGTCACCAACGAATCAGTTTGGTCTGCTAATAATGGCCCATTATATGGTCTGCCTAGTGGTACTTTATGTCCCACCATTGAAGACTACCTGAATAATTTTATTTATCCAGAAGACCGCGAATCTGTAGCTCGCTGTATTCAAGGACGAACTAGATGTAAATTGGAATTTCGTGTTGTCTGGCCTGATGGCAGTATCCACTGGTTAAGCAGAAAATGTCAGGTTTATTATGACGAACTAGGTCAGCCAATACGGATGATTATTGTAACTAAGGATATCAGCGATCGCAAACAGGCAGAACAGCAAATCCGCGAGCAAGCAGCCCTAATTGATATTGCCACCGATGCGATTTTAGTACGAGATTTCCAAACCAAAATTTTATTCTGGAGTCAAGGTGCAGAGCGTTTGTATGGTTGGCGTTCAGAGGAGGCTCTAGGCAAAGATCCTCAAGAGCTTTTTTACAAAAACACTTCAACTGAACTAGAAACGGCTCTGAAAACCGTAACTAAGCTTGGCTCGTGGCAAGGTGAGTTACGAAAACTAACTAAATCTGGACAAGCAATTATTGTAGAAAGCCGATGGACATTAGTGTGTGATGCCGCTGGGCAACCTCGTTCCATTCTCAGTGTTGATACTGACATTACCCAAAAAAAACAACTCGAAGAACAGTTTTTCCGTACTCAGCGATTAGAAAGCATTGGCAATCTCGCAGGTGGTATTTCCCACGACTTGAACAATATTTTGACACCCATTTTGGCAGCAGCTCAACTGCTACAAACAAAATTCATTCAAGACAAAGAGCGCGCTCATCACCTACTCACAATCATAGAAAGCAACGCCAAGCGCGGAGCTGGTTTAGTCAAGCAAGTGCTGTCCTTTGCACGAGGATGCAAAGGACAGCGTACAATAGTTCACATCAAGCATCTAATTGCAGAAATTTTTCAAATTGCCAAGCATACATTTCCCAAATCTATCGAATTTGCCATTACTTTACCAGAAGACCTGTGGGCTATTTCTGGTGATGTCACACAACTGCATCAAGTGCTGATGAACCTAGTAGTCAATGCCCGTGATGCTATGCCAGATGGCGGTATTGTTAAAATATCTGCGGAAAACTTATTTATTGATCAAGCCTATGCCACAATGAATCTTGATGCCAAAGTTGGCCATTACATTGTGATCACTGTTGCAGATACTGGAATTGGGATGCCACCAGTAATATTAGATAAAATTTTTGAGCCATTTTTTACTACAAAAGATGCCAGTACAGGTACGGGATTAGGTCTTTCAACCGTGCTTGGCATTGTTAAAAACCATGATGGTTTTATAAATGTATCTAGCAAAGTTGGTAAAGGCAGCAAATTTAAATTGTTCTTACCAGCAGTAGAGGCTACCCAAGCCATTGATATAGACGAGATAGAATCGCCCACAGGAAATGGGGAATTAATTTTAGTTGTAGATGATGAAGCCCAAATTCTAGAAATTACGACACTCACCCTCGAAGACTATAACTATAAAACTCTAGGTGCTAGTAATGGCATTGAAGCGATCGCACTTTATGCCCAGCATAAGCATAATATTAGTGCAGTCTTGATGGACATGATGATGCCAGAGATGGATGGAATGACCGCCATCCTCACCTTACAAAAAATGAATCCCCAAGTTAAAATCATTGCTTGTAGCGGACTCAACCCCAATCAAGCATTAACAGCAGAGGCTTATAGTAGTGTTCAGCTAGTTTTATCGAAGCCCTTCACTGCTCAGGAATTATTGCACGGCTTACACCACATACTCAAAGGCCGGAATTGACAAAAAAGGGCTAGTACCGCTGCGCGGAAGTCAAAAGTCAAAAGTCAAAAGACTTATTGGAAGCACACTACCCGCAGACATCAAGAACTAAAACTGATGTACTGCGTGAATTAATTCGCAGCTTGTCAAATAAAGTAAGCAAAAGTTAGTAATTGTTAGCTTTTTGGATGCTGTTACCGAACCCTCACAAGTTCCTCAAATTTTTTAAATAAATTGGGAGTATAGACAACGCTAGCAAACGTAACTAATAAGGAAACAGTTTTATGTCTATCTCTGCAAGAATCCGACAAATCATTCAATCAATTCAACAATTAATCAGCTATGTCTTCGGCGCATTCGCGAGAATTTTTGCACCCAGAGATGATAATTATCCACCAACAGGGACTCAACCCTTTGAGGGCGATCCTCCACATAAAAAACATCATTGAGGTTGGAATGGGCGACTAAATAAGTCGCCCACACTAGAATTTTATATTATGGTTATACAAGTATTCAGTCATTACTTATAACTGGAAAAGTAAATACAATGAATACGATTAGGAAGATTAACAATGAATTAGCGATCGCAGGACAAATTACACCAGATCAGTTCCAGCAAATTGTTGATGATGGTTATAAGTCAGTGCTTAACCTGCGTTTATCAGATGAAAAAGACTTGTTGGATGATGAACAGGACAAAGTTGAGTTTTTAGGATTATTCTATGTTAGTCTTCCCATCAAAGCTGAAAAAATTAATCATCAAGCAGCACTTCAGATATTCAACATAATTGCTGAGATACCTAAACCTATTTTGATCCATTGTGATAATTCCATACGTTCAGCAGCCATAGTATTATTGTACATTGCTACAAAACAAGGAATTACATTTGAAAAAGCATTTCAGCAAGCTATCAATCTAGGTTTATTATAATTAAACCAATTCTCTATGAAGATGCGCCTAATTGTTTTGGGATATAGCGAATTACCTTTAGAAAACCTTTGCGTACCTTTGCGCTAACCTCCGCGTACCTTTGCGTTGAAAAAAGCTAGGATTAGACGCAGCTTCACAAAGAAACGGTATTATTATAAATTATCAAAGAAGAGGCAATCCCATTCAATTAAGCCAAAAAGTCTCATGTAGAGACACGGTTGATCGCGTCTAATAAGACCAATTATCTGAACCGTATGGGGATATTACTCTTCCCTGCCCCTTGCTTTTTTGGTCAACTTACCTAACTGAAAAGGCCTCACTAAATCGACGAGTAATCGGCTCAATGATGAAAGTTAAAACCGACTTCTTACGAGTCACAATTTCACCATTAGCAGCCATCCCTGGAGTAAATGCAACTTCTTGACCACGGACATTAACTGAATGTTTACTCAATTCAATTCTGGTGGGAAAAACTAAGCCTAATTCTTTATCAACAGTTGCATTTGGACTAATTTGCACAACTTTACCATTAATAGTGCCAAATTCCTGAAAAGGGAAAGTTGCCATTTTGACCTTTGCCTTCATGCCCTCACGAATAAACCCAATATCTCTGTTAAGAACTTTAACCTCTAACAACATTTCTTTTCCTTCGGGCAAAATTGACAGCAACTCTTCACCTGCTTGTACTGGGCCTTTAGTTGCCTTGATTTTGTAAATCGTGCCTGCAACGGGAGCTTTTATTGTTTCTCCATCTTTTTGCTTTGTTGCCTGTTCTAGTTGACCAGAAACGTT
This sequence comes from Halotia wernerae UHCC 0503, assembly GCA_034931985.1. Lineage (GTDB taxonomy): Bacteria > Cyanobacteriota > Cyanobacteriia > Cyanobacteriales > Nostocaceae > Halotia > Halotia wernerae. Next base: position 5,946 of record JAYGHB010000126.1, read on the forward strand.
GGTCAGTTCTTCTTTGCGCTTGTTGATCTGGGTCAAAATTTCACTTTGGCGTTCCGAGGCTAAACGTTGCGCCTGACTCAAAGCGGCTTGATAGGTTTGTTCGGCTTGGCGAATTTCCTGAACTTGAGCAGCAATATCTTTTTGTAAAGATTCTACTCTGTCTTGAGCTTCTGTAACTTTATTCTGGGCATTGATAATCTCATCTTTAGCCCTGGTAATTTCTGTGTTCGCACGATTTAATCTTTCTTGAGCATCTAGGTAATCGACTCTAGGGACTGCGCCGGGAGTGACTAAAGTGCGTAGGCTTTCTTCCCTATTTTGAGCGATCGCTAAGCCATTTTCCACTTTACCCAAGATGGTTCCTGCATTCGCCAAATTACCTTTAGCATTGACAAAGCTAGTTTTAGCGTTAACTTGATTTTCTTGCAACCGCTTGAGACGCACTTTGGCCTGATCTATCAGCGCTAGTTGGCGATTTGCTTCTGCTTCTGCTGCGGCTTGACGCGCTTGGTAGTCTTTAAGCCTTGAACTTAAAAGTTCGTCTTGCAGTTTTGTACCAGCATTTTTTACCCCAATACGTTCTGCTTCTAAACGCTGCAAGTCTTGTTGAATCAACTTGGCAGATTGGGCTAGACGTGTAACATCGGTTTGTTGTAAATCTGGATCACGTTCAATTAGCACTTGATCTTTGGTAACGCGATCGCCTTCTTTTACCTTGACATTTAAAATTGAGCCGTTCCCTATAGATGTTACAGGTCGCACTTGTGTAGAAGCAATTAATTCCCCAGGTGCAGTTGCTACTTCATCTATTTCAGAAAAATTTGCCCAGGCGATCGCTCCAAATACCACTAAACTTAACGTTCCCGCTAAAAATCTCGTATACAGCGGTGGTAATTCCTGTACTGCCTTACCCAACTCATAAGACAATTGATCTTCTGGTTTAGCGAATTGCTGTTTTGTCTGACGTGATTGAGCAGCATTTGCAGCTAAGGAATATTTCATAAAATTTTAGATTTTAGATTTAGTGAGTGTTCAGTAGTTAGTGGTGATGAACTTGCATCCAACTAACCACTGACTAATTCAAACTGCTAGATAGCGCCGTAAGAAACTTTCCAAAGTTTCCAATTGGAAGTTGAAAATCGTCTCTAAGTTGGCTATTTCTTCTTTTGTACAGAAGAACTCGTTGGACAACAATGTACGATAAGTTCCCAAAGCTTTTTGTGCTTGAGGATTAAATAAACCCAAGGCACTTCGTAACCCATCAACCACAAATAGAGGTGAATTAATTACTATGGGGTCTTTGTTGAAGATGCGACTAAAAATCCGGGGAATATCCTCACGTAATAAAATCTCCGGCCCTCCAACTGGTAATATTTGGTTATGAGCGCCTGCAAATGTGATTGAATCCACCACCATTTTTGCCAAGTCATCTGTACTCACAATCGAAGTCCGGTTTTTGCGATCGCCAATGAGCAAATATAACCCTGTTTCCCGAAATCGTTCTGCTAATGGCAGTAAGTTCGATGCTAATCCAGCTGGGCGTAAAATAGTGTAATTCAAGCCACTAGCTGCCAAATATCGCTCTACAGCTCGTTTGGCTTTGAATACAGGGGCATCCTCATAGCCACGCTCGGCTCCTAGTACGGATATAAATACAAAGTGCTGTACTTCATTGGCTTTTGCCTGGTTAATGAGTTCAATGTTAGCGCGGTAATCCAAAGATAGGGCATCACTATCAGAACCGTGGGCGCTGATAATATATTGCACACCCCGACAAGCTTTTTCAATATCCTTTTCCAGCTGCAAATCACCAATGAAGATGTCTGCTCCTCGGTGTTCTAACTCGCTGTAACGCGAACTGAGGCGGACAAAAGCCCGCACCAAATTCTCATTTTGGCGAAGGAGTCGCACAACTTTGCGACCTATTCCTCCTGTTGCTCCAGTTACCAGAAACATAAGGATTATGGATTATGATTTTCACTTACTACCCTAATCTAAAATCTTCTATCTCAAATTTCAAATTCGACAATCTGAAAGGGTATGGTATCTCGTGGTAAGTCCCAAAAACTTGCTCTGACTGCTTGCATTCAGAAAATGTTAGCCTTCAAGCTAGTGGCAACAAATTAACTAGAGATAAAAATTATGAACATCCAATTGAAAAGCGATAAAAAACGTTGAAAATCTCTCTGGATAATAGTTAGCTCTTTTTATTTAGTGGAAGTTCAGAATAAAAATCTTTTCTGTCTTTAACAATACGTTAGTTTCTATACGAATGCTATAGAAACTAACGCTGTAAATGCTATTTCGACTATTTTTCGTCATTTCTTTCCATAAAACGATCTGGATTCTTAAGTTCAGTAAATTCAAATCGTCGGTACAACTCATGTGCATCTTTAGTTGCAAGCAACCAACGTCGTAACCCCTGCAATTCAGGATAGGAAATTATTGTTTCTATCAGCCACTTGCTTAAACCTTGACCTTGAAAAGGCTCTAAAACAAACACGTCAGCAACATAGGCAAATGTGGCATAGTCTGTTATCAGGCGGGCAAAGCCAATCTGTTGTTTCCCTTTATATAAGCCAAATACCAGGGAATTTTGAATGGATCTCTGTAAAACCTCAAAGGGCAATCCTTTTGCCCAGTAAGAACTTGCGAGAAACTGGTGTATGACGTTCAAGTCTAGCTGACTGACATCGGTGCTGATTAAATACTCTCCTTGCAACCACTCTCTAATCATAAAAATTGACAGAATTTAAAATTTACGTTCAATATCTTACGGTATTCCCAAGAAAGCTTTAAGAGCAGTTTTATACCTATTCTTCAATCGCTTGGAGACTAAACCACCCTGCTGAATTTGTAAAAGCTTGGTACATCTGAACCTGGTAGGAGAATACAGGTACTTTCAGAATTAGGTCTGCGGCTAGTAATATTAACGAATAGATAGTCTTTTTCAGAAGTTTGTGCAATTGCGATGTAGAGATGTTCTCCATTGGGAGGCGTATCCAGCAAAAATGTATCTCCCAAATTAATGGTGATACTAGCCATGCAAAACACTATCTAGGTATGCTTCCCGAATGTCTGATTGCTGAATTTCGTCTATTTCCTGGTCACTCTTGCCCACATTTTTGAGAATATCCTCTACCATAATTGGAATTGCAAAGCCATGAGGATTTTTCCACTCCGGAAGATCATGAGTCCACTCAGCAACATCAAACGGGTCAAGATGCCCAAAAGCTTGATAAACCTGCTGAATGATTTCTTCCTCCTCTTCACAAAGGTCTTCGTTCCCTGGATCACCTAATAAGGAAATATCATAATTTGCATTACTAGGAGAAATAAACTTAGACCAGAGAGGTAAGGCATGATCAACGGGCTTCCCCTTGATCATGTCGTAAATGCCGCTAAGAACAGGGCCGTAATCCATCGATACGTAACGATCGCCAGTAATCGGTTGCTCCATGCGTTGCAATGCAACACGATCAGCTATGTAAAGCATCTTAAGCAAGCCTAAATATTTCATGGGCTTACTATGTAGCTTTAAAAGTATAGCTGCGGCTTCAACAGCTTTCTCTGGATGAAACCGAAACTGGATTGGCATAACAATTTTGAAGGGACTACTTCACGCTAGTACAAATCTATTGTAAACCCTCAGTGAGATAACATTTTATGGAGGAACACTGTAAAAAATTGTTAGAACACGTCCAAAATGTCTAATAATGAGTTCCCGTCTTGCGTTGATGGACTGCTGTGACACCATCTTGATTTAACACTTTGCCATCATCTACAGTTGCATAAATTAGCCAGTGATCGCCAGATTCCATCCGGGTTTGTACGGAACATTCCAGATAAGCTAGAGCATCATTAAGTACGGGAATACCATTTGTGGTTGACTCAGCAGCTACATCAGCAAATCGGTCTTCTCCTGGGCCAAAGGGTTTGAGAAAGTGCTTCATTAAACCCAGGTGATTGCCTTCTTGCAGGATATTAAGGACGAATTTGTTTTCTGAGTGCATCAGTAGTTCTAAGGCGCGGTCTTTGGCAACGGCTATGGTTAAACCAGGAGGATTAAAGCTGGCTTGACTTACCCAAGAGGCTAACATCGCACTGGAGATATCGCCTTGTTTGGCTGTGACAACACACAATGAACCGACAATCCTACCTACAGCTTGTTCTACAGTCGTAGCAGGAACACTTTGCGAGCGCACTTTTTTAGCTTTTTTAAGTGCTTGGGCAAAATCTGTGCCGGCTTCTTCACATAATTGCAAGGTGACATCGTTTGGTTTAAATTTTACCCGGATGGGGTCAAAACCAAACCGATAGCCAGCATCTTTGAGTTTGCCTTCAATTAAATCAACCGCTTCACCACTCCAGCCAAAAGAACCAAACACCCCAGCCAGTTTATTGTTAGTAGCTGTGGATAACACAATCCCTAAAGCTGTTTGTACAGGTGTGGGTACATGACCGCCAAGAGTAGGGGAACCGATGACAAAACCAGAGGCTTTTTCTACAGCCGCACGGATATCTTCTGGTTCTGTAAATTCACAGTTAATCGATTCTACAGCCACGCCAGCTTTTGTAATGCCACGAGCGATCGCCTGGGCTAAAGTAGCAGTATTGCCGTAAGCTGAAGCATAAATCAACGCTACTGTAGCATCAGCAGATTTTTGCTGTTGAATCCATTCTCGGTAAGCTTGGGTTAGTTCAATTAAGCCGTAGCGCACTAAAGGGCCGTGTCCGGTGGCATACATTCTTACAGGTAAATCGGCAAGTTTATCTAGGGCAGTTTCCACTTGACGGGCATGGGGAGCCATCAGGCAATCGAAATAATAGCGCCGATCTTCAGTATATATTTCCCAACCTTCATCAAGTACTTGATCGCCACAAACATGGACTCCAAATAACTTATCTGAGTAGAGTATTTCTGTCTTGGGATCATAAGTGCAGAGTTGATCTGCATAGCGGGGGTTGGGAGTAGGAATAAATTGTAAATGATGTCCCTTGCCTAAATCTAGGGTTTCTTCCCCGCGCATTACTAGAATTGGTAAATCGGGATTTTCTAAAGCTCCCCGCAAATTTATTGCCCCAGGGTTAGAACAAACAAAGGTAATCTGCGGTGCAATTTCTAGTAAAGCTTTTAACGTTGCGGCGCGATTGGGATTGACGTGTCCCAAAATCACATAATCCAGTGTTTTAATATCAAAACGCTGTTGCAACGCTTCTAAATAAATTTGTGTAAATGTTTCCCCTGGCGGATCAATCAGGGCAGTTTTATCGCCTTCTATTAAATAAGAATTGGCAGTTGTACCCTTAGCAAGAGCATATTCAATTTCAAATCTGAGTCTAGCCCAACTGCGCGATCGCAGTACTCTAGTATCTGTAGCAACAGGAAAAACCTGAACATCACGGGGTTTATTTTGTGGCATGATTTTTTAGTGAATTGGGTATAGGGCATGGGGCATGGGGAAAGGGTAAGGAGGAAAGGTGGGTAAAAATATTGGCAAGAAAACCCCTTTTTAACTTCTTACCTCTGTGTTCTCACTTCGGGTGACGCTCTCTACGAGACGCTGCGCGTAGCTCGCTTCCCCGTAGGGGTACGCAAGCTCGCTATCGCTGCGCTAACACCAGTCGCCTGGGTCGGGCTAACCCTCCCGCAGCGCTGGTTCACTGCGACTCTGCGGTTTAAAAGCAATTTATTTAACCACAGAGGCGCTGAGAGCGCTGAGAAAAAACAAGAGATTTTTCGAGTCACCTTGAAAGGGCTACCCCTGCTTCCCCTAGTCTTTAATCCCTAGTACAACACGGCAGAAATAAACCTACTATCTAAAGCAGACAAAAAGCTCACAGTGTAAGACTTCTTTCTTTTGCCTTTTGACTTTTTACTTTTGCTTTCTCGTACTAGCCCCTTTTTAATAGTGATTACCGACTTTGCGATGGTGAACTGCTGTGAGTGCGTCTGGCTTAGAAACACGTCCGGCGTAAACGGTGCTGTAGACTGCCCAGTGGTCGTTGCAGTCCATGCGGCTGACGACTTCGCACTCCATGTAGGCGAGGGCATCGGTGAGGATGGGCGCACCGTTCTCGGCTGGCTGGGTTCTCACGCCTTCAAAACGATCAGCACCAGGAACGAACCGCTTCAAAAAGTGCCTCATGAGTTTTTGGTAGTTACCTTCTTCTAGGACATTGAGGACAAAGCGATCGCCTACTTGCATGAGTGATTCAATTGCCCGATCTTTGGCAACCGCAATGGAAAATCCGAGGGGTTTAAAGCTAGCCTGACTAACCCAGGAGGCTAACATCGCACTGGAGACATCACCTTTTTTGGCGGTGATAATATACAGTCCGCCGCTAATTCTACCTAAGGCTTTATCTAGGTCTGCACCTAGAGATTTCATGGCTTTGATGCTGCGATCGCGTGTTACCCACTGCCCTAGGTCGGTTCCGGCTTCTTCACACAGTTTGTAGGTGTTTTCTGTGGGTGTTTCTTTAATCCGAATTGCTGGGAAGCCTTCTATTAAACCCAAATTGCGAAATTTACTCAGCAAAGGATCTATTGGTTCGTCGTCGCCACCGCCAGTTTCAAAGATGCCTATGGCTTGCTTTTCTTTGGCAGATCCTAAAATGGTGCTGAGGGCAACTTGGATACTAGCAGCGCCAGAAAGCGGAGGCATTCCCACTACCAGTCCGGTACAACGACTGACTAGTTCTCGTAGTTCTTGTAAATCTACTTCTGCTCCCAAGTCTACTATTTCCACGGCGACACCAGTTTTGCTGATGCCATTGGCGATCGCTTGGGCGAGGCGATCGCTATAGCCATATTCTGAAACGTAAAATATCCCAACTGCTGTTTCTGCTTTGGTTTGTTTTTGGCTCCAAGTGCGGTAGCGTCCAATTAGTTCTTCAACGTTGTGGGATAATAATGGCCCGTGACCTGTGGCAACCATCTCGATGGTTTTCAATTCTCCCATACGCTTGAGGGCAGACAAGACTGACCGCGCATTTGGCCCCATCAAGCAATCGTAGTAATATCGAAAATCTGCTTCAATCGCCTTTAAGTCTTCATCAAAAGTGCTTTCTGAGCAATAGTGCAATCCAAAAGCATCACAGGTGAACAAAATTTTGGTTTTGTGGTCAAAACTGAAGATGGTATCTGGCCAATGTAAATTGGGGGCAATGATAAATTCAAATTCATGACCATTGCCTAAATCCAAGCGATCGCCATTTTTAACAATCCGCCGTTTAAATGGCTGATGTACAAAATCTTCCAGAAACTGAATTGCTACCTTAGAACCGACAACCGTGATTTCTGGAGCCATTTGCAGCAAATCTTTCACTAAGCCGCTATGGTCTGGCTCTGTGTGGCTGATAATCAAATAATCAATCTCAGTGGGTTTAATTAATCCAGTCAGAGTATCAAAATATAGTTGACGGAACTTTTCATGAGAAGTATCTACTAAGGCAGTCTGCTCACCCCGGATGAGAAATGAGTTGTAAGTGGTACCATTTTGCAGACCAAACTCAATATCGAAGCGATCGCGATCCCAATCTAGAGAGCGAATTGCTGTTGTCTGTTGAGCAATTTCTACAGTCTGTATGGTGAGTCGTTTTTCAGTTCTTTCGGTGAGCGCTACCATAACTCCCCTCCTTGACATAATGAGTATTTCTCTGACTTTATTGTTACACGCCTTGATTGTTACGTTTTATTAAAAAAATTATGAGTGACTTAAAAAACTTAAAACTGTGAAATCACAGAAACGCATCGAGAATATTTGGTTAGCTTTAGAAATTGGAAATTCCCGGTTACACTGGGCGTTGTTTAGGGGCGAAACCCTTGATTATACTTGGGATACCGAACATTTAACTGAGTCAGTCATACAGCAGCTAGCTCAATGTCACAGACTGGATGATTTACTATTGGTAATTTTTCCCACCCATAACAAAACTGCTACATCTGACTCATCCCTCCCTCCTATCTTGATAGCTTCGGTGGTTCCTAGTCAAACGGTACTTTGGGAAAGTTACCCCCATGTTGAGATTATTACTTTAAATCAAGTACCCCTTTTAGGGATGTATCCTACATTGGGGATTGACCGCGCCTTGGCTTTGTGGGGTGCTGGGAAAGTTTGGGGTTTCCCGATGCTGGTGATTGATGCTGGAACAACCCTGACTTTTACAGGTGCAGATATCAACCAGTGTCTAGTCGGGGGCGCAATTTTACCAGGATTAGGCTTGCAGTTTTCGACTTTAGGTCAAAAAACAGGGCAATTACCAATCGTAGAGACAAAAGTTATTACGCCTCTACCTCCACGTTTTGCACTCAATACACCAGAAGCAATTCAAAGTGGAGTAACTTATACATTAATAGCTGGAATTAAAGATTTTATTGAGGCGTGGTGGGGTTTATTTCCTGAAGGAAAGATTGCGATCAAAGGAGGCGATCGCACTTTATTATTTAACTATTTGCAAGGGTTATATCCTGAAATTACTGCACATTTGATCGTAGAGCCAAATTTAATTTTTTGGGGAATGCGGGAGATAAACTGAAAGAGATTTTGTGAAGCCTTGACCAGTTTTAATTAAGAATTAAAAATTAAAGATTAAAAATTGAAAGAAATAATAATTTTTAATTAATTAATTTTGGGTACAAGCCCCCACTAAATCTTTGATTTAGTGGTCTACAATCAGTGGCAGGTACAAGCCTCTACTGATTGCAATTTTTAATTTTACATTATTAATTTTTAATTGAGTTGACCAAAGGAGGTAGATGAATGGTTCAATCACTACCAATTACAATTACTGTTGACCAGTTTCTAGACTGGTATCCTGCTAATTCAACACAGTTACGTTACGAATTGCATAATGGATTTATCAAGCAAATGCCACCACCAACAGGTGATCATGAATTACTTATCGCATTCTTGATCAAGCAAATTTTGCTGGAGTGCGTCCGTCTTTCAAAACCTTATGACATTCCGAAAATGGGGTTTGTTCAGTCAGTCAAATGAAAGTGAATTTGCTTTCTTGCCTGACGTGCTGTTGTTGAATCGCCTCAATTTAGTCAATGAGCCTTTATGGAGAAATAAATCAACAGTTAGGCAACCATTATCAATCCCATTAGTTATAGAAGTTGTCAGCACTAATTGGCGTGATGATTACTTTACCAAGCTTGGTCAGTATGTTCGCGTAGCGTCTCGTAGAAAAGCTATTGGCATCCCTGAATACTGGATTGTAGATTATGCGGCTTTAGGTGGTAGAAAATTTATTGGTAATCCTAAACAACCAACTATCTCGATTTACTCGTTAATTGAAGGGGAATACCAAGTTAAGCAATTCCGAAATGACGACCGCATCGAATCGCTAACTTTTCTCGACTTGGATCTAACTGCTGAACAGATTTTTCAATCTGCCAGTCCAGTGACATAGGTATAGAGCCAAGAATCACTGATCCTTTAGGACGGTTAGTGTTAATTTTCGTATTGTTCGTATGCAGCAACAATGCGCTGAACTAGGGGATGACGCACAACATCTTTTTTAGAGAATTGACAAAAGCCAATGCCTTCGACATCTTTCAAAATTTGTAATGCTGCTGATAAGCCTGATTGTTGATTCAATGGCAAATCAGTTTGTGTTGTGTCACCTGTAACCACCATTCGGGAACGAAAACCCAAACGAGTTAAAACCATTTTCATTTGAGCAGGTGTAGTATTTTGAGCTTCATCCACAATTACAAAGGCATGATTTAAAGTGCGTCCTCGCATGTAAGCTAGTGGTGCAACTTCAATGACACCACGTTCCATCAAATTAGGGACTTTTTCGGGATCAATAAATTCATAAATGGCATCATAAAGCGGACGCAGATAGGGATTAACTTTCTGCTGCAAGTCTCCAGGTAGAAAGCCGAGTTTTTCGCCAGCTTCTACCGCAGGACGAGTTAAAATCAGCTTTTCAACTTGGTTGGAAAGGAGTGCTTGGACGGCGACAACAACAGCGAGGTATGTTTTCCCAGTTCCAGCTGGCCCAATACAAAAGGTCAAGTCACGCTTACGTATGGCATCAATATATTGTCTTTGGCGAAAGGTTTTAGCGCGGATTTCTTCGCCTCGACGAGTTTTAGCGAGGATATCTCGCTGCAATTCTTGTAGTTCTTCTTCTCGATGGGTATCTAGAGCTTGACGAGCTGTTAAAATATCGGCACTGGAGATGTTGTTGCCTTTAATCCAGATTTCTTCAAGCGATCGCACCAGTCGAGAAGCCAAATTAATCTCCTGCTCTGTGCCAGAAATGCGGAGTTCTTGACCGCGCAGCACTAAGCTAGCTCCTGTTTGTTGGGATAAGAGTTTCAGATTTTCTTCCCTATCACCTACTAGAGCGATCGCACTAGGAATGTTAGGCAGCTGAATTGTTAAGGCATCTGCCATAAATATTGCTTAATTTTTGAGGATGCTGTTTTTGACAAAGTTTACTATTTTAATGACGGGGTATAAAAGCGCAATTTTTTGATTTCACTTCGGTTGATTTTTATAGTGAAATATCTAGTTGTAAAGTGGAAGATTATCACTCAACTTATCCTGATTAATTATTATTTAATATTTATTTAATGCTGAGTCAATCGATTCATTCCCACCCAAACGAACTTCAGCCACTCTTTTATTTGACTTTCTTACAGAGATAGTCAGAGTGTCAGAGTTGGGTTAATAAACAACATCTAGAAATGAGTTAGATGAGGAAGTAAAGGGAAGATCAAGAAGTAAATTACAATTACTGTCCCTCTCCTCATCCTCCTTCCTCCTAGTTTTGATCTAACGAAAACGGGGTTTAATAATGGGTCTAGGCCCATCATTTCCACGTCGTTCTATTGTTTTTGGCGGTGGTGATTGCTCTTGTGGGTCTTCATCAAAAGATGTACCCTCCCGACCTTGAGCATTGCTGCCGTAGATATCCAGGTATACTGATTGACCAGCAACTTCAGCAGCTGCGGCAATTACCATACGAATCGCTTGAATATTGCGTCCCCCTCGACCAAACACTTTCCCTTTATCTGTGCTGTCAAAGGCAATACGAATCCAAGCCCGTTTCAGGGAGTGAGAAATTTCACAATCAACGCTTAAAGTTTCTGGAGATTCTAAAAACGGTTGCATCAAAAAACTAACCAGCCCAATATAGTTGGGGCTAGCTGTTGGGGATTTTGTTTCGACATTAGGATGAGGCTGTGGCACTGACCTGTTCAAAAACATTGGCTTTTACTAGAATGCGACGAACGGTATCAGTGGGTTGAGCGCCTTGTTGTAGTCGCTTAACGATGCTGGGAATGTCCAATCGCACTTCATCAGTTCTAGGGTTATAGAATCCTAGTTCTTCTAGGGGACGACCATCGCGGCGAGCGAGGCTGTTAATGGCAATGATGCGGTAACTTGGTTCCCGTTTTTTACCGTATCGCTTCAAGCGCAGTTTGATCATAGTTGAGAAATCATTCTCCTATTGTAGTTTATGGTCAAATGCTAATTTTAGCACTTGACTAGCGTTCACTGCTATAAGTCTTTGTTAGTTGTCAGTTGCTACTAAGTATAAGTACTTTAAATAATACTAGTTTTGGTGTTGTCAGTTGTCAGTTGTCATTTGCCACTGACCACTGACCACTGGCCACTGACTAAAGATTGCCAAAACCTTTTTTCTTTTTATCTTTGCTTTTTTTCTTTTTAGTGCCTGCGCCGCTGTTGTAACCGCGCCATCCTGGGGCCGGGGGGCGATTACCTCCACCTCCACCTGCGAAGGCATTACCCATACCGCCGCCAAACATTCCCGGCATTCCCGGCATTTGACCTTGACCCATTTGCTGCATGAGCGATCGCATTTTTTGGAAATCTGCAACCAGTTTACTTACATCCGACTCTCTATAGCCGGAGCCGGAAGCAATCCGCCGCCGCCGACTGGGAGAACTTGCTAATAAATCGGGGTCTTGGCGTTCTTGGCGGGTCATGGAATTAATCATGGACTCACAGCGTTTTAGCTGGGTTTCTCCCTGCTTGAGTTGGTCGTCTGAAAGTTTGCCCATCCCTGGAATCATCTTCATGATGCCTCCCAGTGAACCCATATTTTTCAATAGGCGCAGTTGTTTGAGAAAGTCGGTAAAGTCGAACTTTGCTGACAGGATTTTCTCTTGCATTTTCTCGGCATCTGCTAGATCAATTTCTTCTTGGGCTTTTTCTACCAAGGTTAAGACATCGCCCATTCCCAGAATCCGCGATGCCATGCGATCGGGATAAAATGGTTGCAGTGCCTCGACTTTTTCACCCACACCCACAAATTTAATCGGCGCTCCCGAAATCTGCCGCACAGATAGTGCTGCACCACCACGGCTATCACCATCTAATTTAGTGAGAATCGCCCCAGTAATCCCAATTTGTTCGTGAAAGGTGCGGGTGAGATTTGCTGCCTCTTGACCAGTCATGGAGTCAACCACCAACAAAGTTTCATGGGGTTGGACTGTTTCTTTAATCCGGGCTAGCTCCCCCATCATGTCTTCGTCAATTTGTAGGCGACCAGCGGTATCAATAATTACCGTATTGACACCTTCTGCCCTACCACGCTCTACACCTTGGCGGGCAATTTCTACAGGGTCAGCATCGCTTCCCATGTCAAAAACTGGCACATCAATTTGTTTACCTAATGTCACCAGCTGATCAATCGCGGCTGGGCGATATACGTCTGTTGCTACCAACAAACAGCTGCGATCTAATTTACGTAAATGTAAGGCTAACTTGGCGGTAGCTGTGGTTTTACCAGTACCCTGTAATCCAGCCATCAGGACAATAGTAGGCTGCTCCTCAGTTTCCGCCAGAGGAACATTTTCTGCCCCCATTACGTGTACCAATTCATCGTGAACAATTTTGATGAATTGCTGGTCAGGTCGCACGCCAGCCAGCACATCGGCTCCCTGTGCCTTGGCTTCGACTTCGCTAATAAAATCTTTAACTACCTGGAGGTTAACATCTGCTTCCAACAAGGCGCGGCGCACTTCCCGCAAAGCGTCTTGAATATTGGCTTGAGATATTTTGTCCTGCCCCCGTAGTTTTTTCCAGGCAGATTCTAAACGGTCAGATAAAGCATCAAACATAATGTAGTTACAGGTAGTTCGCCAATGGAGAATTTAGAACCGCCGATGAATGCGATTCGGTATTTCCGGTAAAGTGTTAACGTGCTATTTACCAGCTTAGTAGTTTTTACTCCGACTGTAGCAACTGGATACCTACTTTTCTTCCTTTGCCCTTTAACCCTTCCTGGAGAAGTAGCGTCAAAGGTATAGTCAAAAGTCACGATCACTTCTTAAACATGACAAAACATGGTTCAGGAAATAGCCAGTATAAAAATACTATAATTAATTTTCAGTAAATGAGTATTAGTAAATAATGTGGGTTTAACTACATTATTAGGTTAAATTTATCAGATAAACTTGCTTGATATATGTCACTAAACTACTGACTTTCATCTAGCAACAAAAAAGGATATTCCATGAGTAGAGAATCAGCCAAAGTAATATTATGGGAAGTAAATCAAAAAGACTTTATAAAAAAGTTTTACGATCTCCAATTTATTCCCAGAGCAGGAGAGGAAGTTTACCTCAAAAAAGAGCAATGGAGAGTAACTAGAGTTGAGCATGATTTAGAGGTGCATGAGGTTAATATTTACTTGGAAACCATCAAAAAAACGAAGCAAGATAAACCATCTAATTCATGAATACAAGCTTGGGAAGATCTTGAGAGCAAAACAACTGTAGCGAACCGGACACACTAGTAGTGCGTCAAAGACTAATTGACGGATAAATTTCAGGAAATTCCCCGAATTTTTGATCGCTTCTATCGAGTCCATAGCGATCGCTCGCGTAACATCGGTGGTTCAGGGTTAGGGTTGGCGATCGCCCAAGCAATTGTTCAGGCACATCATGGTAGCTTAAGTGTGCAGAGTGAATTAAACAAAGGTAGTACTTTTATTGTTAAGTTACCCTTCGATATTCGCTCAGACAAAATTGCTAAGTACCCAAACATAAATATTTATCCATCTATTGCCTGTTCCCTGTTCCCTGCTACCTATGGTTGTGTTTGCTGACGATTTGGTTTGATGAAGCGCTCTGTAGTGGATTTAATTACGATATACAAAATTGGTACTACAAACAAACTTAAGAAAGTAGCAATCAACATCCCACCAAAAACTGTGGTTCCCAAAGACTGACGACTTCCCGCACCTGCACCTGTGGCGATCGCTAAGGGAAAAATCCCCAAGAGTGTAGAAAAAGCTGTCATCAAGATTGGTCGTAAACGCTCTTGGGAAGCTTCAATAGCTGCCTTAGTAATTGACAGTCCTTGCTCTCGCAATTGGTTAGCAAATTCCACAATCAAAATTGCATTTTTACTAGCTAAACCAATCAACATCACTAAACCAATTTGACAGTAAACGTCATTAGGAAAACCCCGCAGCGATTGAGCTATCAGTGCGCCAAAAATAGCCAAAGGCACTGCCAGCAAAATGATTAAGGGATCTATGTAATTCTCGTATTGAGCAGCTAGTACTAAAAAGACAAAGAGAATTCCTAAACCAAAAATCATCGGTGCTAAACCGCCAGAATCTATTTCTTCTAATGCAGTTCCTGACCATTCGTAACCAAACCCCGGTGGTAAAACTGCTTGAGCTACCTGCTCCATTGCTTGAATAGCGTCTCCAGAACTAGAGCCAGGAGCCGCAGAACCATTAATTTCAATTGAGCGAAAGAGATTATAGTGATTAATTGTTTGCGCTCCCACCACAGAAGTAACTTTGACTAAGTTACTCAAAGAAATCATTTCATTTTTTTGAGAACGAACATATAGTTGACCAATGTCTTTGGGGTTAGAGCGAAACTGTTGATCTGCTTGCACATACACCCGGTAATTACGTTGCTGAAGATTGAAGTCGTTGACATATTGGGAACCCAAAGCAGTTTGTAGAGTACTATAAATGTCATCTATTGAAACTTGCAATGCCTTGGCTTTATTGCGGTCTACTTCTACTAGTAATTGTGGTGTATCTGCGGCAAAAGTACTAAATACAGCTTGTAATCCTGGTGTTTGATTGGCACGACCCAGCAATTGACCCATCGATTGGACTAAAGTTTCTAAACCACTGTTACCTCTACGGTCTTGCAGTTGAAAAACGAAGCCGCCAAAGTTACCTAAACCCTGAATAGGTGGTGGATTTACAGGAAAGACTCTCGCTTCGGGGATGGATAGCAATTTACCTTGCAAACTCCCGATAATTGCTTGTACTGATTGACCAGCTTTGGAGCGTTCAGCCCAAGGTTTTAAAGTAGTAAAAATAATACCGCTATTGGCAGTACTACCACTAAAGCCAAAGCCCCCAACGGCGAAAGTTCCTAACACTTGAGGAACTTGGAGGATTTCTTTTTCTACCTGTCTCATGACATCGCTGGTATATTGCAGCGAAACTCCTTGTGGCCCTTGGATAATGGTGATGAAATAGCCTTCATCTTCCTCTGGCAAAAAGGCTGTAGGTACTGTGGTGTAAAGCCAAGCCGTCATTCCCAATGAGACAATGAATAGCCCAATGATGATGCTTTTGAAGCGTACTAAAAAGGTGAGCGATCGCTCATACCTTTGTCTGATCCAATCCAGAAACCGATTAACCTGATTAAAAATGTTCCCCAGCCAACCGGAAGGTTTTGGTCTTTGACGCAACAGCAGCGCACATAAAGAAGGTGTGAGAGTCAAAGCCAAAAAAGTTGAAATCGCAATCGAGAAGGCGATCGTCAGCGCAAATTGTCGATAAAGTGCGCCTGTAGTTCCTGGGAAAAAAGCGACTGGCACAAACACTGCCATTAGTACTAGTGAAGTAGCAATCACCGCCCCAAACAATTCTGCCATCGATTCGCTAGCAGCGCGGCGCGGATTCATGCCTTTATCCTGGATAAAGCGGCTGATTTGCTCAACTACAACGATCGCATCATCCACTACCATCCCAGATGCTAAAGTCAGACCAAACAACGTCAAACTATTAATGGAAAAGTTAAAGATTTTAGCGAAGACAAACGTCCCAATCAAAGACAAAGGAACAGTCAAGGCGGGAATTAAAGTAGTTCGCCAGTCCTGTAAAAACACAAAAATTACAATGACAACTAGCACTACCGCTGTAAATAAAGTCTTGACCACTTCTGTCATCGACTCTTCTACAAATGCTGTTGTATCAAAGGCTACTTGATATTTCATTCCAGGTGGAAAAGTAGGAGCTAATCGTGCCATTTCGGCTTTAACTCCTTTGGCCACATCCAAGGCGTTACTTCCAGGAATCTGATAAATGCCCAAACCTACAGCATCATTGCCGCGATATCGCAGAAATGTGTTGTAATCTTCTGCACCTAGTTCAGCTCTCCCGATATCTTTAAGCTTAACTAAAGTGCCATCATCTTCAGTTTTGAGCACAATGTTGGCAAATTCCGTTGGTGTTGCTAAACGACTGGCAGCACGCACATCAATTTGATACCTTTGTCCTTCGGGGGCAGGTTCTTGTCCAATTCTCCCAGCCCCAACTTGCAAGTTTTGTTCGGATAGAGCGTTGACTACATCCTCAGTCGTAAGTCCCCGACTAGCAAGGCGACTTGGATCTAACCACAGACGCATTGCGTAGCGACGTTCACCAAAAATTCGCACATTGCTCACACCTTTGACTCTTTTTAAGGCATCTGCCAAATAAAGGTCAGCATAGTTACTTAAAAATGTCTTGTCGTACTCATTATTCTCAGCGAATAAACCAATTCCCAAGAGGATATTGTTAGATTCTTTTGATACTCTAACTCCCGTGCGCTGTACGGTTTCTGGGAGTTGCGGTTGGGCAACGGAAACACGATTCTGCACATCCACAGCTGCAATATCTGGATTCCGTGATGAATCGAAGGTAGCAGTAATACTACTAGAGCCATCATTACTGCTGCTAGAAGTGATGTATCTTATACCCTCAATACCGTTGATTTGCCTTTCTAAGATATTCGTCACTCCACTTTCCACATCCTCAGCACTAGCTCCGCTGTAGTTAGCGGTAACGCTGATTTGAGTGGGAGTAATTTCTGGAAAACGAGCGATCGCCAGAGTAGGAATACTAATTAATCCTAGTATAAGAATAATCAACGCCCCAACCGTAGCAAAAACTGGTCGCTTAATAAAGAAATCGACAAACATAGTTTTAGAAATGGGTAGATGTTATAGCAGGTAACAGGCAACAGGCTTGAAAGTCTTTTGGTGTCCGAGTTTTATGATCAGTCTATGTCCTAAACTACCTGGCGATAGCTATATGTAGTGGTTTTCATGTACTGGAATGCACTACTCTAACCCCTAGTTCCTAGTCCCTAATCCCTTTTATATTGCACACAACCGAGAAGCATTATGGATTAGGTGAAGGTTTCCCATTACCCATTTCTTCAGACGCAGGCATGATTGGAGCGCCATTAGTGAGGTTGAGAATGCCGGAAACAACAATTTTTTCACCAGTCTTCAGTCCTTCCAGAACTTGATAATCGCTGCCCTCAATATCTCCCAACTTGACGGGTTTTTGTTTAGCCACTAAGGGCGGCGCTCCCGGTTGAGTTTTTTCTGGTGCTTCGGCTACAAACACAAAAGTCTGCCCGCCTAGACGAGATATTGCTGTAACTGGAACTAAAATACCTGGACGTTCTTTCCAGATGACTTTGGTTTGTACCAACTGGCGATTTAGTAATTGATCACTAGAATTGCTAAATATAGCTTTAGCTAAAACTGTCTGGGAATTTGTATTGGCATTTGGCGAAATAAAACTCACCTTACCTGTAGCTGTGGGTTGGCCTTGAGCATCCAGAATTTGCACGGGTAATCCCAAGCGCAACTGTTGAGCTTGATTGAGAGGAATAGATATATTCAGTTCTAAAGATCTGTTTTTGTTGAGTGTAGTAAGTTCATCTCCTTGGCTAACAAACTCTCCCACCTTCACCGGGATATCACCGACAGTACCAGTAAAAGGAGCTGCGACTCTTGTATATTGCAGTTGAACTTGGGCAGCTTTAACTTGGGCTGCTGCTTGAGTGACTTGAGAACGAGCTTGGGCAATTTCTTCTGGACGGGGGCCATTCTCTAGTTGCCTTAAGTTTTGTTTTTGTTGTTCTAAAGCAGCAGTTAACTCACTGATATCAGAGCCTCTGCTTTTGCGGAGTTGGTCTAAACGCCGCTGGGCTACAACTAGTGCTGCTTCGGCGCTGCGCTGTTCTTTGAGATATCCCTCTAAGTCGTCTTGGGAAACTGCGCCCTCTTTTCTTAATTGTTCATATCGCTTGGCCCTTGACTGTGCTAGTTCTAGTTCAGATTTGGCTGATTCAATTTGAGCTTGGGCTTGAGCAATTTCTTCTGGTTGCGCTCCCGATTGGGCATTTGTCAGGCGGGCTTGGGCTTGAGCAAACTGCGCTTGGGCTTGGGCAATTTCTTCTTTTCGCGTACCCGCTTTAAGTTCAGCAAGACGTGCTTGGGCTTGTTCTACTGAGGCTTTAGCTTGTAGTAACTGGGCTTGGGCATCGTCGCTTTGTAGGCGAATTACAACTTGCCCTTGTTGAACGCGATCGCCTTCTTTAAATAAAATCTGGGTAACTCGCCCGTCGATCTCTGGCTTAAGTGCGACTGAGCGTGGAGCCTCTAAAGTGCCAACAAACTCAGAAGTCTCTTGGATAGTTCCAATCTCTACAGTGGCTAGTTTGACAGGAATTGCCATCGGTTTACCAGCAGCAGCCCCACCGCCTGGAGGTGCATTTCCAGCCAAGCTACTTTGCCACCAGCGCCAAGCAAGTCCGCCACTGCCTATAATTAACAGTATGATTCCCAAGATTAGCGGCCAACGGCGCTTTTTAAGTGGTTTAGGTGATTGCTCTGACTTTGGTAGTAGATCTTGTTTTTCAATTTGACTGGAATCATTACCAGTCGATTGTTCTGTTTCAACGGGAACCAAGGATTCGGGGAACTCAGAATGAGGCATTTTCGTTTTCTTATCTTTTAGATTTGGCAATCTATTCTTTGTTGAGAAATCTTCGTATATAAAGTTTTCTCAGCTATTTTTTCTAAATCTACAATTCGCAAACTTAATGGAAGTGTAGAAACTTTGTACTTTACGCAAATAGAGAAATAGTCTGGATTGATTGGCAAAGTGCTAATACCATACACAAACTCAATGTAACATTTGCTACTATAACCCTGGCATTTTATGAAATTACTATTGCATAAGTCTGTGCCGTTTTAGACGCTAAATTAACTTATAATAATCAAGCAAGTACTTGTAAATGTAAGTACTTGCTTGCATTATATCTATAAATATAAAGAAAATGTGCATAGAGTAGCGTAATTAGTCGCGATCGCGTAAAAACCTACGCTTCCTAAGCAATTTATGAAAAAGAGGTGAAATTTAATAAGTTTTGGTTATTTAATTTCCTGTTAAACCCTAAATAATGAGATTTATTTATAAATAAAAACTATTAATGACGCCCCATAAGTTTATAAGGAAGGCTGGCACGCAGTGCCACATTTACGCCTGACTCAGGTTAAATATTTTCGTTGCTGTGCAATATAGGGTGTTATACGCCAATAAACCCCATTTTCTCGTTGCATTAACTGGTAACCAATCAATTCTCGCCGTAAGGTAGCGCAGTCAGGATGGTAGCGCTTGAGAATTTCATTTACTGTGCGTTCGGGGTACTGAACCCCCAGATCAAATTTGTTTGTCAACCACTTGAGAATGACTAAGCGCTTTTTGCGACTAGCGGGAATTTCTTTGAGGCGTTGCATTCCGTTTAGGCTGTTGATATCAGCCTCTAAATAGTTTTTCATGACTTTGCTTTCCCAAGCTTCAGTATCCACATTTTCTATCAAAGAGGCTATTTTCTCAGCTGTGAAAATTTCCTTACTGATGCTTTGTAATACTTCGCTATCTAACTGATACAGATGGCTATTACCATCAGGGCGCATAGTCACCAAATTTAGCTGCTTAAGTTTCGCTAAATGGTGAGATACCGTCGGCTCCTTGAGTTGCATGAGTGCTGCCAATTCTTCCACGCTGCACTCCTGATTCGCTAGGATACCCACAATCTTCAATCGGCTTTCATCCGCCAAAGCTTTAAAAAATTGTAGCAGGGTCTGAAACTGTTCTTTGTTCATAATTCGTTATGCTTAATTCGATTTAAATCTAATTAGAAAGAAATCAAATTTAGTCGTGTTTTTCTCCTCCGATGTATTAGAAACTTGGTTTTCAGCTAATCGTGAATTAATATTAATTTTGTAATTCGTTTTGTAAAGGATTGGGATTTCTTAATTTGTTTTTTATATTTCGCGCATATTAAGACCCCAATGAAAAGGCAAGGAAACACGGAGAGAAGGATTGATGCTTTTTCTCCAAAAGTAAAAATACGTAATTTAAATGTGCTTTAGCTACTAACAATAGCACTATACCGAAACAGTGTGATCTGTCAAATTGCTGATCCAATATGTTTTTAGTTGGTAAATTAGTATGCGATCGCCTTACTATAGCGCTTTTCGTTCGTAGTTTAAGCTATTTAAGCCCCTCTCTGCGTCGGCTATCCATTAGTCACATCTTTCTTTACAATCTTGAAACGCTTGTTTTGTAGGAATCTTAAGCACTGAGATGTGAAGCATACTTGACAAATCAGCTCTTAATGTTATCGCTAAAATTAGATTTTTATTGAGAATTAACTACGAGCGAATCAAGGTTAGAAAAAAAGTGAGTGAATACTCTCGCAAATATTAAGAAAGATCTGGGTAATGGATAGCCGCATCGGAGAGGGGTTGGGGTCAAAAGAAGCAGGGGAGCAGGGAGCTCTTAGCAAGGGGGAGAGGCTGGGACGAAGCTTGTACCCCGCCCCAGTCGAGCGCCCTTCCAGGGCAGGGCTTCTCTCCGAGACGCTCCGCGAACGTACCCATGCTTCGCTTCGCTTGGCGCAGAGGAGAAGGGCTTGCTCCCCCCGCTCCCCGCTCCTTCTGCCCCTCTGCCCCTCTGCCCCTCTGCCTCTTCGGTGAGGTTCATCGAATTCACGTTAATACAGAGCAGGGGAAGACAAGAGGATAAGGGGACAAGGGGACAATGGGAGATGAAGAGAATAATAACCAATGCCCAATGCCCATTGTGGGCATAGTTTTCAACCGTCTCCCCCAAAAACTTCGACATCAGCAAATACACAAACAGGTGAACCATGCCCTACACAAATAGCTTGATTTGGTTCACCTTTACCACAGTAAGGAGTACCGTACATTTGCCAGTTGGAGGCATCACCTACTTGGATTAAGCTGTGCCAAAATTCTGGGGTTGTAGCTCGATAATTGGGATTGCGGAGGGTTTTAGTGAGTTTACCGTTTTCAATCAATTGGGCATACTCACAACCAAACTGAAATTTGTAGCGGCGATCGTCAATTGACCAAGACCGATTAGACTCCATATAAACGCCGTGTTCTATGTCGGCGATTATTTCTGTAAAGGTGGCGTTTCCTGGCTCTAGATTTAAGTTAGCCATGCGGTCTATCGCGGGGCGATTCCATGAGCAAGCACGGGCGCAGGCTACTCCTGGTACATCTGCTCTGGCTTGACTTTCTAGGCTGCCTAAACCCCGGTGAAGTACACCTGCTTTGATTACGTACTCTTTTGTGGCTACAGCGCCCGTATCATCAAAAGCGTAGCTGGCAAATTCACCAGATACGGTGGGGTCAAAGGTAATATTCATTAATGGCGAACCATAAGCTAGTTTGCCAAAATCAGTTTTATTGACAAAGCTGCCGCCGGCGTAGTTGCGCTCATCTCCTAAAATGCGGTCAATTTCTAGGGGATGACCGACACTTTCATGGATTTGCAGCATCATTTGGTCGGGGGCTAAAACTAATTTAGTACGTGTGTTTGGGCATTCTTGGGCAGTCAATAATTCTATTGCTTGTTCGCCAATTTGCTGTACCCGATGCCATAAATTCTCTAGGTTTAAAAGTTCCCATCCACCTTGGTAACAGTTGGCTTGTGAGCCATTATTGGTGCGTTGCTGCACAATCCCCGCATCTTGGGCAATAACTCCGTAATGGGTTCCCAAAGATATAATTTTTTGATACACTTCTGAGCCATTGCTGCTGACAAACCAAGTCTCTCGTTCAGTAGTGTTGGCGCTGGCGGTGGTTTGGACAATCTTGTCGCTAACTTTCAGCATCTTGCATACCTGAACTAATAAATCGTTGATTTCCCCAGGGCTGAGAGCATCCAATGGCTCTAAGAATGGAGAGTTATATTCACCAATGACTTTAGGACGCTCATTTTCACAAAAAGGATATATCCACCACTCACTGGCTGCTAATGCTTGTTTATAGGCTGTTTGAGCTGCGGCTTGTAAAGATGGCAATTCTAGAGAGTTAGTAGCTGCATAACCCAGACAGCCATTAACCAAAACTTCTAGCATCGCTCCGACAGTGGAGATTTTGCCGTTGGCTTGGGGTAAGCCGTCTCGGACATAACGATTATTAGCATTTTCCTTGACGGCTCTGATCCCAATCCAGTCAGCAGGAATGTCAAAAGTAGCGATCGCTTTTGTCAGTTCAGACCACATAATTTATATACATAGGGTATGGGGCATGGGGCATAGTTGCTTTAGATCCTACCTGCCGATAGTTTACTAAGAAGAATTAGCCCCATATTCCTGCAAAGAAGTTAAGATTTAAAGCCGTACTTAGTCGTATTATAGGGTAGGTGGAAATTCTGCCCTTTTTGGGTGGTTTAGTTTTCCCTGTTGCTTTTCGTCTAATTCTGATATAGCGATAGCCAGTTAGTTTAGGACATAAACTGATCATAAAACCCGGACACCAACAGACTTTCAAACCTTTCCCCTGTCCCCTGTCCCCTGCTATATTTGTTGATTATCTGAGGTTCTTGGCAATTCGTAAATAGCAGCTTTCTCTTCAGCCAACAATTTCGGGCGCAAATAAAGATTTTCTAAAACTACAGCTACACCCGCAACCCAAGGTGGGACAATCACCGCACCGATAATGCCTAAAACTTGTGTTCCTCCTAGCACAGCTAAAAGTTGATACAACGGGTGAACTCGCACTGAAGAACCTACGAGTAAAGGGTCAAGAACGTAACTTTCGAGATTTTGGATAATCACAAATAACAACAATACCCAAAGAAAAGTCAATCCTCCTTGAGGAATAGCCACAATCAAAGCTGGAACTGCACCCAGTATTGGCCCGACAAAGGGAATTAAATTTGTAAATCCAGCAATTACGCCCAGTGCTAAGGCAAACTCTGACAGCCCTAAAAGACTCAAACTCAAGGTAATGACAGAACCTAAAATGGCCGAAACCAAAACTCGACCTTGAACGTAACCGCCCATGCGGCGAGAAATCGGTACAACTTGAGCTGCGAGGCGTTCGTCCCAAGGTTTGGGAAACAGTTTTACTATTCCTTGAACTAAATTTGTGCTACCAGCAACCATGTAGCCGGAAATGACTAAAGCTAAAATCAGATTGACTACGCCGCCGAGAATGCCACGAGTCAAGCCGAAAGAGCGCACGAGAAACTGTTGACTAGAACGAAATAGCCAATTGGTAAGTGCTTGAATATCAAAGAATTGCTCTATTGTTTCTATTTGAGTAACTCCCATTCGCAGGGCTAAATTTTCAGCTCCTGTTCGCAAGTTATCTAAATAAATTGGCAGTTTACTACCTAATCGCTGAATTTGTTCAGAAACAGATGGGCCAATGATCAAACCTGCCCCAATTAATCCAGCAATCAGGCTAATATACACCACAATTACGCCTAACCAACGGGGTAAGCGCAATCTTTCGGCGGCGTTAACAATAGGCGCGATCGCAGCTGCCAAAACTACCGCAATCATAAAAGTTACAAACAAACTCCGTAATTGCCACATCAATATGGACAAAAAAACAGTAGCAACAATTAGCAGAAGGTTAGATAGGGAAATGGTCTGACGTTTTTCGGGCATAGGGCATGGGGAATTTGGAATTAATTGCGATGCCATCTAGTGCCATCACGGCTATCTATTAAGGTAATTCCTTGTGCTAGCAATTGATCACGGATGCGATCGCCTGCGGCAAAATCCTTGGCTTGACGTGCTTGTTGCCTTTGTTGAATTTTCGTCTCTATTTCTGCGTCGCTTAATCCTCCAATTGGGGAAGTTTCTAATTCTAGCTTGGCTTCTAAACCTAAGACTTCAGCCAAAGTAACCAGTGTTTGCCACTGTTTTTTTAATTCCTCTGCTGGTGTTGCGGTTTTCCCTTGATGCACTATAATGTTTCCTTGGCGGCGGAGTTCTTTAGCTAATTCAAATAGCACAGTTAACCCACCAGGAAAATTAAAGTCATCATTTACAGATGCTTTAAAACGTTCAACGATTCCAGGAATTAGGGAAGCAGTTTCCATTCCCCATCCTAGTTGTTCTCCGTATTGATAGCCGAAGAGTAAACCTTCCTTGAGAGTGTGCCAAGCGTTTGTTTTATCGGCGATCGCTTCATCGGTAAAATCAATTGGTGTGCGATATTGTGCCATCAGTACAAGCAACCGCACCGCCATTGGATCAACTCCCCGATCTAGCAAGTCACGAATGGTGGTAAAGTTGCCCAAAGATTTGGACATTTTCTCACCATCAACTTTTACCATGCCGTTATGCATCCAGTAACGCGCTAGGGGTTTTCCGGTGACAGCTTCTGATTGAGCAATTTCATTTTCATGGTGGGGGAAAATTAAGTCTTCACCGCCAGCATGGATATCAATAGTTTCGCCTAAGCGATCGCGTACCATTGCGGAGCATTCAATATGCCAACCTGGACGACCTTGACCCCAAGGTGATTCCCAAGCGGGTTCTCCCGGTTTTGCGGCTTTCCACAAAGCAAAATCAAAGGGATCTTTCTTTTTTTGATATTCTATATCTTCGACGTTGACGCGATCGCTTCCGCCAACTTGCAAATCTTCTAATTTGCGTCTAGAAAGCTTACCGTATTCAGAAAACTGCCGGACTGCGTAATAAACATCGCCATCGGCGGGGTAAGCAAAGCCTTTGTTTTCCAACTCATGAATTAACCGCTGAATGCCGTTCATGGTGTGGGTAGCGCGGGGATATTCATCGGCTTCTTTGATTCCCAACCGTGCCATATCCTCAAAATATGCTTTGATAAAGCGATCAGCTACTTCTTCCATTGAGGAATGTTCTTGCCGCGATCGATTGAGAATCTTGTCATCAATATCGGTAAAATTTTGGACATAACGGACTTGATAGCCGATAAATTGGAGATATCGACGTACTACATCCCAAACAATACAAGCTCTAGCATGACCCAAATGACAAAAGTCATATACCGTCACGCCGCAGTAATACATCTTAACCTTGCCTGGTTCGACTGTTGTAAACGATTCCTGACGACGAGTGAGGGTATTGTAAAGAGTTAAGGTCATAACAGAGTAATTCTGAAATATCGAGAGATACGTAATAATAAAGTAAAGCAGCTGTGAGGACAGTCCAGTATCCCTATGCTAGTGTTTTCTGGACTATCTGCGCTACCTTTTTAAATCAGCGTCAGCCGCAGCTGCCTCTACAAAATTGGTTCCTAATTTTTTGATTTTTTGATAACAGCGCCATGCAATCAGTCATTACTCCCGAATCTCAAGCAATGGATGCGCCCAAACAAGGAATGCCAGTAACGATTATTACTGGATTTCTCGGTAGTGGCAAGACGACTTTACTTAATCATATTCTTACTAACCAACAGGGGCTAAAAACCGCTGTTTTAGTCAATGAATTTGGCGAAATTGGTATCGACAACGAGTTAATTGTTTCCACTGATGAGAACATGGTGGAACTTAATAACGGTTGTATTTGTTGCACTATTAATACTGATTTAGTAGATGCCGTTTACAAAGTTTTAGAACGTCAAGAAAATCTTGATTATTTGGTTGTGGAAACAACAGGACTGGCTGATCCCTTACCTGTTGCCCTGACATTTCTAGGTACAGAATTACGAGATTTAACTCGTCTAGATTCAATTATCACTGTAGTAGATGCAGCCAATTACAGCTTAGATTTATTTAATTCTCAGGCAGCCCACAGCCAAGTTTCATACGGTGATATTATTTTGCTGAACAAGACAGACTTGGTTGATGAAGCCGCATTGAGTGAGTTAGAAAGAAAAATTGGCGAAGTGAAAGAAGATGCGAGAATCATTCGCACCACGCGATCGCAAGTACCACTGCCGTTAATTCTCAGTGTAGGTCTGTTCGAGTCTGATAAGTATTTTGACACCGTTGATGAGCATGACCACCATGATCATGATCACCACGATCACGATCATGACCATTCAACATGCGGTCACGACCACCACGATCATGAGCATGACCACCATGATCACTACCATTCTGATCACTTAGAAAATGATGGTTTTACTTCCATATCTTTCCAGAGTGAAAAGCCTTTTGCAATCAGGAAATTTCAATATTTCTTAGATAATCAGCTTCCCTCAACTATTTTTCGGGCGAAGGGGATTATGTGGTTTGATGAAAGTTCCAAGCGTCATATTTTCCACTTGTGTGGCAAACGCTTTACCCTAGACGATGATGAGTGGAAAAGTGAACCAAAAAACCAGCTAGTGCTGATTGGTCAAAATCTAGATCGTGAAACTTTAATCACTCAGCTAGAAAACTGCATTTGCCTACCTTCTACCAATCGAGGTAAAGGCTTTGGTAAATAATTAGATTTCAATTTGCTTGATATTCTCAGGGCTTCTGAAAGCTCCCACATCAGCCGTTAGGCAGGTGGGAGTAGTTTACCCTGATTGCCCTAATCATGCAACTTTTCCAGCAACCATGCTAAAGCACCATCAACAGTTGTGACTTGTTCTCCTGGTAGTGTAGCTGGACGATTTACCATGACAACTTGTAATCCCAGTTCTCTGGCCGCAATAATTTTGGCGTAGGTGGCATCACCACCACTATTTTTGCTGACTATGGTATCGATGTTGTGATGAATAAGGATTTTTCTCTCATTATCTAAAGCAAAAGGGCCGCGATCGCACAATATGATCCCTGGCGGAATCACAGCATCAGAACTGGGAGGATCAATCATCCGCATCAAAAACCAAATTTCTTGTAAGTAAGCAAAAATAGCAAGTTCTTGCCTACCGACTGTTAAAAATACGCGCTGTGCTTGGTTTTCTAGAGTAGCAGCAGCAGTTTTAGTATTTTCAACTTCAATCCAGCGATCGCCACTCACTTTTTGCCAAGGCGGGCGGATTAACATTAAATGAGGCAATCCGACTTCCTTAGCCGCCGCCGCCGCATTCCCAGAAATCTGATTAGCGAAGGGATGGGTAGCATCGATCAATAAATCGATATGCATCTGACGCAAATAGTTAACTAATCCAGCCACACCACCGAACCCCCCAATACGGACATTACCAACAGGGATTGATGGGTTATGGGTGCGTCCTGCAAGAGAAGCGATCGCCTCAATTCCTGGGATAGTCGCCACTTTGGCAGTTAATTCTGCGGCATCTTTAATGCCACCGAGAATCAAAACGCGCATGGTCATGTTTTTTTGGCGTTATCTGCCCTTGGGGTAATTTTTTACCTGCTGCCTTTTCTTATAAAGGTGGAATCTTCGCCAGAATGCCCTTTTTCAGTGGTTCAGGTCGCTCTGACCAAGGTAGCAAACCATCGGTTTTAGCGTAGTATTGACTAGCACATTCGAGTACAGCAGATGCACTGTCATCAACAGTTAAATCACCAAAAAGATAAGTTAATTTGCCTTTAGCAGCAAAAGCGACGACGCAAGAACGATTACAAGCACTCATGCATTCTACTTCTTGGATCGGAAATTGAGCTCGCAAGCCCCAATCTTTTGCAAGATGCTGAAGATGCTGTAGAAGTTTTTGCCCTCCACTTTTACCTAGACGTTTTCCGTCTTGCCAAGTACTGGCACAGGTTTTGCACACAAATAAAGTATGAGAGGCGACACCAAAAGAGTTAGTAGGAGAAATGTTGACAGTAGCAGTCATCTATCTGTACCTCGCAGATGTGTAGGACTGAACAGTAGATTTCGGCGGGCTTTCTGACTCAACTCAACTTAAGATTTTGAATTAGCTAAACATCTCAAATTGGTTCACAGTTGCGGGACAGCGCCGGATTTCCACCGAACTTTCCCCCTTACCTCTGGTAGCTCAATACCACCAGAACCGAAATGCCCATCCATCATACCACCAATATTCAGTAGTTCACGTTATTCTAATCCGTTGCAAAAACTCAATGTTCAACTCTAACTTTTCTCCTAGCCACAGTGCATTTTTTGTATGATCTGCTACACCATCATATCGTGTTCGGTGAAAGACTTATCATTAAGACCGCAGGGGGCAGGGAGTAGGGGGAAAGAGGGTTTTAATATTTCTGCATAGATGCCTGGAATAATAACTAAATCAAGCGGACATGACATCACCCGTCTCAGGATGAACTAAGATATCCAAACCCTGACGATTAGCATTAAGTGATTTTCTTAAACCGTTCTTTGGCTTCTTGAAATGCCTCTCGCATCACCAACTGAATTTTTTGAGGATCGGGTTTCTTACCACCCATTAAATCACCAAAGTAAACACAAGCCCCTTCACCTAATGCCCAGGTGTAGGCAGCTGCCCAAGAAGCTGCTATAACACTGCCAAAACCAGGGATAAATTTGATTAATTCCCGTGCAACAGCCTGTGCTAAAAATCCACCAGCGATCGCACTTACAACTCCCCCAGCCTGAGATGGTGTCAATGTTTGTCCGTACAATTTTCCCAACAATCCCACCATTGAGACTTGTAAGGCAGTCAGCACAGGCATTGTAGCAAAAGGCAATGGTACAGCGGCCAGTGTAGCTGCCATGATGGCAAATGGCAAAATGTAACGCCGTCCAGCATCTCGGTAGAGGTTGCCTAGTTGTTCACCTGCTGTTTCATCCAATAATTGATAAATCGCACGGGCTTCTGCTTCTGGTAGTAGTTCAGCTAGAGAATCTCTCAATGCCTCTAAGCCATAAAACACCGGATTGTAGCCATCTTCTTCTAAAGTGAAGTCAATCAGGACAGAGCGATCGCACAGTTTTGAAAAAGCTTGTTGAATTGCCGTCAAAGCTCGATTGATTTCTTCATAGTCTGGCGGATAGGCAGGATGATCAGCTGTACCTAGCGGATAAATCTCATGCAAGCAAGTCACTACCAAAAGACAGGGAATTTCTGGATATTTTTGACGTAACTGCTGGGCAATTTGCCGCAGCGTATCAGTGGCAAAATCATTGATTTTGACCGTCAGAATCAGGACTCTGGCACGGCAACTGGACTTTTGTAAATCGCCAACTAATTCTTGAATGATTGTCTGAGTGTCTTGTTTGACATCTCCTAGTCCCACCGTATCTGTAAAAATGAACAATGGCAGGTCATCGGAAGGATAAGCATAGCGCTGGGTGTGTTGCGTATGGGGACGAAATCCCTGACCGACAATTTCAGCAGAAACTCCCGTTAGTCCCCGCACAATCGAACTTTTTCCCGCTTGGGGTTTACCAATCAGCAGCGCCTCCGTGGTTGGCAATTCTGCGCGGACTGTTGCCAAAATCTCTGCAACCTCAGTTTCACTGACGCTAAACCATTGCACAACTGTCTGTGCTACTTGCTCGACGGGTAGCGCTTGCATCAAATTTGCCGCTGCTTGATTCCAGACATCAGCAATGCGGTTTTTCCAGGAATCATTAACTGATTTGGTTGTATCATCAGTTAATTCACCTAACTGCTGAGAATCAGCTGATGGCAAGTCAGCATCATGTTGTTCCGTCATTGGCAACAAAAAGATTGTAATTACACCCTATCTGTCATTGTAGAATGCTTTACTAGGCTTACCAGAATTAATGGGTTTAAAGCCCCGTCGTTCTACGACGGCTTTTTCATGATTATTGCTCATGGTTATGATATAATTATGCTAGGTGTAACAGCGTAACCATGCTTGTATTTGAAGCAAAGCTTAAGGGTAGTAATGAGCAGTACGAAAAGCTTGATGAAGTAATTCGTACTGCTCGTTTTATCCGTAATTCTTGTCTTCGCTACTGGATGGATAACAAGGGAGTCGGAAAGTACGAACTGAGTGCTTATTGCGCTGTTCTCGCTAAGGACTTTCCCTTTGCTGGTAATCTCAACTCGATGGCTCGTCAAGCTTCTGCTGAACGCGCTTGGTCGGCTATTGCTCGGTTCTATGACAACTGCAAGAAGAATGTAGCCAAAAAAGCGGAAAACGCGGTCTTGGGGTCTCACGCCAGTCGCCTCAAGTCGGGAAACCCGCCCACGGCGCTGGCTCCCCAAGTGGAGCGATTTTCCAAGTCAATTCGCCACGATTTTATGCAAAGCTGTACTAAGCGTCTTACGCAATCTGCTTAAGTTGCACCTTCAGCCCGTTTTCCGGACGTAAAGTAATTGAAGGCTGTGGCACGATTGGGTATCCTGGCACTAAATCTATTTGGAAGCGTTGAGCGATAGTCGCCAATAACAAAGCCGCTTCCATCTGAGCAAAACCTTTACCAATACAAATCCTTGGCCCATCCCCAAAAGGAATATATACTCCTTTAGGTAGTTGCTTTTCAAACTCCTGTGTCCAACGTTCTGGTTGAAAAGCTTCAGGATTCTCAAAATACTTTGGATGACGATGCATCACCCATTGGCTAATCATGATTGCCATGCCTTGGGGAATTTCGTAATCACCAATCTGGGTATCCACTGCTGCTTCCCGCCCCATGAGAGATACTGGAGGATATAACCGCATTGATTCTTTGACAACTTGCTGTGTATAAACTAACTGCCCAAGATCTTCGAGTGTTGGTAACTTTCCTTGCAGGACTTGATTGAGTTCTGATTGTAATTTTTTACGCACTTCGGGGTTTTGTGCCAAAAGCATCCACGTCCAAGATAAAGCATTTGCAGTGGTTTCATGTCCTGCCAACATTAAAGTAGCGACTTCATCCCGCAGCAGTTTATCATCCATTTGCTGAAGAGTTTCTTCATCTTTAGCTTCCATGAGCATTGTCAACAAATCATTGGTTTTTTCCTCACTGTTGCGACGCTCTTGAATCAGTTGATAAATAGCTTCATCCATTTGGGCAATAGCATGACGATAACGGATGTTTTCAGGTCTTGGTAACCACTCCCAGATCAGAAAATTCTGCCGCCGTTTACTTTCAAACCATTGCATTGCCACATCTAGTGCATTGGCAACAACTTTTGCTTTCCCTGCATCTACATCAGCGCTAAATATGCACTTCATAACTATTTGCAGTGTCAGACGCATCATATCTGCATGAATGTCATGAGTTTCACCATCATGCCAAGATTGCAGCATTCGGTTGGTGTACTCTACCATTGTTTGGCTATATCCATTAATCCGTTTTTGGTGAAAAATCGGTTGGGCAAGGCGACGTTGCCAAAACCAAGATTCTCCTTCTGCGCTTAACAACCCTTCTCCTAGTAAGGTTTTTAAGGCGCGTAAGCCTCGGCTTTTAATAAAATCGTTGCGATTTTTGAGAACTTCTTCTATGTATTCAGGATTAGTTACTAAACAAGTAGGTATTAACCCTAGCTGTAAGGGAACAATTTCACCATAGTCACGACAACGAGTAAGAAATCCTAACGGGTCTTGTCCAAGTTCAAATAGATGTCCAACAATAGAATTAACCGATGGTGCTGGTAACTCGAATAAATCTTTAGCCATACCAAAAATTCTTTAGGTTTATGTGTATTCAAGAACGTTAATTCACCGTTAATATTGAATTCTTCATCACATAGAGAGATTTGTGAGTGGGAGCATCCCATTTTGGAACAAATACCTGGCGATTAGAAATCGCGCGCCAGTTGCTTCTCCCTTGGCGCTAGCCTCTCCAAAGGAGTACAAGTCGGCAAGAGAGAGCCGCCCAACGCACTGGCTTGGCTACACAAACAAAACCCGCCTTTCCTTCAGAACACTACCGGGCTTGGTTTAATCGTTTGCTAATCAAGAAACGGCGTTGCATATTTGCGGGATGAATTGAGATTTTTGACCAAAATTAAAGGATAAAGTCGCTGTAGTTACTGTCTACCAATTCCCAGTTCTTTTTTGCTGTGCTTCAACTGCTTCCAAACTGCCTTAATTTGCTGGTAAGCATCAACAGGAGTAAGCTTTCCTGATGTTTCTAAACAGCTAATGTAGTCAACTTTCTGAGCAAATTCTTGTAAGTTGGCATTAAAAACCAGATTTTCTGGCTTAGTTTGACCGTAGTAGCGACTGCGAGGGTAAATAAATTTGTTTTTGTCTGGCTGATGAGGTTGTTCCATAGATTTACCTCTATTAACAGTAAACCAAAAAGTTTTTCCCAAAGAGCGATCGCCAAATATTTTGTAACCTAA
>JAYGHB010000127.1:0-38194 GCA_034931985.1 Halotia wernerae UHCC 0503
GCATCTTGGCGGTTCGATAAATTAAGCTTTTTGTCCATTTTTGCGTAAGTCCTGTTGCCAACACAACAATGAACCCGATTGTGCAGTGCAACAAGCATTAGTTGAGGGAGAACTCGACTATTCTCGGTTTCTCAGCTACCAAAAATTGCAAAAAGAGCTCAACTATCTTGTCCGCAAACAAGACAAGCGATCGCAGTTAGCTGAGAAAGAACGCTGGAAGAAGATTCATAAAGCTATGCGACATCATCATAAGTATTGATGGCGTTTGGATATTTAGTTAAGAACCTCGGTTTTTTGAAGAAACGGGGTTCTTTTGTTTTATAGGACTTACGCACTAGTCACGGAAGAATGACTCTATATAATTTTGTAAATTAAATTATATTTTTGTGAGTTGTTTGTCAAGCTTTTTACAAGAAACGCTACGAGGTCTAAAACCATAACCAAAGCATAATTGCCATTGACAAAATTTAAGGCAGCCAAAAATCAGGCAAAATAGATTTACCCAAATTACGCACAGTTTGGTTGAGCGATCGCGCTATTTGGATATGCGCTTCACCTGCTTCTACAGGTAAAATCTCAGCTGGCTGACCTGATTTTAAATAGGACACCACCAAATTTGCCGCTTCTAAACCAGTAACATAGGCCTTTTCTTGTGACCAGGAACCATGACGGTTAACAATCCAATCGCCACTCATAAATACATTTGCAAAACTGGTTTTAGATGGCAACATATAGCGATAGCTACCAGGTGCAAAATGAGTCACCGCATTTGGTAGTCTAATCACACTACTATCAATTACCTTTACTTTGCGAAAATCTGGCACACAAGTTGTCAAATAACGCTGAACCATCGGCACAATTTCTGTATCACTCAAATTAAGAAACTGATTAGCGTGATAAAAATCAGCTTCAACTACTGTTCCTGGCTCATTTTGATATTCATCATGTAAGGCATTCAAATCAAAAAACGTCCATCCTGTGGTTACATCAAACCCAAAGCACGCATTAGAAGGACGAGGAATATTAATTTTACGGTCAAACCACAGCCGAGTTGCTAAAATATCAATTGCCCCTAAATTGCCTAAATTGCGGAACTCTTCTCGACTTTGCAAGCTAGCACTTGTTGAGACAATTTTCTTCATCCCAGTGATACCTACAGCAAAAATCACAGTGTCGGTATCAAATACTTCATCACCGCAAACTACACCTTTTGCTTGATTATTACTATCAACAATTAAGTCAGTAACTCGGCGCTGAGTTAACACTTTAGCACCAGCTTTGTCAATTTGTTCTACCCAAGGACTAAATATTTTTTCCCCCACAGTTCCCCGACACCAAATCACATCAAAATCAGGTTGGTGAGCCAGAATAAAAAAGTAAAGCATCCCTAAAGTAGCGGCGGCTGAACATTGTTCACCTGGAGCAAACAAGCCTACCAATAACATGGGTTCAAATGCTTCTCGATAAAGTCGAGCCGAAACGCCAAAATCTTTAAATAATTCACGGGCGGTGACAAAATCATAACGTTGCCAAGCTGCATCAGAATTATCAAAATCCACGACAGCATAAAGTAAAGGCAAAGCGCTGAGGCGATCGATAAGTGGTAAACGTTGAAATTGAGTGTAGAGAAAAGTGCCTAAAGGTGAAGGAAGTCTTGGTAAGTCTTGAAAAATTGGTGATTCAACTTCTAACCCCGCAGGCGAATACTGTGCAGAACGAGTCCAGGTAGTAAAGGGATTAATTTCTAACTCGTTAATCAGGGCAAAAATATTTCTGTAAGGATACCAAAAGCCGTGAATGCCTGCTTCTACAGATTTTCCCCCTGCGGTTTTCCAACCTGCGACAAGTCCACCAGGATAAGAACCTGCTTCTAGAAGTGTCACATCGTACCCTTGTTTTGCCAAATGGTAGGTTGCGCCTAAACCAGCCCAACCCGCACCAACAACTACCACTCGTTTTTGTTGCGACCCTTCTGACATCCCATCCTCCGCTTGTTGCAGTCCATCAACTAATGTATACGAACTTGGGTTCAGTCGTAGATCTAGATTAGAAAAGGGTTTGTCAAGCAATAATATAACTGTAATATTTTTATTGTTGTGATGATAACCTACAAACGCGACCTCAAAAATGTTGACTGGGAAGAAATGAAAGCTATACTCAGTCAGGATAAATTCGATAATGGCAGAACTCCTGCACAACTGAAAGTATCATTTGCTAACAGTTATAGTACCTGTGTTGCTTATACAGACGATATTTTATCGCAAACCGAGCTACGCATCATTGGTACTGCTCGCGTGCTATCTGATGGTATTTGTAATGCCTACATAGTCGATGTCTGGACATTCACACCTTATCGTCGCCAAGGAATTGCTAGCACAATGATGAGAATATTATTAGCTGAATTACAAGGTCAGCACGTCTGTTTGTTCACAGATAATGCTATAGAATTTTACAAAAAACTTAATTTTACAGAAGGCGAAACCTGCATGAAACAGGTAATAGGTAGATGGCTGATTAATACATCTACAAAAACAAGATAATACTATATTTTTTTGGTAAAAATAAAAAAGAGTAAGCGGTGAGTTCGCTTACTTAATCTGTTATTATTCCTTTTTTCTAACTTTGTAGAAATTCAGAGCTTCTACAGATTAAAGACTTGGGGTTTTACCAGTTTGTGCTTGTGTCTCGATTGGCTTGACATCGCTATAACCCATTTCACCAGCGATCGCCCGCAATACTGAAATTTGCCCTTCAAAATCTAGCCCTTCAATTTGGGAAAGCAGATTATTCATCGCACCAGTTGAGTTGTAGTCGCCTGGCATATCAACTACTGTATCTCCCATAGCTACTGCCCAAGCATACCAAACTAACAATTGATTGTTTTCTTTTAAAGCACCATAAGCACGAGAATATTCTGTATCTTTGCAATCAACTATATCCCGCATAATCGTTAGTTGTTGATCATCGGATAATTGCAAGTAATCTCCCAACAGCAGCGGTGCTAATTCGGGTTCCGCAGCGGTGGGAGCCGCTGGAGTTATAGAATCACCCATTTTTTCATAAACAAAGTATAGCCAAGCTAATTTAGCATCGGTATTTAAAGCGTTAAATGCTTCTACAGCCTTTTGAGTTTCATTGCTCTGGGCTTGAGAAACTGTTTTTTTAGAACTGGCAGTCATAATTTATTTCCACAATGATTTTATAGTACAAGTTAACAATTAACAAAAATTCACAATTA
The DNA here is from genome assembly GCA_034931985.1 of Halotia wernerae UHCC 0503. Lineage (GTDB taxonomy): Bacteria > Cyanobacteriota > Cyanobacteriia > Cyanobacteriales > Nostocaceae > Halotia > Halotia wernerae. Next base: position 3,239 of record JAYGHB010000127.1, read on the forward strand.
GAATCTACTTCCAAGGGAAGGAGTTCTATTAATCAAATATTGATGCTTTTATCTATCTTTTAGGAGAGGTCAATATCTTTCTCAGGATGCCAAGGTCTTAATAGAGAACTTTGTTACAATCATCGCGGCATCTGAAAAATTACCAAAGGTATTTTAAGTTATGGCTGATAAAGATAAAATAAAACCTAATGTCAATGAAGCTCCCACCCAGGATGCACAGTTAGCAGCTGAAAATATGGCTAGTGGTGAAGAACAAACACCAAGTGTTGATTTTGATGCTGATTATGCAGCAGCACAAAAATTTAGTGTCAGCGAAATTGACCGCACAAGTGAAGGCGCAGCCGCAGCAGCAGCAGCAACAGCACCTAAAAATAAAGTTTCTCAATCAAAAGAAACCAATACTGAAACTGAAACCAAGCCTACTGGTAATCCCAAAGATTACGCAGAAATGGCAAATGAAGTCGGTAGTTCAAAGGCAGAGGGTGTAACTGATGTCAATGATGACTTAGTAAAAAAAGCTCTAGAAAAAGGTGAAAGAAAAAAGTAATTTTGAGCAGATAGTCAATAGCCAATAATCAATTTTATCAGGAGAATATTTTTACCTGAAACAATAAAGTTTTGGCTATTGATTAATCAACAGCTTTTAATAACTTCTAATAACTCATTCGGTTGATGAATTAAAAAGTCTGGATTTTGTTGAGCTAGAACTTTTTGAGAGTTGAATCCCCAAGTCACAGCAATTACTTTAATATTAGCTTTTCTTGATGCTTCGATATCTCTGGTTTCATCTCCCACATAAATGACTGCTTGAGGTTTGAGTTGCTTTTGCCTTAATACGTTGTTGATGATTGTTGTTTTACCAAAAATTGTGACACCTGAATAAATAAAATCAAAGAGGTTATCCAATTCATTGTTTTTGAGAAAAGCTGTAACGTTTTCTTTAGAATTAGACGTAATAATTCCTAGTTTATAACCATGATTTTGGAGATCAATTAAGGCTTCTTGGATTCCAGGAATGGGTTTGAATTCCTGGATTTTATTTTTTAATTCTCCTTTAACTTTTTTGAGCAAAAAAGGTATTCTAAACAGAGAAATACCGGAGTATTTAATGATTTCTCTAGAAGTTAAATTCCTGAGAAGGGCTAGCTCCTGTGGGGTAATCTGTACATAACCAAACTCTACTGCTAAGCGATTGGCAATACTTACGAGAGCATCTACTGTATCTGCAATCGTGCCATCAAAATCAAAAATAATTACTTTCTGGGTCATTCTCTCGCCTGGATGCGTCAAAGTAATTCGTAACTGATAATTCGTAATTCGTAGTTGCAATCAGTGGTGACTTGTAAGTAGTTGCACAAAATTAAATTCATTAGTGTAGAAAGGAAACAGGGAATGGGAAACAAGGTGTGTAATCAATTCTGTTGAGATAATTACCCTCTTAATTACGAGTTACGTTAGCGAGTCTGCGTTCGCGCAGCGTCTCGTAGAGAGCGTCATTACGAATTAGTAATTATTTGGTCAAGACTAGCACGGGCATTTCGTCGTAACATTTCTGGCTTAATCCGCCGCAACGCTGATGCCGGAAATCGTTTATCCCACTCCTCATTTGAGATTTGGGCTAATTCTATCAGTTCGGGGGCAAGATTCCCAGGATAAGGTTGAAAATCTACCACATCAGTTGGCTTGGCAAAGCGCTGATTCCAAGGACAAACATCTTGGCAAATATCGCAACCAGCAACCCAACCTTGCAAATGGGGTGTGATGGTTTCTGGTAATTTTTCTGCCCGATTTTCAATTGTATGATAAGCAATACAGCGATTGGCGTCTACTACAAACGGTTGGGTAATCGCACTTGTAGGACAAGCTTCAAGACAACGAGTACAGCTACCGCAGTGTTCTGTATGCGGGCGATCGCTCTCCAATTCCAGATTTGTCAACACCTCTCCCAAAAATACCCAAGAGCCATACTCACGTGTAATTACATTACCATTTTTAGCAATCCAACCAATTCCAGATCGTTGCGCCCAGACTTTATCTTGTACTGGCCCGGTGTCTGCATAATATCTAGCTTGGATGCCTGTATCAAGTGATTCTAGCCAAGTAGTCAGCGCCTTAAGTTTTTTGTGCATCACTTTGTGATAATCTCTTCCCCAGGCATAACGAGAGATTTTGGCATATTCTTCCCCTTCTCCTGACGGAGACGCTACGCGAACGGGACGTTGATGTGGTGTGTAGTAATTCAGGGCGACACACACAAGCGATCGCGCCTCTGGCATAATTAAGCTCATATCTTGACGCTTGGGATTATTCATCCATTCCATATCGGCGTGATAACCCAGTGTTATCCATGCTTGCAACCTTTGTGCATCTGTATTAGTTGCTTCTACAGCAGTAATCCCTGCTTTGTGGAATCCCAACTCTTGGGCTTTTTCTTTGACTGCACTGCTGTTTGTTATGGAATACTGATTCATTTTCTTGATTTTAAATCCACAAGGACTTAGTACACAGTTTTGTAAATTCGTGGACAACTGAGAGTTTAAGTTTAAACGCAGAGGGGCGCAGAGTATAGCGCAGAGGAGTGCAAAGTTTGTTTGAGTCCATTAGCTACGAACTTAGGCAAAGCTGTACTTAAAGTCTTGCCAAAATTTATATTTGCGATGAATTAATGAAATACTGTAATTATTGCATCTTTTGATTGGAAGATTTTTGACTATTGTGACAATCTCCCCCAATAGCAGCTTACTTTAATATCTATTTTTGTATTCAAATTGATATTTAGCTAGCTTGATACAGGTAATTTTATGAATGCTGCTGAATCTTTGTCCACAAGTGACAAAAGTGTTGCAAATACAGCAAAAACAGAATTTCAGATTGAGGGAATTACAGAAACCAGCATTTTGAGGTATTTTGAAACTTTGAATGCCGGAGAATTTCAAACAACTGCTGCTCTATTTGCCGACGATGGGGTGATGCATCCGCCCTTTGAATCTGATATTGTTGGGCCAGATGCGATCGCGACCTATTTACACAAAGAAGCCCAAAATATTCAAGCTCATCCCCACCAAGGAATGATCGAGAACTTAGAAAATGACCAAATCCAAGCTCAAGTAACAGGTAAAGCCCAAACTTCTTGGTGTGGTGTCAATGTCTTGTGGTTATTTATCCTTGACCAACAAAAGCAAATTATCTACACTCAAGTGAAACTCTTAGCCTCTCCCCAAGAGTTACTTTCATTGCGTCCAGAAAATTAATCGTAGTCTCTCAACTGGAAAAGTGCTACGGAGTTTTGTGGGTATTGCATGAATACCTTTGGCAATACCCAATTCTAAATCTGGATACCCAAAATTGATATTATCCAGTCTGCTGAAGTTCTGGTAGAGTGGCTTCTAACTTGAGACAGTTACCACCATCAACTTGCAACTGATACTCTACCTTATCCATCAGACGACTCATAATCAGCCATCCATAACCGCCTTCTTGTTTGTCTATAGGGTTTGGTGGAAAATAAGTGGACATATCAAAGCCTTCCCCGTAATCCCAAATCTCTAAGGCAATATCTCGGTCTTTCAGTTCCAAACGCAGTAAAACTGGTAAATTTGGCTGTTCTTTGTGGGCATGACGTACTACATTAGAGTATGCTTCCACCAAAGCTAATCGCAAACGACTTGATTGCCGTGACCAATCAACGGATTCTCCTAGCTGGATTTTCAAGCATCCCAGCAACCAGTGTTCGACGATACTTAAATAACTTAAGTCGCTTGGTATATTTAGCTCACTTTTCATTACTTATAAAACCTCTAGTGAAAGTATAGTTTGGTCATCTTCCTGAACATGATTATCTGCCTGAATACGAGCTAGTAAATTATTAAGGGAAAGCGGTTTTAGCTCCTCTTGTAAAAGTTGCCAAAGACCGTCTTGGTTCAGCATAGAACGGCTATCCTCGGCTTTTTCGGGTTTAAAGAGTTTATTTGATACTGTTGCTTCTGTAATCCCATCACTAGCTAGCAATAAGGTGTCTCCAGAAGCAAGAACTAACTGACCCGATTGTGCCTGCCATTGAGGTAAAATACCTAAGGGAATACCACGTACTTTGAGATAATTTGGTTTTGCTTCTACAGTGCTTTGGCGTGACCAAAGCAAGGGATAAATATGACCGGCATTAGCGTAGACTAGCTCCCCAGTAGTAGGGGTATAACAGGCTAAAACCGCGGTAATGAAGCAGTTGTTGTTGGTTAAGTCGTTGCACAGAGCGTTGTTGAGATTATGCATAATCACATTCGGCTCGGCTGGTGTTTCTTGAGATAATTCCCGGCGTAAAACTGAGATCGCACTGGCCATAAATAAAGCAGCGGGAACACCTTTACCGGAAACATCACCTACTGCTAACCACAAGTCGCCTTTAGGATGGACAAACACTTCAAAAAAATCACCGCCTACTTCACGCGCTGGGTAGCAACAAGCTTGTAACTTTGCACCTTTGATATCAGGTAAGATTTGGCGTAGTAGATTATTTTGAATTTGGCGGGCGACTTCTAATTCTGCTCTAATCTGCTGCTGTTTTTCCTGGAGGCTTTGGTAGAGTTTTACCTGAGAGAGAGCTAAAGCTGCTTGTTCAGCAACACCTGTAATCAGTTGGATATCTTCATTTTGCCAAGAATAATTACGTCCCCACTGGTAGATGGCAAGCACAGCTAGTAGGTGTTGCTGATAGGAAATGGGTACAATCAGTTGATTATATTGCTCACCATTGTGTGTATTTTCGGTCAGATGATAATGACGGGTTTCCAGAACTTTTTCAATTAAAAGGTTAGGATCGAAGTCAATACAAGCTAAATTAGATTTATGATCTTGGTAGGAAAATCGGTCTTGTGTGAGGCGATCGCCCTCCACTGGTCTGAGTAGACAACAAGTAGCTTCAAATGCTTGTCCCACAGTGACTGCAATCTTTTGCAGCATACTGCTGTAATCCAAAGACTCGCGAATTGCCGTGGTCACTGCATTAAACAAAGATTCTCGCCGCAGAGACCGACGCAGTTCTTGAGTACGTTTCTTAACTAGGCGATATGTATCAGTGGCTTGATCGACTATTACTTTCAGCTGTTCGGGATTCCAAGGTTTGGTAATGTACTTAAATACTTGACCAGAGTTAATTGCATCCACCAAATCTTCAACATCAGTAAAACCTGTAAGTAAGATCCGAATCGTATCGGGAAAGCGTTCCACTGTGTGACTGAGAAATTCCGTGCCATTCATTTCTGGCATTCTTTGATCCGAGATAATCACAGCCATCTCGCCTTCTTTGTCTAAGATTTCTAGCGCACTCAGGGCATTATCGGCTTTATAGACTTGAAAGTCTCGCCTAAAAGTGCGGTAGAGTAAATCTAAGTTGTCTCGCTCATCATCTACTACCATGAGCTTGAGTTTGTCTACCTCTGTCTCAGTCATATTTGACTTTAAGTTTTTAAATATTTGAAACTACGATTTGAGAATAGTGCAATCTCTATCCCACTCCTTAATCAACGAATAATCAAGAAGTAAAAGTAATCTTTAAAGATAAGTTACCCAATTTAAACGTATAACTTTACTCCGAGCTTTAAATTTACTTTAATTTACTGAAAAGTCGTTAAACTCCGAAATTAACTTTATCCAACCAGTCCAGAACGTAAAGCGCGTACTGCTGCTTGAGTACGGTCATCGGCGCATAGCTTATTTAAAATATTGCGGACGTGGGTTTTCACAGTCCCAACTGTGATGTAAAGGCGTTCTGCTATCAGGGCATTACTACAACCTTCGACAATCAACTGTAACACTTCCAATTCCCTTTCTGTCAGGGTATAAGAGTCAATAAATTCCTGATTTTCCCCGAAATCTGGATTTTGAGCCTGGTTTTTATGATCTGCAAGCACCCCTTCTGGTAATCGTGGATTTTGTTGGGCTTGTTGTAATACAATTCGGGCGATCGCCGGATCAATCCAAGCGTTGCCATTGTAAGTTACTCGCACTGCTTCCAGCAAATTATCAAACTTGATATCTTTCATACAGTAGGAGTCTGCACCAGCCGCAAAAGCTGCTAACACCGCTTCTTTGTTATCCCGCAGTGTTAAAATCAACACTTTTGTTGGTGAATCTTCTCTATTAGTAGAAGTAGATTTCAATTCCCTTGTTAGTTCTATGCCATCTTTATCTGGTAAACCAATATCAATGATTGCAATATCAGGTTGTACCTTTTTTAACATTCTCAGACCTTCTGCAGCATTTGCAGCTTCTCCTACAACTTCAATTTCTTCCTTTTGTAGTAGTGCTGTCCGAATACCCACACGGGTAAGATCATGATCTTCAATCAGAGCAACGCGAATTTTACTCATAGCCAACTTCCGCCCTTTACACTACCTTAACTGTAAAGTTGAGTTTACTCAAAAGTCTGATGTAGATGTATTTTAAAGACATGTGTATAAAAATACATATCAGGATGCTGTCTATTCATTGGAGATTTCTTTTCGGTAGATGACCGTAAGCCAGTACTTGTAGTAGGAAACAGTAAGTGAAGTAGAAGTGTATTGAAAAAATTGGATTTGTATTCCCAGATATTGGTCTAAAATCGGCGATTAAGAGATATTTGTATATTATAAGGTATTTTTATTACTAAAAATACTCAGTATACTGTCTTAATTTAGCACCTTTACTTACTTCAGAAAGATAAATTGCTTAGTATTTGTTTGCTAACGAGCTAATGATTTGTTGCTAAAATTTTCACAGACACCTATTAAAAAATTTGATAAACTATCGTTCGAGTTCATCTGGTGTGAGAATAATCAAAATAGGCTATGTCTAAACCGCTTAACGCATTTTCGGTACTGGGAATACCAGTTCATGTCATGAGTAATTATCCAGGCTGGTTGCTAGAATGCCTGCATGCCAGCATAGGCGCTCATGTTGTGACACTCAATGCAGAAATGACAATGCAAGCAGAACGGAATACCTACCTGGCTCAAGCAATTCAAGATGCTGAGCTAGTGATTCCAGATGGCGCAGGGGTAGTTCTGTATTTGCGATGGCTTTTCTGGCAAAAAGTTCAACGTTGTCCGGGGATTGAACTAGCAGAAACACTGTTGCAAGAAATTGGTCAACAGCAGCCAGAGACTAAGGTGTTTTTCTATGGAGGAGCGCCTGGAGTAGCTGCAAAGGCTGCAGAGTTTTGGCAACAGCAAATTCCTGCTTTGAGCATGGTAGGTACTCACTCCGGTTATCATTCCCTAGAAGAAGAAGAGCAATTGCGGCAAACTCTTGCTCAATTGCAACCACAGGTAATTTTTGTAGGTTTGGGAGTACCACGTCAAGAATTATGGATTGCCCAAAACCGCCATTTATGTCCCCAAGCAATTTGGATTGGTGTTGGTGGTAGTTTTGATATTTGGTCAGGGATAAAAACTCGCGCTCCCGCTTGGTTAGGAAAAAACAATTTGGAATGGTTGTATCGGCTTTATCAAGAACCTTGGCGTTGGCGACGGATGTTAGCTTTACCGGAGTTTGCTTGGAAAGCTTTTGTTTATCGTTTGACTCTCAGGAGTGCAATTGGCTAACAACTGGTATGACGTACTGATTTTAAAGTAGGAGTGACATTAATTTAGTTACTCCCTTCCATCCCCTGGTTGTCTAATCGCTATGTAAGGATGTTATGGCATTTCACAAAATTACAGTCAGGAGGTCAGCCTCTGTAAAACTTGCTGCAACACGATCGCCGTCCAATCGATATCAGTTGCGGTGGTATCCCGCCCCAATGTCATCCGAATCCCACCCAAGGCAGCTTTTTCAGGATAACCCATTGCTAAAAGGATGGGACTGGGGCTAAGTTTACCACTCCGACAAGCAGCACCAGCACTGATACCAATACCAGCAAAGTTTAGTTGCCTTACCAAAGTTTTACCACTGAGTTTTTCGCCATCAGCGTGTTCTAGGCAAAAACTGACATGATGAGGTAAACGGTAGTAGCGATCGCCTGTGGGTATTAAACCAGGAACATCAGCTAATTGGGCAAACAAGCGATCGCGTAACTGAATTAACCTGGATGTTTCCGTAGGTAATTCTGCTGCTGCAAGTTTAGCTGCTACACCAAACCCAGCGATCGCAGGTACTGCTTGAGTTCCAGAACGCAGTCCCATTTCTTGCCCACCACCACAAATCAGGGGTACTAACTCTACACCAGGACGCACATATAACGCTCCTGCACCTTGCGGCCCATATAATTTATGACTAGAAATGCTCAGTAAATCAACTGGTAATTTTTCTACATTTATGGGTAAGCGTCCCGCAGCTTGCACTGCATCAGTGTGGAATAAAACCCCGTGGGATTTAGCAATATTTCCCAACTCCTCAATTGGTTGTACAGTCCCGACTTCACTTTGACCGTAAATTACGGAAACCAAGACAGTGTTACGTTGCAATGCAGCTGCTAAATCCTGGGGGTTGACTCTCCCTTTAGCATCCACTCCCAGGCGTGTCACTTTCCAACCCCACATTTCTAGCAATCGTGCTGTTTCGGAAATTGCTGAATGTTCAACATCAGAAATAATCATGTGTTGAGGAGCAGTATATGATCGGGTAATGCCCATGATTGCCTGATTGTCTGCCTCAGTACCGCCGGAAGTAAAGATCACAGATTCCGGCTCAGTGGCGTTGATTAATCCTGCAACTTGGACTCTTGCTTGTTCCATAACCGTTGCAGCCCGTTGTCCCCACTCATGTAGGCTGGAAGGATTCCCCCACTCTTGGGCGAAGACTGCTTGCATAGCTGCGATCGCCTCTGGGCGAGTGGGAGTAGTGGCACTGTAGTCTAGATATATTTGCATATAGCGCTTCTTGGTTGTGTGCAGTACACTCTGGTGGGGAAAAGGGCTAGGGGCTAGAGAGTATAATTCCATCCATAAAAAACTGCTTGCTATAGAACTCAATATTTGATTTTTGAAAAAAACTCAGTACAGTTTCTTGAAAAGTTCTCTGGGGGGTTCTTAAAAAGTTCTGCGCCCGCAAACCGGGACGCACAGCGCCAGTTCTCTCAAGTCGCCCGAGCCGCCCACAAGACTGGCTTGACTTGTCGCAGTATCCCCCCAGCAGACTTTCCGCTTTATTTCTTTTTACCTGTTTCCTGTTTCTTGTTCCCTGTTCCCTATTTGGCATACTCCTCTTTGGGAATTATAAATGTGTTCACTGCCAATTCACTTTTAGTAGATTACCGTGCAACTTTTTTTTAAGCGAAGAAATGTTCTAATCTTTTTTTTGATATTTGCGATCGCGGCTTGTCAACGAGTCCAGTCTTACAATAAGCGTCTCGCACCACTACCGCAAGACCCATTCGTTAAAGTTTACTTTAATCATTCTGAGTCTTCAGAATACAAAGAATCTTACCGTCAGCAAACCCGTCTTGGGGATGACTTAGAAAAACAGATTGTTGATGCCATTTCCCAAGCTAAATCTACAGTTGATGTTGCAGTCCAAGAGTTACGTTTACCCAAAATTGCCCAAGCACTCGCAGAAAAACAACAAGCGGGGATCAAGGTCAGGGTAATTTTGGAGAATACCTACAGCCGCCCTTGGAGTAGTTGGACACCAGATGAAGTCAAGAAACTAGCGCCAAGGGAAAAAGAACGCTACCGTGAATTTCAGCAATTTGTAGACGTTAACAAAGATAATAAACTCAGTCCAGAGGAAATCAAGCAAAGAGATGCATTGATAATTTTACAAAATGGCAAAATTCCTCAAATTGATGATCAAGCAGATGGTTCAGCAGGTAGTAGCTTGATGCATCACAAATTTGTGATTGTAGACAATCGCATTGTAATTATAACTTCAGCTAATTTTACGATGAGTGATATGTTTGGCGATTTTACAAATTCTAGTAGTTTAGGAAATGCTAATAATTTATTACAGATTGATAGCCCAGAGTTAGCCTCCTTATTTACAGAAGAATTTAACATCATCTGGGGCGATGGGGCAAGAGGCAAATTAGATAGTCGATTTGGTGTGAAAAAACCGCTGCGATCGCCAAAAACTATCACTTTAGGTGAAACCAAAATTACCTTACAGTTTTCACCTACTTCCCCGACTCAAATTTGGAATAATAGTAGTAATGGTTTAATTGGCAAAACTTTAAATTCAGCCAACAAATCTATCGATATGGCGTTATTTGTCTTTTCTGAGCAACGTCTTGCTAATATCTTAGAAAACCGTCATCAACAAAGCATATCAATCCGCGCTTTAATTGATCCACAATTTGCCTATCGTCCTTATAGCGAAGCCTTAGATATGATGGGGGTTGCTCTGAGTAATAAATGTAAATATGAAGTTGATAATCATCCTTGGAGAAATCCGATTACCACTGTAGGTGTGCCTATTTTAGCTAAAGGAGATTTATTACATCACAAATTTGCTGTGATTGATAGCGAAAAAGTAATTACAGGTTCCCACAATTGGTCAGATGCTGCGAATAATAATAACGACGAAACATTGGTATTAGTTGAAAGTCCTACAGTCGCTGCTCATTATGTGCGTGAATTTGCCCGTCTTTATACTAAAGCTAAACCTGGCTTACCACTAGCAATACAACAGAAAATTAAAGCTCAAGAAAAAGAATGTGTCAAGATTCAAATTCCTTCCTCAGTTGAAAGTAAAGTTATTAAAAAAGTAAATATTAATACAGCAAATAAAGAAGAATTAGCAACTCTTCCTGGTGTAGGCAAGAAGCTAGCACAGCGGATAATTATTACTCGTCAACAGCAAAAATTTTCATCTTGGCAAGACTTAGCAAAAGTTCCGGGAGTTAGTAATAGGATGTTGGAAAAATGGCGCGATTTAGTGACGTGGTAGCAGTCTTTTACTCCATACCCCGTTGTTTAAACAAGCCCATCAATTTACGTTTACGATTATGGACTTCTATCAATTGCGCCTTATAGCTAGCCCAATCAGTCTTTCTCTCAGATGCCAAGTAAGCGGCACGTACTTTTTTCAGCCATTCAACTGCATGATCATAATATTCTGCCTTCCCTGCATCCATAATTTTTTCGGCACGGTGGCAGGCATTAGCAATTACCCAGTCAGGATTATGAGAGATAGCAGCATTCATGACTCTGTGAATTAACTCAGAATAATAAGAACTGCTAAGTTCAGTAGCGATCGCAATGGCATCATCAATTAAATTCTCATGTAAGAAAATATCCACCTTGGCTTGTTCTGTTCCCCAAACTTTGGATGTGCGAATGATGTCTAACAAATCTGTTTTGACATTTGCCCAGGTTTCCCCAGCCAATTCTGCCATTTTTTGGTAGTCAAAAAAGGATGGCTTGACTTCAAATGCTGCTTTGATTGCCAATAAAGCGGCTTCACTATTACCCAACTCCAAAGCTAAATCACTTGTCCAAATACCTAATTGATACTGACAATTTCCCGGTAACTTTAATCCACTTTCGGCAATATCTAATGCTTGCTGCAATGATCCTTGCTCTGCGAGAGTTTTAGCTAAAGCAAAAGCATCTTCCATCGAGTTCATCTCGGTTTGAGCCGCTGCAATTGCCTCTTCCACTCTGCCTAAGCGTCCCAGCATTGTCAGATATTGTTGGGTTTGTCCTTCTGCTTGTGCCAAATACAAATATTCTTGGTAACGTTCTTGACGTTCGAGAATTTTCAGGCGAATTAATACCAAATCATCAGCGTAGTCTGGTACTTCTGTTTGCCAAACTCCCTTGGTGGTGATATTTCCTTCCAGAACATTTACTAGTGCTGGGTCATCCCAATCTTGGCGTAAAGCTTCTAAACTCATGGTAAAATCAGCGTTCCACTCATCTTGCCATGCTTCCAAATTTACTTGAATATCGACTTTTTCTCCTAGGGTGAGTTCGGTGGAGAGAATGGCCTCACACCAAGCATCATCTAATTCCTCAGCAATTTCATAGTTTTCAGCCCCATAGTCTGCGACATCATCCCAATCTTCTACGCAGGCAGAGGTAATCGCTGATAAAATTGCGATCGCATTATGGCCTTCCCCCCGTTCGCTAAAATCTACAGCAGTTTGCACTACACCTAGTAATTCTTCAGCAATGGGGTCTTCTTCGCACCCATCCTCAAAGTAACGTACCGCATCTCGGAAAATCTGCCGTACCTGCTGCTTAAAAGGTTTAGGATTAACGGTAATGCGGTGTACAGAGTTGGCAGATTGTTTTTGAGGAGCAGGATGTGTCACCCAGTTTACATGTCGATCAATCGTCTTGATTAGTTGTGGATATTCTTTGACTAATTCTTGTACTAACCTTTGGGTTTGAAGATGATCTAGGCGATCAAGTAGTTGTTCTAGAGTTGGACGCTGCTCAACAATTTCTGGTTGACGCACACAGACAAGCATTGTTGCCACAACGTGTTTACACCATCCGTCCAAGTCGTAAGCACAGGTACAGATTGCCGAGGTTATACCCTTACTATCAAAATTTAGACTGACGTTATAGGGCTTCGCTTCACTACCTGCAACTTTCGCCTGAAGCTGGCTACCACGTTGAGTAAGAGCATTAACTGCACCTGCCTGATAATATGCCTCACCTCGTTGGAAAGATTTGGTGTTGGCATGACGACGAATGGTAAATTCACTAATTGAGGGAAGAGACATCAGGTGATCGCTTGGGAAAATCTGTATGCGTACCCAGATTTTAAACCTAGCTGGGATGCAAAGCTAAAGCGTTGCAAAGAAACTCAAAGTGTTAGGTAATTTTTGTCTAACTCTTAGCTCGACTTTATCCATTTTTCAGTTTAGGCAATTGCCTAAGCTGAAATCTTTGTGGGACAGGTACTTTACTTTTTAGATTTCACTGAGAACCAGCGACATGGAAAAAGTATTTGCCAAAAAGCCAGAGTTTTTGCCAGATAAAGAAAACGAAGTTCTTAATTTTGGATAAAGTCGAGCTTAGACGGTGATGTTTATGTATAAAATCAAGTGAGTACAAAGTTTTCACTATAATTAATCAATAAATCAATCTCTTCCCCTGCTAGCGTGAATCATAATTTGATTTAGCAACTCCCAAATTTTCAAAAGGGGTTGCGCTGATTGCTGGTCAAGTTGAGAATAAATTAGGCGAAGCACACGGGGAAACTAACGTGAGTCATGGATTTGATTACGATTTAGTGATTATAGGCGCTGGTGTGGGCGGACATGGCGCAGCCTTACACGCCGTCAGCTGCGGTCTAAAAGCAGCGATTATCGAAGCAGCGGACATGGGAGGAACCTGTGTCAACCGGGGCTGCATTCCATCTAAGGCTTTGCTGGCAGCATCTGGACGTGTGCGGGAATTGCATAATGCCCACCACCTCAAGTCGCTGGGGATTCAAGTCGGCAGTGTGGAGTTTGATCGCCAAGCGATCGCTAATCACGCTGGCAATCTAGTAGCGAAACTTCAAGGTGATTTAACTAATAGCCTCAAACGTCTCGGAGTAGATATTATCAGGGGTTGGGGAAAAGTTGCCGGAACACAAAAAGTCACTGTAACCGGGGATAGCGGTGAAAAAACGATCACAGCCCAAGATATTATCCTGGCTCCTGGTTCTGTGCCTTTTGTACCTCCAGGCATCGAAGTAGACGGTAAAACTGTCTTTACTAGCGACCAAGGCGTTAAATTGGCATCTCTCCCAGACTGGGTAGCGATTATCGGTAGTGGTTATATCGGCTTGGAATTTTCTGATGTTTACTCAGCTTTGGGCTGTGAAATCACGATGATTGAAGCCCTAGATCAATTAATGCCAGGATTTGACCGCGATATTGCCAAGCTGGCAGAACGGGTGTTGATTACTCCCCGCGATATTGAAACGAAAGTAGGGATTTACGCCAAAAAAGTCATCCCAGGTTCACCTGTAGTCATTGAATTGGCAGATTTCAAAACCAAGGAAGATGTTGATGTCATCGAAGTAGATGCTTGCTTAGTGGCTACCGGACGCATCCCCGCAACACAAAATCTCGGTTTAGAATCTGTGGGTGTAGAACCAGATCGACGGAATTTTATCCCTGTTGACGATCACATGGCAGTGTTGTCAGCAGGTGAAGTAGTGCCTCATTTATGGGCAATTGGCGACGCAACGGGCAAAATGATGCTGGCTCACGCCGCTTCTACTCAAGGTATCGTCGCAGTGGAAAATATCGTCGGGCGATCGCGGGTGGTAGACTACCGCAGCATTCCCGCAGCAGCATTTACCCATCCCGAAGTCAGCTATGTAGGCTTAACAGAAACAGCTGCCAAGGAATTAGGTCAAGCTGAGGGCTTTGAAGTTGCGATCAGCAAAAGTTACTTCAAAGGTAATTCCAAAGCATTGGCAGAAAATGAATCCGATGGTATGGCAAAGGTTGTATATCGCAAAGACACGGGTGAAGTTTTAGGTGTGCATATTTTTGGAATGCACGCCGCCGACTTAATTCACGAAGCGTCCGCTGCGATCGCTAGCCGTCAATCTGTAAATAGCCTCGCCCATTTGGTTCACGCCCATCCAACCCTTTCGGAAGTGCTGGACGAAGCCTATAAGCGAGCGATCGCCGTTTAGGGAGCAGAGGGGCAGGGGAAGAAATACCTATTCCCCATGCCCCATGCCCATGCCCCATGCCCAATTCACCGTTTTTAATATGCAAATCCGTCGCCGTTCACCGAGTCGAGCTATTAATGTTTCTATCTTGTGTTATCAGACTGCCTTACCCGGCGCAGCACCAAATAATATTTTGGAAGAAATAGTCTGGCAAAAAGAAATAGAAGTTGATCAAATGCGGGAGAAGCAGCCTTTAGCAGAATTGCAGAAGCAAGCACTTACTGCACCGCCAACCCGTGATTTTGTCGCCGCTTTACGGCAAGGCAAAACAACTCCAGCATTGATTGCAGAAGTCAAAAAGGCTTCTCCTAGTAAAGGAATTTTACGAGCAGACTTTGACCCAGTAGCGATCGCCTTATCCTACCAACAAGGTGGTGCTAGTTGTCTTTCTGTGTTGACAGATGTCAAGTTCTTTCAAGGTGGGTTTGATAATTTAGCTAAGGTTCGCGCCACCGTAGATTTACCATTACTGTGCAAGGATTTTATCATTTATCCTTATCAAATGTACTTGGCTCGTATTCAAGGTGCAGATGCCGTTTTGTTGATTGCGGCTATTCTCAGCGATCAAGATTTGCAATACTTCACCAAAATTGCTAATACCCTAAATATGGTAGCTTTGATTGAAGTTCACAGTTTGGTAGAACTTGACCGTGTATTAGCTTTAGATGGTGTATCTTTAGTAGGAATTAATAATCGCAATTTAGAAGATTTCTCTGTTGACTTGCAAACTACTTGCCAGCTACTAGCAGCAAGGGGTACTCAACTACAACAACGGAATATCCTAGTTGTTAGCGAATCGGGACTACATAGCCCAGATGATTTGAGTGTAGTGCAAAAAGCAGGTGCATCCGCAGTCTTGATTGGAGAATCTTTAGTTAAACAACCAAATCCAGAGCTAGCGATCATCAATCTCTTCTCTGAATCTTCATCTTCAGCTACATCAAACCACTAACAAAATACGTGTTTCTTGTGTCACAATTCATTAGCAAGAGACAAATTTTTTTTAATACAAAATCCCACATTTGAAATCTTAAATCAACTACATGGAGCAAATCCCTTTACCTTCACCTGTCCACTACGAACTTATACTTCAACTTTTAGAAAGACAAACTATGTCAGCTGTAAGTCAAAATCCTAATTTGCGACGACAAGTCAACCAGCTAATTATTACCCTCCGGAAAGCGGCAGTACAACAAAAGCAACTAGAAGAAATTTGTCAATTTTCTTCTGTAATGGTAGACCATCGTTGGTCAATCAACCACCATAACGCTAAACAAGTTGTTACTTTTGATTAATTTAGTGAGGTTAGTGTCTAAACTTATTTTGTGACACTTTTATTAGGTGCGTTTATCTCTCTAAGAGTGTCATTCTCTATAAATAGTATTAGACTGTTGGCGAATAAGTGAGGGGTGTTACCCCTGATAGAACAAGGCAGTAATCAGCGATCAGAATGATTGTGTAACAAAAGTGGCATAAATAATCAAATTTGACCAAAAATAAACCCACGGGCCTGCGGGTAAAACTCAATAACACAGAAAGCGATCGCCGCAAAAACCCTGCATTAAGATAGGTTGGCGTTAACTACCATCAGTCTTCAGCAAAATTACTCTTGTGATCAATATTTATACTTGCTGTAATTAATCGGATAAATTTGTTATATTAAACTTTGTAAACATTACACCAAAATCTAACCTAAGATAGATTTCTTTATTAAAATTTAAACTACATCAAGTTATGAACAAGATCGGATTTTTACACTACCGATTTTGAGGAAATTGCGATTAACTTGACGTAGTAATAAATAGGTTCTGACTTAAGTGGCTGCCCAAACATTTAGATTATATCTCAGTCAGGACACTATTGTTTCGGTAAAGCGTAGTTGCCACGTTGTATATATTCATCGGAAAGATGAATACCCCTCAATAACACAGAGGATTAACCATGAAGGTATTCGATAATACCGCAAAAAAGATTTTTCTTGCCAGTTGGGTCTCCATAAATCCAGCCGAAACTGGCAATAGTCATGTAACCCAGCGGCAAGGTTCAGTTTCCCAGACTTACCATAATATTCTCCAACCCCTGCGGCAGCGCTTAGACAGCAT
The DNA here is from genome assembly GCA_034931985.1 of Halotia wernerae UHCC 0503. Classification (GTDB taxonomy): domain Bacteria; phylum Cyanobacteriota; class Cyanobacteriia; order Cyanobacteriales; family Nostocaceae; genus Halotia; species Halotia wernerae. Next base: position 19,942 of record JAYGHB010000127.1, read on the forward strand.
TCAAGTTCGCGATCGCCAACTAGCTCACCGCTTGTGCAAACTGATTCCTGCTCAATGTCCCTTTGAGCGCGATATCAAATTATTTGGGAAAACCCTGTTTCACATTCCACCCATGTGCAAATTCAATCCCTTATATGAAGAAGTGGTTGGTTTACGTTTTCGAGCGATGTGCTATCTAGCCGATGAATGCGGCGAGGATGTATCACAGTACTGTTAGAGCAGAGTTAATAGTCAATAGTCCAGGGTCAATAAAGTTTCTTTTGACTCTGGACTATTGTTTTTGGAGTATAGCAGGAGGCAAGAGGTAAAAACATTACTGTTCCTGAATTGACGCTCTCAAAATGTCCTAATCTATATGCTGTTTGCTGCCTTCTTCAATTTTTACTTTTCCTGGCCTGCCATTTTTGGATGACTTCTTGAGCATCTTCGTAAACAGCTGTCAACTCTGGGACTAAAGTAGCGGTTTCAATTGCTGCTGTGAAATTCCCTTGATTAGCACGGCTCTTAGCTAAATCCAGAATTTTTTCACTCCATTTATTAATTGATTTTTGGGCCATATCGAAGCCTGGCTGATTCGGTGGGACTCTTTTGGCAACTTCGATCGCCCGATTATAAGTAGATGCCTGTCCAGGCTCAATTAAGCCATTAGCTGCATCCAAAACTGTTTTGTTGCCTAGATACTGCTTGGCTTCTAATTGCCACTGGTTAATTGCTGCTTGGGCTTTGGGATAAAGAGCTTCATTTTTAGTAATTAATTGCGCTGCGGCAATGGCAGTTGTATATTGCTTTTGCTTGGCACGTCCCTCTGCCAAATCTAAAATCATGCGGCTCCAAATCTTAATATTCTCCTGAGCCTGTTCGTAGAGTGGTTCACCCGTTTTTATTTTCCTAGCAGTGACGATCGCTAAACGCAGATCACTAGCTTGAGTTTGTCTGAGGGACATTTTAGCTAGGTCTAAAACCGCCTGATTCCGCTTTTTTGACTCAGAACTAGAAACTATTTGGGCGTTTGATTGGTTTTTAGGTGGAGTTATTGGGGGCGTCTGAGGAATTTGGGAATCCCTAGCAGTAGTATTGGGTAATGCTGGTGATATCTGTTTCTCTCTCAAAAATCTTGCTTGATTGCGGAGAATAACTACTGCAATCAAAGCCACTACCACCATAGTGCCTCCACCCCACAATACAAACTGTTTCCATAAAGGAGCGTAGGCTTTATTTTGAGGCAAGCGGGATACGTAAGGCTGGGGAAGATTAGGGATGAATCTGCCTCCACCTGCTTCTTTTGATGTTGCAACTGCTAGAGATGGCTGGTTAAAGTACTGCTTAGCTGAATTTGGGAATTTTTGCTCTTCAAATCTTTCTACCCCTGATGTGAAGTTTGGCGATTGCATTTGCTGGGAGCTAGTGCTAAGACTAGTTTCTCCCCTTTGGGCTTCTTCCCAAATACCTGATTTTTGTACCTTGGTTAAAATTTTCGGGGATTTTTCTGCGAGGGAGGGAGCTGCAAGTGCCACAGCAAAGGATTCCTCTGGAAAAATAATTGGTTCTACTTCACTGGGTTCTACTGTGCTGGGGACTACTTGGCTATTATTTTGGATTTCCAATTGCGGCAAGATGGCTTGCTGCTTAGATGGGATGACTATTAAAGGGTCTTGTGTAGGCCGCCAGTAATTTTGACATAATTCTGGAGTGAGAATGCTGAGATAGCTTTCTAGATCCGCTAAGCTACTGCCATTACCAGAACGCAAAGCTTCTAACAACGCTGCTGTAAAAAATCCATGACCTAATTCGCTACTTTCATGGGAGAACTGGTCTGGTTGGCAAGAAAGAATCGTGGCAAGTTGGAGTTCTTGGGCTAGTTCTTGCGTTTCTTGCCCAACAGCAGCATCCGCTTGAGTCCCAAAAGCGCGGTTGATATCAAGGACTAGTACTACACTCAGGTCAGCTAGTTGCAGGCTCTGCATTAGCGATCGCACTTCTATGCCAGTATCTTGCACCAGTTCGGGATTCCCTTGTACTGGCATTAAGTAATCTTTGCCGTCGTAGTTCACCCCATAACCGCTGAAGAATAGCCACAGATGGTCTTGTGGTTGCCAACACGCCGCGTTTAAGTCCTCAAGCAACAAAAGAATATTTTCTTTAGTGGGATAGGTAGATCTATCTCCAATCGGCGGTGAAGTATCTGTCATCAGCAAGCAGCGTTGGGGTGCAAAACCTGCTTCTTGAATTAAAAAGTTATTTAGCGCTTCAGCATCTGCTTGGGCACAACGTAAAGGTTGAAATAATTGATATTGATTGATGCCAATAGCGATCGCCCAGTAATTTGCCATCCCGCTCTTGGTAAATTGTTGTTTGCTTGCCTAAAATTGCGGTTGGCTTTGCTGAAAAAACAAAGCTAACCTATGTCTTATAGTCTAGGAGATTCTCATCGAGCTTTGAGATTTTAAGTATTTTAAATTACATCTAACTTACCGAAAAATACTTGTACCAAATTCAAAATACAGTTCATCATTCAGGAGTTATGAGATCATGACTAAAAAAGTTGTTCACCAACTATCATCGATCATTCCCTTTCCATTTATTAGCCAAATTGCCAAGAAGATCCGGATACTTCCGTTAATAGTTTTGCTTTTTTCTACAGTCCCAGTATGGGTTGTAACAGAAATACTCGCACCCCAAGTAGTGCGAGCTTATACAGCCAGAGTCGATCTGACTATTGACCGCTTACCAGATGAAAACTACGAAACCATACTACGAAGAGCAGAAGCGATTGCCCGAGCTGCTGCTCAACGTAGTTTTGACCAAGATATTTTAGTTACAGATGCTTCAATCATTGTATCCGTACAAAGTTATGGAGCGATCGCACCAATTTTGGTGTTAGACGTCAGTCGCCAGCAATGGCGTACACGTCCAGATGCTCAACGTTGGGCAACTTATTTCAAGACTGCGCGATCGCTACTGCTTTTTGACACAAATCAGCAAACTTCCAATCTAGGTCAAGCAGCTGTGACTATTCCCACTGCTTCCCCCCAGCCTGCAACACCGGACGCAAAAGCATCAGAACAGCCTGTTAAGGAGTGAAGAAGCAGGGAGTAGGGGGAAAGAATATTTATCAGGTGTTTCGTGAAATGGTATAAGACTTTTTCCCATGCCCAATGCCCAATAATTTTGGGTTGATCGATATTGATCGCTTAGAATGGAAAGGTTGTCAAGAATTGCGATATCCGCTAATATGGCTGTTCCTAAGAAGAAAACATCTAAATCCAAACGAGATAAACGTCGAGCTACCTGGAGACACAAAGCTGTTGTAGAAGCTCAAAAAGCTCTCTCCCTAGGCAAATCGATTTTGACTGGACGTTCTACATTTGTCTATCCAACTGCTGAAGAAGAGGAAGAAGAATAAATGGATCATAGGGTGTGTTATGCCGTAGGCTAACGCACCGTCAATAATTCTATTTACAGAATAGCTAAGTAGCTTGATCAGACTGAATTTTTGCGAAAATATGCCAGGAAAATTTTTTCAAAAACCAAATCAACAAGAAAGCGAACGTGTTCCCCCTGGACAACATCTAGCTAAGGGATTCCCCGTATTAACCTACGGTGAAACGCCCCAAATTAAAACAGAAGAATGGGAATTTCGGGTTTGGGGTTCAGCAAAATCTGCCCTACTAAATTGGTCAGATTTTATGGAAATGCCTCACCATGAATTTACTGATGACTTTCACTGTGTAACACGTTGGTCAAAACTAGATGTCAAGTGGACTGGTATTAAAGTAACGGACTTTATGAGTCTGATTGAGGTAGAACCCCAAGCTGTTCATATTATGGAACATTGCTACGGCGGCTACACTACTAATATCTCAATGGAAGATTTTGTACGAGAAGAAAACTTTTTTGCTTTTGAATTATTTGGTGAGCCATTACCAGCCGAACACGGTGGCCCCATGCGATTAGTTGTACCCCACCTCTACGCTTGGAAAAGTGCTAAATGGATTAATGGCTTAGAATTTCTGAATCAAGAGGAACTTGGTTTTTGGGAGCGCAATGGCTACCATCGCCGTGGTGAACCTTGGGCGGAGGAGCGTTATAGCAGTGCTATTGGTTAGTTCATCCAATAATTCGCTTTAATAGGGATAACTTGCCTTGATAGGGAGCATATCGCCACTTTAAATCTAGCCAGAATGAGTTTCGCAATACACTTTTGTAATGTGAAAAGGTGTCAAAACTCGCTTTACCGTGGTAAGTACCAATACCACTATCACCAACGCCGCCAAATGGTAAGGATGAAACACCAACCTGCATAACTGTATCGTTGATACAAACTCCACCAGACGAAGTTTGTTGTAAAACTCGCTTTTGCAGTTGTTTATTTTGCGAAAATAAGTATAAAGCTAAAGGTTTTGGTTTAGAGTTAATCAAGGCGATCGCTTCTGTAATATCGGTGTATTCAATTACAGGCAGAATCGGGCCAAAAACTTCCTCTTGCATCACAGGATCAACTACAGAAACGTTATCAAGCACTGTAGGGGCAATATAACGTTCTGATGGGTTAGTTTCTCCACCAATAATAATTTCACCACTGTTGAGTAAATTAGCCAACCTTTCAAAATGTTTTTGACTGACAATTCTGGCGTAATCAGAATTTTTTTCGGGATGATCTCCATAAAACTCTTTTAAGCATTTCTTCAAGCCATTGACAAAATCTTGTTTGATTTTTTGATCAACTAATATATAGTCAGGCGCGATGCAAGTTTGTCCGGCATTAATAAACTTGCCCCAAGTAATGCGTCTAACAGTGTGTTCAAGATTAATATCAGTATCTACAATACAAGGACTTTTACCGCCCAATTCTAAAGTAACTGGTGTGAGATGTTCTGCTGCTGCTGTCATGACAGCTTTGCCTACGGCTGTACTACCAGTAAAAAAGATATGGTCAAATTTCTCTGCCAGTATTTTTTTACTTGTTTCTATACCTCCTTCTAAGACTGCAATATACTTTGGTTCAAAATATTTGCCAATAATTTTAGCTAATAAATTAGAGGTATAAGGGGCAAGTTCTGAAGGTTTGATAATTGCACAATTTCCGGCTGCGATCGCACCTACTAATGGTGAAATAATTAAGTTAAATGGATAATTCCAAGCACCGATAATTAAAACAACACCCAGCGGTTCTGGATAGATTTTCGCTGAATAGGAAAAAAAATCTAAAGAAACTGCTGCTTTTGTGGGCTTTACCCAACTTTTAAGATGTTTAATAGCGTAATCAATTTCTTTAACAGTACTGATTTCTGTAGCATAGGTTTCAAACTCTGGTTTATGCAAATCAGCTTGTAATGCTTGAATTATTGCTTGTTTATTATCAACTATTAATTGCTTGAGAGCTTTAAGTTTTTCCATGCGGAAAGCAATATCTTTAGTTTTATCTGTTTGAAAAAACACACGTTGATTTTGAATAATTTCTGCAACGTTGGATAAATTAGTATTAATCATTTTGCTCCTGCTAATAATTTTATTGCAAGGTAGATTGAAACCTCGCTCCTCTTGAAAGACTTAGTTTTCCCTGTACCCTGTACCCTGTACCCTGTACCCTGTACCCTTCAATTGGTTATTTTATTGGCAAACTGACAATGAACGTACTGCCTTTACCTAACTGAGAATTGACTAGAATAGTTCCTTGATGTGCTTCAACAATTCGCCGAGAAAGATACAATCCTAAGCCACTACCAGAACTCTTGTGACTGCCTTGACGAAATCTCTCAAATAAGGTGGCTTGTTCTTCAGGAGGAATACCAGAGCCTGTATCTGCCACTTCAATGGTAATGTAGTCACTAATTGTGGAAGGTAAAGAAAATTCCGCTTTGCTAATTTTATTACTCAAACCTACAGTATTGAGGCGGATAGTTATTGAGCCGGATTCAGTAAATTTAATCGCATTACCGATTAGATTAGTGAACAGACGATGCAATTCTAAGCGATCGCCCATAATTGTACTTGCGTTTGCAGCCTCAGCAAAATCCAAATTGATAGCCAGGGTTTTATCTTGGACTAAAGGTGTCAGTTCCCCAACTACCTCTGCTAACAATTTACTCAGATCCACCGCTTGAAAAGCCAATGTTTTGCGACCTGCTTCAAAGCGATAAACTTCCAATAAGGTATTGACCATAGTTAGCAGGTTGATATTGCTGCGAGCCATAATGGTGATGACTTCTTGCATTTGCGGTGATAAGTTACCCAAAGCACCTTGCTGAAACAACACCAACATGCGATCGGCTGCGACTAAGGGAGTGCGTAAATCGTGGGTGAGGCGGGAAACAAAATCTTCTCGCTGACGGGCAATTTCATCACGTTCGTCGATACTACGCTTCAACCGCAAGAGCGATCGCACCCGTGCTAGCAATTCGTCTACTGTCACAGGTTTGCGAATAAAATCATCAGCACCCAAGTCTAATCCATGTGCCACATTAGGAGCATCATGGGCAGTAATTAGCAGTATTGGGATATACTGCCGCATCTTCATGTCTCCACGAATACGCTTAGTAACTTCGTATCCATCCATTCCTGGCATCATCAGATCCAGCAATACTAAATCGCAAGGCGAGGCTTGAAGTTGTGCCAATGCTGAAATGCCATTTTCTGCCGTGCTAACTGTGTAGCCTTCTTCCTCCAAAATAGTTTTGATTAAAAACACATTATCAGGAGAGTCATCGACAACCAGAATTTTGTCAAATCGAGGAGATTGTGAACTCATGTAGCTGCGAGGTATAGGGCAACAGGAAATTTTTGTCAGACAAGTAGTTCACTACAGGAACTTTGCCTAAGGTCAAATTTGAGACTTGAATATAGCAAATGATTGTATCGGATCGTGTGGGTAACTGGAGATATAGCGGTTAGCAGCTTTCACGTGGATGCAATACACAACTCTAGCCCCTAGCCCCTAGTCTCTCTTCCCTACTCGGGTATTGCATACAACCGTTGATACTCTCCGATCAACATCCCAGAGATATTTAAATCTTCTAACGCAATAGCATCAATCTTTCTAGATACTATTTTGTTAGCAACATACCATTGGTAAGATTGACGCTTATCTGTAATCGTTTTGCGAAAACGTCCTAACTTGTTGGCTGCACTGTTTTTCAGGGGTTTTCAGCATTTCCCTTATAAAAATGCCCCCATCTTCGTTGTGGGGGCAAGAAAATCGTTAATGGGTTTAACGTGTAAAATCCGATAATTCGGGTTTCGATATAAATATTTCGGTATATGTGCCTATACTAGCACTGATAAATTTGAGTTTTAAGAGCGATCGCGAACTCTTGAAAATAGCTTCACAATAACTGAACAAGCTGCCGTTTTTCTCAGGCATCCATTGCTCATTTTAACCTCAAACTTAGCAGTGCAAGCGAACCAAATGCTATGATGATTACGCCTGAAATCCTATTTATCCACTGTAAGCTGTAAGAGTTGAGCCTTGCCCGAAACATACCGACACTAAAGCTGATGATAAGCCACCACAGGGCTGAACCAATAAATACACCCAAAACCAATACTCCCGCATCAGTATAGTTACTACCCGTGCCTGCTAACCCTAGTCCGGCAAATATTGCTGCAAAAGAAAGAATTGTCATAGGATTTGTGACCGTCAGAAAAAGAGTTGAAAAATAAGCACCAATAAGTCCATTTTCTTGGATTGAGGCAGAACTTTCGGCTGGTTTTGCCAGGAAAGTTTTGAAGCCTAGATAGGAGAGAAACATACCACCTATAAGGCGAAGCCATACCAGTTGCTCAATCAAGATGCTAGAAATAAACGTTAATCCAAATCCAGCAATACAGCCATAGATTGCATCAGCTGTGGCGGCTCCCAGTCCAGAGATGAGTCCAGATGTGCGTCCTTCAGCCAAAGTGCGACGTATGCATAACACACCGATTGGTCCAACTGGTGCAGCAATTGAAAAGCCAATGATGATCCCTCTAAGTAAGAAATTAATATCCACAAAACTATTTTCTTTTGGTTATAGCGGTTTTCATGTAGATGTTCCCATGCACCACTCTAGTCCCTAGTGCCTTTTCCGTACCAGAGTACACCGCACACAACCGAGAAGCGCTATAAGCGCTATATGTTAAAAAAAAAGATCCTGATTAATTGGATCTAGTGATGTACCCAATTCAAAGATGTGGGTAAAAATTTTATATATTTTTTGGTAAAGTTTAAGCTTTACTATTTTTTGCTGATTTAACTTTTTTTGACATCAGCCAGGCAATACTGCAAACACTGAAAGTACCAATTAAGGTTGCAGGTTCGGGGACAGAGGTATAAGACACTGCATCACTGAAGGTTTGGTCACCAGCAATAAAATCATATCCGGCAACTTGGTAACTTACTGAAGAATCAGATTTGTCATTAAACAAATATGATAATCCAATAGATGAATTACCTACTACGTTTGGAAATACAACAGGCCCTAATGAAATTGGATAGTCAATATCATCCTTTTCAGTATAAACAGTTTGAGGGTCGTTATTGAATGCAAAATTTAGTAACTGAACTGGTGCTGTGGGAATAGCTTCATTATTGAAAGTTAAATCATCAAAGCTAAAAGAACCACTACCACTCAGTAAAGAACTATTGACAGTGAAATCATAATTAATAATTGCAGCATCAGCTGCTTGTTGGCTGACAACAGTAAAACTCAGAGACAAACTAGTAGCAATTAGCGTTAATTTGGGAACTAGTTTCATGTTAATTTTCCTCAAGATAAATTTCTGCGATCGCTTCTAGTGGGTCATAGCCCACACTTAACTGCAAAGTTAAGTTTCCCCAATACTTGCAGTCAGCTAAATTTAAAATCAAAAGTTTAAGCAGAATTTAATCAAAGGTAAACATAGCGTCAAAACTTCACAGCACTTTTTAGGGAGAATCTGCAAAGATTCCCATAGCCTACAAGTCAATTTACACCTTACTGCTGACAACCCTTTGATTAATAACGATTAAACTGGGAAAATAACCTCAGTTAGCTGTATTTAACTAGCTCGTCTTCACAATGGTTTCTACCTTTCCCAATCCTTCTGCTGTAGATTTATCTCGTGTTCGGCTGGCAATCCGTTCATTACAACCACAATTAATAGAATGGCGGCGACGACTGCATCAAAAACCAGAGTTGGGTTTTAAAGAAAAACTCACTGCTGAGTTGATCTCACAAAAGTTACAAGAATGGGGAATTGAACATCAAACTGGCATTGCCCAAACTGGTATTGTTGCCACTATCAAAGGTAATAAAAGAAACAGTGAGAAAACCTTGGCCATTCGGGCAGATATGGATGCTTTGCCAATTCAAGAACTCAACGAAGTACCCTATTGTTCACAACATGATGGCGTGATGCACGCTTGTGGACATGACGGACATACAGCGATCGCTTTAGGTACAGCTTACTATCTGCAACAGCATCGTGAAGATTTTTCTGGCACTATCAAAATTATCTTTCAGCCTGCGGAGGAAGGGCCGGGAGGCGCAAAACCAATGATTGCAGCCGGGGTACTGAAAAACCCTGACGTGGATGCGATTATTGGTTTGCACTTATGGAATAATTTGCCCTTGGGGACAGTAGGTGTTCGCAGTGGGGCGTTGATGGCAGCTGTAGAGTTATTTGACTGCAAAATTTTGGGTAAAGGTGGACATGGTGCAATACCCCATCAAACTGTAGATTCTGTTGTGGTTGCAGCCCAGATTGTCAACGCTTTACAAACTATTGTGGCGCGTAATGTTAACCCCCTTGATTCAGCTGTGGTGACTGTAGGCGCACTTCATGCAGGTACAGCCCACAACATAATTGCTGATACAGCCGAGATGAAAGGTACTATCCGGTATTTTAATCCTGCTTATAAAGGCTTTTTTCAACAGCGTATCGAACAAGTAATTGCAGGTATTTGTCAGAGTCATGGTGCAAATTATGACTTCAAATACCAGGAACTTTATCCACCTGTCATTAATGATGCTAGTGTAGCAAAACTGGTGCGATCGCAAGCTGAAGAAGTAATAGAAACACCTGTAGGGATTGTCCCAGAGTGCCAAACTATGGGCGGTGAAGATATGTCATTTTTCTTAGAAGAGGTTCCCGGTTGCTATTTCTTCCTGGGTTCTGCAAACCCTGAGAAAGACTTGACGTACCCCCATCATCATCCCCGGTTTGATTTTGATGAAACTGCCTTAGCGATGGGTGTAGAGATATTTGTTAGATGCGTAGAGAAATTTTTAAATTAATTTATGAGCAACAAGATCCCCGACTTCTTTGAGAAGTCGGGGATCTGAGCCTCTAGATTTTCACAGAGGTTTTCACGTGGATGGAATACCCAACTATAGCCCCTAATTCCTAGTTTCTTTTACCCCAGAGTGTACTGTATACAACCGAAAGCGCTATATTTATTGAATTACCTCAAAATTCTCAATTGTGAGATACAGTTCTTCATCGGCTATCTGAGCGCTGTAATCAATATCAATTTGGATTGGGTAGCCGAGTCTGGCATCGTACCACACGTTCAGACTGGATGCTCTACGGACAATAGCATCCTGAATCACATTAAAAAGCTTGGGAATCGTTTTGAATTTACTTTTTTATTTACTTGTTTAAATCCACTTTATCTGGAGATTAAAAATAATTAAAGATAGATAGATATTTCCTCAAAAATACTATTTAAATTGAATCTAATTGAGGAAGAGTAGAAAAGACTTAGATCAACTGGTTGTCATTAGTCAGCAAATATTTGGCAGTCCTGCTGGCACACTAGGAGATTTTTCTGTTTTTCTCCTTTTTATGTCTAGGGGGTATCTATAGTTGGCAGTTGCTTTTGCTAGCGTGGTGATATGGGAATTTATAACCTGCCCAGTAAGTAGCTAGGCAAAGAGAGGTTTAACATGGCTCATTTAAATCTTCGTCGCCCCGAAAATGTCGAAGGCGATTTTTATGTAGATACCACTTGTATTGATTGTGATACCTGTCGCTGGATGACTCCTGAAGTGTTTTCTCGTGCTGGTGAACAGTCGGCAGTACATCATCAACCAACAGAGGAGACGGCAAGATTAGCAGCACTCCAAGCTCTTTTAGCTTGTCCTACTAGTTCTATTGGTACAGTTGAGAAGCCACAAGATATCAAAGTTGCTCAGCAAAGTTTTCCGATTTTAATAGATGAAAATGTTTATCACTGCGGCTATCATTCTGAAAAATCCTACGGCGCTGCTAGCTATGTAATTCAAATTCCCGAAGGTAACGTCTTAGTTGATTCCCCCAGGTTTACGCCACCTTTAGTTAAGCGTCTGGAAGAGATGGGCGGGATTCATTATATGTACCTAACTCACAGGGATGATGTGGCAGATCATCAAAAGTTTGCCGAACATTTCCACTGTCAACGTATTCTCCACGCTGATGACATTTCTGCGAGTACTCAGAATGTGGAAATACAACTGACTAGTTTAGAACCATTTGCCCTAAGTCCAGATTTGTTAATTATTCCAGTTCCCGGTCACAGCAAAGGACATACGGTTTTACTCTATAAAAACAAGTTTCTGTTCACTGGCGATCATCTGGCTTGGTCAGAAAGCTTGCACCAGCTGGCTGCATTCCCCGATTTCTGTTGGTATTCTTGGACAGAACAGACTAAATCAATGCGTCAATTGGCTAATTACTCGTTTGAGTGGGTGCTACCGGGTCATGGACGGAGGTTTCATGCTAGTGCTGATGTTGTGCGTCAGCAGATGCACAAGTGTATTGAGTGGATGGAACAGTTTTAGGTTGACACTCCCCCATCAAGCTAGTACAACACGGCGTAAATAAACCTACCATCTAAAGCAGACAAAAAGCTTACGGTATAAGACTTATTTCTTTTGCCTTCTCGTACTAGGCTGTGATGAGGGATTCTTGTTTCATAGAAACACGCTTCTTGAAAAGTTCTCTGGGGCGAGTATCCCCCCAGCAGACTTTCCGCTATATAATTCGTAAGTCCTGATGACGCTGATTTTACGATGTTTACTGGCAAACCCATTTGGGCGATCGCCAGCGCGTGTACACACAATAATAGCGTATGCCAAAAATTATTTAAATTAATTAACACCTACAATCTTAATAAGAACTGCTAAAAATACTGAACGTGAAGACATATAGCAAAGAGCATATAGATTAGGACATTTTGAGAGCGCGAATGTCAGGAACAGCAATGTTTTGGCCTGCTGCCTCCTGCTATAACTAGTTTTAGGACAATGTAAGTAATGCAAACAAATTGGCGAATCGGGTCTTTATTTGGAATTCCGCTGTTTTTAGATCCTCTGTGGTTTGTAATTTTAGGATTGGCAACTCTTAATTTTAGTGTTGCTTATCAGGAGTGGGGGACTATCATAGCTTGGAGTGCTGGAATGGTAATGGCACTGCTATTATTTGGTTCAGTATTGTTACATGAGTTAGGTCATAGTTTGGCAGCGCGATCGCAAGGCATTAAAGTTAACTCAATTACCCTGTTTTTATTTGGTGGTATTGCTGCCATAGAAGAAGAATCTAAAACTCCAGGCAAAGCATTTCAAGTAGCGATCGCTGGGCCTTTAGTGAGTATCGGTCTGTTTTTCTTGCTCAGTTTGGCAACTATTATCATCCCTGATATCAATCCTATCAGTGTAATGGTTGGAGATTTAGCAAGAATCAACTTGATTTTAGCGCTATTTAACCTCATTCCCGGCTTACCTCTAGACGGGGGACAAGTGCTGAAAGCAGCACTATGGCAAATCACAGGCAACCGTTTTCAAGCGGTACACTGGGCAGCAAGGGCAGGGCAAATTTTGGGTTACAGTGCGATCGCCTTAGGATTTGCTGTAGATTTCTTAACTAGGGAATTAGTGCTGGGGTTATGGATTGCGTTGTTAGGTTGGTTTAGCGTTCGCAATGCTAACAGCTATGACCGTGTGACTACATTACAAGAAACCTTGGTGAAAGTGGTAGCCGCAGATGCGATGACTCGTGAGTTTCGCGTAGTTGATGCTGATCAGACTTTGCGTTCTTTTGCCGATTCTTATTTACTAGATACAGTTGCCCCAGAGGTTTATTTTGCTGCTTCTGATGGGCGTTATCGGGGTATGGTTGCCATTGACGATTTGCGTTTAGTAGAGAGAAGTGAGTGGGAAACTCGAACTTTGCAAAGTATTGTGCATCCTCTGACAGAAATACCAACTGTTACTGAATCGACTTCTTTAGCTGAGGTGATCAATCAGCTAGAAAATGAGCAGTTACCCCGCATCACTGTACTTTCACCTGCTGGTGCTGTTGCTGGTGTAATTGATCGCGGCGATATTGTGCGGGGTTTAGCACAAAAGCTAAACTTACGAATTACTGATGAAGAAATTAAGCGTATCAAACAAGAAGGTAGCTATCCACCAGGGTTACAACTGGCAGTAATTGTGAAGTCTACTACAAGTTAATTCTTTTTGGGATTTTAAACCGCCGATATACGCCGATATATGCCGATAATTTCTCCAGATTATTAGTGTTGATCAGCGTGTCTTGGCGGTATTGAAACTCAGCCCACGCGATCGCCCTCGTCTTGGAAGTTCAAGATTTTTTAACAACTAAGGCACTAAGACACGTTATTTAGTCAGTGCTTTCCCTTTCTAATTCAGGTATTTCAGGTGTAGTATCTTTGACTCTACGAATGGGCAAATTAGCAATCAAAGCGGTCGTCCGTTGATTGCTCTCTAAAGAAAATTCTAAGCCACTCGTTTCAATTTCTACATAGCGACAGACTATTTCTAAAATCTCTTGCCGCATTTTTTCTAGGGTGTGAGGTTCTAAGGCAGCGCGATCATGGGCAATCACCAATTGCAGGCGACGTTTAACTTGAGTGCGACTGTCATCAGGACTGCGAGAAAAAAGTCGTTCTAGAAGTTCAATCATTAGCTATTAAGTCTGGGGCGGAGACTGGAAAATAAGTTAAACAATCTTTGTCCATAACAATTTTCGCAGACGCGCGAAGATGTTTTCTGGGGATGAGTCAAAATCCAAAAATTCAACCGTTTCTCCTTCCAATCTGCGAGCAATGTTATCAAAAGCTAAAGCGGCTAAAGAGGGAGTTTCTCCTAATACCAAGGGTTCACCGCGATTAGTAGAGACAATAACACGCTCATCGTCAGGGATTACCCCAATTAAGGGGATCGCGAGAAGTTCTTGAACATCTTGCACAGACATCATATCATTTGCCCGTACCATTGCGGGTCTAATACGGTTAATTATTAAATGAACACGTTTGATGCCTTGGGCTTCCAATAAACCAACTACCCGGTCAGCGTCACGAACAGCGGAAATTTCAGGGGTGGTAACAATTAAGGCTTCTTTGGCTGGGGCGGTGGCATTTTTAAAGCCGTTTTCAATACCAGCAGGGCTATCGACGATTACATACTGATATTTTTGGGCTAGCGCATTTACCAATAATTTCATCTGTTCGGGTGTAATTGCATCTTTAGAGCGATTTTGCGCTGCTGGCAAGAGTACGAGGTTAGGTTGCCGTTTATCTTTCACTAATGCTTGTTCTAAGCGGCACTCTCTAGACAGAACTTCCACCGCAGTATAGACAATGCGGTTTTCTAGTCCTAGCAGCAAATCCAAATTTCTCAGCCCAAAATCCGCATCAACCAAGGCAATTTGTCGCCCCATTTTGGCTAAAGCCATGCCCAGATTAGCTGAAACTGTAGTTTTACCCACCCCTCCTTTGCCGGAGGTAATCACAATAATGCGAGTCATAATATAAATGCGCTCGATTAGGTTCAGGAAATATAGAACAGTAAATTGAAGTATAAAGTATGAAGTATCGTATCAAATATAAAGAAATATCTGAGCTTTCTGACGACACCAAGGCGGGAATATTTTTTTTATTTCATCCTTCATTTTCTAAATAAACACTCATATAGCTTGACTTATCCTTGTTAATTGATTCCTGGAAAAATCAGTAGCTCTAGCGATACGAATTCCCTGGGGCGTTATATGTGCCACCTCAGGAGAAAGTTGCATCGGTGATTTTTCTGGTGCCCTAGCTACAGCATCTGCGATCCGCAATTGGGTTGGTTCCATTTGCAGAGCCATAATTAGACACTCACGATTGCCTCCAGCCCCAGCATGAGCAATTCCGCGTAGACGACCCCATACTAGAATATCTCCTTCTGCGACTACGATACCACCTGGATTTAAATCTCCCAAGAGAATTACCGTACCGGCATGACGGATTTCTGTTCCAGAGCGTACCGTGGTTTCTAGATAGAGGGTGTCTGCTTGGGGTTGAGGAACTGCTTGTAACTGAGAACTAAGGGATGTTTCGGGCTGTAGTTGTTCTACAGAATAGCCAGATGTTACAGCTGCGATCGCAGTTTGACGGCGACTAGTGGCGACACATTTGAGTTGGAGTTGAACTTCACTGAAGGCTTCGGCGAGTTCTTGCAGTTGTCTGCTATCGAGCAAGCGGTCTTGGGCGATTAAATGCACTATTGTATTGGATGTACGCAGGCGATCGCCTGCGTTTAAGCGCAACTTCAATTGTTGCCAAATCTCAGACCAGGTAACTTCTGAGGCAGGTACTTGAAATTCTGTTGGCAAAATTACTAATAGTCGCCCCCCTTCAGTTTTAAACTGGACTTGGATATTATTTTTTGCCTTATTCTCAATGATTACTGAGGTTGCAGAGTTAAAATCCCAAATTCCAGGATTTGGCTCTGTATCCGCAGAAATAGCATCTATATCCGGGATTTCAGAATTTGATTCTACATCGTCAGAGGCAGAATTTGCCTTCAAATAACGGATGACAGACTTTAGCTCTGCATCCGGGATAATAGAATCTGCATCAGAAGCGGTAGAATTAACCTCTACATCCGAAAGATGAGAGATTGACTCTGCATCAGGAAGTGTAGAATTTGACTTGAGATAGGGGATAGCAGAATCAGAAGTCATGCAGCACCAACCAAAAGACGAGGGATACACCGAGTAATTATTAATATTAGATTAGTTGCATCATGCAACAACAACCTCACTTAGTATATTTAGTTAATCTTTTGTAAATTGTCCCCAAGGCATCAGCATCGCCAACATTACCAGGAAATAGCACTACTGGCAAATTGGGAAACTGGGGATGGTCTGAGTTTGTAATCACCATTGAACAACCAGGTAAAATTTGGCCAAGTAACCGAGCTGACGTCAGATCAAGACCAGTACTTAAAACATCGTTGGAAGTAATACCACCCTTACTAATCAGAAATCCGATGTCAGCTGGTAAACCTTGCACAATATCCATTAATAAGCTTGAAACCTTAACCCCAAAATCCAATCTAGTCTTGATGTCCTTAAAAGTCAGTTCCTGACGACTGGTATAAATCACTGGTGTTTTGCCAGCGTTGTGTATTGTCTGGATACTTTCCAATATATCGCTTAGTAGCTTTGCAGATTGATTTGTCTGATCAAGTAATTCAGCCACATTAACTTCAATTCCTACAGTTCCTTCTACTTGTAACAGTGCTTCTAACTGCTGAGTTGTCTTTTTAACGTGGGAACCAACAATCACTGCGCCGGGCTTACCTTGTCGTACATAAGCTACCATATCTTCTGCGGCAATGGGTTGGGGAGGTAAAGCTGCTAAAGCCGTTAAGATACTGGCAGCACTACGAAATAAAAAGCGTTTCCCTTGACTCGCTGCTGCTAGCACGTCCACTGCAAAGAAATTTAAATCTGCTTGAGTTTCACCATCCACAACAGCACACTGATTATCCGTTAGCTTCAGTAAGCGTTCTAGACTACCAGAGCGAATATCAGCAAGTAAAAATCTTTCTACGGACTCTGCTTTAATCCGCCCTTGGGTTTTTTCTTCTACATACTTGGGTAAGTAGCTGTGATGATAGCCGAAGACTGAATCTTTGGCAAATTCCGTCTCATGAACTGGAGTAGGTACATTATTAATCAGCAAATAATGTACGCTGTCACGGGTAATGCGTCCGCCCTCCAAAAATGCCGGGACGAGAAAATGAGCGTCAAATGACCCTAGCTCTTGAGCGATCGCATCGGTTTCAATGGGGTAATGCCCCCGTAAAGTAGAATCAGAACGGCTGACAATGAGAAAATCGCTGATTTCTTCAGCAGCTAATGCCAATTTTAAGTTATGACAAACTTCTTTAGTTACAGATGTAGCTGACTCTGGAGGCATGGCTCTAGTATTAGTCAGCACAAAGAAAATCGGTGAGTCATCCCGTAAGCCAGTGCGTAAAGTGTCTACATCCCAGTGCATGAGCAGTAAGCAGCTGTGGACTGTTTGAGAACCTGTAGGGTCATCATCCAGGACAATTATTTTTGGTTTTTTACTCATTTAAGGCAACGGGGCGACTGTTTTTGGGAAAAAACGGATTTAAAGTCTACTCAATTCAGTCTTTCTGCAATTTTCTGATTTCTGCTTGCACATCAAGGGCAATTTGCAGTGATTGATTGAGAAGTTGAGCATATTCGCTAGCCTGATTACTAACTTGTAAAGTTTGCAAATTGGCTAAATTATTGACGAATAACTCTTGATTATTAGCAATCAGTTTCTTATTATCTCGCAAAATTCGTTCACTTTTCAAAGCTAGGACTAAATCTTCTCTAATCAGCTGTAAGGCAGCAATAACTTGCTCGCGATCGCTTATACTGCTTTGAGAGTGACCACAGGTAGTTAATTGGTCATTAACATCTATCGCTTGGACGAGATCATGATATTTATCGACCTCATCTAAAAGTATTGTCAGTGCATGAGGACAGGTCAAACGCCGCCATAGCGATCGCCCAATTACTACAGCGATAGGGGCGAAAATTAATAAAATTATTCCTAGTTTAATTGAAGAGCCAATGATCGGCAGAATTATAAAAGCGTAAATAAAGCCAACAATAATTGGAGTTAACGCCAGCGCTACCAACATTTCATTAATCAAAAACCCTAATCGCTTCTCGCGGTTGACCATAATAGAAGGTCGAAAAACGTCATCTGGATCAAACCCAGTCAAACGTCTTAGTTCCCCTTTGCTAATTTCCAAACCTATTAAATCCGGCTGCAATGCTGGATACCTCTACGGAAGCGCAAGTTGCGTATTTATTCTAACGTAAGCTAACCCCAGCCCTAAAGGGCGGGGCTTTGTAGTAGCCCTGAGCTATCGGTAAAATAGTAATTTTTAATATCCCTCTTCTGTCACTTTCCGAGAGGGCGAGCGCTAGAAGGCTCATCAGGTAA
>JAYGHB010000128.1:0-37943 GCA_034931985.1 Halotia wernerae UHCC 0503
CACGACCTCTGTGAGGGTTGGCAGCTTGCAAAAGAGACTTAACGGGAAAAGTCAGGTTCAGAAACGGTTAAATAAAAAATTATACTGCTAATAATCCAAGTGTAACTTTAATATAAAGCCCCTCCTTGCATTGTCAGGAGGGGTTCTTAATTTACAAAGAAATATTTAATTCTAGAGCTTACTTGTCTTTTATTTTTTTCTCATCTAGTGCTTTCTGGATAGCTTCTCTACAAAACTCAGGAGGATCATCTTGGGATTTAACAGATTCTTTCATTTCCTTGGTGACCCGAAAATTTAATTGTTCAGTTAAATCTTTGCTAGGCGGGTTATTGAAATTTTCTGGTCTACCTTTGCGTTCCGACATTTATTTAGAAAAGTAAATATAAGTTTAAATCGGTGTTAACACCGAGATAGAGTTGAAATCGGTAGATAATACAGCCTGAGAAACTTGTTACCTACCGATACCACTCTTATCAAGAGGTAACTCTATTTTATGTTCACGAGAACCGAACTGGAACTGTTGACAGTCCAACAGTTAAGAATTTTATGTAATCGCTACGGGTTAAGACCTACCGGAAACTCAGGTTACAAGGATTCATATATCACTTCCCTGATGGCATTTTCGGTATTAGCCCTCAAGCAACTAGAAGATAATAAAGGGATGAGGCTACCATCATTCGGTAGCTTACCAGCCTTAAACGAGATGAATACCCCTACTGATGAACAAATAGCACTGATTAGAATATCTATGGAAGGTAGGCGTATGAATTATCCAGATAGGTACAGGTACGACCAAGAGAAGCTGCTAGCCATTTACAAGGCTAAGCTAGCCCTTGAACAAGTGATTAACTTATTAGAGGTTCAGTAATCGATTTTTAATCTGTGTTGAGGGAGTGTTAACACTCCCTTCTTTTTTTGGCTATATCCCTTACTATGTCTATAGTCCGTAGTTATTAAATAGCTGTTCCCTGCTATAACATTAGATTCGGGCGTGTTTACTGTTCGGGAGTCTAAAAATGTCAAAACAGCTGGGTCAAAAAATCGCACCTATACCCATGTCAACTGATATTGGGGTGGTGGATTTGATTGATAATTACTTCACTGCTTACAATTCGGCGCGGTTACGAGAAATCTGCCAACTACTGAGTCGTGATGTACTAACAGAAGGCGTTACCGTGGGAGTTAGTCTTTCCGGTGCGATGACACCAGCGGGATTTGGGGTTTCCGCACTTGCACCCTTAATTCGTAATGGCTTTATTGATTGGATGATTAGCACTGGCGCTAATCTTTACCATGATATGCATTATGGCTTGGGTTTTGAATTATTTGCTGGTAATCCATTTTTGGATGATGTAAAACTGCGTCAAGAAGGTACTATTCGGATTTATGACATCATCTTTGGCTACGATGTGCTGCTAGAAACTGATGCTTTTATCCGTAAGATTCTACAAGCAGAACCATTTCAAAAGCGCATGGGAACTGCCGAATTTCATTATTTACTCGGTAAGTATGTCCGGGAAGTAGAAAAGCAATTGGGAGTACAGCATTCCTGTTTGCTAGCTACAGCTTATGAATGCAGCGTACCTATTTATACGTCTTCTCCTGGAGATAGTTCCATTGGGATGAACGTGGCTGCTTTGGCTTTGGAAGGTTCTCAGTTAATTTTAGATCCTGCAATTGATGTGAATGAGACAGCAGCGATCGCCTATGCGGCGCGAGAATCAGCAGGGAAAAGCGCCGCTGTGATTCTCGGTGGTGGTAGTCCCAAAAACTTTTTATTACAAACTCAACCGCAGATTCACGAAGTTTTAGGACTAGAAGAACGGGGACACGATTACTTTGTACAGTTTACCGATGCTCGTCCAGATACAGGCGGTTTGTCGGGGGCAACTCCCTCAGAAGCCGTTAGCTGGGGTAAGATTGACCCAGAAGAGTTACCCAGCACAATTGTTTGCTATACCGATAGCACGATCGCTCTCCCCTTGGTGACAGCGTACGTGATGAACCAGTGCCAACCCCGGACTCTGAAGCGATTGTATGATCGACGGGAAGCAATGTTCGACAAACTACAAAAAGACTATCTAGCAGCCAAAACCCAACCATCAGATCAAGTTCCTGCGGCTGTAGCTGATAATGCATCCCAACAGGCGGCTACTTATCCTTGCGGTAGGATGATTCCTAATACTCCTTAAGGAGAAGTTGGGATTGGGGGAAGCAAATAGTGTCTTCTCCCTACCTAGTAGGCTGTCAAGTCTAATTTGAATGGAAACTGTCAGCTAAAATAATGAGAGTAGTTATGCTTGAAAGCCAATAATCATTATCCGCAACTTGAGTTATTAAGCAAAGATGACTAAACCTAAGATTTTCATCGATGGGGAAGCAGGAACCACAGGTTTACAGATTTACTCACGCCTCAACCAACGCGATGATATTGAGTTAGTTAGTATTGAGTCATCTCAACGTAAGGATGCAACTCAGCGAGCGAAACTAATCAATTCTGTTGATGTTGCTATTCTTTGCCTACCTGATGACGGGGCCCGCGAAGCTGTCAGTTTTGTCACCAATCCTACAGTTAAAATTCTTGATGCTAGTACTGCTCATCGCACGGCTGAGGGTTGGGTATATGGCTTTCCTGAGATCAATCCAGGACAGCGATCGCAAATCGCCAGCGCTCAGTTTGTCAGCAATCCGGGCTGTTATCCTACAGGATTTTTAGCTTGTGTACGTCCGTTAATCGCTAAGGGGATTCTTCCTAATAACTTTGCGATCACTGTGAATGCAGTATCGGGCTACTCTGGTGGTGGGAAGAATCTTATCCAAAAGTACAATACCTTCCACGAAAAGCAAACCCCCGAAACCTCGCTTTATCCCTACAGCATTTATGGTTTGCAGTTTGGGCATAAGCACGTTAAAGAAATGCAAAAGTACTCCGGGTTAACATCACCACCGCTGTTTGTACCAGCGGTAGGAGATTTTGAGCAGGGGATGCTGGTACAAGTGCCTTTGCCATTGTGGACTTTGGAACATCCACCATCAGGTGAAGTAATTTATGATGCGATCGCTAACTACTTTCAAGGTGAAAAATTTGTCCAGGTAGCTCCTTTTCAAGATGCTACTTTGTTGCGAGATGGAACTTTTCTCGATGCGATCGCCGTAAATAATACTAATATTATTCAAGTTTTTGTCTTCGCTAATGACACTACCAAAGAAGCATTATTAGTTGCTCGCCTCGACAACCTAGGCAAAGGCGCATCGGGAGCCGCTGTACAAAATCTTAATATTATGCTGGGCTTCCCAGAAGATCTGGGATTGTAAATTACGTTGTCATGATTACTGATTTAAATCACCAAAGCGATTTCTATAACTTTCTAGCACTTCTTCAGGAGTTTGATATCTAACTGCTGCTTAAAACTCATAATTTCAAGCTTTAACCTCGACAGATAGAGCTTAGAAGTCGGAACTTCAAGATTAGAACTAAAGATTTGCAGTTCTACACTCAAACTCCCAGCCTCTAAGCTCTAACTTTTAACCTCTCAAGCAGAAATGTGGAGATATTTTGCATACTCCTGATACTTGCAACTGCATTTGCCGAGATTTACAGATAACATGCGCCACAAAACATCAGATTTTAGCTTTTGCTTTTGAAGGAGTTTAGCCACTCTCGGACTTGCTCGTGGGCAATATCGCGTCCACCCAGACCAAAAGCTAAGGCAATAGCAACAGCGATCGCACCTAGTAAAAGTCCAAAAGCTAAATTTACAATATCACTAGCCACGCCAATCTGTTGCAGTGCCATTGCTGAAACTAGGGCAATAATCGCCACCCGTGCTACTTGACCTAAAATCCTAGCTTGGGGATTACCAGAACTGGTAATTACATTAAAGGCAAGATTAGCCAAGAACAAACCAATGGCAAAAACTACAAGTCCTGCCAAAATTCGTCCCAGGATAATTAAAATGCCAGCTACCAACGTTGTTAAAGCTGGAATATTGAGGATGTCAACCGCAGCCAAGGTGGCAAACAGCATGATACCGACTAAGACAATAATGCCAGCAATTTCCGATGGAGTCCGGCTTGGCGATACAGATGGTGTTGGTTCTGCTGGAATGACAATTCGTCTAGTAGGCGTTGGCAGACCTAAAGCAGAGAAGATATTGTTGAAGCCTATACTGGTGAGGATACTCGTCACTAGATCCGCTACAAACCGACCTAAGAAATAGGCAACGATTAAAATCGCTATGGCTGTAAAGATAGCGGGTAGGGCGTTGAGAATTTGCTGCAACATGGCGATCGCAGGCACTGAAATTGCCTCAATTCTTAAAGCATTGAGGGCAGCGATCGCGATCGGAATCAAAATCAAAATATAGACAATTGTGCCTATAATATTCGATAAAGATTGCACCCCAGCAGAAGAGGAAAGTCCAAAGCGACTTCCCAAATGGTCAATTCCAGTTGTCGCTAATAAATTGGTGACAATCCGCCGTACCACAGTAGCAATAAACCAGCCGACTGTAGCAATTAGCGTCGCCGCTAGAATATTGGGCAGAATTGAGAAAATCTGTGTAATTAAAACTTGTACTGGTAGTAATGCCTGTTGTAATCCTAAAGTATCTAGTATCGGGATCAGAAACAGTAAAAAGATGAACCAATACAAGGCATTACCAATTGTCTCGCTCAAAGACAACTGGTTAGGAGCATTGTCTTGTGTTTCTTGATTGAGACGCTCATCTAGTCTAATTGCCTGTAGACCGCTGATAGTAATCAGCTTGACGATAGTTGCTACTAACCAAGCAACTCCCAACCAAATTGCTGCACCTACGAACCTGGGTAAGAAGCCAACAAGTTGATCGAGAAAATTATTGAGGGGTCGAGAGGCTACTTCCAGTTGTAGTGTTTGTAAAACGGCTACAACCGTCAGCAGAATAATACTCCAAAAAACTAAGCCGGAGATTAGTTTTTCTACCTGAGGAAGTTCCCCAGTGTTTCCGCGGCCTGTGATTCCAGAGGCAATGCGGTTATCTATGTTAGTGCGATTTAGGATACTCCGTGTTACTGCTGCGGCGATCGCCGCTACTAACCAACCAACTAATAAAATTGCTACAGCCCCTAGTAAACGAGGCATAAACAGAATTATCTGTTGGATGGTTCCTTGCAAATAATCGATTCCTTGGTTTGCTCTTGATTGATCCAGTTGCAGACTTGGGGATTGTGCCAAAAATTGCTGTACT
The DNA here is from genome assembly GCA_034931985.1 of Halotia wernerae UHCC 0503. Classification (GTDB taxonomy): domain Bacteria; phylum Cyanobacteriota; class Cyanobacteriia; order Cyanobacteriales; family Nostocaceae; genus Halotia; species Halotia wernerae. Next base: position 5,229 of record JAYGHB010000128.1, read on the forward strand.
CTCATCGATAAACCAATGTCTATCAACTGGGTGATTCCTGGCCAAGTTGTGTTCATGGTTTTCCGGAATTAAGGTTAGATGTTTGCCAAAAACACTTGAGATGCTTATGAGGGTAGCTTGATTTACACAATTTTGCACCCCAGTCAGTTCACTAGTGTCTGGCATATACATTACCAGTAAAAACTTATCTGGAATCGATAGCAAGAGTAATTTTTGACTTTGTTGAGTAATTCCTCTTTATATCAATTAATACTTTTAAAACTTAAATCCCTTAGTTCAGGGATAAAACTGATGGTATTTTCATTCTTGACACTATTAGTCTCACCAAATCAAGGTGCAAAATAGGGTTAGCAACGGCAGGAGTGCTAACCCTAACCAATGTTAAATTTGTGATGTTAAATTTGCTTCAATCACTGTACCCACCAAACACGCTTTTTCTAAATTTACCCCTCTCAAATTTGTACCTGCTAATTCCGCACACAATAAATTAGCACCCGTCAAATTTGCCCCTGCTAAGTTAGCATCGCGCAAATCGGCTTCTTCGAGATTTGCCTCACTCAATAACGTCCCTTGCAAATCAGCACGGCTCAAATCTGCACCTTTGAGATTAGCCCCAGTTAAGTTTGCACCTCGCAAGTCAGCACCTCGTAAGTCAACACCTTGTAAGTTGATATTTATCAAATTAGCGCCACTCAAAAAAGCACCAGCTAAAGATACACCGCTGAGTCTTGCTCCCATCAAGTTAGCGCCGCGCAAATTGCTACCCCGCAAATCAGCACCTGTCAAATCTGCTTGCATTAAATTCGCTCCCATGAGGTTTGCCCGCAAGTCAGTTTCTTTGAGGTTCGCTCCCATTAAGTTTGCTCCCTCGAAATGCCCACCTTCAAGTTTGGAACCTGTAAAATCAGTACCCACAAGAGTAGCGCCTGCAAAATTGATGCGGCTTAAATCGAGTTGAGACAGTTCCTCGTCCTCTAAATTTACTCCTGGGAGTTGTTTCATTTTTCCTGATCTAATGGCTTCGATATTCATTTAAGGTAACTACCAATCTCCTCACTACTTTTGCTGTGGCTATCCCATCGGGAATCAAGTAGCCACATACCGCTACTGACTTTAGGCGACACCAGGGGTAAGTCGAGTCCCTGTTGCAAACCCATAACTAACAAAGCTAAAGCATCTACAAGTTTAGGGTCAAAGCGGGTTGATTGTTGTTGTCTGCATTCGTCTAAAGCTTGAGTAAATATCTCTTCGCGCGTTTGATTGGCAGATTTGATATTATTGACTCGCCGCTGAAACTCCGCGACTAAAGACACAATTCTCGACTCTAGGGGAATCTCATCTCCAGCTAAACCCGCAGGTTCTCCTGTACCGTCCCACCACTCAGCTTGGTGAGTGATAATTTGGGCAACTGCCCGCAGTCGGGGCATTGTTCGCAATACCTGCGCTCCTGGTACTAAGGGGCAAGTTAAGGGACAACTTGGGGCGTGTTCATCTTGGTAACGAGTGGATGTGCCGGGAGTTAGAACGCTTTCTGCTTTTTGTAATGGATCTATGCGGTGCAACAAACCTGCTAGGCGTAATCTTTTAATTTGCCAGGCTGGTAGTTCTAGCAGCTGTCCCATTGTCTCAGAAAGTGCTACTACTTCCGCAGCTGCCATTGGGTTGTTGACATCTGCCATGTCCATTAGTTGCGCCATCCGCAAAAATGCCTGGATTTCGTTGGAAACCAAGTTGCGATCAAGTGCTTGCTGGCGCAGCGCTGCGGGAATGGATAAATTCTCCTGTCCTGTCTGGAGGTAATCGACTACGCGGGAGACGACTGTGCCTAAATTTTTAGGTGTAGCTAAACTAGAATGTATTGATTTTTGATGGGTGACGAGTTTTTTTGCTAGTTCTGGGTTGTATTGTTGAATGTGAGCGATCGCTATTTCTACTGTCTCTTGTACTAACTCTGGCTCAAATGTCCACAAGCCATAGAATTTACGCTCTAAGTCTGTGTCTGGCAGTCCTCCCACGCCATAATCAGCTTCTGATAACTCTTGACAAAGTACCATTGCTGTGTAGTAAGGCGCAAGAATAATCAAATGCCACTCTTGGGCTACTGCATCAGCTGCATCTAATGCCACTAAATCGACATTGGGTAGTTGGCTTGTAGGATGTTCTGCAAAGCCTGTGTCGGCTGCTGCCATAATAACAATTTCGCGGCTGCACTTAGCAATATCTGCATATCGTTCTGCTTCTTGCAGATACCATTTACCCTGTTGGAAAGCTGAAATCACCAGGGGTTTACTATTGTCAGTTAAGATGTGGTCTTCTAAAGCATGGCACAGGGATACTAGGGTATTTTTGTAATATACCCCCAATCGAATTGGTCTACTGCTATGACGATGTGCTGCTTCGATCTGTTGTAAAATTGAACCTTCTAACATAGAACTTTGGTGAAAATATTTTTAAACCGCAGAGACAAGGCAGCGCGTTGGTGAGGCAGCGTGGGTCTTCTCACAAAGGGAGCCACTGCGGTCTTCTCCCTTGGCGTTAGCCTCTCCCAAAAGGAGAAGGGAAGACGCTGCGCGATCGCGCAGCGAAGCGCGAGTCCGCGAGCGTCTAGGGTTTCCACGCCACTTGCTACAACGGAGCAACGCACCGGCTTCCCATAAGCGACTACCGAAAGGGTTTCCCGACTTGTAGCGACTGCCGCGCAAAGAGCGCTGAGAGAAAAAAGAAAGTTTACGAGTTACCTTGAAAGGCTTAGAGTTAGAGGTTAGAGGTTAGAGGTTAGTATTTTTGGTTTTTTAATTAACTTCTAGTCCCTAATCCTTAGCCTCTGTATTTTATGATACCCCCGCTAGCTGTTTTTCTTTCGTCTCCATTGGGGCCGAAAGTGCTGCTTCTAAGTCGGCACAACCCAGCTTTTCTTCTAAGATTTTCATGACTTCACGTCCGAAGTCGTTGGGGTTTTGTCGCCAAGCTTGCAAGCAGACTTCGCCAAAGAAGGAACCGAGAGGTTCGGGGTTCCATAATAATTTCTTGGCTGTCCACGGCATCAAGCTCATGGGATCATACCCTGGTTTGAGAATGCCTTCTTTGAAAGCATATTCTTCTAAATGGGTATGCGGTTGCAATCCAATAAAGAAAATGGCAGGTTCAACTTTATTAACGCCGAAAATTCGTTCTAGTTCGCGATGGTAAGCGACGGTTTGGCGAATAGTTTCGGGGCGTTCGTCAATCACATTAAAGGAGTAATTGACGGATACTAAGTCATTAAACCCAGCTGCTTTTAAGTCGCGGCAGTTTTGTAAGACAGTTCGCAGATTGTACCCCATCCGCATTTTCCGCACAAGTTCCTGAGAACCACTGGTAATTCCGATTTCAAAGTAATTCATCCCAGTTTTTACCATCAACTTACACAACTGGGGTGTCAGGTTGTCGGCTCTGATGTATGCTGCCCAATGGGTGTCTGTCATCCCAGAATCAACGATTTTCTGCAAAAGCTCTATTGCATCGTCGATAAATTTTCGTGCGGGGATAAATTGGGCATCGGTAAACCAAAAGTTGCGAATGCCGCGATTATACAATTGGCGCATCTCGGCAACGACTTCATCTGCTGGGTTAATACGTACCTGTTTGCCTTCAACGACGGTGTAGACGCAATAACAGCAATTGTGAGGACATCCGCGTTTAGTTTGGACACCGATGTAGAAGTCTTGTTCTTGCAGGTAATAATTAAATTCCGGCCAGATGTTTTCTATATAGTCGTAGTTACAAGCGGTTTTTTCTAAGGGTGTGGGTTGTTCGTGAATCAACCTGTTACGTGGTTGAGTTTCTCCCACAATATAGCAACGTTCATCTTGCAACTCGCGGCCACTTAAGAGCTTTTCTAGGAGAGTTTCTCCTTCACCTACAGAAATAATTGTTCCTTGAGGTAAGCTTTTACCCAACTGTTCGTAAAATACGCTGACTGCACCGCCACCAACAACTGCACGGGCATCAGCATGATATTGTCGGGCGCGTTTTAAACCGCGTTTGATTAGTCCTTGGTTACGCCACAGTTCTGCGTAGTAAGCGATGAAGATTCGCAAACCGCCCAATGCCCCCCTTAATTTAATCAAGGGATTTTTGGCATAGTAAAATTCAAAGGCGTTTTGCAGCGGGTTCCCACCGCGTCCACCAACTGGGGCATAAATCTGGATATCCCGCCACGAAAATACTAGCAGTGTTGGTTTAAATTCATCGATACAGTTATCCAGGGCAGAAGTGTAGTCCAAAGGTGGCACAGTTCCCAAATCAAAAATGCACTGTTCGATTCCAGGAAATTGCTTGTGGACATGATCTGCCAAGTAGACAACCCCAATGGGAAAGATGGGGTTACAGGGAAGGCGAACGTAGAGAATTCGATTTTCCATCATGAGGGTTTTAATTTCCATCTTGCCGTTCTTCGAGGAAAAGCTAGAGAAAAATCTCGTCTTTTCTTTAAAGTGTGTTTGTTTTAGTTACCCTGGCTATATCAAAATTTGGCTTGACATATCAGCTAATTTTTGATATATAGTAGCTCTTTATTGGCAACCGTGGGAATAGTTAAATTTGCTCAACATCAAACAAATATAGATAGGTTTTATGAACAAAGTTTTCATATATCTTTACCATAACATTGAGTTTATTCATAAAGCGATGATCCCTGATATAAGTCTGGGGATAGATGAAACCAAAAAATCAATTCTGAAGTTGTTGCTAGGCAATGATCCCTTGACTGTGCCTCACTCTCAGTTACCTTAAAGAAATACAAGCTTTCTTGACAAGAAAATATCAGCAGCCATAGTGTATAGTTTTCAAAAAAGTAGATTTTTTATAGAATTTTCATAACTTGAACATATCTTTAGATATAAATAGCGTAGAAAATTTCAGTTGGTAGTCGGAGTTACAGCATCTGGGGATCAGCAAGTGTTAGCTTTGCTTATGTAATGTAAAATTGTGGCGTAAAGCTCCTCGGCAGTTATGGCTCAAATACTAGATCCACTACCACCTGAGCAATCGGGGAATATTCTCTGCTGCTACGTTAATGCCACGAGCAAAATTCAGGTGGCTCGCATCTCCAATATTTCTAACTGGTACTTTGAAAGGGTTGTTTTTCCTGGACAACGACTCATATTTGAAGCACCACCAGAAGCTCAACTGGAGATTCATACAGGTATGATGGCTAGTGCAATTTTATCGGATAACATTCCGTGCGATCGCCTGGCAGTTGACCAGCCTAGCAGAAAAGAGTTTGATACAGACTCAGTAGGGATAGACCCTATCAGTAATAAATCAATGGTGTCATCTATTAATACAAAAACCGGAGATGCAACAAAACCTTTAACAATATCGCGTTTAGTGTCCGTTGATTAAAAAAACAATTTTCTTCAGTTTTGAGGGTTGCTGAATTGAGCAACTCTTTTTGTTTGAATGGGGCATAGGGCATTGCTCCTCTGCCGTCTAAAATTAATGTTATGGCTATCGCTAGGTAGTTTAAAACATAAACTGATCATAAAACCCGGACACCAAAGGATTTTCAAACCTGTTCCCCCGTTCGCGTAGCGTCTCCCAAAAGGAGAAGTTGCTCCACTTGGAGAGCAGCGCCTCGCGCGGGTTCCCAAGGCAGCTTTTGGGGGGAAACTTCCTCCCAAAACGTGCCGCCGCATTGTGGCAACTGCGGGGGAAACCCCAGACGCTCGCGGACTCGCGCTTCGCCAAGGGAGAAGACCGCACTTCTCTCCTGTCCCCTGTCACCTGTTCCCTGCTTCATGAATCTACCTTCTTTTATTTGGCTGTGGAAAATAGCCGCTTGGTCAATGGGATTATCGATAATGGCGTATTTGCTGTTAGCGATTACTGGTATTTGGATGTTTAAGGTGAGAACTTCGCAAGATTTTTCTAGTTTTATACGGATTATTGGAGGACACAGAGGTGTGCGATCGCTCCACTATACAATCGGTATCACTATGGTAAGTTTAGTGCTGCTACTACTAGCAATTGGCATTGTTGGTACTTTGGGACACTTTGGTTCTTTGGGACAATCATCACACTTGGTTGCTGGGTTAATAGTAGTAGGATTAGTTTTACTGTCTGCCTTCAGCGCCACACAAATTAGTGCTAGACGAACTTGGGCTAGACCTTTACATATCGGTGTGAATATTATCCTGTTTGGGAGTTTTGCTTGGGTGTCAATTACTGGTTGGAGTGTAGTACAAAAGTATTTGCCTTAACTTGTTTGCTGGCGCACTTAGGAAAACCCAACGATAATTTGTCATTCAATTAGCTTCTTGGACTGTAAAGACAATGAAAACACGAAACAGACAATCAAGCTCATGATCACAAGTTCGCCGCCATCTTCCACAAGGATCAGTAAAGGATCTAAGAAAGGAGTACTTAATATTACATGAAGCGTGTCTACTACAACTCCAAAAAAAGCGAGAGCAAACAGCAATGTAATTAGATATTTTGATACGTTTTTAGACAAGCGATCGCCCAGGCGATAATTAATAGCAATAGCAATCAGAAAAAACAAACTAACTACAGCAGACACAGCAAGTTCTCCGAAGTCAACTGCTCTTAAGTTAAACATGGCAGAGAACGAAAATTTACTGCTGATTAAAGCTCCCAAGTGTTCATGAATCTGAGCTGCATCATCAAGTAACAAGTAAAAAAATAGTACAGACCAACTTAAGTATAGAATCGAACGTCCTTCTACTGCTAATAAGCCTAATAAAAGTGCAGACCAATACTCTTTGACATATTGGAAAATCTCTGAATACCCTCTGTCTTTTTCTAGTGAAAAAGTGTCATTAGAAATAAAGTCACTATACGAATAAATCAAATGAAGAACAATAAAACCAATATCTGTTGCTAAAAATAAGCAACATAATCTAAATGCCCAATTGCATTTATCTAGTTTTACTGAATATTTTAATCTTTTATTTAGCACAGAACTGAAATCCTTGATAATATTCAGCACAAATCACTCTGGCTACTTTGCCGTAGTAGTTATGTCTAAAGCTTATGCACTACTTTAAAATCATTATTTAATCCCAGATTAAAGTAATCATAAACTAAATTTAATCTTAAATTAAACTTTTAATTAAAAAGAATTAACTAAAATTTGGTGAATTTTACTTAAAAAAATAGCTAATTAGTGTTATAAAATTTTAGATACTGCCTAAAGAAATATTTGATAATACCTCTTTAGAAATAGGTTGACACAGCAACCTTTCAGGTAAGTAGCATAAACGCTTACCTTACAATAAAAAAAAGCATGATTATAAAGCCGTGACAGTAACCTCAGCCAACATCTCTACTTATATTTTTCGCCTTTCCCCGCTAATTCGGATTACCCTATTGACTTTATATGTAGCGCTGACAGCACCATTACCTTTTTTATCTCAGGTAACAGCTGCATCCACACCGTCGGCATTATTATGGGTAGGAATTGGCATAGGCTTTGTTGGTCTATATGGGGTGTTGACTGAACGAGTAATTGTCAATGACCAAGAAATTCAGGTAACATACCTGGCTTGGGTTACTCGCTTTTTTCGTAAAGGTTGGATTTTACCTTGGTCAGATGTCAAAGAATTAAAACCCCGTTCTACTGGTCAAGGAGGATTGATTTATTATTTCCTCAGCCAGGATGGGAAGGCTTATTTACTTCCCATGCGCGTAGCTGGATTTGACCGTTTGGTGAAAATTGTAGAAGCCAAGACAGGCATTAACACTACAGATGTTCGCCCTTTAGCACAGCCGTGGATGTATATAATTTTGTTAGGATGCACCCTGCTGCTACTATTAGTCGATGGCTGGACTATTACCACAGCTTTATCTATCGGACAATTAAATTAAGACATCTTGGAAACACAACTATGAGTTACTAGAAACCTTTGGTAAAGACATTTCTACTTCATTTCCAAAGATGTCTAATAGAAAGCAGAGGAGGCAGAGAAGCAGAGGTGCAAAACTAGAAAATAATCACTAATGCCCCATGCCCCATGCCCCATGCCCCATTTCCACAAGGTTGAACTTGAAGAGTGTCGCTGCAACAGCCCAACTACGGCTAGAACAAGTTAGTCTGTTTACAAAGCTCAAAACCCAGCTTCAGGGATACCCCATATTGCAGGATATTTCCTTTGAGGTATACCCAGGAGACTGCATTAGCATTGTGGGTTCATCAGGTGCTGGTAAAACTTCATTGTTACGTCTGCTCAACCGCCTGATTGAACCCAGTAATGGCAAAATCTATCTGGAAAATCAAGAGTACCGCCAAATTCCTACAACACAGCTACGCCAACTGGTGACACTGGTATTACAAGAATCAAGGCTACTAGGGATGACAGTTCAACAGGCTTTGGCCTATCCTTTACTTTTGCGTAGATTGCCCACACAAATAATCGAGCAACGAGTCAATCATTGGATAGAACAACTGCACATTCCTAGCGAGTGGTTGGGACGCACTGAAGTACAACTTGCTGCTGGACAGCGACAACTAATAGCGATCGCTCGTGCTTTAATCATCCAGCCAAAAGTTTTACTATTAGATGAGCCAACCTCTGCTTTAGATGCTGGTACAGCTTCTGGTCTGATGCAAGTCTTAACCCAGTTAAATCAAACTCATCAAACTACAATTTTGATGGTCAATCACCAGATGGACTTAAATCAGATGTTTTGCGATCGGCTGTTACACTTACAGCAAGGTCAGTTATTAACAGATCAAACAGCTTCTGAAATCGACTGGGTTAACTTACGAAATAACTTGATGCAAGCAGACACTCAAGCTGCCCAAGAATGGATTTAAACGGCTTTGCTTTGTTCTGAATGGAAATTCTACGACCGTTGAGTACTCAGTGTAGAACGTTGGTTGCTAAACTTTTCTTTAGCTAACTTGGTTTGTACCTGTGGAATATTGGCATTCAAAATTTCCATGTTAAACCGATATCCCACATTACGGATAGTTTGAATCAAACTAGGTTGACGCGGATCAAGTTCAACTTTTTTTCGTAGCGATAAAACATGAGTATCAATGGTACGAGGGTTATCAATAGCGTCAGGCCAAGCACGACGCAGCAATTCCGACCTACTTAAAGGTACTCCTCCAGCTTGCGCTAAAACATACAGCAAGCTGAACTCTTGGGGTGTTAAGTCGATGAACTCTCCTTGGAATCGAACGCGGCGCTGAACTAAATCGATTTGCAAAGTGCCATAATCGAGGTAAGCCGGTGCAGATGGCGTGCGCTTACGACGAATTAATGCTTCTACCCTTGCTAAAAACTCTTGCATTCCAAAAGGTTTACTTAGGTAATCATCTGCTCCCGCCTTCAAACCTGCGACGATATCGGCTTCGTTACTACGCGCAGATAGCATTAAAATTGAAGGTTGCTGCTGACGATGCAACCAACGGCAAAACTCAATACCATCACCATCAGGAAGATCCGCATCTAGGATGACTAGAGTCGGTTGATGGACTAAGAACTCTTCTCTTGCTTGATAAATGCTGGCAGCTTGATGTACCCTATATTCTAATTGTTGCAAGTGCCAACCGAGTAACGACCTCAGATGGGGATTTCCCTCAACGATTTCAATACAAACCGAACCCACAGTGGTAAGACCCCTTAGCGTCGATGAGTTTCAAAGTAACAAGCCTATGCTCAAGGTTTTGTAGTCTTTGTTACTTCAGTTGCAATTGGCTTTACATTTCCTCAAACAAAGAGTGGCAATATCTTTAACTTATGCCTTATCCAAGGCTGAATTAGTTAGATTCTTTAATTTTTTCTTAAATTTTTGTTAGACTAATTACAAGGTTCTCTTGGTTAAACACTCTGCTTCTATAAAGTGTGTAACATACCAAAGAACTGTTACAAAATAGGGTAACTATTAACTGAGCTATACTTAGGCTCGATAGTGGAAGGGGCTTTCACATTGTAAATAATGATGCCATGATGTCAACACCCGCCAATAAAATCGGGTTGTAGACAAAAGGAAATCATAAAAATAACTTACCAGATCATAAAATTCCGGTTTTTCTAGAATAGGATTGAATTACGTTTTACCTGCTGGAGGATACCGCCAAAATAAATATATTTAGCTCTAAGTTGATACAACAAGAGTAAAAGTAACACTTCACATTTCAACGTGAATCATTTACAATTCTCATTCTAAAGAGATTAATACAGCAGTTATGCTTCAAGACACACAAACCATTCGCTATTACCAAAAAATTACCGACGCATTCGCTAGGTTATGGAATAGCGGTTATCGCATGGATGATATGCGAATGTATTTGGATGGATATTTAGCCGCACTGCGTCAAAGCAACGCTATTGAACCTTTTCTGATTCATCGCTTAGAAGAGGAAGCTAGCCGTTACTTGTACGATGAATCAAATTTTCTCATGACTCAAACGCAACCACAGCCTGATTACTACTAATTCTTTTACAATACCTTTGCCAAAATAAGAGCCTAGATAAATTTTGGCAAAAGTGGCAAAATTAAGCATACATAAGCGTTTCGATGAAAAGGTGGTTTTTCATCTGAAACCCTTATCCTGCTGTCAATACGTTAAAAAACCCTTGTAGGAAACCTTAAAGGAATTTTTAGGACTGATTGTTTTTGCCAACCCTCAAAGAAATGGGAGTTAATGGTTAAAGCATCATCATCTCACCCTCGTAAATTGGCGAAGGTATTGCTTTTAATAAGGGAATTGAGAGTAATCATGTATCGACGCAGATGATTATAGCATATCATTTGCCTTTATCAAAGTTTTAGTGGTGTGAAATTTTGGAGATATTTTTAATTGATAAAATTACCCCTTCGGATTTGTTTTGGTTATGCCAACTATTCTGAGGGGATTTTTAAACCTCTTGCATAAATGTTTTTTGTCTCATGCAAAGACGCAAAGAAAAGGTTGTAAATATTAATTAATGCGATTGTGTTTCAATCCCTAATAGGGATTTTAGTTGATTGTGACTATAGAGGTCGATAATGAGAAGCAAAAATGGCAAGGTTTCAATAGCAGAAAAAAGGTATCTAGAGAAGCAAGCAGAAATTGAAAAAAGAAAAGTTCGGCTAATTGCTTCTGGAAGAGGACGTAAAGCAGAAATGATATCGGCTGAGGGATGTGTCTTTTAGTGATAGATTTCGTCTAGCTCGACATCGTTATAGTCAGGTAATAAATGGCAATATACGGTTTGGTTAGGTTACACTAAATTCTTCATTGCAAAGAGGATTACAGCCAATCAATTATTTTAGCATTTTCTGGCAGTTTAGCCTCTTGCTGCCCAGAGTAACGCGCTCTGGCAGTAAATAACCCAATAGGAGTATTCAATATATCTACAAAGGTAGTTTTACCTGCGATCGCCTTGACGCTATCCTTAGGTAATTCCTTCCATAACCAACGTGCCAAGCGATAGCCGCATTCCTTCAGTGTAATTTCCCGCATTAATTCTACGCCGTGCAACTCATGCAGATAGCGGTTTGAGCGTCCATAGCGCCGCCATTGACTTTTTAGTTCCTTGAATGTGGTACGGTGACGATGCTGCACAATCGCTTCTGGGGCAAATTCCCAACTTCCAATATGTTCTTGCAAAATCCGCCAACAGATGTCTGCATCACCACCAGTGGTGAGATAGGGACGAAATAATCCCACTTTTTCTAAAGCAATGCGTCGAATTGCTAAATTAGCGGTTTGACCGTAGGGACAAAATGAATGGCCAAGAGTATGTTTTTGTGATAAAGTTTCTTGGCTATTGGCGTGTTGTTCTAAAATAGTGTTACCTGGTAAAGCGATAATTTCACCAGCGACAATGACCACATCTGGCTTGACAAAAGGACAAATTAATGATTTTAACCATTGTGGTTGCGGACGGCAATCAGCATCGGTAAAAGCAATAATTTCACCAATAGCGGCGCGAATGCCAGTATTACGAGCAGCGTATGAGCTTTGAATTTGGTTTTCGCTTAAAGGACGAATTGTAATTGATCTATTTTCGGCAGATGTTTTGAGGTCGGTGAAAGTGCGATCACTACTATTATTGTCTACAAGCAAGTACTCTACTCGATCTTTGGGGTAACTTTGAGACAAAAGACAACTAATTAACTCTGGTAAGTCTGTCTCACCGTTATAAATAGGAACAACCACCGAAACCATTGGTAAGAAGCTGTTGGCGGTGGTTGTATCGACTAGCTGATGATTCATAGAAGTATGAAGGATGAAGTATGCACACTGAAGGATAAAATTTCATCCTTCAGCCTACCTTACGCGAAGCCGCCTTTAGGAGCGTCTACATCTTTTATACTTGCTTAAATCTGGATTTGGGAATACTGACATATCAATCTAAAATTTCAAGTCCTTGGCGCTCGCGCTCACAGGTTGACCAAGTTGTATAACTGGAGATTGGGCGAAGTTGTTACCCGATAAAACTGCGATCGCACGGGCATATTGCGGATCACTTTTAGTCCCAAATAAACTTGGGTTGGTTGCCAATTGACGCTCTTGGGCTTCTGTTAAATCTAGTTTGATATCTGGCGTAATTCCCTTATGGTTAATATCCGTTCCCTTGGGAGTGTAGTAGTGGGCAATGGTGACAGCCAAACCAGAACCATCTGATAGTTCGTGAACCGACTGTACTAATGCTTTACCAAAGGTTTGACCACCAATGACTACAGCTCGCTTATTATCCTTGAGGGCTCCTGTCAAAATCTCACTAGCACTAGCTGAATTACCATCAACCAGAACTGCTAAGGGGAGTTTCGTCAAGGAAGTACGATTGGCTTTACTATCCTCAGTACCTCCTCGGCGATCAACTGTGCGGACAATTCCGCCATCATCCAGCCACATCCGGGCAATTTCAATGCTCGCCTGCAACAAACCGCCAGGATTACCGCGCAAATCTAATACAAAAGCATCGACTTTTTTGCCGTTCAAATCGCGGATGGCTTGACGCATTTGATCGGAAGCATGGGCGCTAAACTCGCGCAAACGAATATAGCCAACGCGTCGATTTCCTTCTTGCTTGAGGTTATAACTTACTGTTGGTATTTCAATCGTTGCCCGTGTCAGCTTCACATTAAAAGCATTCTGTCCCATGCGTCTTAGGCGCAATGTGATGGGAGTACCTGCTTTGCCGCGAATCAGCTTGGAGGCATCATCCACTTTCATATTGAGAGTGGATTTGCCATCAATTGCCAAAATTTCATCGCCTGCTTTGATCCCACCTTTCAGCGCTGGGGAGTTTTCTATGGGTTCTACAACAGTCAGCCGCTTGGTTTTTTCGTTCATTTCCATGCGGATGCCAATCCCAGAGACTTCCCCAGATGTTTGGTTGGTTAAGGCTTCATACTGTTTGGGATCCATAAACCGTGTGTAAGGATCACCCAACTTTTGTAAAGCTTCGCGAATGGCTACATAAGCTTCTTCGTTAGAAGAATAGTTTTTGCTTAATAGGCTTTGCCTAGTTGCTTGCCAATCTTGTTGATTAAAACTGCCATCAACATATTCACGATTTACCACTTGCCATACTTGGTCAACTAGGCTTTTTGGGCTATCTTGTAGGGCAGCCCTAACGCTGCGAGTCCAAGCAGGGCCGAATACAGACATGGTGGCGGTCGTGGCGATCGCTCCACCAATCAAGGCTACTTGGAGAGGCGAGTAACGTTTCGCAGATTGGTTCATGTATATCAGTTGGATTAAATTGTATTGTTGACAGTCTAGCAATCAGGCTTTTGAGAAATTTTTAAGTTTTTATACTCAATTTTCAGCTATGTTCTACTCATCACTTTCCCCTTGGAATTATCCTCAAAATTTTGCAGTATTTTATGAAAAATAATTACTGCGTCTGCCAGATTTTCGGCAGTCTAATCTGACACTATTAACTTACTGTGACAATAATGTGACACTTTTGCCAGTGTCATCTTTACACCCTATATTATTTTTATAAGATAGCATTTCGCCGACTTAATAGCAGGTCTTTTTGTCATGATTTAACCAAGCTTTGATTACCAATGTCATGAGACATAAATTTACTAAAACTTCATCAATTCTCGGATGTGGAAAATTTCGTAAAACGTGGCAATTGTTACAAAAATTAGCTTTTGGTTTATGTCTGATCTTTGTCATTTGGATGATTTGCACCACTATAACCCTAGTTTTTGCTTCCTCAAAGCCAGTAGATGCATTTTTTGTATTAGGCGGTAGTATTCGCCGAGAAATTTATGTTGCTCACAAAGTAACACAATATCCGCAGACCCCAATTTTAATTTCTCATGGCTCCCCAGACCCTTGTATATGGATGATTTTTCAGCGGGAAGCAGCAGAGTTGCAAAATGTTTGGTTAGAAAATTGTGCAAATTCTACCTTTGAAAATTTTTATTATGGTATTCCGATTCTGCGGCGTTGGGGAGTGCATAAAGTCATGTTGATTACTTCGCCAAGTCACTTACCCAGAGCTAAATGGATGGCACAAATTCTGTTGGGCGCTCATGGTATTTGGGTGGAGACAGATATTGTTCAGGAGTTGGGTATTCCTGGAAATCGTGAGTCTCGGCTAAAAACTGGACTTGATTTAACGCGCAGTTTATTTTGGGCAATTTTAAGTCAAATCATTCAACCGCAATGCTCCCAGATAACTAAATTGGCTGATGTCAATATGCAAGCTTGGCAAAGTCGAGGTTTCAAATGCGAGCGTCAAGGGGGGTTGGGGAAGTAAGAGAACAGGGGGGGATTTTATAGCTGATAAACGCGATCGCTGTCGGGTATTGTTGAAAATAAAACTTGATTAGTATATATACTCGTAGGTAAACTATGGCAGTAGTTCAATTAGCGATTGAGGGTGAGGATGCGATCGCAGCAACGGAGGCGCTTTTAGAAATTCCCGGCATATCGGGTAACTATAGCGTTAGTTCAGATGCAGCCGAAAGAGAGGGAGTAACAGCAACAGTTGCTACCATCGTGGGGATTGTTGGGGGTGCGATCGCTATTGCTGAACAAATCCGCAAGTGGCATCAAGAGTATAAACAAAAACAGTCTGGTAAAAGAATTGCCAAGGTGTTGATTGTAGGGCGCAATGGTAGGCGACTACTTTTAGAGGATGCGACGCTGGAGGAAATTCGGCAAATTTTGGAAGGGTAAGAATAACGAACCACAGAGACGCGGAGGACGCAGAGAAAGAAGAGTTGGAGAGAGATTGTGTGTAATTCCTTTGAAAATCTCTGGAATTGTGGGTGTTAGACTTGGGGTAAATGCTGAAGTCTCAGGATTCGGAATGTGTAAGTCCTCCACCTCGACCTCAAGCCAGTTGCCGAGAATTACGTAGAGTTACGTTATTTTGTTGATAATCCAAACCAGTATGAAGTGCGAACACTTCCTCTAATAGACATTGCCGATTTGATATTCGTGGACGAGTCTTTGATACTCGTGGCTTGGTTGTCGGAGATTGCATCTGTCTCAATTCAGCCCGAAGCAGATTCTAAACCAAAGAATCTGGATCTATACCAAGCGATCTGAGACGTTCAGCCAGCATTTGGGCGCGTTGTTGTGCTTGTTGTGCTTGTTGTTGTGATTGTTGCATTCGTTCTTCTGGTGTTAATAAACGCTGATCTTGCTCGGTATACCAGTAAAGCCACTCCCGTGTAACGCCCAAATAAGTGCCGCGTTCACAGCCAATTCCTAAACCAATTTCCGGAAGCCAAACAGGATTTCCTCGCTGCAATTGATAATTGCCATTTACCAAGCGATACACTTCTAAAGCCGGTTTTCTCCGCCGTTGGGGATTATAAATCACATAATATAAAACTTCTAACCGGGTATAAAATTCTTTCTTAGTGGTGTATTCTCCTCGCCGTTTATGAGAAACCACTTCTAGCACCATAATTGGTACGCGCTGTTCTTCCCAAAGAAGATAACTTAAACGCAGATTCTCATCAATAATTCGTTCAACGCCCAAACTCAAAAACCCATCTGGTACAATTGCAGGCTGATTGGGATCGTAATAAATGCCCATATCAACCCCAAAGAACCAGTCCATGCGGTCTGCCCAGACAAAAGCTAGTATGGCTTTGAGTAAGCCGGGAATCAAATCTTGTAATTCGTTATCCACAGGGGTATCGTCAGAGTCCGGCAAATCCTCAGCGGAGGGTAAGCAGTCTAGCGGATCGTACTGTAGCATGGTCTGATTGCCATTCATCTAATACTGTGATCATAGCTAGCGTGAGGCAAATCATTGCTAACAATCTTTGCCATAATACTGTGCTGCTTGCGACATATTTAGTTGCAATAGCTTTTCATCTCCTAGCTGCTGACGAAAATGAGATTTATTAGGTAATACCTGCAACTTACGAATAATTTCTGCTGCTACAGCCTTTGCTAATAGCGGTGGTACAGAGTTACCGACTTGGCGGAATCCATGCCATTTAGTGACATGAAATCTAAACCAGTCCGGGTAAGAATGTAGTCTTGCAGCTTCCCTGACTGTAATGCAGCGGGGTGTCAATGGATGAATTGGTCTGGGAGACGTAAAAGAACCTCTATATTTGTCCGTTCCTGCTCTTAAGGTGTTGCAGACACCAGCCGGATGTAGTTTATGAAAACGGCTAATCGGCTCTCTTTCTCCCGGAATCGTCGCAGCAAAACGTTGAATAGTTGTGAGTGAGTGTTTTGTTCTCAGACTTGAAGAGAGCAACCGAGAATCAAATTCACGCTGATATGAATAGTCATCTCCTAAAGTATTAATCCCGCGAAGTATTAAAGCGTAATTACTCGGTTTGCCATACTCTGCTACTATCCAATCTCTCTTGAGTAACTCTGAGTAATTTTCTACTTCTGGTATATCTCCAATTGCTTCCCAGACTGTTGGGCTATTGGGAAGAATCGATAAATTTTTATCTGTAAAATTATTTGGCAATGCTTGTTTGGTAATTGGTTGGGGATATGACGGTAACTCTACATCCTTCCTTGCACCAAGGAGGAATAATCTCTCGCGTGACTGTGGCACTCCATAATGAGCAGCGTTAAGAACTTGATAATTTTCTGCTATTTGATAGCCATGAATTTTAAAATCGCTAATCAAATTTTGCAGGATTTTTTTATGTTCACCGACTGTAATTCCCCGAACGTTTTCCATCACAAAAAACTTCGGTTGTAGTTCTAAAACTAATCGATGAAAATGAAATACTAGAGAGTTGCGGGGGTCATCAAAAGCTCGTTTACCCATGAGTGAAAAACCTTGACATGGTGAGCCACAAATGACTGTATCAATCTCGCGATCGCCAATTTCAGAACGCTGCCTAATTTCTTGGGCTGTGGTATCCACAACGCTTTTACACAACACAGAGCAGAAAGGAAAATTAAACTCATGTGTAGCACAGTGAATAGAGTCTATTTCCACAGATGCCAACACATCAAAGCCAGCTTGTTCAAAGCCAAGGGTCATACCGCCAGCGCCAGCGAACAAGTCAACTGCGATCGGTCGTTGTTTTCTCAAATCATGAGCCATGACCTAGGAAGGATGAAGGATAAAGTTTTATACTTTCATACTTTATTTAGCATTTGCAAAATTTCTTGAGCCGCGCGATCGCACACTCCCACTTCGCCCAAATACTGCCGCATTTCTTGATAATCTCTCAAAGTTTGCTGTTGGCGTTGAGGATTTAACAATAATTCCATTGCCGCTTGGGTGATATTCTCTGGTGTGGCTTGCTCTTGTAAGAACTCTGGCACAATTGGCTTCATCAAAACTAAATTGGGCGGTGATGCAAAGGGTATGGAACCTTTGAGAATTTTTCGGGCAATCCATACTGTAATGGGATTCAGACGGTAAGCCACAACTTGCGGCACATTTAACAAAGCCAGTTCCAAATTAACAGTGCCAGATTTAGTAATGGCAAAATCAGCAGCAGCAAATACTTCTTTTTGTTGACCTGATACAACCGTAGCCCGTAAACCGTAACGCTCAATTGCCTCTTCGATTGGCTGTCTGTAGATTTCTAAAGACAGAGGAATCCAATAATGAACTTCAGGTAATTTAGTTTGAATAGTTTGGGCAGCTGCAAAAATAACTGGTAAAAGATATTTTATTTCTTGATGGCGAGAGGCAGGCAAAAGAGCGATCGCTTTCTGTTCTGGCGTAATACCCAATTTGGCGCGGGCTGCTTCGCGACTTGGAGGGTTCTGCATTCGGTCAACGAGAGGATGCCCTACCCACCTGACTTTTGCACCGTTATCGCTAAAATAACGGGCTTCTTCTGGGAAGATTGCCAACAACTTATCTGTGAAGCCGACAATTCGGGTAGTGTTACGTAAACTAACTGACCACACCCATTCTTGGGGAGCAATGTAATATACCACAGGTACTTTTGGTAAATGCTTTTGCATATGAGTGCCAATGCCAAGATTTGGCCCCATATAGTCAATCAGCACTACTAAGTCAGGTGGATTTTGTTTGAGAAAGGCGATCGCTCGTCGTTGTAGCCTCAAAGTAGGCAAAATATAAGGCACGGATTCTATTAGACCCATCGAGCCGATACCACTGGTATCACCTAGAATCGTAGCTCCTGCTTCTGCCATTCTTTCGCCACCCAAAGCTACAATCTCTAATGGCAAACCAGCAGTAGCAGCTTGACGCTTCATCGCTGCAATCAGCAACGACCCTTGCAAATCGCCAGAAACCTCGCCAGTGCTGATAAATATCCGCATAATGTATTACAGCTATTTTTAGGTAAATGAATCACATCTTTTTTTATCTCACGCAAAGATGCATACCGCTAAGGCGGAACCCGCAGGGTAGGCGCAAAGAAATAAATGTGTGGTCTGATAGATGAAAACTGCTGTAAATAGTCAAAAGTTAGGAGTTAGGAGTTAAAAGTTTAATTCATAACTCACAACTCCTAATTCATTATTCATCGTTTACGCTTGGTTTACTCTTTCCGGGAATTAAACCACGTCTTCCTGGCATTTGAGAAAGTAGCAAGAAACGACGTAGGTTTTGTAGTTGTTCGGTTTCTCCCAACAATTCCAGCTGTTCTAAAGCATCTTTAAAACTTAAGCCAGAACGATAGAGAATGCGAAAAGCTTTTTTGAGGATTTGCAGGTCGGTTGAACTCATACCAGAACGTTTGAGTCCTATAAGATTGAGGGTTCGCACTCGTGCCGGATTGCCTTCCACTAGCATATAAGGTGGTACATCTCGGTCAATGCGTGCCATGCCTCCGACCATTGCGTGTTGACCAATATGTACAAATTGATGCACGCCTAAAACCCCGCCCAGTCTTGCCCGTGACTCTATATGGACATGACCTGCCAGCGCTACTGAGTTGGGTATAATTACGCAGTCTTCAATTATACAATTGTGAGCTACGTGTACGTAAGCCATCAGGAGGTTATTGTTACCGATTAGGGTTGCTTCACCAGCACCAGTAGCGCGGTTTATGGTGACGTACTCCCGAATCGAGTTATTGTCACCAATTTTGACCCAGGTAGGTTCTCCTACAAATTTGAGATCCTGGGGTTCCATACCGATAGCTGCACCTGGAAAAATTTGATTTCGCGCCCCAATCTCACAAGGCCCTTCTAGCACCACATGAGCGCCAATTATTGTTTCAGCGCCCACTTTAACATGCTCTCCAATCACAGCATAGGCACCGACTTGCACTGTATGGTGGAGTTCCGATTTAGAATGAATTACAGCAGTTGGATGAATAAGCGTTTTCAAGGGTGAATCTCCAGAACTGTCTTGAGGAGCCAGTATCCTTTGGTTTCGCCTGTTCTTTCAGTTGGGCTAACCCTTCTGAAGGACTGGCTTACCGAGCGGGGGTAATCCCCCTTGAGGCGACTGGCGTTGCTAAGTGTGTAAGTATTCAGTTGCCGAAAGTGTGAGGTAAAGCAAGTTAAGTGTGTTCGCGTAGCGGACGCGCCAGAGGGCATCGAAAATCAAGAAGTTATCAAGTGCTACTAAGGGAGTAAGGGTATTTCACGGCTATACCCGTACCACGCAAGCAAATTTTTAATTAATTAGAGAAAACATCAATTCGCCTTCAGCAGCGATCTGACCGTCAACTTCGGCACGAGCCTGCATTTTACCGAAACGACGTTGTTTTACACATAACAGTTCCACTGTCATCACTAGCTGATCTCCTGGTACAACTTGGCGGCGGAAACGGACTTTATCTATACCAGCAAAAACAAACAGTCCGTCTTCAAACCCAGGTAGTTGCTTCAATACAACGCCCCCAACCTGTGCCATCGCTTCTACAATTAGTACTCCCGGCATCAGTGGTCGTCCTGGGAAATGTCCTTGAAATTGGGGTTCGTTGACAGTAACATTTTTAACGCCTACAGCCGATTTCTGGGGGATATAGTCAATTATTTTATCTACAAGTAAAAATGGATAGCGATGGGGTATGAGTTTTTGAATTTCTTCAGATGAAAAAGTTGTTTTAATCTCACTGGTAGCCTGTTTCTCGGTAGATGTAGGTGCGATCGCATCGGTGCTATTGACTTGGGTAAGGATTGACATTAGCAGTGTGGTTGATTTTCAATCTGGGAAATGGAAATTAAGCGGGCTTGCATTGAAACCCCTTAAGGATTTTAGATCCAATCCGTGTTGGAAAGTTTGCTACGCAGTGAAACCCTCCTGACAACTTTTCGTAAAATCTAAAATTTTCTGAGCCAGTTGAATGTGTAAATTGTGGCTAGCTTTATAAGCTAAAAAATGAGCTTGCGGGAAAGTTCCTAATAAACTCAAATCTCCTATTAAGTCCAATATTTTATGACGGACTGGCTCATTTGCAAATCTTAATGGTGGATTTAGCCAGCCTTCAGAACCACAAACGAGTGCGTTATCCAAGTTGCCACCTTTAATTAACCCTGTTTGTTGTAAGTGTTCAATTTGATGCAGTAAACCAAAAGTCCGAGCTGGAGCAATTTCGGTAGCAAAGCTGGCAGAAGCGTTGTCTAGTTCGGTAGCCTGTGACCAACTATGCCATTGATTACCAATAGCTGGTGGGTCGAAGTCAATGCCGTAACTAAAGCGGGTTTCTGGGGCTGGAAGGGTACAAACAAAGGCATCACCTTGATAAACCCATATTGGCTCTGTAATAGCTAGAGAAATTTGGTTGTTATTAGCTGGTTGTGATTTTAAACCGACTTCGGTAATACTATCCGCCCATATCTTGGCTGAACCATCTAGAAGTGGTACTTCTGAACCATCAATTTCAATTCGGGCGTTATCTACACCCATGCCCACAAGCGCTGCTAACAGATGCTCTACCGTGCGAACGCAAGTCTCACCTTTACCCAATTGAGTCGAAAGCACAGTCTGATTCACTGCTGCAACTTGGGCTGGAATTATTGGTAAATCCGGTAAATCCACCCGCACAAAGTAGCGCCCACTGCCTGCATCACCAGGTAGTATCCGCACATGGGTAATTACACCACTATGTAGTCCCACTCCGGTTTGGGTGATTTCTGCTGCTAAGGTGTGCTGTTGCATAGGTGAAAAATGAATATGTTTTGATTTGTATCATTTATGTTAAGTTTTGGCAAAGCCCCTGTTCTACTCCTATAGACTCCTAGGAATGCAACTGATACCTTTAACGGTACAGTATTGAGGCAAACGGTAAAAATTAGCAAGCCAAATTGGTCAGTTGTCAGTGGCAAATAACAACTGACCCTTCGGGTGACGCTCGTTCGCGTAGCGTCTCCCTTTGGGAGAAGACTCGCTCTAAGCGTACCCCTACGGGGAAGCAAGCTACTACGCGTAGCGTCTCCAAAAGTTGCTATGCCGTAGGCTTGACGCTGCGCTAGCGTCAGTTGCTCATGGGGAGCCACTGCGTTGCGGAGGTTCCCTCCGTTGTAGCAAGTGGCGTGGAAACCCCCTTGGCGCTAGCCTCTCCCAAGGGGAGAAGACCGCACTGACTCACAACTGACCAACTTAAAACCTTTCGCCAATACCAAAGTTAATGCGGCTATCACCGTCATCATTGATGCCGTAGTCAATACGAATTGGCCCTAGTGGTGACTGTACACGCACACCAAGACCATAACCATAACCACTGCCATTTTTGTTCAGTACCTCGGCGGTTTCAGTACTGGTTCCTAAATCAGTACCGACATCTACAAATAGTGCGCCGCTAACTACTGAGAAAACTGGGAAGCGATATTCCACAGATGCTTGTACGTAACTGCGTCCGCTGGTTAAGGCTCCTTCTTCGTAACCCCGAACGGAGTTGCTTCCACCAAGGGTAAAAGCTTCGTAAGGAGGTAAGTCTCCAAGGATTGTTCCGCCTTGCAAGTTAAATGCTAGGGTTTCTGGCCCTTTGGTGAAGTTAGTAAAGTTGACAGGTACATATTGGCTATAACTCCCTCGTAATCTGGTGAGTAAAATACTACCTAGTCCTACAGGTACTGACTGATCAAGCCCAAAACGCAGGTAAGACCCACTGGTAGGCTGCAAGGGATTATTACGGCGATCGCGTTGTGCCCCTAATTGCAACAGCAGCAAATCGTCTTCACCTTCACCAGAGAAGCTCAGGGGGACTGTGGTGTTGCCAATACGGTTGCCATCATTATCAAATAATGCTCCTTCTTTTTTGAGGTCGCCATCGGCATCACGAGTAGACACTCGTTGATATTGCAAACCCGCTGAAGCCGTCCATTCGGACTTGTCGTAGGGATTAGCAGAAAGGGGGCGAGTAAAGGTGACACCGCCACCTAGACGCAAAACACGGGGGCGATCGCCTTCGCTGCCATCTGTGTCAATGGTTCTAATATCCTGATCTGTGCCATCAAAAATCAACGAAATCGAACTGCGACGAAACAGATTGGTTGTATAAGATGTCCGGTAAGGATCTCCCGCAATCCAGGGGTCTGTAAACCGCAGGTCAAACAGTAGTTCCCTCTGTCCCACCTGTAACTCTGCCCCTAATTTTTGGTTTCTACCGTTGAGGTTTTGCTGTTGATAGCTAACAGTACCAAACAATCCACTGGCAGAACTGATACCAGCCCCAGCGGCAATAGAACCGCTGCTACGTTCAGCCACATTTACCACTACATCCACTTTGCTGGGGTCAGTACCAGGGTCAAGGGAGACATTGACATCTTCAAATAATCCCAATCCGTATACCCGCTGTAAGTCTTTTTGTACTGTGTTGCGGTTGAATACTTGTCCCGGCTTCAACTCCACTTCGCGTTTAATTACATACTCTTGTGTCCGACCGCGAATTGGTTGCCCTTTCTCGTCTGTTTCCTGACCTTCTTTATTACGGAACCGGACTTTAACATTTTCCACTACCCCTTCTGCAACTTGTAGAGTTACAATACCGTTTTCAGAAACTTTCGGCGCTCCAATTACATTTGCCAGCACATAACCTTGGTCTTGATATCGCTTGGTTAACTGCTTGATACCTTCCTGCAATTCCCGTAAGTTGAGGATTTTGCCATACTGGTTGCGGAAAATTTCATCCACAGTACTAGGAGGTAGTACAGAAGCAACGCCAGTACCAGGATTGGCTTGTATTTCTACCTTCGACAAGACGGGATTAGGTTGCACGACAAAACTCACCCGCACCCCTAAAGGAGTATCTTCTGGAACTGCTTGAACATTGGAGAAAAAGCCAGTACCAAAGATGGCATTAATATCTTCTTGTAGTTGGGAACGGGTTGTTGTTCGTCCTGGTTGGGTGCGAATGACTCGGTAAACTTGGTCTTCTAGTTCTGGCGCTAGTTGTCCAGCCTGCGGTCTAACCACTACTTCTGACACCAACACGCGGGGTTCAGCTGCTTCTGGGGCTGCATCAGGAGATGGGGAAGGGGTTTGTTGCCCGGTTGCTGGGGGTGAAATTTGTGGAGTGGAATTAGGCTGTTGTTGAGTATTTTCTGGTAATACAGGTGTCATCCCAGGGGAGTTTAAATTCTCCTGAGATGGAGTTGTTCCGGGAGATGGAGAGGGCGTTTGTTGCCCGGTTGCTGGGGGTGAAATTTGTGGAGTGGAATTAGGCTGTTGAGTATTTTCGGGCAATACAGGTGTGACCGCAGGGGAGTTTAAATTCTCCTGAGATGGAGTTATTCCAGGAGATGGAGGTAAATTCTCTGGAATAGAATTAGGCTGTTGATCTGGCGGATTTGGGGTTGTCTCAAGGATTTGTGCAGTTGTTGGCGTTGTGAGACTGGGCAATATGACATCTGATGTTGTTTTTGCTGCTGACTTAGCCGGGAAAACTGCGACGACAGTAGACTGGAGATTCTCAACCTCTGTCGAGTTGGAGTCAGATTTTAAATTTTCATCAGTTAGAACTTGACTTAAGTTCTTTTCTAATTGTTGATTGGTCGCAGGTGTGAGATCCTCAAATACCTCAACCTCTGTCGAGTTGGAGTCAGATTTTAAATTCTCATCAGTTAGAACTTGACTTGAGTTCTTTTCTAATTGTTGATTGGTCGCAGGTGTGAGAACCTCTGTTATCTGTTTAGAACTGTTAGCGCTTTGTGCATTTGCGCTCAGTGAACTGCTTAAGGGCGCTGTAATTGCTACAACTGCCACCAATACGGGAGATAAACGCATTTGATTTACATTCCTCTTCACATCCACACACCATCACAAACTGGTCAATAGCAAATGAAAACTGACTACTAACAAAAGACAATTCACGCGAGTTTAATATATTTTGCCCACTTAATTTTTACTTTCTACTATTTGTAGTACTCTTTGTAAAACCTCCTGGTAAGCATCTTCGACATTCCCTAGGTCTCGGCGGAAGCGGTCTTTATCCATTACCCGGCGGTTAGGGTCTGCTTCTGCTGTGTTCCACAAACGGCAGGTGTCGGGGCTGATTTCATCTGCCAAGAGTATCTGCTGTTGTGCGTCCAAACCAAATTCTAGTTTGAAGTCTACTAGGGTAATGCCACACTGCTGCCAAAAGCTACTGAGAAACTCATTGATTTGCAATGCTAGATTGGTAATTGCATCTACTTGTTCCGGAGTAGCTAGTTTTAGCAGTAGTAGGCGATCGCGTGTTAACAAGGGATCTCCCAATTGGTCATTTTTGTAATAAAACTCTACCAGAGGTTGTTTCAAAACTGTACCTACTGCTAACCCTGTTTGTTGACACAGACTGCCAGCAGCAATATTTCTCACCACTACTTCTAAGGGCAAAATCTTCACCGACTTCACCCGCATTTGATTCGGTGATGGGTTATCAATAAAGTGAGTTTTTATACCATATTCCTCTAGCTGTTTAAACAACTGGGTGGAAATGCTACAATTTATTTTCCCCTTGCCGATAATACTGCCGCGCTTTTGAGCGTTGAAAGCAGTGGCATCATCTTTAAAATCAGCCAACAAGACTTGCGGATCGTCCGTTGTATAGAGAATTTTTGCTTTGCCTTCGTATAGCTTGGAATGAACAGACATGTTGGGAGGTAAAGTTATGGGCGACGGGCAGCTTTTGTCCTTTCGGGCTTAACCATTTTATCTTTAGTTATTGGAGATTAGCTATTGGTGGTTGGTCAGCCATCATGAAACATTAGTCTGTGATCAAAAAACTACATTTTAACGTCTAACCCATGACAGAAGACATTGCTATTGGCGTATGTTAGGGTTTATTGCAATGTTAAGTATTTTTTTACACTGAACAATAATGGATATTAATATAACTGTTATGTTAGAAGGCATGTGTATAATTGCCGACGTAATAATTAATATTTTTAGGGGAAGTCAATTACTGTCTGAATTTCATAAAATGGCAAAATAATTACCAATGGAAAGTAAAGTAAAGTAAAGTAAACTATCATCTGTTATTGATACTTACAACAACTTTCTCTATAAATCATTGTTGTAACCCTTGCTACAAAAACATTTCATCATTTATCCCTCTGGTCTCAAAGTCAAAATTAACAAATTCCTGGACAACCTTAGCTGAAGAAGTTATCAATAGTTTAGTTTCTCCAGATTCTGACAAATAGAGATGAGAGTTACTACTGATTCCGCTTCAAATGATCAAAAGCAGGAGGTGAATTTAATAAATGGAAAACAAAATAATGAGCAAAGATCAATTTCTCTATCCTCGTGGTCGCTACTACGGTCAAGTAAAGCCAGAAAACTTAGTTTTTAACGCCAATTTACAAGAATTTGCCCAACGGGTAAGTTACATCTGTAACTTAGAGACAGGTGGAAAACTACCACCTGGTGAAGCTTACGAACAAATCAAAGCTTTGTGGAAACAATTGAAAAGAACCAAAAAACAACTTCAAATTGGCGAAGATCCATTTGAAAATGAGAATGAAGGTACTCAAGAATGAAAAATTAGTCAATAGTCAACATTACAAAACTCTTAACTTTTGACTATTGACAGATCATTACTTCCCAATTACCGTCCATGCACCATCCCATGAGTCTAGAGGGGGTGTATGTTGGTAATTATAAGCGCGTTCTAGATGAATATTAACGCCTTGGTCTGAAGGTTTAATGCGTTTGGCAGCCTCAAAGCAAGCGATCGCTTGGAGGAAGTTACGAGACAAATAAGCGGCACGTCCTGCATGATAATGGAAGAGAAACTCTTGGGTAGTAGCATCTAGAGGACTGCTGCGATCGCCAATTAGTTCATAGATATTCACGGCTTGATGTTTACCCTTAACGCGAATTTTATCTAACCGCCGCACCCAGATTAAATCGCTACAAAGTTGATAAGTAAACTCACTTAAAATAATATCACAACCATATTCTTTAGTTACTCCTTCCAAACGCGAACTTAAATTTACACTATCGCCAATTACCGTGTAATCCATGCGTTTGTGAGAACCGATATTCCCAGAAACCACTTCTCCAGAACTAATGCCAATACCTATTTGGATTTGGGGCTGTGCTTGAATAATCCGTCGTTGGTTAAATTCCTTCAGACGTTGGCGCATATCTAACGCTGACTGCACCGCCCGCCAAGCGTGATTTTCTGTGAGGGGTAGGGGCGCACCAAACACTGCCATTAAAGCATCACCTATAAATTTATCTAGTGTGCCTTCGTAGTTAAAAACTGCCTCCACCATTGTTTCAAAATACTGATTCAGCAGTGTTACGACTTCAGCCGCGCCGAAATTTTCTGTAAGTGTTGTGTAGCCTCGGATATCCGAAAATAAAATAGTGACTTCCTTGCGTTCACCCACCATTAAGACATCTTCACCCAGCATCATCACTTGTTCGGCAACATGGGGAGTTAGATAACGGTACATCGTAGATTTCATGCGTTTTTCTTGGCTGATGTCTTCCAAGACCACCAAACCACCACGCACCCCACCTTCTGGGTTGGTTAGGGGATTAACGGTAAGATTGATACTACGTTCTAATATTTCTACCTGACTAGAAGCAAGAAACTCAGATTGGGGAGTCAGAGGAAGATTCCAGGGAATAAAAAAATCTGGGTTAGTGCGATCGCGCAATGTCAAAATTAAGTTTTTAGTTATCGCAGTTGATCCAGAGAAAAAGCCATCTTGCAACTTATCGCTGATTTCTGAGTCCTGAGATTCACTAGAAAACTGGTACAGTCCCAACGTTAAATTTTGCTCTGGTACATAATGCTTTGCCCCAGTATTTAAACTATCTTCCAAGCGCATTTGTAAATTTTCAATAGGTACAACTTCCCAAACGAAACGACCGATTAAATTTTGTTCCCATAAAGGCTTGTTAATTTTGGTGTTAGTTCCCTCTAATGGACAACCCAGTAATATTAGTGCCGCATCATTAATTGTGACAATTCGGCCTACCATATCTGTAGAAATTACCGCATCTGATAGACTTTGTAATATGTCTTTTTGATATTGTTTTTCTAGTAGTACATTTTCAAACAAACGAGCATTTTCTAGGGCAATTCCAGCCTGGATATTAAAAGCCCGCATAAACTCTTCATCAGAAGCAGTGAAACTACCTTGTTGCTTATTAATTAACTGTGTCACACCAATCAATTCATTTGCCGAATTGAATACTGGCAAACACAAGATATTACGAGTGAGATAACCCGTCTTTCTATCTGTAGTCGGGTCAAAACGGGGATCTTTATAGGCATCTGGAATATTTAGCGCTTTTCCAGTAGAAGCCACATAGCCAGCAATGCCACGGTTGGCTGGCATTCGGATTTCTATGAAGTTTGTGCCATCTGCTGCTGCTGCTACTTTTGTCCAGAGCTCGCCCATTTCTTTACGATACAAAAATAGCGTACTGCGGTCTGCTTGCATTAAAATCCGGGCTTGTTCCATGACTATCTGCAAAGTTGCTTCTAAGTCTAAACTTTGCCCCAAAGTCTGGGTTGCCCGTAAAAGCGCTGTAGCACCTCGTTGATTACGAGCTGCTACATAGAAAGACTGACAGCTTTCTAAGATAATGCCAATAGAAGCAGCAAAGTCTCGAAAACGTTCTTCATCATCATGGTCAAACGGAGTATCCCCTCTTTTATTTGCTAGTTGTACTACTGCTACAGTTTGATTTTTACTACTAATAACAGGCACACATAAAAGATTGTTGATTTTGTAGCCCATTTGCTTTTCTAATTCTGGGCTAAATAAGGGATGAATAGAGGTGTCAGGTATATTCAAATACTGACCAGTATTAGCAACATGACCTGGAATGCCGACCTTGATTGGTATACGAATTTCTAAAAATGTTTGTGTATTATCCTGGGGTACTTTTGACCACAGTTGACCTTTGTCATTGTCTACTAAGAAAATTGCTGTATGTTCTGCTTGGAGGATTTGACCAATTTTAAGTGTAATAGCTTCTAGCACTTTCTCCAACATTGTTTCTAGAGCTTCATTATTGATGAGTTCAATTGCTCTGAGAAATTGCTGAAATTCAGCAGTAATAAAGTCTAGCAAGCAAACAAATTCGTTGACAGAAAGGTCTTTGACACGACGCAACAAAGCATGGGTACGATTAACTTGAGTCAGTTCAGTTAATGTAGCCAAGACGCTACCAGGATTGGGAAGAGTCATACTAATTCGTAATTCGTATTTGGAACACAACCGAGTAATGAATACTTTACATAACTTAAAGATAATGATTAAAGACAAGGAAAACGCGCTATAATTTGTTGTACATTAAATAATGTAGTACAATTGCACTAGTCAAGAAAGTTATTATTGATACTGAGAGGCAGTATGAAAGCAGAGCTTCTCAAGAGATTTTTTAGGGTGATCGCTAGTTCCGATCAAGAGGCGATTGATAAGCTTACATACTTAGTGATTGAGGAAGAGCGCACTAAGGGACATACTCTCTTAGCTGACCAGCTAGAGAATATCACTAAAAAGAGCCAGAAAGAGAAGTTTACCCAAATCACCAAACCTGCTTCCTCAGTACCAGAAAACTTACAGGCTTTAACTGAATTACCAACCAGTAAGCGATTTAATCTTCCCCTAGTAACTATCATACCGAGGGAGAGTTTGCGGCATCACATGGTGTTGCCTGAAAATATTGAGAAACGTTTTCGTCGAATAGAACGCGAGTATGCGGCAAGAGATAGGCTGGCTCATCATGGATTACGTTACAGACAAAAAATACTTTTGTATGGACCTCCTGGCTGTGGAAAGACTCTAGGAGCAGAGCGTTTAGCTTGGAATACTGGTTTACCACTGCTAAAAGTTCGTTTTGATGCAATGGTGTCGTCTTTTTTAGGCGAAACTGCCAGCAATTTGAGACTTGTATTTGAGGATGCTTCTAAAAATCCATGTTTATTATTTCTTGATGAATGTGACTCAATTGCTAAGACACGAGAAGATTCTCAGGAAGTAGGAGAAATTAAGCGAGTAGTAAATACTTTTTTACAAATTTTGGATGAATATCAACCGTCTTCTGGGCTTTTGGTAGCAGCAACAAATTTGAATAAATCTTTGGATACTGCTCTTTGGAGAAGATTTGATGATTTGATCGCAGTACCCAAACCCGGAGAACAAGAGCTAGAATTTATACTAAAAGAAACACTCTCTGCGATTGAAGTGGGATGTATCAACTGGCGAAGGATCATTGAGCAAATGAAAGGTTTCTCTGCGGCTCAAGCTGTTAGGGTTGCACAGGATGCAGCTAAACGAGCAATCCTTGAACGAGAAGAGCTAGTTATTCACGAACACTTAGAAGAAGCGATCGCAGAAATTAAAGTTTCCTAGTACTAATTTTTGGTGTCTGGATAAATAAATGGTTGAAAGTTCTCAGGGTTTTCCGCATATTACGCTTAGGTTGACAAAACAAGGAAGCGCTGTACCACCAACAGGAGGAGGAAAAAAGAATTCCACCACAGTCGTTAATCTGGGGAATCGCCAGGGACATGGAAGTAAACTCAAAGGTTTGGTTGAATCCTTAATCTTTGATTGGCAAGAAACTCAACAAGAACGAGAGCAAGAAGGAAAGCCACCACTTCCTGAAAAATCTAAACCTATTATTTTAAAGATAGATCCTATTGCTTTCGATGTAGAGGATCTGAGAAAGTATGGTATCGAGGTCATTGCTGAATTAGAAGATGGATATATTATTGGCGCTTCTGCCAACGATCCAGAATTCAGTGAACTTCAAAAAAAGATAGAAAAGTTTATTAAGGAAGAGCGTGGTGGTAATAAAGTTGCCGAAATATGGGAAATTCTGGATGGAACTAGAAGACCAGAATACATTCTATCACCAGAATTACTTAATAATTGGGAGCAAATTATTGATGATAACCTTTTTATCGTCGATGTGGGAATTTCCTGTGTAGGTACTAAATCTCAATTTTCTGATTATCCAGTCCGAAATCCAAACGAAAGTGAAGAGCAATATACTAAACGAGTTAAGACATGGATAGATAAACGTGATTTGACATACCAGCAATGGGACGATATCAAGTTAGAGAGAGAAGATGAATTCACTGATTTTGTTCAAGAATATCAAGGAGAAGTTTTCAATATTATTGATGGACACATTCCTAATTCTGCTCAACTACCAGATAGCTTTTCTTGTAGAATTGAAATTTCTGGTAAGGGCTTAAAAGATTTAGTTTTAAATTTCCCGTATATTTTTGATGTCAGTTTCCCTGATGATATAACTGAATTTGTTAAGTCTGAAACTTTATCAAATGTTGGTAATATCGATTTTCAACTAGAGCCACCAGAATCAAATGCTCCTAACATATGTGTTATTGATAGTGGTATTCAAGAAAGTCATTTTCTTTTAAAAGCAGCGATTGATTCACAAAGTTCAAGGTCTTGGGTTCCAGGAGAAACTCATACAGCTGCTGACTATTATGGCAACGGTGGACATGGAACTAGAGTAGCTGGGGCGGTTCTTTACCCCAGGACTATACCCCGCAGTGGCAAGGAAAAATCTATTTGCTGGATTCAAAATGCAAGAGTTCTAGATACTAACTGCGAACTGCCTAAACAGCTATTTCCCCCAATTTTTCTATGTGAAATTGTAAAAATTTACTACGACCAAACAAAAACAAGAATTTTTAATCATTGTATTGCTGGGTCTGTTCCCTGCCGAACCCAGTATATGAGTTCTTGGGCAGCAACAATTGATAATCTGACATGGACAAAGGATATCCTGTTTATTGTCGCAGCTGGTAATTTACCTTCCGAAGGCGGGAAAATAGGCTATACAAGATTATCTGTGAAAGAACATCTGGCAGCCAATCGACCATATCCAGATTATCTATTAGAAAATTCATGTAGAATTGCTAACCCTGCACAAAGCTTTCAAGCTTTAACAGTTGGTTCAATTGCTCTAAGTTATTACCATCAATTTCCCTATTCTTCTATCTCACAGAAGGATAAGCCTTCAGCCTTTTCATGCTCTGGATTGGGAATTTGGAAGACAATTAAGCCAGAAGTAGTTGAATATGGTGGGGATTTTGTTATAGACGAAGGTACACCACCTAACATTACATATCCTCAAAATGTTTGTCCTGAATTAGTGCGTTCAACATTGAATGGTGGGCCTGCACTTGCTGCCGATAATGTGGGAACATCATTTGCAGTACCAAAAGTAAGCCATATTGCTGCACGTCTAGCTGCTGATTTACCCAATGAGAATTGCCTTCTTTACCGTGCATTAATAGTGCAATCAGCAAGGTGGCCTGAATGGACAAGGGCAGATGATATTAATAAATTGCACGTTCTTCGTCAAATTGGTTATGGTCTTCCCAATGTTGATCGTGCTTTGGGTAATGCTCCCAATAGAATCACTTTGATGACAACTGGAGAGCGCCGTATTGTAGCTAAACAAGCTCATGTTTACCAAGTAAAACTACCAGAAAAATTACGTTCTCAAGGAGAGTCATTTAAAATTCTCCTGGAGGTTACTTTATCGTACAAAGCCCAACCACGTCGAACCCGTAGAAATCGTCGAAAATATCTTTCAACTTGGCTGGATTGGGAATGTAGTAAAAAAGGAGAAGATCCAGAACGCTTTCTGAAAAGGATTTTGAAAGAGTATGATGCTCCAGAGGATGCTGAAAAGGGAGAGGGTATTTTTAAATGGATGCTAGGAAAACAAAATAATCACGGAATAATTAAAGATGTATCCAGAAGTGCAGGAACCCTTCAAAAAGATTGGGCTGTTGTAGATTCATTTGAACTCACAGAAGCATTTTCTATTGCAGTTGTTGGACATGAAGGTTGGAACAATGACCCAGAAGCTAGTGTTCCATACCTTGCGGGGCTACAAAAAGGGCTAGGATGCAGATAGGATAAGCCTCATAGCCCTC
>JAYGHB010000129.1:0-36059 GCA_034931985.1 Halotia wernerae UHCC 0503
ATTCCATAAATTCAACAATTTTTCTATTTTTTACATAAGGGGAGCGATAGAACCGTCTTTCTTTTGACGTAAAGCGAAGTATAATCCTTTCTCATCAAGCTACTTAGCTAGTTTTGGACTATGGAATTCTCTGTCTGCTCAAACTACTATCCGGCATTTTTTTAGAAGTTTTATCGCTGTATTTAATAATCGCTTTTGCGTTTTTAAATCACTATTTCCAACATGATTCAATGTTTCCCAGTATAACGGCAAAGCATGAGTCCCTCTTACCAAAGTTACCATAAATACATTCCGACCTTTCCACTGAGTTCGGTCGATAGCAATCATCCAATATCCATACTTTTGGTGTTTTTGTTTATTGAAATAACGTCGTTGTTCTCGATTCAACCTTCGCCCTGTTTCTTCTTGTCTAATCCAATATTTTATGAGTGGAAACCACAACAGTTTTACGCACAGTTTATTGACGAGTAAAAATCTTTGTAAGTTGCGTTTGCGACTTTCATAGGTAATTGCTTGAGGAAATAAACTTGCCAATCTTGATAGCTTAACCTGTCTATGCGCTTGTATCAATAACAACAATAACTCTAGTGTCAGATACTGCTGCTCGCTCAGATGCTTGCGGAAAATTTTTTGGTATGATGGTGGCAACATTATTATGTTTGTTAGGGGAAAATATACCCCTATTTTTTTTACCTCCTCATTTTCTCAAACTATTGCCACATCTCTTCTTGAGTCCCCTTGTCACCCGTTAAGAAAAACCCCCGACAAGCTGGTACTATGTCAGGGGAGAACAGAATGCCTCTTCAATTTTTGAGATCTCTGTCTAAGATTGACCTTCTAAAAGTTGTAACCAATTCCTAGTAAGAGGCCGAAATCAGTTTCATCCATAAAAGCTGCATTTACAGCACCGTTGATTGTAAAGCGAGAACCTAAAGGAACATCTACACCGCCAGTTAGGAGGAATCCTAGTTCAGCCTCATCTTCAGTTTGGATAGCTACGCCAGCGCCTATATAAGGAGATACAGGAAATGTTTGTTCACCTAAGGAATCTACTGAGCGTGGCGCAAAATCAAAGGTAATGGGAACTAAAACTACTGTATCGTCGCCAAAAACTGCTGATGGTCGTGCTGATATAGTACGTGTCAGCCCAATTTTACTGATCACCGCGATGTTAGTTTCGCTAAGAGCTGTATCACCACCTAAGCCAATGTTACCAGCAACACCTATATAACTAGAGCCACCACGAGTAGATCTACCTGGCGTAACATCATTAGGATTTTGTCCTTGAGTAGTTCCCTCTTGCGGTTGACCAGCGTTCAGGTTTGGTGGTACAAGAACTTGGTTAATTGGATAGATAACACCATTAGTAGCTGGGACACCTGGCTGAAGAACTTTAGCGTCATTGACCGAAATTTGATTGGTGGCACTATCAACTTTAATATTAACAGGTGAGTCCTCAAAGGTTTTTACTTCTCCCCCTGAAAGTTGGCTAGCAGTTAGTTCACCAGGAATGACGTGATATCTCAAAATCTTAATTAATAGCTCTCTGTTCTCCGGTTGCTGTAACTGCTGTAGCGTGCTAGGTGGTAAAGCAGCAAATGCTTCGTTAGTCGGAGCAAATACTGTGTAAGGCCCTGGCTGTTGCAGAATATCTGCTAAACCTGCTGTCTTTAATAAAGAACTCAGGGTTGTAAAGGAGCTGCTAGATGCAGCAAGGGAAACAATATCGTTAGTGGTTTGAGTACCGCCACCTGCAACTATATAATTAGCAGCTGCAACATTGCTTGCCAGAGGTTGCAATTGTCCCTGTTTAACCAAAGCTTGATACAAAATTGCTGCTGCTTCGGCACGAGTTAGAGGAGTTAGGGGGTTAAGTTGTTTAACATCCGGATAGTTGACAACTATATTAGCTTGTGTTGCTGCTGCTACATCATTAACAGCATAGTTGGGGATTGCTGAGGCATCTGTGTAGTAAGTATTAACATCAAATGTGGTATCGCTGCTAGTTAAATTCAAACCACTTCTTAGAGCTACGATCGCCTGAACTTTGGGAATTTGCTGATTTGGCAAAAACACGTTTCCAGGATAACCTGCCATAAATCCAGTTTCGTAGGCTTTTCGGATGGCAGATGTTGCCCAGTAGTTACTGGGAACATCGCTAAACCCACCTGAACTTAATTGACGAACTGAGGGTTGGTTAAAAGCTTTTTGAATCATGGCTGCAAATTCAGCACGACTCACAGATTGATTAGGCTTAAAGGAATTATCAGGAAAGCCAGCAATTATATTTCTTTGCGCGAGGGCTTGAATAAACGGATATGCCCAATAATCTGCACTAACATCATAAAAGTTAGGGGCTGAAGTTGGCGATGGTGTTGCAGCTGGTGTTTCAGTTGGGACAGGGGTTTGGGCTGATGCCAAACGAGCGATCGCTATGGGACTAACTGTAGCT
The DNA here is from genome assembly GCA_034931985.1 of Halotia wernerae UHCC 0503. Taxonomy (GTDB): domain Bacteria; phylum Cyanobacteriota; class Cyanobacteriia; order Cyanobacteriales; family Nostocaceae; genus Halotia; species Halotia wernerae. Next base: position 2,453 of record JAYGHB010000129.1, read on the forward strand.
GCTGTCAATCCTAGAGCTAGCAAAGTTGTTCTTGCTGATGACCAATGAAATAAACTACCCATGTAAATATCCTCACAAAAAAATTAGAGTAATTCTCAACAAAAGTGATTTCCTCTTAAAGGAAACTGCGCTCAGTCATGCTAAATAGTGCAAACAAAAAAAATTACTTCACCTGGGCATCAAAAGTATGAATTTCATTTGTTGGTTTTTGCTTGAAAATTAAGATGGTGACTTACATAATTATTTGCTCCTACGTTAATACCCATGATTTTATTGTTGAATTAGGCAAATATGATTGCGTTTGGTCATTATGACATCTGCTAATATTCAAGAGAAGAAATAAGTAGATATTGATGATATTCTCAAATTCTCATCTCAATTACACAACTAGCTAAAGACCAAAATTCAAAAAAAAACTTTCAATCCTTAGGTAGATGAACAGAATAGAAAATTAAAAAATCACGCTTAAAATTTTTCCGCATCTTCAATTAAAACTTTACATTTTTTTAGCAAAATTGATGTCCAATACAATGAGTGGTTATGAATTGACTCATATATTTAGTTCTAAGCCTCCTATATAGTCATTTTGATTGACGCTCATCATTTGGCTAATCTTCGACTAATTATTAAGTCTCAGATTACGACTATGACATCGCATTTGCTAAATGAGAGAGCAATTTAGAAAATCGTTTTTCATTTTACATTAAAATTGTGGTGTTTTCGCAATCCTACCTAGGATAGAGTTTTAGGAAAATTCATGTTATTTATTTTGTATATGTAGAAAAACTAAACTTCTATCAAATTTTCAGATTACTTCAGTCCCAGATGCTTGTGTTCCTAGATGGGCTAACTTCATTTCAGATTTCAACAAGTCGTAAAACCAGCCAAGGGCATAAATAAATAAATGAATATTTCTATTGATCTGCACCAGAAAATGATCAATGCACATAACAATAAAGAAGGCTCTCAACGAGCTAGCTACGCTACGCGTAGAGAGGACTTTAGTCCTCAAAAAAAGGCTAAAGCCCTTACTATGAAATTAATTACAATAATTTTATATTGCTTAACATAGTTTGATTTATTCCAGCCGCCTTACTTAGTTATTTTCAGCGTTAAATCCTTTGAACTCTCGGCACTTTGCTTCTGCTGCTTGATACGCTGTTAAATATTCTTGACCACCCAACATAACATCACCATAATATTCATAGGGTGTACTACCATAAATTGGTAATGGGTCGTCTTCTGGATAATCTTCTTGAGATTCTTCTATTACTGCTTTAAGTTGTTTGACACTCAAGCTTTGGGCTGCAAAATACCACAGCGCTTGGGGTGTTTTGTGCAGGTGTGGTAATGTGGGATCAATAATGCGTACAACTTTGTCGTTATTAGAGATATCGTCTAATTCAATCCAACTGTGTTCAATAGGTTGGTATGGTTTCTCGGCAACAGCTAAAAAACCCTGGACGTACTTTGCTCCCCCTGTGGCTAATGCTGCTCTGTAAGCATTATTAAATGGCTGATTAGCCTTGCTTTTTATGCTTTCAGCAACTTCAATTGAAAGCGTTTCATCTAATGCTTTATTCATCTACAGCCGTAATTAGAGCGCCGATAAACTTATGCTATCACTCCCATACTCAAGGAAGCTAATCAGGATTTATACTTAGTGCATCGTCACCATTCCATGAAAATTTAAGCGTATTGTTGGGCTGGTTTTACTTGTTCTTCTGCTTCTTATGCTCCCCAACTGTGGCACAATAAGTAATTGTAATAAAAAAATATTGTTAAGGTAGTTTTAGTGACTCCAACTGCTCAATCCACGGCAAGTGCGCGTCGCGTGGTATTTCCATTTACGGCAATCGTAGGTCAGGAAGAGATGAAACTGGCGCTGCTGTTGAACGTGATTGATCCCAAAATCGGTGGTGTAATGATTATGGGCGATCGCGGCACTGGTAAATCCACAACTATTCGGGCACTGGCTGACTTATTGCCAGAAATCACTGTAGTTGCCAATGATCCCTTCAGCAGTGACCCCAACGACCCCGACGTGATGAGCGATGAAGTCCGTCAACAGGTAGAACAAGGGTTAGAAATACCCGTGGAATTAAAAAAAGTTCAAATGGTAGACTTACCGTTGGGAGCCACAGAAGACCGAGTTTGCGGCACTATCGACATTGAAAAAGCTTTATCTGAAGGTGTGAAAGCCTTTGAACCAGGGTTGTTAGCCAAAGCTAATAGAGGCATCCTCTACGTGGATGAAGTCAACTTGTTAGATGACCACCTCGTAGATGTATTACTCGATTCCGCAGCTAGTGGTTGGAACACCGTAGAACGGGAAGGTATTTCTATTCGTCATCCAGCCCGGTTTGTGCTTGTAGGTTCTGGAAACCCAGAAGAAGGTGAATTGCGTCCTCAGTTACTTGACCGCTTTGGCATGCACGCAGAAATTCACACGGTTAAAGAACCAGCTTTAAGAGTACAAATTGTCGAGCAACGGGCGGAATTTGACCAAAATCCTCCTATTTTCCTAGAAAAGTACAAACCCCACCAAGAAGCACTGCAACAGAAAATTGTCAACGCCCAAAAGCTATTGCCAGAAGTAAAGCTTGATTATGACCTGCGGGTAAAAATTTCTGAAGTCTGTTCAGAACTAGACGTAGATGGCTTACGGGGCGATATTGTTACTAACCGTGCAGCCAAAGCTTTAACAGCTTATGAAGGACGTACAGAAGTCACAGTTGATGATATCCATCGTGTAATTACTTTATCTCTGCGTCACAGATTGCGGAAAGACCCCTTAGAATCTATTGACTCTGGTTATAAAGTAGAAAAAGCTTTTGCTCGTGTTTTTGGTGTAGAACTAACAGACGATGATGCTGCACAAAAAAATGGTGCGGGTCAAATAAAGACAGGTATTCGTTAATCGAAGTGAGGTATTGGTCAGTGGTCAGTAGAACAAAACAACTGGACAACTGGACAACTGACAACTGATAACAAACTCAGCAACCAATATGAGATTGTGGAACTTCTGGATAAACAACTTTATTTTAGCTAGCCAATACAATCCACCCAGGTTTGTAGAATTATTAATGCTAATGCTAGCGATCGCCATGTTAGCAATTGCGACAATTTCACCGGATAGACCGTATCTGGTACTAGGTTTAAGCCTTGTAGTTGGAGCATCTATCTCTATTTTAGTACGAGAGGCGATCGCTCCTTCACCCCAAACACGAGTTACCCAATTCACAGCATTATTATTGCTCTTGATTAGCCTGTATGGTTTTGCTGATTTACTTCAAACTCTTTAAACTAGTCAATTGTTATATTTACTACTGACCACTGACTACTAACTATTAACTCCATCCTTGCATTTCTACTAATTCCATACATAATTCATTAATTTGTTCTAAATCAGGTCTGGTAGGCAGAGTTGATTCTTCGTAAACCATTTCCATTTTGGCAACTAAATCTTCTGCCATCTTCATTACCTCCTCATAAGAATACTCACCTTTGAGGATGGCTTTTAAATCATCAACATCACCAGCTATTCTTCTATCTACAATTACTTGCCCTTGCTGCAATATTTCCAAGCCACTGCGAAGCAATCTAATACAGTGCATCCCATGTTTAAGGTCAAAACCCGATTTTCTTTCCATTTCTGCCCTAGCCGGATTTCTGTTCTCCTGCCATGATAAGTAAGCTTTCCATTCTCTCAAAGCTACTTGATAGTTTTGGCTTTTTTTTAATAAGCGAATAAAATCTTTGCGGCTATTGGTTAACTTTTGGGTGTATTCCAAAGTTGCATCAGGTAAGGTATATTGTTTTAAAACTCCTTTAAAATCAATATCTGCCGTCAGCAGTTTATATAATTTTTCTGCTTCTTCTAAAAATTCAATCCGTCCTCTAATTAAGCTATAAAGATACTCCAAAAAAGCATTTAGCTCATCTTTAATTAAAACTGCTTCATCTTCTATACCAAAATCAGATGGTAGTGGCTTCTTTTGCGGTGGATTTAACAACCACTTCCGATGGGTTTCCATCTTTTTGATTTGGGCAAATGCATAACCAGAGTAAGTATGCTTGACTTTCTTACTCAAAAATAGTTTTTTGTGTTTAATTAGGTATTGACCAACCGGGGTTAAAACAGGATAGTTATTTAACCACAGCAATTCTAAAACATTGGGATTTGCCCCTGATAATAACTGAATAATTTTCTTTAGTTCATATATAACTGTGTCTTTATTGCCATCAATAAAAGGAAATATCCCAGGTTCATCCCAACCTGCATCTTTTTGTTCTATACGGTCAAATCCCAAATAATATCTTTTAGGTGCGATAAATACTCCCCGAAAATCTAAATCAGAATCAGGACGATTTAATCCATAGCCGTGGCTACCTGCTAAACCAATCAAAATAGTTCTTTGTTCAACTTCTATTCTTTTCATATTTACTTATTAAAAATATAAAAATTAAAGTTCTAACTGGCTTTTATACTTCACCAATATTAAGTTAGCTTTACTCCCAAATCCTTTGAACTGGATATGAATCAAATACCATATCTATACTTAATAAAGGTATGTTTTCAATTATTGACTGAGCGATTAAAATTCTATCAAATGGATCACGGTGATGGCTTGGTAAATCTTCAAGAGCATAGATATGAGACAATTCAATAGGTAGTATTTGTAATTTATTAACCTGCTGTTGTCTTTCTATCAAGTTTGGCAGCGCTGAATTTAAACTTAGCTTGCTAGATTGAAGCTTAATTTGCATTTCCCAAATACTAGCAATGCTAAATAGGAGAGTATTGTTAGGATCAACAATTAAGTTATAAACATTGAGTGATAGCTTTTCTGAACTTGATGACCACCAAATAAGTACGTGGGTATCTAATAGTAATTTCATACCTCACCTTCACCTAACCAAAATTCATCCGGTAAAGGGTCATTAAAATCATCACTCATCCAAATTTCTCCTTTGTTCAAGTCTGGGATGCGTTTTTGAGGTGGTTGTTCGGGTTGAACATATTTTTGTGCTAAAAATTCTACAAAATCTAGCACTTGCTGTTGCTGTTCTGGTGCTAAGGTTTGCAGCTTGGCAATTAACTCTGAAGTGGTGTTTACAACTTCTTGAGCAGTCATCTTATCCTCTTTTTGTGAGTGTCTGATTTTATGTTAATCGTTTATTTGGGGCGATCGCATTGCTGTAAACTGGCAATTTATCAAGCTATACATAGAAAAAATCTGAGCAATAATTATTCATTACTCAGACTCGTTGTGTTCTGTGTCACCAACAACTACACAAACACCTATCCAGATTTCGCAAATCGGCGTTAAGGCGATATCTAAATTTTTAACTTGACTTAATACTAAATAATCAAATACAATTTTAGATTGTCTGTCTAATTCCTGCTCGGATCAGGTAGACATATCACAAAAGCTAGCAACAGCGATTCATTAAAACAAGATAAATCGCATCTCTTTGTATGAGATCAAAGCCAGCTACCTGTACGGCAACTTCAAGGACAATTCCATGACCTACGCAATTATTGAAACTGGCGGCAAACAAATACGAGTCGAGCCAGGCCGCTTTTATGATATTGAACTACTCGCTGCTGAAGCAGACGAAAAAGTTACAATCGAATCAGTATTACTAGTACAGCACGACGGCGAAGTCTCCATTGGACAGCCACTAGTTTCAGGGGCAACTGTAGAAGGGACAGTGCTACGAAACCTCAGAGGTCGCAAAGTCCTGGTATACAAAATGAAGCCGAAAAAGAAAACCCGTAAAAAACGGGGGCATCGCCAGGAAATTACTAGACTGATGATTAATTCCATCACCCTCAACGGTACAATACTAGCTGCCCAAGAAGTTGCAAGTATAGAAGCTCCCAACGTGGAAAATTTCCCTGTGGAAGACACTGCTGAATAATAGACACAAGAGACACAAAAGGAAATTATGGCTCATAAGAAAGGAACAGGTAGTACACGCAACGGGCGTGATTCTAATGCCCAACGTTTGGGTGTGAAGCGATATGGTAGTGAAATTGTGCGTGCGGGAAACATCCTCGTGCGTCAGCGTGGCACCAAATTTCATCCAGGTAACAATGTTGGTATTGGTAGTGATGACACTTTATTTGCCTTAGTCGATGGCGTAGTCACGTTTGAGAGAAAAGGCAAAACCCGCAAAAAAGTTAGTGTTTACCCAGTTGCTGTCACAGTTGAGGCAGTAGCTAGTTAGAGTGTGAGGGTGGGTGGGTAATACTCACCCTTAACTATCACTATATTCGTTGCGAAAATACTGTTTGCATACCTGCACCTAAGGCAACACCCGCCAATGAAGTGATAGAAGTCATCAAAAAGGCTTGCCCTTCAGTAAACTCAGCTGATTGAAAGTCAATTCTTGCTAATATAGCCGCAGAAATGATCAACAAAGTATCTAGAAATACGCGGAACCAAGCCAGCATCAAAAAAAACAAGAATGCCCCAAAAACGGCAACGGCAAAAGACCTGATATTGGAGCGAAATAAAATAGTAGAGTACTGTGTGACCAACGACAAAGGAGCAGTTAAGCTTCCTACCAAAAGCAAGACAGCAAGCACAACCACTAGCCAGATAAATAAAGAGGTTTGTGCTTCAGATAACACCCAACCCAAAGTACTATAGCTAAGTAGTACTAAGGCTAGGGAAATCCAGGGGAATCTTTTCAAGATTGACATGAGTTGGTATCGCCATTAGCGGTTAAATCTATTACTTAACAGGATTTAGCACCAACAAAAGCTTTGCTTTGTTTGAGGGGTTGCTCAGATTGTTATTCTTATTTGCCCTCAGCTATATCCGTATACAGTGGAAGCCTTTCCACCTCTAAATGTAAGCGCGATGCCCACAGCAAAGAATACGCTTAACACAAAATACAATAAAGCAAAATTCGTTTGAATAGATTTTGACTGAAATGGCTTAGACTATAGACTTATTATCCTATTTTCTTTAGATTCAATCAATAGGCTGTTATGCTCTTGTCAAGCAAGTCAACCCACTTTGCAGATAATTACGTCACAAACTATTAAAAATTTTCATAAACATTTGTAAACTATTAGCAGCCGAGTAGCCACGTGTCACATCTTGTTAAGGAATTATTATGAGACAAATTGTTATTGCTGAACGTGTATGCCTGACTGGTCACATTGTGTCAATGGTATTTGGGTTGGTAGGGATACTACTAGTTATACCTAATGCCGATGTAATTTTGCATTTATCTGAGGTTGGACAGACCGCTATGCAGTGGAGTCTGGCTGGCGGTGGTGTAGCTTATATGATTTTAGGTACAGCGGCTGTGTTTTTGTATGGCTTGCGGATATTGGGTTTGGGTCGCATTTTGGCATTTATGCTGCCCGCAGTGATAATATCCTTAACCAGTGAACTATTAGGAACCAGTACAGGCTTTCCTTTTGGTCACTACAGCTATCTAAGTGGCTTGGGCTATAAGATTGCTGGTTTAGTACCATTTACAATTCCCTTATCATGGTTTTATGTGGGATGCGTTGCTTATCTGCTGGCGCGTACTGGTTTAGAAGTAGATAAAAAACCCAGCTTATTGCGTCACATAGCTGCTATTGGTTTTGGTTCTTTACTGCTCACCTCTTGGGATTTTGTCCTTGATCCTGCCATGAGCCAAACCTCTTTGCCCTTCTGGTATTGGCAACAATCAGGTGCTTTCTTTGGAATGCCTTACCAAAACTTTGCAGGCTGGTTGGGTACTGGTTCGGTATTCATGACTGTGGCAGCATTGTTATGGAAAAATAACCCGATTAAATTAGAGCGATCGCAACTCCATGTACCCTTAGTAGTTTATTTAAGCAACTTTGGCTTTGCTACAGTTATGAGTCTGGCGGCTGGGTTTTCCATTCCTGTATTACTCGGCTTGTTGTTAGGTGTTGCTCCGGCTGTGGCGTTTTGGTTGAAAGCTTCAACTCCTTCTAGCCAAGTTAATGTTGAACCAGCAGCACAAGAAGTCTCAGTAGCAGGCGTTAAAGTTGCTTTGAAATAAAGCATAGGAAACAAGAATCATATCATGTCCGCTTGATTAGTTATGATTGCGGACATCTGGCATCTATGCAAAACCCTCTTTCCCCCTGCTTCTTCACTCCCCAGTATCCAGCAATTGCAAAGTATTATTACCGTGGACAATGCTTCAACAGTAGAAAGTGCCATATCCCTTCTATTGCTACTTATTCAATTACCAGCAACGGCAATTCTACTCTCGCGCCTAATAAAAGGGTCAAGACGACATCCGCCTATTCAACCCCAACAGTCAACACCAGAGCTTTTGGGTAGTGTTAGTGTTGTTGTACCCACACTAAATGAGGCTCTGCGCGTCAGTCCTCTATTGGCTGGTTTGAGCAGGCAAAGTTATGAAGTTCGGGAAATTATCATTGTAGATAGTAACTCCCAAGATAGCACTCCCGACTTAGTAAAAGCCGCACAGCAAAAAGACCCCCGCTTTCGCTTGATCACAGATGACCCCTTACCCTCTGGTTGGGTAGGTCGTCCTTGGGCATTGCATAGTGGCTTTTTACATAGCTCAGAGGAAAGTCAGTGGTTTCTCGGAATGGACGCTGACACCCAACCGCATCCAGATTTAGTTGCGAGTTTGGTCAAGATTGCCCAAATGCAAGGATATGATTTGGTTTCCCTTTCACCCCAGTTCATTCTCAAGTATCCTGGAGAATATTGGTTACAACCAGCGTTGTTGATGACCTTGCTTTATCGATTTGACCCTGCTGGGATCAGATCAGAACAGCCAGAACGGGTAATGGCAAATGGGCAGTGTTTTTTATGCCGTCGCTCTGTTTTAGCTGCTGTTGGTGGTTACGCCAGCGCCAAGAGTTCTTTTTGCGATGATGTTACCTTAGCGCGGTATATTGCAGCCCAAGGGTTTAGGGTAGGCTTTTTAGATGGTGCAAAAGTATTGAAGGTGCGGATGTATGAGGGAGCTATGGAAACATGGAAGGAATGGGGGCGCAGTCTAGACCTTAAAGATGCTTCTTCATCTGCTCAAGTCTGGGGGGATTTATGGCTACTCTCAGCAGTTCAAGGTCTACCCTTTCTGATTATACTCAGTTATTTATCTTTTCTTCCTCGGCTTTTGCCTCCCCTGCTTCTATTATTGGGACTGAATATATTCTTACTGGTGATTCGCTTTGCCATGCTGTTGGCGATCGCTCCTTCCTACGATCGTCAAAGCGCTAAAGGCAGCTGGTTGTTCTGGCTTTCCCCTTTGGCTGACCCCATCGCAGTACTACGAATTTTCTTATCTGCATTCCATACACCGAGGGAGTGGCGGGGACGGAAATACAATTGCGAGTAAGAGTTACTCTTCATTTTCACTTCCTAAGCGATCACCCCGTTCTAATTCCCAGAGAATTTGATTACCTTCGCGTCTGACTCGTGATACGATCCAGTTCCGCCAACGCCACTGGTCTCCTCGACTGGTAACAGCGCTGGCGTGGACATCCATCAAGTCTGCTAGCTCAGAGCTGGTGATTAAATAACCATTTTCAGCAATTTCATCAGCGATACGTAGAGTTTCAACCAAGTTGCGGAGTTTTTCAACCCTCATTTCAGGCGCTTGTTCTTCAGTTATAGCCGCAGTATGTGCGGTAGATGTTTCCATAACAGTTACGTATGATGCAGAAGGACTGTTTTCTTGTATACTTTTATTAAGTATTGTCGAGTCGGCGTTATGTTCAGAGATTTTTGCTATATTTAATTCGCCGTCAGAAGATAAAGATTTGTGATGATTTACAGGTGATAGTTGTTGTAGATACGGGATTTGGCCGCTAGCAAAGGAGCGAGCAATCACATCACAACGTTCGTTACCTATGTTACCAGAATGTCCCCGGACGTGTTGCCAATTGACTTGCTGGGTATTAAGCTCATCTAGAATTTCCAAAAGGTCTTGATTCTGAACTGGCTTTCCATCTGCTTTTTTCCAGCCTTTTTTTTTCCAGCCTTTTACCCACTTTGTGATGCAGTTGATCAAGTATTCACTATCGGTATGCAGAGTGATGGGTTGAATTTGTTTAGATGCATTGAGGAATTGCAAAGCTGCGATCGCTGCTTGCATCTCCATTTTATTATTAGTTGTATGGGGGGATGCATCGCCCATTTCGTGAATTGAGCCATCGTTGAAGTAGACGACGACACCCCAACCGCCAGGGCCAGGATTACCCGTGCAAGCGCCATCAGTGTATATGCTTTGGATTGTACGTTGGGTAGACATAGTTATGAATATTGAACCGCCTGAAACGCAGAGTACGCTAAAAAAGAAGTTATGAACGGCGAATTTTGGTAAACAATATCCAGGCTATTATACTTATATAGCGATAGCCAGTTAGTTTAGGACATAAACTGATCATAAAACCCGGACACCAACAGACTTTCAAACCTTTCCCCCGTCCCCTGCTATAAGTACTCCAGAAACAATAATTAAATCGGATTGCTATATATGAGGCAGTATAAATTGGGTAGTCAACCCATAAAAATGTTGATGTAGTAGCTGAACATATTTTGTTATCAATCTCCTTAAGTCAAGCCAATAGGAATCTCAATTTTAAATTCAGATCCCTGTTCTGGTATTGATAAACACGTAAGTTTTCCTTTATGCTTTTCTACTATAATCTGATAGCTAATTGATAACCCTAACCCTGTACCTTTCCCTACTGGCTTAGTCGTAAAGAACGGATCAAACAATCTTTTTAGCACATTCTCTCGTATTCCTGGCCCATTATCAATAAACCGAATCACGACTTTTTTATGATTAAATATTTCAGTACGGATGTGGATAGTACTAAGTGTTTGTCGCCCTGTCAGATTTTCTAGTGCATCTAAAGCATTAACTAAAATGTTCATGAAAACTTGATTGAGCTGCCCTGGATAACATTCTACTAAAGGTAACTCGCCATATTCTTTGATGATTTCAATCGCTGGACGATTATGTTGTGCTTTGAGACGATGTTCTAGAATTACTAAAGTGCTGTCAATACCCGAATGAATATCCACAGTTTTGCACTCCGCTTCATCCATGCGGGAGAAATTACGTAAGGATAGAACGATTTGTTTAATCCGGGTTGCACCCATTTTCATTGAAGAGAATAACTTAGGCAAATCCGTTATCAAAAATTCTAAGTCAATGGCTTTTATCTGATCTTGAATGACTTTTACGGGATTAGGATAATGTTCTTGATAAAGCTCAAGCAACTCAAGCAAATCGTGAATGTATTCATTGGCTGGCTCAATGTTGCTGTAGATAAAGCTTGTAGGATTGTTGATTTCGTGAGCAACTCCAGCAACCAATTGACCAACAGAAGACATTTTTTCACTCTGGATCAGATGAGCTTGGGTGCATTGGAGTTCTTTGAGGGTTTGCTCCAAATCTTGCGCTTTTTGTTGTAGAGCTTCTTCAACAGCTTTAAGTTCACTGATGTCTCTTGCAATCGTTGATAAATACTCAACCTCTCCGTCAGCTGATTTGTGAGCAATAATCAGTTGGGAAAGGGGAATTTCTTGGTTATCTGCTCCCAAAAGAGCCGTTTCTCCCACCCAATTACCTAATTGAATTGATTGTGGTAATCCGTGATTCAAGATCAGGTTGTTTGCCCAGGTTGGATGATTTTGGGACAAATGTCTGCCCTCAAATGATTCTTCTTCCCCCAACCCCAACATTCTACGAGCTGCTTGATTAAAGTAGAGAACTTGCCCAGTTAAGTCAGCAGTGCTAACAAAATCTGGCGATGCTTCTAAAATTGCCAACAATTTTGCCTGTTCTTTCTCTGCTTGTTTGCGTTCGCGCAGCGCAGCTTGCTGTTCGCTAATATCACGAGATATGCCAACTGTCATCACAACTTGGCCTTGTTCGTTACGGATGGCAGATTTGATTGTATGAAACAGGCGCACTTTGCCATCATAGCGGATCACTGGTTCTTGGGGAATTTCTAGGGTCTGTCCAGTTTCAAATACGTAAGCATCATCTTTGATGTACTGGAGAGTATTGTCAGGTTTGTTGAAAGGTGCATCAATCATATCTTGGAGTTGTTCGTCGCTCATGCCGTAATAATCACGGAATGCCTTGTTTGCCCAAATAATCCGAGATTTAGCACCTTTTACTAGCACCATATCAGTAATTGCATCAAAGATTTGCTGATAGGTTTTTTCGTTTTCGCTAAGCGCGGTTTCAAAAGATTTTACTTTCGTAACGTCCTGTACTGTTGAGATAATATTAATTACCTTGCCATCAAAATTAACTATAGGAGTGTGAAACCATTCACAAATAATAATTTTTCCGTTTTTTGTGAGATTCTTACTGATATTTTTACCTTCTGCTTTCTGTTCAAGTAATAGCTCCATCGTTCTGCTAACCTGTGGTCTATCACTTTTTGGCACAATTAGCTCTGTGAAAAGGCAACCTAGTACTTCATTTTTGCTGTATCCAAATAGTTGTTCAGCAGCAGGATTCCATTGTGTGACCTCAAACGTTCTATTCCATTCAATAATTGGCAAGGGATTATGTTGTATTAGTAAGAACAATTTATTTTGCAACTGTTGCAAATTTTGCTCTGCTAATTGATGCCCAATTTCTTCACCGTTTGTACTGGCTTCATCAATTCTCAGTACCTGGTTTACAGAACTATTATTAGCGTATTGAATGCCTGGTTGTTGAAAGCTCATCTTGTCTAACTAATGAATTGTCTGGTTATGAAATCTAGGATTCCCTATTGTTTAAGCAACATAACAAATGAAATAATGATCTCTGAGATTTTTACCGCATAAGTTTTAAGATATAGATATAGTGATACTACCAAAACGTTTAGTCAACATAGCAGGTAGTTGTTGGGATGATCTCCCCAGTTCCCTTAGAAATCCCTCAAATATATTTACTTTAGCCTGTAGAGAACTTGCGATCGCCCATTGTGGCAATAAGAGGCTGTTATGACTACTAGATTCCGTAACCGCACTGAAGCAGGCCAGATGTTAGCAAGACATCTGGCAGCCTATGCTAATCAAGATGTATTGGTGTTAGGTTTGCCCCGTGGTGGTGTACCAGTAGCATTTGAAGTAGCAAAGGCACTAAATGCACAGCTTGATATTTATTTAGTTAGAAAACTTGGCGTACCTGGACGCAAAGAACTGGCGATGGGGGCGATCGCTTCTGGGGGTGTGCGGGTATTGAATCACGAAATTGTCAATTGGTTAGGCATTGATCGCAAAACAATTGACCAAGTTGCTACTCAGGAATTGCAAGAATTGCAGCGTCGCGATTGCGCCTATCGTGGCGATCGCCCCCAACCAAAAATTAAAAACCGTACCGTGATTTTGATCGATGATGGTATTGCTACTGCCTCAACTATGCGTGCTGCTATTGCCGCACTGCGAGAACAGCAACCTCGGCACATTGTTGTAGCAATTCCAGTTGCACCGCCCTCAACTTGCGAACAGTTACGAACTGAAGTAGACGAAGTAATTTGTTTGACCACACCAGAATCAATGTATGCAATCGGTCTTTGGTATGAAGACTTTTCGCAAACAACTGACGCAGAAGTGCGCGACCTATTAGCAAGGTGGTCAGCTATAAGCAGGGAACAGGGAACAGGGAACAGGGGACAGGTTTGAAAGTCATAAGGTGTCAACTCAATTAAAAATTAATAATGTAAAATTAAAAATTGCAATCAGTGGGGGCTTGTACCCAAAATTAATTAATTAAAAATTATTATTTCTTTCAATTTTTAATCTTTAATTTTTAATTAAAACTGGTCAGGGTTTTATGATCAGTTTATGTCCTAACCTACCTGGCGACAGCCATAAGTCACGAACGAAGGAAGAAAAAATCATCCCTCGAACGTCTTCCCTCCTCGAATATAAGGGCGACAGCCATAAGTAATTACCTAATAATTAGCAAGGTAGAACAATGAATAAAATATCACCGCAAGTAGAAGAGCAAATAGTTATTGTTGAACTAGGGTCGGTCAGGCTTAGAGGAGAACTAGTTGTACCCGCAGATGCTGAGGGAATTGTGCTGTTTGCTCATAGCACCGGCAGTAGTCAATACAGTACCCGCAACCATTATCTTGCCCATGTTTTGCGTCAAGAAGGAAGACTGGCAACTATATTGATAGACTTGCTAACAAGAGAGGAGGAAGCAATAGATCAGCGTACCAAGCATTTTCACTACGATATCAATTTCCTTGCTGCACGATTAATTGCGATCACAGACTGGCTGTTGGAAAACCCCATCACCCGCCATCTCAAAGTCGGCTATTTTGGGGCAGATACTGGTGGCGGTGCGGCATTGCTGGCAGCAAGTAGCACGACCAATGGCAGTCGGGGCAGTTGTTTCACGCAGTGGCCACACTGATTTAGCAAACAACGAAGCGCTGTCTGACGTGCAAGTCCCAACCTTGTTAATTGTGGGCGAAAACGACTTACCCATAATTGCCATGAATGAGGATACACTGGCACAAATTCCTGCACAGAACAAGCAGATGAAAATTATCCCTGGAGCGACTCATCAGTTTGGTGAGTCTGGGACTTTAGAAGAAGTAGGACGATTGTCTAGTCAATGGTTCAAGCGCTACCTCAAATCATTTGAACAGCGAACTCATCATTACTAAGATAGAGGCAAATTAAGACTTTTTCCAACTCCAGCCCAAGGCTTCAGCTATTTGTCCAGCTAATTCTAAGGGATTAAACGGTTTGGCGATCGCTGAAATTATGCCCATTTGATCATAACGGCGACGGTCAGCAACCTGGATTTTGGCAGTTAGCAAAATTACCGGAATACCTTCAGTAACTGAATTTGCTTGTAATTTTTCAAAGGTAGTGATGCCATCCATATCTGGCATCATCACATCCAGCAGAATCGCATCCGGTTGCCAAGCTGCGGCTTGAGTTATGCCTTCTTGACCAGAACTTGCTGTTAGTACTTCCCAGCCTGCAACAGTTTCTAAGCAAATTTTGGCAACTTCTTGAATATATTGCTCGTTATCAACCACTAGAACCCGCTTTGTTGTCATTCGCTCTATCCTTTCGTCTGTTGTAAGTAATTCGCCGGAGTAGTTCCATCACCCGATGTTCAAATTCTGGGATTGTGATTTGTCCTTTAGTCAGAAATTCTGTGTGTCCCAATTTCAATCGATTGCGTTCTGATTCGTTGAGATCTTTGGCTGAATAAACTACCACGGGGATATTACACAGATGATGATGTTGCTGTAGCCAATCCACTACCGTAAATCCATCACTTTCCGGTAAGATCAAATCGAGAATCAGTAAATCAGGATTGATTTCTTGGCTGATGCGGATAGCTTCCCTACCAGTCTGAGCTAGGAAGGTTTCAATCTCATGTTTCGCAAATAAGGTAATTAGCAGTTGGGCTAAGTTATTGTCATCTTCGACAATCAAAATCCGGAATTGCTTTAAAGGATTAGTCACCAATTGTCTGAGAGACTCGAAGAGATTACTTTCTTCAACTGGCTTACTCAACCAATCAACAAAGTCAGCATTGGCTTGATGATCTTGGCGGGGCTGATAAACGCTACAAATCATAATCGGAATATCTTTAGTATCTTCCAGTTGTTTCAATGCTGCCATCGTTTCCCAACCATTCATCCCAGGCATAAGTAAATCTAGTAAAATCACATCTGGATGTTGGGCAACTGCTTGGGCGATCGCTTGATCACCAGTAGCTACTGTTACCACTTGATATTTTCCGCGTTCGAGCAGAGTTTGTAACTCACTGCGGATAGTGGCATCATGATCGCAGACTAATACTAGTGGGAGATGCTGAGTTGAAAGATCTTCCAACTCATGACTGATAACTGATGACTCAGAACTCTGGGGAGCAGAAATTAACGGCAAAGTGAAGTAAAAATTGCTGCCTTTTCCTAGTGTACTTTCAGCCCAGATACGTCCGTTGTGCTGTTGCACAATACTTTTGCAAATTGCTAAGCCCAAACCTGTACCGTCATGGTTGCGTGAATCAGAAGAATCAACCTGTTGAAAGCGCTCAAAGATACTCTCAAGTTTATCAGTTGGGATGCCACGTCCAGTATCTTTAACTGCTAACAGAATTTGATCTGTTTGTAGTTGCGCCACTAACCAAACTGTAGATCCTGGAGGCGAAAATTTAATGGCATTACTGAGTAAATTGGTCAATGTTTGGACAATACGGTCTGGATCTGCCCGTAGCTGGACGGGTAAGCTGGAAATAGATAGCGTCACTCCCGCTTTGTGTGCGAGGGGTTGCATAATATTTACTGCTTGAGCAATTAAGTCAGCAATATTGCAGCGTACTGATTCCATCTTGGCCTTACCTGACTCAATCCGTTCAATATCTAGGATGTCATTGATTAAACGTACTAAACGCTCGGTGCTATCAGTGGCAATTTGTAAGAGACGTTTTCCTTGTTCTGAGTCTGTTGGTAATAAACCACTTGCCAGCATTCCTAAAGAGCCGTGAATTGAAGTCAATGGTGTGCGGAGTTCATGACTGACAACTGAGACAAATTCATCTTTCATCCGTTCGATTTGCTTTTGTTCTGTGACATCTCGTAGAATTACTGTATAAACTATTTCTTTGCCCAGATCTAATTTAGAGACAGAAGCCTCTGCCGGAAATTCACTGCCGTCTTTGCGACAACCGTATATTTCACGTCGTTCTCCCATTTTGCGGGCAAGACTGGACGATTGACTAAATTCCATTACATGCTGACGATGTGCATGGGAAAAACGCAGTGGTAAAAGTATGTCAAGGGGCTGTCCCATCACTTCTTGAGCAGAGTAACCAAAAATGTTCTCTGCGCCTTGATTAAACAAGGTGATGTGTTGAACTGCATCAATAGAAATAATCGCATCATCAGCAATATCTAAAATTCGTGCCAACCGAGTTTGAGAAATGTGTAATGCTTTTTGTATGCGTTGACGTTCATCTAGTTCTGACTGTAACTGTTGATTGACAGCAATTAACTCGGCAGTTCGCTCTACTACTCTCAATTCCAGTTCGTTATTGACTTGTTGCAGGGCGGCTTCTGCCAATAGGCGATCGCGCTGGTTGCGTAATGCTAAGATGCCATATGCTAAATCTTCTGCTAGTTCTTGTAGAAGTTGGACTTCATTGGTATCAAAAGCATTTGCTTCGGCAGCATAAATATTCAAAGCACCCACAATTTGGCCATTAGTAATTAAAGGTATCGCGATCGCGGCAGCATAGCCTCGCTTGCTAGCCTGACATTGCCAAAGTTGATAATTAGGATCGGTCAAAATGTTTTGGATAATCGAGGTTTGACCAGTGCGAATCGCTATTCCCGTTGGGCTTTGTCCGTGAATCGTGTCTGACCAAGTAAGATTGAGCAATTGCAAATATCCTGCTTCGTAACCTGCTTGGGCAGCAAGGCGGATATTTTTTTCAGCATCATTTTCGGCAAAACCCACCCAAGCTAGTCGATAACCACCAACTTCTACAATAATTTGACAAATTTGCTGGAGTAAATCAAATTCGTTTTGTGACCGAGAGAGTGCTTGATGGCAATTACTCAAAGCCTGAAGCGTCCGATTGACCCTATGAATTTCTATCTCTACCTGTTTATACGGGGTAATGTCTCGTGTAATCGCTAATTGCACCACTTTGCCGTCGGCTTCTTGACGCAAAGGCACTGCATGAGTTTTTACCCAGCGGCGATTATCCAAACAACTGACAATTTCGTACTCCAAAGTACCCTTGTGTCCCTGACAAACACGTTGATTCAGTGCCCGAAATGCTTCTCGATATTCTGGGGCAATTAGTGAATCAACTGACTTACCAATTAATGCTGCGCTGTTGTCTGCTTCCAGTATCACTAGACCTGCTGGGTTGATTTCCAACAAAGTACCATCCGCAGCAATTATGTTGATGCATTCTGGTTCAGCATCAAAAATGGCTCGCCAGCGATTCTCACTAGAAGTCTGGGACAGGCGCTGCCGCAGTTTTACCCGTTCTAAACGATTGATAATCCGAGTTACCAACTCAGGCCCGACAATGGGTTTGCTTACAAAGTCATCAGCACCAACACTGAATACCTGATTAACAATCTCGGCATCACTATGAACTGTGAGAAATAAAATTGGTAACTCACTCCAACGGGAATCATTCCGCACTATCTGACAAAGTTCAATGCCATTGCAACGGGGCATTTCCACATCCAAAATCAACAAATCTGGGGCAACATCTGCCAAGGTTTCCCAAAATTGTTGCGGATCATTGAGGGTAATCACCTGCAATCCCCAAGGACTAAGTAAAGTTTGTAACAGAGCCAAAATTTGCGGATCATCGTCTACAGCTAATATTTTGGCTTCTGCATAGGGGAATTGTGGCAGTGGTTGGGTAGTTAAAGAAAGTTCATTGGTGATTGATGGTGAGGGTTCTGTTTCTGGTTTTTTTGCCTCAATTTCCTGACGCAATTGCTTAACCAAATTTTGCAAGGTAGTTGTTTGAGATGGCGTTAAGCTTTGATCAGATTTCAGTAACTTCTCAATTGTGCGTGCCAGCTTTGATCCTTGTGGTAAGCCAAAAGTGCCTAATGACCCCGCCAATGTATGAGCCTCTTGTGCTGCTTGCAAGTGCAATTGGGGATTTAAAGTCTTTTGGGTTAAAGCTGTTGCTGCTTTCTCTAACACCTGTACTTGCTCATCCACTCGCCCGCGAAATCGTTGCCAAATCCCGGCTACTGCTGCTAATGTTTGTTCTTGCTTGAGTAATTCTGTTTCTGGAAGTCTGGGCTTGGTTTTAGATTTGGGATGTAAGTTATTTTCACTTTTTGCCTGCACTCCTGATTCATCTGGTAGTTTTAGACGATAGCCAATACCATATACTGTTTCAATTAAATCACTTGGTACTCCCACAGATTTAAGTTTCTGCCGTAACCCTTTGATATGAGTACGAACCGCTTCTTCACCGGGAGTATCTTCATAAGACCAAAGATGTTCTAAAATCATGCCGCAGCTAAACACTCGGCGACTGTTCCGCAAAAATAGCTCTAAGAGTGCATATTCCTTAGGAGTTAATGACAGCAATTCTTGGGCATAAGTGACTTCACAACTACTAGGATCAAGCCGTAAACCCCCCCACTCTAGTACTGGTTGTGATGTTGTTCGTCCCCGGCGTAATAAAGCTCTAACACGGGCAACTAACTCTTCTTCTTCAAAGGGTTTAACTACATAATCGTCTGCACCTGCATCTAGCCCAATCGCTTTTTCATGACTGCTATCACACCCTGTTAATAACAAGATGGGCATTTGCAGACCAGTAGATCGGATCTGACGACAAAGGCTAATGCCATCCAGCTTAGGCAGCATGACATCTAGGAGAATTAAATCATAGTCATAAGTTTCAATTAGATTCCAAGCAGCATCACCATCATTAGCAACTTCCACTGCATAGTTTTGGTTAGTAAGAACGGCGGTAAGCGCATAGGCATTTAATTCGTCATCCTCTACAATTAAAATTTTCATAATAAAAGCTTTCCAGAGGGTGATTATTTATGTGGTTGACGAGTCAAAAACTAAATTTATCTTAAATTATGAGCTTAAATTCATACTTAAGTACATATTTCAAAACAATTAAATTTTAATTAACAATAGGAGTCCTATCGTATAGGTAAGCATTTTCCGGTTGAGCGATCGCTATCTTAAGTAAAATCAGCGAAAAGTAATTGTTGTCCTCACAAGTTCCTCAAATTCTAGCTTTATAAATATAGGTGTAAGTAGTTCGGTACAATTAAAACTATGTAAAGAGAAATTAACGAGGTTCAAACCATCTTCCCTCCTACCTTATCCCAACAGCAAGTATTCACGCCTACCTACTTCAGACCAGTTTGCTTAACAGTTCCTATAGGTTAATTAATAGAAGAATTTTATTGATAGTTGCCAAAATTTAATGCAAACTTGGTAATTTGTGTTCATCTCACCCCGAAAAACTAGAAAACTCAATTATTAATAAAAACCAGAGGTTTATATGCTGAAAAAGATTTTAGTCGCATTGGATCGCTCAGAAATGGGGCAGCAGGTTTTTGAGCAAGCATTGGCTTTGGCAAAGTTAACCCAAGCTAATTTACTGCTGCTACATGTTTTATCTCCAGAAGAAGAGGGTAGCCCCTATCTACCTATGTTATCCAATGTGGACTACTATCCGGGATTTAGTGGTCGTAGCTTTGAGTTATACCAAAAGCAGTGGGATAGCTTTAAAGATGAAGGTGTGAAGATGCTGCAATCCTTAAGTGCCCAAGCAAATACAGCAGGAATCTCCACAGAATTTACTCAAATACTGGGTAATCCTGGGCGAACAATTTGTAAATTAGCTGCTAATTGGGGTGCTGACTTAATTGTGATGGGGCGTAGGGGTCGTTCTGGTTTAACAGAACTATTTCTGGGCAGTGTGAGTAACTACGTCATGCACCATGTTTCATGTTCAGTTTATATTGTGCATTACCCAATTAATGTACAAAATCCTGAGAAAGTTGTAGAAACCACAAGTGTTGCTAGCTAAGTGAAGTAAACATGCGATCGCGCCAAAACACAACTTTAAATCTCAGCCAACACTAGGAGGTGAACCTGATGTTACGCCATATCCGCAAAACATCTCAGGACAAAAAAGGGTTAAAGCCTAAAGGCAAAAGAAAAATTCCCTTTTTCTCCTTAAATTTTGCCAAAAGGCTATTTTGGTGGCTGCTATGGCTGGCAATATTGACAACATCAATATATATATTCTTGGGTTTAGGAAATCTCAAATCTCAGATGGTACTAGCTGCTGTCAAACAATTAGAAGCACCAGGAGAAATTCTACATCGCTCCCAGACAAAATTAGATGATCAATCAGGAAATGTGTGGCAGGTCGTCTTATTTAAGCAAGTTTATCCTAGTCAAGCAGTGAGCATAAATCTCAGGCTAGTGGGGTTTCCTGGTGCTGCGGAACTGTTCCATCCCCAACCTTTGAAAATTACTACTGCTACAGGTAAAGTCTTTAGTGCTGCCGATGTTTTCTTAGAGGAAGCACCAGCACCTACTATCGGTCAGTATAACTTTAAGGATATCTTGCCTAAATTACCAACTGAACCCCTGCTGTTGAGTATACCTCTACCTGGTGAGCGCTTTATTAATATCTCAGTCCCTAAATCGGTCGTGCAGGAATGGCAAAAAGTGCTGAATGCTGGGACTTGAGTAACCGAAGAGCCAATATAGTTCAATAAAATTACAAATTTACTTTTATATATTAATTCAAATATAATTGAAAAAATATCATATTATTTTTTTGTTATTAGTATTACAAACCCATATTTCACAAATGTTAACCGCTGCACATTCATTATTTTTAAATATGCAACGTTTAGAAATAGAAACTTAAGCTACACTATCAGCTATTTTTGAAAGTAATTGTTAATTTTTTTGACAACTACTAAAAAAATCTTTAAGCTAAGAGATAGGTCATACCAAATCAAAAGGACAACAGTGATTTTGTTAGATAAATTAAAAATCACTACTGTAGAGTATCAGCATGAACAAATGAATTGAACTCAATCATCGACTATAAATAATAGTCCTAAACAAATTGGCTACAAAGACGATGACACTTAAACGACCGGATTTCGCCGCACAAATCTGAAAAATAAACTCCGGTCAGATATGAGTGCTTTTAGTAATGTGAGTGAATGTCAATTATTGACGTTTAACTGAGGTGCAATATATCCAGGAGAATACAATGCTTGAGTATCTGACATCTTTGAACGACCATAATTTACCATATCCAGATACAATTCACCCCATTGTTGTTCACTTCGTAATTGCAATGGTGTTGTTTGCATTCTTCTGTGATTTAGTTGGTTATTTTACTGGTAGAACTCATCTTTTTGAGGTGAGTTGGTGGAATATGTTGGTTGCAACGATCGCTATCTTCGTGGCCATTATTTTTGGTCAGTTTGAAGCAGGACTAGCACAACCTTATGACTTAGCTAAATCAGTGCTAAATTTGCATACGCTGGTTGGTTGGTCACTTTCTGGAATCATCGCGGCAATTACAGCATGGCGTTATGTAATTCGTAGCCGCAACCCTAATAAATTACCGATTCATTACATGGTGACAGGGTTGTTTTTAACCCTAATCGTTGGCTTGCAAGTCTATCTAGGAGATGAACTTGTTTGGATATATGGACTGCACACAGTGCCAGTTGTGGAAGCAGTAAAGGAAGGTATTTTGCCATGAACTCAGAATTGATTGACCAATTGAACGCTCAAATGGGTGCAAACGGACTTCCTTACACTATTCCCATTCATCCCAACTTAGTTCATCTGACTTTGGGTCTGTTTATCATCGGGATTACCTTTGACATCGTTGGTGTTCTATTCCCCTTTGAAAAATGGGTCTTTAAATTTCTGGCGATTTCTGTTGAACGTGCCAACTTGTTTGATGTTGGCTGGTACAACATGCTAGCTTCCAGCGTCATCACTTTTTTTACAGTAGCAGCAGGCTTTTATGAAATGCTGCTAGCAACTCCACCAGGCGATGTCAAAAGCGCCTGGGGAATGCAGGCAATGGAAACTATGCTTTGGCATGGTGTAGGTGGCGTATTCTTATTAGCGTTGATTCTGATCATGACCGTCTGGAGAGGATGGCAGCGCTTCGTATGGAGTCAAGATGCAGATAAACAAGTGCAGTGGAGTTATCTGTTTACAGGTATGGCAGTCATGTTGATTATGTACGTCCACGGTACATTAGGAGCGCAGATGGCTGCCGAATTTGGCGTACACAACACAGCAGATAATTTGCTGCGAATGGGGCAAAACCTTAACACAGTTCTGAAGTAAGTAATTTGCCCAATGCCCAATGACTATTAACCATGAAAATCCGCAAGATTTTAAACATTTTAACCGTGATTACGGGGGCGATCGCTGTGACTATTACCAGTCTCTGGATTGGTAAACAGTCTTATTCCTGGCTTCCTCCTCAAGCAGCGGCAGAATCTCATCTGATTGACGATTTGATTAGCTTTTTAGTAACACTAGGTGCATTCATCTTCCTAGCAGTGACTAGCACTCTCATGTACTCGATTATTTTCCATCGGGCAGAAAAGGGAGACACCAGTGATGGCCCACCAATTGAAGGTAATATCACCCTAGAAGTTGTCTGGACAGCCATCCCAATTATGCTAGTGATTTGGATTGCCAGCTATAGCTACCAAGTCTACGAGGAAATGGGGATTCAAGGGCCGGTAGAATTAGTGCATTTGCATAATCCCATAGGTATGGAATCAGCTTATGCAGCAACCAATGAAGCACCAATTGCTGCCTTAGCTGAACCTGTAGAAAAAATTGACGTACTAGCCAAACAATGGGCTTGGGTTTTTCACTACCCAGAAACAGATATTACCAGTACCGAATTGCATTTGCCAAGCGATCGCCGCGTGCGTTTAGCACTCCAATCAGCAGATGTACTGCACGGCTTTTATATTCCGGCATTTCGTCTCAAGCAGGATATTATTCCTAACCATGCGATCGACTTTGAATTTACACCTATTCGTACAGGTAAATACCGACTTACCGATTCCCAATACAGCGGCACATACTTTGCAACAATGCAAGCAAATGTAGTCGTCGAATCTCCAGAAGATTACTACCAGTGGCTAACCCAAGCTGCAACCCAAAAGCCCTCAAAAGCCAACAATCAAGCAGCGTCTGAATATGCTCAAGCATCGAGCCAATCTGTGAAAACTGGTTGGGCTACAGTTGCGCCTGCGGCATCTCCTCTGGTCAATTATCCTGGTTGAAAGGAAACTTACCAATGACAAATATCCCTATTGAAGGCATCAGTATTGCTGGTCATGAACCCCCAGGTAACTGGAAGCAATACTTCAGCTTTAGCACCGATCATAAAGTGATTGGTATTCAATACCTTGTTACCTCATTTATCTTCTTTCTGGTCGGCGGTATCTTTGCGATGGTGCTGCGGGGAGAACTCATTACACCCGATGCAGACCTAGTTGATCGTACCGTCTATAACGGCATGTTCACCATGCACGGCACTGTGATGCTGTTTTTGTGGACATTTCCCTCACTGGTTGGTTTTGCCAATTATTTAGTACCCCTGATGATTGGGGCGCGAGATATGGCATTTCCTCGCCTCAACGCCGTCGCTTTTTGGATGGTGCCAGTAGTCGGGATTCTCCTGATGGCAAGTTTCTTTATTCCTGGTGGCCCAGCCCAAGCAGGCTGGTGGTCTTACCCACCGGTTAGTCTTCAGAATCCCACAGGTAACTTGATTAATGGTCAAGTTGTGTGGCTGTTGGCAGTGGCAATATCCGGCGTATCCTCGATTATGGGAGCAGTCAACTTTGTCACCACCATCGTCAAAATGCGCGCACCAGGCATGACCTTCTTTCGGATGCCCCTGTTCGTCTGGGCAGTATTTAGCGCCCAGATTATTCAACTATTCGGACTACCTGCACTAACCGCAGGTGCAGTCATGTTGCTATTAGATCTTACCGTTGGTACTGCCTTTTTCGACCCCAGTAAAGGCGGTAATCCAGTCATGTTCCAACATTACTTCTGGTTCTACTCCCACCCCGCCGTTTATGTGATCATTCTGCCCATCTTCGGAATTTTCTCAGAAATTTTCCCTGTCTATGCCCGTAAACCTTTGTTTGGCTACAAAGTAGTTGCCGTTTCATCAATGTTGATTGCGGTAGTCAGCGGTATTGTTTGGGTACACCACATGTATGTCAGCGGTACTCCTGGCTGGATGCGGTTGATTTTCATGTTCACAACGATGTTTGTGTCTGTACCTACTGGGATTAAGGTATTTGCCTGGGTGGCGACCGTTTGGGGAGGTAAGTTGCGACTAACTACACCAATGCTGTTTGCCCTTGGTGCATTAGTGATGTTTGTCTTTGCTGGCATCACAGGCATAATGCTGTCTTCAGTCCCTGTTGATGTTCACGTTAACAACACCTACTTTGTAGTGGGTCACTTCCACTATGTCCTGTACGGTACAGTGACGATGGGCTTGTATGCCGCCATTTATCACTGGTTCCCCAAGATGACCGGGCGGATGTATTACGAAGGCTGGGGTAAGTTGCACTTTTGGTTAGCCTTCATCGGCACAAACCTCAACTTTTTTCCCATGCACCCTTTAGGATTGCAAGGGATGTTACGCCGAGTTTCTTCTTATGCCCCAGAGTATCAATTCTGGAATATCGTCGCTAGCTTGGGCGGATTCCTACTGGGAATGTCTACTTTGCCCTTTATTTTCAATATGGTAATTTCTGGGATGCAAGGAGATAAAGCACCTGACAATCCTTGGCGAGCGATTGGTTTAGAGTGGATGGTTTCTTCACCACCGCCAGTAGAGAACTTTGAGGAAATTCCCATCATCATCTCTGAACCCTACGGCTACGGCAAATCCGAACCATTGACAGCCAATCTCTCACAATAACGCCGAGGTACGCAGAAACCCTCCGCGCAACTCTGCGCTTCCCTCCGCGTACCTCTGCGTTTCAAATTCAACCTCAAAATCTACACCAATGGACAGTTATATCGTTCCAAACGAATTGCACCACACAGGCGCAGAACATGAACACGACGAAGAAGGCAACAAAATGTTTGGCTTCATTGTCTTCCTCCTGTCTGAAAGCGTTATTTTTCTGAGTTTTTTTGCAGGGTATATTATCTACAAAACAACTAATCCTGATTGGCTACCAGTCGGTGTTTCGGGACTAGAAATAAAAGAACCTGCAATCAACACAGTAATTCTTGTTACTAGTAGTTTTGTGATTTACCTAGCAGAAAAAGCTCTACAACGGCATAATTTATGGAGATTTCGCCTATTTCTCTTCACAACTATGGCAATGGGAAGTTACTTTTTGCTGGGACAGGCTATTGAATGGAGTCATCTTGCTTTTAGCTTCACCTCCGGGACATTTGGAGGGATGTTCTACTTGCTAACAGGATTCCACGGTTTGCACGTTTTTACTGGTATCCTATTACAATTGATTATTTTAGTACGCTCTTTCATCCCTGGAAACTACAATTCAGGTCACTTCGGTGTCAATTCCACCTCATTATTTTGGCACTTTGTAGATGTTATCTGGATTGTTTTGTTTCTTCTAATTTATATCTGGCAGTAAGGATTAAGAGTCAGATTGATATTGGGCATGGGAGTAATTACTTCCATGCCTAATATTAACTAAATAAGTTCGTAGTAAGGACTATAGTCTTGATTGTTCTAATATGGAATTGCTTGCTTAATATCCAGGTAAAATTATTTATTGTCTTTAATTATCAAGTGCGATCGCTATTTTTCAGATTGTAAATATGCAAGCGATCGCCTGACTGATTAGCAGTAAAATTATATGGGTGTCTTTAATAACACTTAAAAAGAAAAGTATGTGTGATGAATTAATTTTAGAGACAGGCATCTTGCCTGTCTCACAAGAGAATACAATTAACCCAAACCAGACATTAACTTACTTTTCGCAGTTTCCAAAGCCTCTGGTAACTTACTTGCATCGCGTCCGCCAGCTTGGGCTAAATTTGGTCTACCGCCACCGCCACCACCGCAAATTTTCGCAATAGTACCAACAAATTTACCAGCTTGCAGTCCCTTTTTATTCACTTCTGGACTGAAAGCTGCAACTATACTTACCTTACCGGCTTCAGGAACAGAACCTAGCACCACTGCACCGTTACCGATTTTTTGCAGTAAGCGTTCGGCTGCGGTTTTCAAAGATTCGGGGTCAACACCTTCTAAATGGGCAACAATGAGTTTATGATCACCCACTGTTTCTACAGTTTCTAGCAAACTATCAGATTTTGCGATCGCCAGTTGCGATTTGAGAGTTTCTAGTTGTTTTTCTGCGGTTCTGAGTTCGGTTTGCAGAGTTGTGATTCGATCTGGTAGTTCTTCGGGTTTAACTTTAAAGCGATCGCTCAAATCTTTAACGACTTTATCTCGTACATTGAGATAATCTAGTATCGCTGGGCCAGAAACAGCTTCTATCCGCCGCACCCCAGAAGCAACACCAGTCTCGGAAATAATCTTGAAAACGCCAATTTCCCCAGTGTTACTAACATGGGTTCCACCGCACAGTTCCATTGATACGCCAGGGAAATCAATCACCCGCACTTCATCACCGTATTTTTCCCCAAACATAGCCACAGCACCTCTAGCTTTCGCTTCGGCTAAAGGTAATACTTCCACATTGGCAATATGCGCTTCAGCAATCCAAGTATTTACCTGTTCCTCAATTTGTTGAACTTCCTCTGATGTCAAAGCACGAGGACAGTTGAAGTCAAAGCGCAACCTATCGAAGGAAACCAAAGAACCAGCTTGTGATATCCCTTCATCAACTATTTTTTTCAATGCGGCTTGCAGTAAATGGGTTGCGGTATGGTTAGCTTGGGTGCGACGACGACAAGCCCGATCAATTTGGGCAGTTACAGCATCTCCTACTCGGATTGTACCGCGTTCAATGTATCCAAAGTGGATGAAGAAATCAGATTCTTTCTTCATATCTTCAACGCGAACTAAAATACCATCACCAGAAATATAACCGCGATCGCCGATTTGTCCCCCAGATTCCGCATAAAATGGCGTTTGGTCGAGGACAATTTGCACTTGAGTCCCCGCTTCTGCTGCTTCTTGGGAAACCCCATCTACTAATATCGCTTCGACTTTCGCTGTCGCCGCAGGTTGGGTATAACCTAAAAACTCGGTGGCGTGGATGTGTTCTGCTAGTTTGTCGAGGGAACCTTGCACAGTTAAATCGATGGTTTCGTGGGCAGCTTTGGCACGTTCCACCTGCTTTTGCATTTCTACATCGAATCCCGCTTGATGAACGGTGAGGTTATTTTCCTCAGCAACTTCTTGAGTCAATTCTAGGGGGAAACCGTAGGTGTCATACAGGGTAAAAGCACTTTCACCGCTAATTTGGGTTTTTCCTTGCTGCTTCACCTCTTGGATGATTTCTTCTAAGAGTTTTTCGCCTCTATCCAGAGTTCTGAGAAAATTCGATTCTTCCCGTTGCAGTTCGGCTGTAATTGCGGCTTGCCGTTGGCGGACATTGGGGTAAGCTGATTCTGAAAGCGCGATCGCAGTTTCGGTAACTTGGGTGATAAATTCACTAGAAATCCCAATTAATCTTCCATGACGCACTACCCGCCGAATTAATCGCCGCAGCACATAACCCCGTCCCACGTTGGAGGCGCGGATTTCATCAGCAATCATATGGACGACAGCACGAACATGATCGCCAATCACTTTTAAGGAGACTTTGGTTTTCTCGTCGCTGCTATGGTAGTCAATCCCCGCAATTTGCGCTGCTGTTTGAATAATGGGAAAAATTAAGTCAGTTTCGTAGTTATTTGGGACTTGTTGGAGAATTTGCGCCATCCTCTCTAAACCCATCCCAGTATCGATGTTTTTATTTTGCAGTGGTGTTAATTTACCGGACACGTCGCGGTTATATTGCATGAAGACGAGGTTATAAAACTCAAGAAATCGGGAATCGTCTTCTAAATCAATGTTGTCATCGCCGCGTTCGGGGTGGAAGTCATAATATATCTCCGAACAAGGGCCACAAGGGCCAGTAGCACCCATTGCCCAAAAGTTATCGTCTTCACCCATGCGCTTGATTCTGGCTTCCGGTACACAGATTTGATCGCGCCATATATTATAAGCTTCATCATCTTCTTCAAAAACGCTGACTACCAAGTTTTTTGGGGAAAAACCAAAGACTTTTGTGGAGATTTCCCAACCCCAGGCGATCGCTTGTTCTTTAAAATAATCACCAAAACTGAAGTTACCCAGCATCTCAAAAAACGTATGATGCCGTTTGGTGCGTCCGACATTTTCAATATCGTTAGTACGGATGCACTTTTGGGAAGTAGTAGCTCGCTTAAATTCTGGCGTGCGTTGCCCTAAGAATATCGGCTTAAATGGTACCATCCCCGCGACCGTCAGCAGCAAGGTCGGATCTTCTGACACGACGGAAGCACTTGGGAGAATCTGGTGGCCGCGCCCAGCAAAGAAGTCAAGGAATAAATTGCGAATTTCGTTACCGCTGAGTTTTTGGGGATTAGAAGGCATGGGTGGACTAAAGGATTAAGTATTTATAGTGTGAAGCATGAAGCAGCTGGTTATTTTTTCGTACTTCATTTTTCACTTTTTGGCTAGCTTTATCTATTTTTGCATTTTGTTCCGTCTAGCTGCCAGTAAATTTTGCTGGTGGGTACTGTTCTAACTCTAGTAAGATGCGCGATCGCTATCCGAACTAATATGATTGATATCTAAGCAAAAATTAAAACTTTAGTTATAAGGTAAGTAATGTCACTCAAACTGAAAGTACCGGATATTGCCTGTGATGCTTGTGCAACAAAAATTACCGAATCTATTCATACGATGGAACCGAATGCTCAAGTAGAGGTAGATGTGAAATCTAAAACTGTCACAGTAGATTCTGCGGCTTCGGAAGAGTCTATCAAACAGGTGATTGTTGCTGCTGGTTACAAAATAGAAGGCTATTAATCATACTTTATAAATCTTGTATCAAGTTTAGATGACCTAGCTAGCATCAAACAATTTATCCTCGATAGTTTCGCTAAAACAGGCGGAACATTAACAATGAAAAATGTTTATTGAGGATGTTATTAAGTAGTTTTTCTGGACTTTTTATGTATATTTACTAGATATTTGAATGATTTGAAACAAATACACAAATCATTGCATCGTTATAAACAAATACGACGATTAAACAAACAAGCTATAGTAATCCGGTTTGATTTGGTGAATCACTCGTAGAGGCAGGGAATAGGGGACAGGGGACAGGAAAGAAATTATATGATGTGTACTGAATTTTTTCAAAAATCAAATATGAGTCCTATATCACTTAGCAGATGCTCAGAATGAGTGTATGATGACGATATACGACTCAAAAGCAGCTTTCTTTTTATAAAGAAAACTGCCTTGTATTTTGATCTTACATAACATTTGCTGTTATAAATAGTTGATTTTGACAATGCTTTGAGTTCAGTAACACCTGGGAATTACCAGGATGAATTTAAATTTAAAAAATAAGATTCAGTGTTTATACTGTTTTAAAAAGAAATATAGTAAAGCAGAAATTAATTATCAGAACATCAAACTTTATAAACTGTCATAAAATTAACAGATTAAGAGGAGATAAAATTGCTATGTGATGATAAATTTAACGTTAAGACTATCAAATGTTGAGTAATAACTCTATGAAATAAATACCGAATATATTCTATTATTCGGAATAAATACTAGTAAGCTTTAGCTTGAAATAGGTCAGAAAGCACAGCAATGAAGATTTCCATTCTGGTCTTTGGAAGTAATAACTTTCTTGGCACACTTCCCGATCAGATCCGTGATACAACCGCTTATATTTTAGAAGTTATTACTATTACTGATTTCCATCAGACAATAGCACACATTCAAATTACGCCGCCCGATATAATACTTGTGCAGGCTAGTATGGAGAGCAGCACACAACTGTGTAGTTGGTTAAAAGAACAGACCCAGCTATCCTGGATATACTCTATTTTCCTAGAAGATCGTCCTGAAGCACTGGCTAATAAAAGTAAATATGGTTGGGAGTGGGAATTGCAGATGACTGCCATTATTCTCAATCAAGGAGCTGATGCTTATATTTGGCAGCTTCCTGAAGAAAAAATAAACCATAACTTGAGAGGTTTAACAGCAAACGATCGCCTAATATTTGCTCATTTAACGGTTGGTTTGCGTAAAGTGCAAAAGTACCGAGATTTGATTCAGAAAAATGATTTATTATCAGCGATCGCTTTAGCTGATTCGTTAACAGAACTCAATAATCGTCGGGCATTAGAATGGGATTTACCCAGACAAATTCAAAAAGCCCAAAATCAAAGTATACCCTTGAGTTTAATTATTTTAGATGTGGACTATTTTAAGAAAGTTAACGATACCTATGGTCATTTAGTTGGCGATCGCATCTTGCAATTACTATGTAGCCGACTGCGGCACAACCTACGTTCACAAGATACTGCATTCCGCTATGGTGGTGAGGAATTTGTAGTTGTTCTAGCTAATACCATAGGTGACGAAGCGTTATTAGTAGCGGATCGCCTCAATCGTGTAGTTAACGAGCAACCATTCGCCATTAATAGTAAACTAACAATTGATATTACTATTAGCTTAGGCACTGCTAGTCTAGAAGTTGGTGACGATGATAAAGGGCTTAGTCTACTGCATCGCGCTGATCAATGCTTGTTTCATGCTAAAGTTACTGGGCGTAACCAAGCTATTAGTTGGGAACACTTATCTCGCTTTTCGCATCTGCAAGCTGTATCTTCGTGAACTGCCTACACTTTTGCTAATAGTATCATGAATATTTGTTCGTCTTTTCATCCACCCCTCATGCATTCTTGCCTTCAGTGTAACTACGAGGCGTATAAACAAAAATACTACCATCGCCGCGCTGAATAATCCGAGTCTGTGTTGAACCAACTAAAATAATAGTCCGCATATCAGCAAGATCTGGCGTTAACTTGTCAAGAGTAATCACTTTGACTATATGTCCTGGTCTGCCAATATTCCTTGCCAAAACTACTGGGGTATCAGGTGTTCTATATTGCAATAAAATATTCCTGGCTGCTGCTAGTTGCCAAGTGCGTTCTTTGGAAACAGGATTGTAAAATGCGATCGCAAAATCAGCTTTAGCCGCCGCCGTAATTCGTTGTTCGATAATTGACCAAGGCTTCAAGATATCCGAGAGAGAAATCGCGCAAAAGTCATGTCCCAAAGGAGCGCCAATCGCAGCCGCCGCAGCTTGCATTGCTGATATACCTGGTGCAACATGAATATCGATACTGTTCCATTTTAGTTGGGCGTGGTGATCCAATACCTCAAAAATCGCTGCTGCCATTGCATAGATACCAGGGTCGCCAGAGGAAACCACTGCTACATATCGCCCTTCTACTGCCAAATCCAGAGCCATCTTTGCCCGTGCAATTTCTTCGCGGTTATCTGACTCATGCCGTTGTTTACCATCAGCAAGAGAACCGACTAAATCTAAGTATGTTTTATACCCTACCAAGTCAGTTGCAGACTTGAGTATTTCCTGCACTTCCGGAGACATCCACTGTGACCAACCAGGCCCTATACCCACAATCGCTAACCGCCCACGGGGTTGACCGATGATGCTGGGGTCGATTACTTGGGGAGCAATGGCGATCGCTAGGTGGGAAAATGAAGAGGTAAGAAGATGGGAAGACGTACCTGTTGCGGCGATCGCTATTGCTTGGACTGGGCTATAACCTTGTGATAGCAGAGTTTCTAACTGATTTGAAGTAAAAAAGCGGGTGGGTACTCCTAAGGCGTTAGCAATGGCGTGAATTGCTGGGTTAGCTGCGATCGTCAGGGGTGCAAATATTCCTGCTACAGATTGAGGCGCTAGTTTCGCATCAGTGAGTAACTGTTGTACTACAGCTACATCAACAGTATCACTAATGGCGATCGCTACAGTTGCTGGGTGATAAACCAAACAGGTGGGTGTCAGTGTCACCAAGCGTTCTGTAACCTGGATGGTTAAATTTCCGTTGGTGTCTATGGGTAGTTGACTATTACTTAACCAAGATGCCATCCCCTCTAATTTAACTTGCGCTCCGGCTAGCAAATCTGAGATAAATGTCTTAGCATCATCTGGATTAGCTAAATGGTATCCAGAAGGAGGAGATAACAGCTCAGTGTGGAAACGCAGATCACCTGTAGTTGTGATTGCAGCTTTAACATCAAGTACCTCAGCAATGCGGCGTGCTAAATCGTTTACCCCATTAAGCCCGCCCAACAGGGGAACTACAGCACTACCATCCTCAGCAACAGCTAGCACTGGCGGTTCCTGTCGTTTATCCGAGACCATAGGTGCTAGTGTCCTAATCAAGATACCTGCTGCACAAATACCAATCAGCGGTCTTCCCTCCACGAACAACTCCCGCAATGTATCGCCGAAATTAGTGAAACTGACATCAACCTCAGAGGTGCGACCCGCTAAACCGTATAATGTCGCCCCTGGCAAAACACTCATCATTTTGCGGGCTACTGCTACGCTATTTTGACCCAACACTGCAATAATGGGTGCAACCTTTGTCGTCATAATAACTCTTGAACCTTAATAGAATCTCCAGCAGGCGGGTAGATAATTCCTCTAAGTCAAAGGGGATACCCAAATCGTGAGTTAATTTTCAGGACTTCTTAAAAAAACTACATATCATCTCACCAGGGTCGTTGTGTCATTTGGACACAACATTTCCATCTCGTTTAACCTTGACTGGTTCACGGCACTTGTAGACTTCAATAGGATTTTTCACTTTATCCACATTAAATAAATGCTCTGTATTCCCAATCATTTTTGGCACTGCGGTTAATACTAAAAATACAAATTAATATGATCACTGTAATGACGACATACAGATGGAAAAGCCGAAAATACCACATGCTCGTATTTCCAACTCGCTATCAATCAGCAAATCCCCCCAATCAGAAATAC
>JAYGHB010000130.1:0-35747 GCA_034931985.1 Halotia wernerae UHCC 0503
GAGCGCTGTTGTAAGGTTGTAGTCATGTTTTTATGAGTGCTTTATGTTTTTATGAATCAGGTGGATTGATTTCCTGCCTGTGTTAATAAACTTAACATGACTTTACGTATTTTGAGTAACAGTTATCTTATGTATTTTACGTTAGTAATTAAGTTTACTTATGTAGGATGTGATATTGGGTAGGCATTGCTTATTCTTCATTAGTCATAACCGAGCTTGTTAAAAATCAAAATATATATAAGGTAAGCTGCCTTCAGGAGCTAATAGCCAAACAGCGTAAAGGCATAGGGGTACGAAGACAAGCTTGAGAGGCCAGTTTAACTCTAACTTCAGCCTTCCATTGAAAGCATAAAGTATACCCATTAAGGCAGCTAATATAAACAGCATTCCAGCAAGTTGGTATTGGCTCGTATTCAGAGCTTCCACATAGACCTTTTGAGCAAACTGGGCATCGGCAGCATGACCCCAAAGGTGTTGAATTACTAAAGAAGAGTCTTGGAGGTTGGGTAGACGAAACCAAATCCAAGAGGTAAAAACCATTAGTTGAGTCAAAAGCCAGGCTACAACTATACCTAAAGGATTTTGCCAGAAATGCTCTAATTGATCATAGCGATCGCTCATCACATCTGTGAATCGATGCACTCCTAAAGCTAATCCGTGATAAGCGCCCCAAACTACAAAACCCCAAGCAGAACCGTGCCAAATACCAGCTATTAGCATCACAACAAACAAATTCCAGCAAGTACGAGTCAAGCCTTGACGAGAACCACCTAAAGGAAAATAGACATAGTTACGCAGCCAATCTCCTAAAGTCATGTGCCAGCGCCGCCAAAATTCTGCAATGCTGGTGCTGAAATAAGGAAAGTCAAAATTCTCAGGTAAAACTAAGCCGAAAAGCAAAGCACTACCACGGGCAATGTCTACATAACCACTAAAATCTAAATACAATTGCAAACCATAGGCAAATGTAGCTAACCAAAGATCGGCACTACCTGCTCTTTGCAAATTGCCAAAACACAAATCGACAAAAATTCCTAAATGATCTGCAAGTATACCTTTTTTAACTGCGCCCCTAGCAATTAACCATAGTGCCTCAGCCACTCTGTCAGATGTGGGCAAGTGCATTGTATTAAGCTGAGTTACTAGATTGTGGTAGCGAGTAATAGGGCCTGAGATCAGTTTGGCAAAGAATAATTTGTAGGTGGCAAATTTGAGAAATTGTTCAGTAGCAGGCGCACCACGATAGACATCTACTAAATAAGCAATGCACTCGAAGGTGAAAAATGAGATTCCCAAAGGTGCAATAAATTTCAAAGAGCCTTCTGGTGAGTTGATTTGCAGATGAAAAACCAACTTTAATATAGCGGGGAGATACTTAAAAATTAGTAATAGTAAGACATTTAAAATTATACCCAACCACAACAATTTCAGACGGCGACGACTCCAGTCTGCTTGAGCAAACTGCCACTCTTCATTAGAGATTTGCCAGTCAAGAGAATGTTGTCCTGGTGAAGTATTGTTGCCAATCTCTCGCCCTAAGCGGAAGTTAATAAAAGTTAGTGCTAAGAGTAAGGGTATGTATTGAATGCTCAAAGATGCATAGAAAACAAGGCTAGCAATCAGCAAAGTCCACAGCCGCAACCGCTGACGATCCAAAGACCAATAAATTACTAGCACACTCAGTAAGAATAGTCCGTAAGAGATTGATATAAAGTTCATTGTTTAGTTAATGGGTATTGGGCATCCCTTCAGGAATTAAAAATTAAAAATTAAAAATTAAATCAATTCAATTCTTAGTTTTTAATTGAGCGAAGCATGGGGCATTTACTTTGCAGTCCAAGGAATCATGGGGTCATTAGCCAACTTTTTTGAGACTTCGTAGGCACCAAAACGATTGAGGTGACTGGGGTCAGAAAAGTAGTCATTTGCTTTAGGCCAAAGTTCGCTTAAGTCCCGATAGATAAAGTTGGGGCTGGTTGCTAAATGCAACATATATTGCTGAAATTCTTGTTCATATTTTGTGCGTACTTGATCTAAATAGTCGGCGGTGAGAGGCATGTTAACAAATACTAGAGAAATTTTCTGAGATTGGGTAAATTGCAGCATTTCTTGGAAGGCTGCATCTTGTTCACCTCCTAATTGGAAGGACTTATAATCGTTGTCATAATTTCCTGTAACTCTGGAGTGTTTTTGATAGTATCTAGCAGGATTAAAGCGTATAGATAAAGGTAAGAAACCATCAAAATCAACTGCTTGCTCAGAAGTTTCTGCTTCTAAATCTTCAGTTTTAGATTGTGTTTGTGATGTCACCGTCTGATGACGATCGCTTACAAAAGGCAAAGATATAAATTGTTTGTGCAATAAATTCTTCACCTGATCACGGTTGGGGTAGCTGGCAGAAATACTTGCTAATGCCTGATTTAACAATTGATTTACGGCTTGATAGCTGCTAAACTCTAGTTTTTCCTCTGTTTTAGGTTCTTCAGTAGAGTTTGCAGGTTTTGGGAGGGAGTCATCACTAGTTGCAGTTGTTGCTGCTTTTTTCAACACTTGTTTATAACCATTTGAGGCAGCGATCGCATTAAATGTGATGTCTTCCCGACCGCTATTAAAAGCACGGGAACCATCTGCCAAAATAATTAGTTTTGGTAGTTCTGATGGCTCTAAAACTTGGCGAATCAAAAAGTCTACTACTTGGGCTGTAGCGCCATTAATACCAAAGTTAAATACATCAATATTTGGATAACCCTGATTTGCTAAAGCTTTAGAAAGTGCAACCGGATCAACTCCCCTCAATGCACGGGAAGAACCAATAATTAAGACTTGTGGAGGATTACCTTTGTTAGCTAGCCGCTGTTTATATAATGCCAACTGCTCATCTAATTGCCTAATATTAAAACTGGATATTTGCGATCGCGCTGCTAACAAAATCGCTGCGGCGTTAGCTTTTTGTTTCAATGGTGCAGCTGTTAAATTTTGAGGTTTTTCACCATCTTGAGTAAAGCCAGAAGCATTAAATCCATCACCTTTACTTTGAGAGGATCTTGTCCTAGTAGTGCTGCTAAAAAATACTTCGCTTTGACTTTGGCTATCTTCAGACTTGGATGATGGGGATGAAACACTCGCTATCTGTGGTGAACTTGGTGTAGTACCAGCCACAATTCGACCCAAAATCCAATCAGTTTGCAGGGTGAGCAATAATCCCAGAGTTCCCCAAATTAGTGCTACATTCAGCCCTTGAGTATAAGGGTTTTGCTGGGCTGAGGAGTCGGTTTCCGTAAATACTTGGGTTGATAGCAACCACTTTTTCACTTTGGCAATTGCAGTTGTCGTCCAATCCCGGGCTACTTCTGTAACAAAATTGTGAACTTCTTCGGAAGTAAGATCAGCCCGGAAAATTGGTTCACTAGCCTCAGTGCTTAAAAGGTCATCAACGTATTCTGATGTTGCAGCAAATTCTGGGGTAGCTTCTGGAACTAAACGTTGGCGTTGCGACAAATCCACGCCATGATGCCAAAAAGGTTCCTTATTACCAGCACGACGACCGTAGACACGCACTCCTGTAATCCCAGGTAGTTTTAACTGGCGCACAAACTGCGTAACTTTATTGGCTACTTGCTTGCGTGTTGGGCAAATAGGTGCATCACACATAACATGCAATAAATCCTCTTTGCGAAGCAGGAGTACCCTTATACCACCTGTTTTCAAACGCCAATCCAGATCAGAATTGAGTAAACGCTCTAGTAAAAAAATGATCGCTGGTTCATCACCAGTAATTGCTAACTCTAAAGCTGAAGTTGCTAAAGCAGGATGTTCCGCAGCAGGTAAAGACAGCCACTCAATCCATGCTGGTTCTTTTTCGTCTGTTTTTTGTCCGTAAACAGTAGCGGCGAGAATGCCTTGGGGAGCGATCGCTTCTAGTTGAGGTAAAATTGCTGCTAGACACTGTGTCTTATCCGGCTCTGGGGAGTCCCCTTCTGGGGTGCAAAATATATGTAGAGTTGATTCTTTGAGAGAAGCTTGCACAGCCACCTTTAACTTAGACAATACCTCAGTTAACAGCCTGGCGATCGCTTGTACATCACCCCAACGTGCCCATTCCTTGAGCATCAATTCTGGTGGCGTTAAATCAATCCGCAATAGCCAATCGGGTGTGGTTTCGCCATTGACTTGTAAAGCAATTACTGCGTCTTGGTAGCCAGAGAGTTTCAGATGTCGTAACTGCTGCGCTACTGGCTCTGCTAGCAATGAGGGATCAGGACTATAGCTAGTCTGGCAAAATATCCACAGACGATTTACTTCAGTTTGAGCGCCATCTTTGAGCTGATGCTGCTGGATTTTGACATGCACCGACACGCCCAACGGACTGAGAGTTTCGCTGAGATAGCGAGCAATGGCATTTGGGTCTCCTCGGCGTGCCAAACTTTCGTTAGAGATGATCAGCGCCCCGCCCACTCCCGTAGACTTTTCTGAGTTTTGTAGGGCTAGCTCTACCTGTTCTAGGTGTCGTTCCAACTGATTTAAATAAACCCGATGACACCATTTGGGGCGATGTTCCTCTTTCTTCCGCCCGTAGACAAATACTTGGTATATTGAGGGTTGTTCGTTACTTGTTAAGACATCCAAGTCTGTTTGCTGTAAGGCGCGAAGCAAGTCAGACAGAGTGCGCCAGCGTTGAGGACACTCTAAACCTTCACAGAGAATATGTAGGTCGTTTCCCCGCAACCGGATTTTCACCCCGAAAGAGTTGATTCCTGTTACTTGGCTGACCCACTGCACTAAAGATTGCTGGCTATCTGGTAATACTGTTTTCATGGGCAGTTAACTTTACAGGAAGCGAGTATTGGGGGGTAGTGCCTGCACTTGTAAACTAGAAACATAGGTTTATCATACTTTGCAGTTTTTTTTTAACACTTTTGTTACCTTCTTAGCTTGCAAAATAGACCAAGATAGTCTTGTATAGTTGCAAGTTGTACAGACATTGAGTTTCGCGTTTCATTTTACTGCCCAACAACTAAGAATTAGCAATGCCTCCTACAACCACAAACTCCTCACAGAACCCCGAATTAAATTTGACTTTTTTTAGCATTCCCCAATTTCTCCTGTTAATGGGTACAGGGTCTATACTACTGCTGCTCACCACAGGAAAAGTCACTGTAAAAGCACTAGATTCTATGGGACAAGCCAGTGAAGAATTGTTTCGAGGCGATCGCTTGCCCATTCTCCCTTTTCCAGATGACAACGAATTGAGCCAATAAAGCTAAAAATTATACTTAAAAGCTAATTTGCTCAAGGATAAGACCCTGAGCATAAATCGCTAAATCTAAGAAGTGTAAACAATAATCGACTTTACAACAGCAAAAAATATGAGTTCTCTTTTATACTCTTGGTCTCAAGCTGTGAATTTCTATCCCGCGTCGGAATTATTTTTGCGTCATCGCCTCCAAATAGTGGAGGAATTATGGGAGTCAGTACTCCGGCAAGAATGTGGCCAAAAGATGGTGGATCTATTGCGGCAATTACGCGATTTGTGTTCACCAGAAGGACAAGCGACAAATGACCAAGCCGATTCTGCCGTCAAGTTAATTGAACAACTGAATATTAACGAAGCAATCAGGGCGGCTCGTGCTTTTGCTCTGTATTTTCAGTTAATTAATATCATGGAGCAGGAGTATGAACAACGGCAGCAATTAACCCGCTACTCCGAAGTAGCAACAGAACTGGTGTATCAAGAAACCCAATCAAATATTACCTATTCCTCAAATCAAAAAGAAGATGATCCGATTGTAAATAGGGGCATAGATGCGGACTTGCTAGCTAAAAGTTGGGTTACCAAAACCCCCGAAAAACCAAAAGGTACTTTTGCTAACTTGTTTCCCCATTTATTTAAATTGAATGTACCACCTCAGCAAATTCAACGGCTGATTTCGCAGCTAGATGTGCGCTTGGTATTCACAGCTCACCCTACGGAAATTGTGCGTCATACTATCCGGGATAAACAACGGCAAGTAGTAGAACTCCTACAAAAGCTCGATGCAGTGGAAAACCACTCTGATGGTACCTTAGGAGGATATCCTTGGGAATCGGCTGAAATCAGAGAAAAATTACTCGAAGAAATTCGCCTGTGGTGGCGTACAGATGAACTCCATCAATTTAAACCCACAGTTCTAGATGAAGTAGATTATGCTTTGCATTACTTCCAAGAAGTGTTATTTGATGGCATTCCCCAACTGTATAAGCGCTTTAAGTACGCTTTAAATCAGACCTTTGCTTGGTTAGAACCACCGAGTAAAAACTTTTGCTCTTTTGGCTCCTGGGTAGGTTCAGATAGAGACGGTAATCCATCAGTAACACCTGAGACCACCTGGCGAACAGCTTGTTATCAGCGCAAAATGGTGCTGGAAAGATACATCCAGTCAGTGAAGCAACTGATTGAATTATTGAGTGTATCCATGCACTGGAGCGATGTCTTACCAGACTTGCTGGAATCTTTGGAGTTGGATCAGTCGCAGTTGAGCGATGTCTATGATGCCCTAGCGTTGCGTTATCGCCAAGAACCTTATCGGCTGAAATTGGCTTATGTCTTAAGACGGCTAGAAAATACCCGCGATCGCAATATCGCTTTATATAACCGAGAAATGCCGACCAATGATGATACCCCCATGTATCGGTCAGGGTTAGAATTTTTGTCAGAACTGCGATTGATTCAACATAATTTAACTGAAACTGGTTTAAGTTGTGGGGAGCTAGAAAATCTGATTTGTCAGGTAGAAATATTTGACTTTAACCTCACCCAGTTGGATATCCGCCAAGAATCATCTCGACATTCTGATACGCTGAATGAAATTCTGGAATACTTGCAAGTATTGCCCCAAGCTTATAACGAACTATCAGAAGTACAAAGAGTTGCTTGGCTCACAAGTGAACTGCAAACCCGCCGGCCGTTAATTCCAGCAGAATTGCCATTTTCGGAAAAAACCAACGATGTCATTCAAACCTTTCGCGTTTTGCGATCGCTGCAACAAGAATTTGGTATCAACATCTGTCAAACTTACATTATCAGTATGTGCCGCGAAGTTAGCGACGTACTGGAAGTTTTGCTTCTAGCCAAAGAAGCTAGGCTTTTCGATCCCGCCATTGCTGTAGGAACAATCCAAGTTGTTCCTCTATTTGAAACGGTAGAAGACTTGCAGCGTTCTCGAAGCGTCATGCGCCAACTGTTTGAACTACCGCTATATCGGGCTTTATTAGCTGGTGGCTACGAAAATATCCAAACAGCACATTCATCCTCCCCTGCTCCCCCTGCTTTCTCCCCCTCCCTCTACCTCTACCCCAACTTGCAAGAAGTAATGCTTGGGTATTCCGACAGCAACAAAGACTCTGGTTTTTTAAGTAGCAACTGGGAAATTCATAAAGCTCAAAAATCACTTCAGACAATTGCCGAAGAATACGGTCTAAATTTGCGAATTTTCCACGGACGGGGCGGTTCTGTAGGACGTGGTGGCGGCCCGGCTTATGAGGCGATTTTGGCTCAACCAGGACACAGTATTAATGGGCGGATTAAAATTACCGAACAAGGGGAAGTTTTAGCTTCCAAATACTCCTTGTTAGACTTGGCTTTGTACAATTTAGAAACCATTACCACCGCTGTAATTCAAGCTAGCCTCCTGCGGACTGGGTTTGATGATATCGAACCTTGGAATGAGATTATGGAAGAAATAGCAGCGCGATCGCGTCAACATTATCGCAATTTGATCTACGAGCAACCAGATTTTATTGACTTTTTCCACCAAGTCACCCCAATCGAGGAAATTAGCCAACTGCAAATTAGTTCCCGTCCGGCGCGCCGTCCATCTGGCAAAAAAGATTTAAGCAGCCTGCGAGCCATTCCTTGGGTATTCAGCTGGACACAAACACGATTTTTGCTGCCTTCTTGGTATGGTATTGGCACAGCTTTACAAGAATTCTTGAACGAAGAACCAGAAGAACACCTGAAATTGCTGCGTTACTTTTATCTTAAATGGCCATTCTTCAAAATGGTGATTTCTAAAGCAGAGATGACCTTGGCAAAAGTAGATATGCAAATGGCACATCACTACGTCCAAGAATTGTCAAATCCAGAAGATATAGACCGATTTGAGAAAGTTTTTGAGCAAATTGCTCACGAATTTTA
Source organism: Halotia wernerae UHCC 0503 (assembly GCA_034931985.1). Taxonomy (GTDB): domain Bacteria; phylum Cyanobacteriota; class Cyanobacteriia; order Cyanobacteriales; family Nostocaceae; genus Halotia; species Halotia wernerae. The sequence goes on from JAYGHB010000130.1 coordinate 8,174, forward strand.
TCTCACAAGGGATTTCGTACTCAAAATCACTGGTCACAATCGCCTTTTAGATGGTGATCCTGTATTGCAACGTTCAGTACAGTTACGCAACGGCACAATTGTACCACTAGGATTTATCCAAGTTTCCCTACTCAAACGCCTGCGACAATCCCGGAATATCACTGCTACTTCTGGCGTGATTCACTCTCGTTATAGCAAGGGTGAGTTACTGCGAGGAGCATTGTTAACCATTAATGGTATTGCTGCGGGTATGAGAAATACGGGTTGAAAAGCTCAGTTGTCAGTAGAAGAGTTGTCAGTTGTCAGTGGAAAAGTTGACTAATGGCTAAAAACCGAGTTTTAATTTGCACCTTTTTGGCGCTTTCATCAGGATTTTTTGGTGGTTACATCGGTGGGCAAATCACCCTCATGTTACATAGTCAGAAGTGCCAAAACCAGTCTTGGGGCTTTAAACAGATGTGTAATGCTTGGGTGATGCCGGGGGCAACTTGGCAAGGTAGCACCACAGGCTTGTGGACAGGTACAATCTTAGGAGCGTTTTTTGGTGGTTTGATCACACGCCAAGATCGGTATTAGTCAAAAGTCCACACTAATTTTTCCTGATCACAAGAAGAACGCCGAACGGCACGGAAGCCACTTGACTTAAGGCAGTGGAGGAAGTGCCAACGGCGAATAAATTCGCCGTAAATATTATCCGTGATGAGGATCTTCAATATACCTTTTAATTACGTCTGCTGAAACCTGCCCAGCAGTAGAGTAAAAATAGCTATTAGTCCATAGGCTAGGCAATTTCAATAATTGTGGAAACTCTTGACGCAACAGATAAGATGAGCGTCCCTTAAAGGCTTTTACTATCTGGTTAATAGCAATATCTGGCTGATGCTCCACAAATAAATGTACATGGTCGGGAGCGACTTCTAAAGCTAAGATATCCCACTACAGTGGCTGAGTCTTTTAAGGTTAGGACATAAACCGATTATAAAATCCGGACACCAACAGACTTTCAAACCTGTCCCCTGCTATATTATCGGGACTTGCGTTCTGCAACCAAGACTTCGGCTACCATCTCTGGCACTTCTACAAAGTCCAAAAATCCCTCTGAACCACGAATCGGTGACATAAATGTATAGTTTGGATCACACATTCCCGTATCGTAGACTTGGATAAACCACCTATCTGGAAACCCTTCTACACCTAGTTCCACAATGTACCAACTCTCACCAACTAGACGAGAGTTAAAGACTGTGAACCATTCTCTATGATCTTCTGAGATGTTCCAGTCTGCCATGAGAAACTCTAATGCTATTTGTCCAGCGTCGGTTTCAGTCAGCAGCATCTTTACTCCTTATTCGCAACTTCAGGATTTGGAACTTCAGGATATAATCCCAATTGTTTAGCTAGTTCACGTCCTATAAAGAATAAAAACTGGGCACCATCTTGATTACCTTCATGTGCAAATGCAGTTGCTACTTGTAATACTGTTTGTACAAAGTCAGCATCAATTAATTCTGGTTGGGATTCTAAAACTTCTGGTTCTTGACCATTGGGACATTTAAGTAATTGGTCAATCAGTTCAAAATACTGTACTTGGCGTTCTTCTGTCATGATGATTTGGAAATAATGAAGTTTTAGTTAGTCGTTTATTGCTCGATACTTTGCTGCCACAACCTCTCTAACATTTCAATTTGTTCTTGTAAAACGGCAGCACGATAAACAAGATACCTATCGTAAACAATGATTCCTAACCCAACAAAAATTGGAGTTAACAAGACAAACCATTGCAGTATGGCAGCAAGTTTATATTGTTCAACAGCAATCATCACTTGGTTTACAGCATTGCGGTCAGAAAGTTGGATACTAGGCTGAGATTGAGATGAATTTGTACTAACTATCTGGGAAGATAAAGTAGTATCGCCTGCATTACTATTTTTAAATTCACAGGCTAAATTCTGTGTTTTAACTAGCTCTATATGTCGTCCCCAAACTACACTCAATACTACTAGTCCTGGAGAAAGCATTGCTAAAGTAACCAGACAAACTGTGAGAACATTTAGAAATTTTACTTTCATCTTTGCTCTGCTTTGCTAGGTAGTATGCACCCAGAAAGAAAATATCTATATCGTGAGTAGTTGGTTGTTAGTTGTTAGTTTCTTGTTAATTACCACTAACTACTGACCCCTGACAAATTACCAAATTTTCCACAAATACTATAATTATCAACTAAGAACTAAGGCACTCAAATCCTGAAAACTTTTTTCATTCTGTTAGCAACAGAACAAAAGAGGGTTAAGAAGTCCCCCCTTGTTCACTGGACAAAAGCCCAGGAATTTCGGGGGGTAGAGGGGAATCTCTGCGTAAATCCTACACAATTTATAACAGTTGTCTCTTTGAATCAAAATTTAGCTTGGTGGATCAGAATTATTAAATTTATTAAAGTTGTACTCAAAGCCTGTAACCCTTAACTGACAAGTCTTACAAAAACTATTGGGGGTATGGGTGCTGGTATTTTTGAGGTAGAGTACTAGTATTGATGAGGAAGGGTTCTAGTATTTCTGCACTCAACGTCAAAGCTATATGGGTTGCCGATAAAGGGCTGTTTTAGCTCTAGATAATTGGCATCAAAACTTGTACTCAAGCAAATGCATTCTATGGCGATGAGTATACATTAATAATAGAGAAAAAACCATTAATATGTTTCCCAAAAATGAAGCTTTTGATACTAAATATCAAATATTAAAACTTTGACGTTTTGAGAAAGTTAATTTATCAGATGCTTAGTCAATAGCTAACAGGTTTGGCAACCAAATTTCACTAAAAAAGGTGAATTTCAGCAATTCAGAATTTTCAAACTTCATTATGGGTAAATACAAGACAGTCTGGAACGCTAATTAGTGGGAAAATTTGATCAAATTCCTGCCTTTACCTAGCGATTTTGTGCTTTATTGAGATTACAGGGTATACACATTCGCTGAGACTCGACAGTAAGTTAAATATATACAAGTTGATTGTTATAGGTAAATAGTCTGCTCTAGAATTTGGATTTTAGGAGTTAATTAATGAGAATTGCTAAAGACGTAACAGAACTTATTGGAAGAACTCCTTTAGTTCAGCTAAATAAGATTCCCCAAGCTGAGGGAGTAGGAGCCAGGATAGTTGTCAAACTAGAATGCATGAATCCAGCTGCTTCAGTGAAAGACCGCATTGGAATCAGTATGGTGCTTTCGGCAGAGGCAGAAGGTTTGATTGAGCCAGGTAAAACAATTTTAGTCGAGCCAACTTCTGGTAATACGGGCATTGCCTTAGCGATGGTAGCAGCGGCGCGTGGCTATAGTTTGATTTTGACCATGCCAGAGACAATGAGCCAAGAACGCAGGGCGATGCTGAGAGCCTACGGTGCTACTTTAGAGTTGACACCAGGGTCTGAGGGAATGCGGGGAGCAATTCGTAAAGCAGAGGAAATTGTAGCTAGCACTCCCAATGCCTTAATGCTGCAACAGTTCCGCAACCCAGCTAATCCCAAAATTCACCGAGAAACAACCGCAGAAGAAATTTGGGCAGATACAGATGGCGAAGTGGATATCGTCATTGCTGGGGTAGGTACTGGTGGGACGATTACTGGGATTGCCGAAGTACTTAAAGAACGGAAGCAGAGTGTGCAAGCGATCGCAGTTGAACCCAGCAACAGTCCAGTTCTTTCTGGTGGTGAAGCTGGGCCGCATAAAATTCAAGGCATTGGGGCTGGATTTGTCCCAGATGTTCTGCGCCTAGAATTAATCGATGAAGTGATTCGAGTTAGCGATGAGCAATCAATGGCTTATGGGCGGCGTTTAGCCAAAGAAGAAGGATTATTATCTGGAATATCTTCTGGTGCTGCTTTGTGTGCTGCCATCCAAGTAGGTAAACGTCCAGAAAATGCCGGAAAGCTAATTGTGATGATTCAGCCTTCCTTTGGTGAACGTTATCTTAGCACCCCGATGTTTCAAGACTTGTCTTTAGAAACTGCTGGTATCCGTTAAGGAGAATAGAAAACAAGGGAGTATACCATCGTTACTCCCTTGTTTATCTGATGTCTTAACACTGTTTACTTAAGCAGTTGCCATTGCCATCTTTCGACAAGAATCGGCACAACGACGACACATATCAGCACAGGCTTTCATTTGGGCATCATCACCCATGCGATCGCAGTCATCCGCACATCGTTGACATAGTTCAGCGCAAACGCCGCAGGTACGAGCGTGTAAATCAGAACCTCGAAGCATAAAATTAGCGCTGGTATTACAGATGTCAGCGCAATCAAGCATTAACCGAATGTGAGCAGGTTCTGCGTGACGACCACCTTTTCGTAGGCAATATGTGACTGTATTCAGGCAGATGCTGTGACAGTCCAAGCAGTTTTGAATGCACTGCTGCATCTCCCGGTTAACTTGGTTTAAGGTGAGTTGTTCGATAGCCATTTTGCACCCTCTTTCGTTTTTTGGGCTAGAGGTGTCATAACCTCTGAACTCACCTTAAAAGCTTAGAGATGCCATTACGTCTGACTAATGGCATAAAGGTACTTCTAACTATTGGATAGGAGAGATTTAATCAGGCTGCCTAGTGCTTACAATTCCCATGTTTATGCTGCATAGTTATACACAGGGACTTCAGTGAAGTAATCTGGCTCTTGCCCAGCCAGTATAATTTGCTGTAAATGCTCTACTGTTGAGGGTGCAAAAAACTGTTCTCCTGTTTCTTCATTGACGCGAGCAGGCACATTCTTAATTACAAAAACTTGCCCATTGAGTTGGAGTGTATAAGTCACCAGTTTTTCAATTAGAACTTCTTGCTCATGACTCGTCATCATTGTTTCTCCTTTTTGTAAAATTATCATTCCATCGACGTGGATCGGGTTCGTATAAAGTAATAATTTTTATTAAAGGACGATCAGGATAACTGCATTGAATGTGGATGGGGCGTTGGTTTTGGGTCAAACCACTAATAAGGCAACTTGGGCCATATTTATCATTTGGATAATCTTCGATAACTTACCCATTGGCGATCGCTTCTCTAATTTCTTTAACTTGAACTTGCCGTAAAATTGATTGGTCAACAGCGTGCTTGGAAAACTCAAATTGTTCATGCGAAATCTTCTGACGGATTTCTTCGATCAGCGAAGTCATGGAGATAAAGTGATGCGTGTACCTGCGTTCCCCGTAGGGGTTGCCGTTCGCGTAGCGTCTCCGACAGGATAAGGCATCGCTAGTCCGCGTTCTGTACGAATAATAGGGGCATAAGTAATAACTCTTTGGGGTTATTTCCATATTACTCTTACGCCACACAAAACCGTCCCTCTCCGACTGCGAGAGGGACGGATCAGTTATCAAATTAATAGTTAACAGTTAACTGATTTAATGGCTACAGCTAGTTTCCTTTTGATCGTGTCCCTTACAGCTGCCTTCGTGATGTTGGTGTTCATGATTGCCACCGTGGGCGCAGCCTTGTAAATCTTTGCTCATTAGGTTTTCAGCCATTTCGCGGAATGATTCATCTACAGGCTGTAAACCAATCCAAGCATCAATCTTTTCGACATCAAATCCTACCTCACGGCGATCGCCTACTTGGAGCAAAGGACGGCGAATTAACATCGGATCTTTGAGCATCAACATCAAGGCGGTCTGTTCATCAGTGTTTTCGGGAACCACCTCACCAGATTTTACCTTTGGAGCAGAACGATTGAACCATTCAACGACGGGGCGATCGCCAAAAAATGAGCGCAAACGATCAGTTGTCCAAGGTTCTGTGAGCAGGCTGTATGGTACTACTTCATGACCAGCAGCTGTGAGCAAAACTTTTTGCTTTGTACCACCTTTACAACCTGGTTTTTCATAGAAAATCACTCTTGCCATTTAACTAACTCCTAATTCTAGAGGCTCAGATCCCCGACTTATTTAATAAGTCGGGGATCTTGTTGTTCACGAATGATTTAGTACTGCTATGGCACTAAAAGTTTTTAGCACTATGCTTAATCGTGTCAAACTCAAATCTTTCTTTCGGCTCAGTTTCCCCATAAACATTAAAAGTCACAGTTGGCTCATTACCTACTGCTTCTACACTGTGAATTGCATCGGGGGTCAAGCTGACAATATCACCCGGAGATAAAATGATTTCTCCCGTCGGTGCAATTTTGTCCTGAGATTCTGGGCTGGGGGTGCGCTGCCAAAAGGTGTTTTTTTCTTGACCTTTTAACACCGCGACTACTCCCCAAGTTCCATGATTATGAATGGTTGATTGAGTTCCCGGTGCAAATGTTACTATTTGCACCGTCAGCGGAAAACCCAATTCATCATAAAGTAGTAAAACAGAGGTTCCCGTTGTCGGAGAAGGTTCTAAATATTGACTTCTCACCCAGTAGGAATTTACAATCAAGCGCCTTACTAACATGCGGATTTCTGGCAGACGAGTAGATTCATCTGCAACACTGTTGAGAACATCTTCTATCTCAGTTAAAAACCGATAGAGGCGATAATTCTCTCTTAATAAATCCCATGCTCTTACAGATTTACAGGCTTGATACTGACCATCTCCAGTTATCAACCAATCCCTACCTTTCATAACTCTTAAATCATTAGCCCTGAAGATTGGGGCAAAAGAATTACTGGTGCAGGGTAAAGAGTTCCCAGATTATTGTTAGGAATAACTACAGGAGACGAGGGATAAGTGCTAGGAAGCGGATTACTAGGAAGGTTAGATGTGGAAAGAGGTTGATAGAAAGAAAAATTATTCATGACTGTTGAGGTGTTGATTGTTGACTAATTAATCATCTTCTGATGCTGGACGAGTCAAAATATCTAGGAGGATTCCGGCTCCGAAATCCTGCTTGTCGCTAATTTCTTTGACTCTGGTACTTACTTGCTTCGCTTGGTCGATCGCTCCTAACTTTGCTAATACCAATCCCGAAGCAGCATAAGCATTTAAGTACAGCCTGATTTGGGGTTCTTCTTGCCGATTCACTAAGATAGATTTAAGGTGATCCCAATCATCAGGAAATTGCTCTGCTTCTTTAATTTTATCTATAACTTTGGTTGCTGTTTGTAATGCCAAAGCATAATTATTTTTATAGTAGAAAAATCTATAAGCTGCTACCAAAACATCGGTATTGTCTCCAGCTTTAGCTAGAGCTTGTTGAATGTATTTTTCAGATTCTGATGTATTATCCCAGGTTTGTGCTGCTAATATCAGCAACTTTTTGATATCTTCTGGAACCTCAAACCATGAGAATCGATTGGCATCAACTTCTTGCATAATCATCTCACTTCGGCTTACTTCGGCTACGCCCTTCGGCTGCGCTCAGGCTAAACTCAGGCTAAACTCAGTACAAGTCGCTCAGTGACCGAGGGGCAGAGGGACAGGGGGAGATGAAGAAGTAATTTTTCTATTCCCAATGCCCACTCGCCCTGAGCGCAGTCGAAGGGATGCCCCATGCCCAACTTAAAACAACGTCAAAATGTACACCAAAGTAAACAGAACAATCCAGATAATGTCTACAAAGTGCCAATAAATTTCTGCCATTTCAACGACAGTATGATTGCTTGCAGAATAGCTACCAGGATGACGCGATCGCCACAATACACTCAACATCCATAACAGCCCCACAAAAACGTGCAAACCGTGGAACCCAGTCATGATGTAAAAGCAGTTAGCGAAGACGTTGGTAGTCAGACCATATCCTAAAGTTGCGTACTCATACGCCTGACCAAGCAAGAAAGTTGCACCCATGATGGCGGTAATTCCGTACCATCTCTGCATTCCCTTAAGATTATTCTTCTTAATCGCCACAACACCGAAGTGCATGACGAAACTACTAGACACCAGAATGATGGTGTTAATTGTCGGCAATAATAGCTCTACCTCGGTTGCCTCTGGAGGCCAAACCTCTGTAATGCCGCGAAAGAACAAAAAAGTGGCAAAAAAACCGCCAAACATTAAAGATTCAGAAGCGAGGAAAGTCAACAATCCCCAAATTCTTAAATCTGGATGATGTTCTTCGTGATGTTCACTCGTTGTCGCTATGGTCATCTTGTTTACCCTTTAATAGATCTAAATTTTTGTGTCTTGGCGTTTTTCACCACCAAGACACCAAGACACAAAGAATTAACTAAGTACAACTTTGCCTAAGTTCGTAGCAAATGGACTCAAACAAACTTTGCGCTCCTCCGCGCTATACTTTGCGCCCCTCTGCGTTAAAACTCTTAATTCTAAGCACTTACTTCCGGCGTTGCAGATGGCTGTACTTCAGTACTATGACCATGACCATAGTCATAAGGGCCATAAGTGACAACAGGTAATACTTCCCAGTTTTCGATTATTGGTGGCGAACTGGTTGTCCATTCCAAAGATAAAGCTTGCCAAGGATTATCACCCGCTAGCTTGCCTTTGCTCCAACTGTAGATAATGTTGATCGCAAAAGGAATTACCGATATCCCCAAAACAAATGCACCAATGGTACAAAGTTGATTGAGGTCAACAAATTGTGGGTCATACATGGCAACGCGTCGGGGCATTCCTTTCAAACCCAACTCGTGCATAGGTAAGAAAGTCAAGTTAGTGCCAATAAAGGTGAGGGCAAAATGAATACGACCCCAAGTTTCATTTAGCATCCGTCCGGTCATTTTGGGGAACCAGTGATAAATACCGGCATAGATGCCAAACACGGAACCGCCAAACAGAACATAGTGAAAATGTCCCACTACATAATAGGTATCGTGGACGTGAATATCAAAGGGGGCTGTTCCCATCGTCACACCACTTAAGCCACCCATCACGAACATAGACAACAAGCCAATGGCGAAAAGCATAGCGCTGGTGAAGCGGATTTTACCACCCCAGAGGGTAGCAACCCAGGCAAAAATCTTCACGCCAGTAGGTACGGCGACAATCAAAGTCGAGATGGTGAAAAACATCCGCATCCAACCGGGTGTACCGCTGGTAAACATGTGGTGTACCCAGACGAACAGACCGACGACGCAGATAGCCACACTAGAATAGGCGATCGCTTTATAACCAAAAATTGGCTTGCGGGCGTGAACGGGAATCACCTCCGACATAATGCCGAAGATGGGCAGAATCATCAAATATACTGCCGGGTGGGAATAAAACCAGAATAAATGTTGGTAAATAACAACGTTACCGCCTGCATCTGGTTTAAAGAAGGAAGTCCCAAAGTTAAGGTCAAACAATAGCAGAACTAAACCCGCTGCTAAAACAGGTGTAGATAGAAGCGCCAAAACTGAAGTTGCTAGAATTGCCCAACAAAATAAGGGTAATTGATCCCATTTCATGCTGGGAACCTTCATCATCAAAATGGTGACGACAAAGTTCAGCGAACCCAAAATTGAGGAAGTTCCCACCAAAACGATCGCTAATATCCACATTGTCTGAGCAATGGGCGCTGTCACCAAACTGAGTGGTGGGTAAGCTGTCCAACCAGATTGGGAACCACCAAAGATAAAACTACCCAATATTAATGCGCCGGCTGGTGGGTTTAACCAAAAGGCGATCGCGTTTAGTTTTGGAAAAGCCATATCCCTAGCACCAACCATCAACGGTACTAGGTAGTTACCAAATCCCCCAATCGCACTAGGAACAATCCACAAGAAGATCATGATCGTTCCATGATTGGTCATGAAAGCGTTATAGAGATTGGGGTCTAGCAAGTCGGATTCTGGTGTGGCTAGTTCGGCACGGAGAGCAACAGCCATCAGTCCACCGATCAGATAAAATACAAACGCCGTCACTAGGTATTGAATACCAATTACCTTGTGATCAATATTAAATGTAAAGTAGTCGTACCATTTCCACGCTTTGGGATGGGAGCTATGGGCGATCGCCGAATTTTGAGGTTTATTTCCTTCGGGTGGCGTATTCCGTGGAAATTCTGTTTGTGTCATATTTTTTCACCGCTACGCAAAGTCCAAAGTCCAGTTAGTTAAACTAATGAGCATTCAAGTTGCTGAAGATAAGGGCTGAAGCCCTTACTACAAGCGAATCATTCTGCTTATGACTCTTGACTTTTGACCATTGACTTTAAAGTTGTTGCATCAATCCCCAGATTGTGGACGTGGGGAGCAAGAAACTCTGATGTGGATAATTCAGCCGGATTAACAGCAATGGCTTGATTAAGATCTTGCTTTTGAGCAATTTGGCTTTCTGTCAACCAGCTATCAAATTCTTCTGGAGTGTGAACAACTACCGTTGTCCGCATCGAACCGTGATAACCGCCACAAAGTTCAGCACAAACAACCGGATATGTACCTGGTTTGGTAGCGACAAATCGCAGTTGGGTAGCAATACCAGGAAGCGCATCTTGCTTTAACCGGAAGTTCGGAACCCAGAATGAATGAATGACATCCTGCGCTGAAAGATTAAGTAGTACGTCAGCACCTACAGGAACATGTAACTCTCCAGTAGTAACGCCACTATCGGGATAGTTAAATATCCAGGCGTACTGCATTCCTTTGACATCAACAACCAAGTCCGCCTGTTTACCTAGGGTTTGGGGAGATGCGCCAATGCCAATTGTGGGAGCAGTTGTAGATTCTGAAGCGTCATTGAGAGTCGCAGCGAGAGCGGTTCCCGCACGCTTCGCGAACGCACTCCCGCTGATATGAGCAACATGGGGATGACCCGCAGGTTCAAAGCCTCCCATGCGATTAAAGACATCTACACTGTAAATGCCTAAGCAAAGCACTATAAATGTTGGGATTGCTGTCCAAAAGATTTCTAGTGGAACATTGCCTTCTACTACCACACCATCGGTATCATCTCCTCGACGGCGGCGATATTTAATCAAAAAAACCACAATAGTTCCCTCTACCACCAAAAACAGAGCGATCGCAATGGTAAACATGATGTTGAAAAATCCATCTACCAAAGGCGCTTGTTGCGATGCTTGCATCGGCATTAGAGTGTGGTTTTGACCAAACCAAATACTGACTACTGTAACTACTATCCCAGCAACCAGAGTCCATAGTGAAACAGGAATTTGTTGCATATATGCTACCTGCTCTATAAAACAGCGTTAAAGGTGTGATTTTCTGGTATTAGGTATTAGGTATTGATGATTGGGTATCAAGTATTAGTGAAAATGTCCAATATTAACTCCCCATCACAGTTACCAGTCTCCAGTTACTTTCTTTCACTTATTAACTTTCTATCTCACACTTACAAAAATTGGGGGAATTTTCCAGATGTTTTCACATCTTTCCCCCAAAAATCAACAATATATTTTAACTCCTACGCCAAAGATGCTTTTGCTTGGAAAAAATATCATTGTGACAAAAGGACATTGTTAGTTCTAATATTGCTCAGACTAGATTAGCAGCAAGTATAAATTTGTTAATAACTGACAACTTGGATTTACGATTTTGTTTACTGTGAACTTTATGCAAGTTACAGTAAATATCTAATACAACACCGCAGAAATAACTATCCAGTTAAGAAGCCTAAATTATAAGTATTTTGACTTTTAACTTTTAACTTTTGACTTCCGCGCAGCGGTATATTCCCCTCTAATCACCTTGCTTGATACATGTTTCCCCGCTTCTAACAATGCCCCCTTATAAAAACAACAACCTTAATTTATGACAAAAGCCCTTTAATTGTTCAATGCAACATGGGTGTAGCAATTCTTAGGACAAATCCGTGAACAAGCCTCACAACCAATACAGTTTTCTGGATAAGTAACTGCCATTACTTTCCGTTCAATTTCTTCATCGTCTTCATCTTCAACAAATTCGCCTTCTTCGTTGAGTGCCTTTAAACCCAACACATTGTAACCACAGACTTTAACACATCTGCCACAACCGATACATTTGTCTTTGTCAATTTCTTGAGCAAATTTTGGTGTCCAAGTTTGACCACCAAATGTAACTCCTGTTAGTGTTGCCATGAATAACTCCCTCGGCAATTATGCCTGCGATATGATTAGTTAGTTAATCATCATCCTAACTTAATCTTAAGCTCTTGTTTTAGTGTTCCACACTTAATCTTTATATCATCAAACTTTGATGACTTTATCTACAATATTTGTTTTTCTAGAAGTTTTAGCTTTAAATGAAAGTTTTTACCAACAATTATTTAGTGAGTATTCAGATATCAATACTGATTTAACATCAACAAGTATCTTTTATAGCCTTTTATATTGCTCAAACAATAAATTAATGTGATTTTGAATACAAATTACCAGCAGCGGCAATTATATAAATAATGAGATTTTTTGGCAGTTTTATCTGAAATAAAAAAATGTAGTTAAAATAGTATTTAGATATACAAATGATATTTTTATTGATTAAAATGACATATTCTTAGAGTAAATATTATGACGTAATCACACATATTTAAGTTTTTGTATAATTATCTGTCTAACATTTGTCAAAGTAATGATAGTCTATTTGTTTGACCTTAACTTATCAAGCTTAGTTAATTCATGAAAGAACTGTGACATTTATAGCAGAATGTAAATTAGTTTCAAATATTAAAATTATTAATAAATTGGATAAAAGCAATTAACAATAGGCATAAATATTAGATAAAAATCCTTTGAGTAAGATTTTAAGGTTGGGTAAAAAGCTTCGTAGGCTAAGTATTAATTAAATCATTAAGAAATACTTCCAGGCTCATTCTGAACAAACTCCTTGCAGTATTTATGAAATGTATAGTTAATAAAGAAGTAATCTTAGGCTCAGTTTAAAAGCCGGAAAAACTTCCGATTGGATGCGAAATCTCAAGATACAGGTGGGGAGTTTTTGCAGCAGAGAAATATTATTCTTACTAGGTGAATAATTTAGTGACGAGTGATCAATAAAGAGGACACATCCAGGGGAGACCTGAGCCAGACATCTCAACGATTAGAGTGGGAAAAGAGCCAATATGCCTTATACAATTCCTAACAACAGTTGCGTTGGATGTGACAACTGCCGTCCTCAATGTCCTACGGGTGCAATCCAACTAGAGAATGATGAATACTGGATCGATCCTTTGCTTTGTAACAATTGTGAAGGCTATTATCCTGAACCCCAATGTGTAATAGCTTGTCCGACAAAGTCTCCCATACCTTGGCAGGCGAAAAAAGGCAGATGTAAAGTTGAACCGAGAGATGCTACTAGTCCAGATTTATTTTCTAATGGTAAGAATAACCCATTTGCTTCAGCGATCGTGATTTGGGAAGCTTGTAATGTTTTGGCGCAACGGACATCTTTAAATTGGCAAGCCGATGCCGAAGGTAACTTATGTTATGGGCGACAAGTCAAGCAAGGCCGGGGAGCGATCGCCTTTCACATTCAAGATCCATTTACAGTTAGCGATCGCGTCACCGAATTATCAGCGATCGAAGAACTTGATATAAGAGCTACTTGCATCCATCTGATGTTTGCAGCCTATGCTACAACCCTAGATAAACCTTGGGAGATGGAGTTTGCGATCGACGAGCGGCAAATTGAAAAATATTTAGGGCTAGAAAAGCGCAAAGACCTCAACAAAAATTCCAAGCTAGCTTTAATGAAAAACATCGTGCAGCAAGCTTGCTCATTGATCGTTTCTATTGACTGGCCTCAGCAAGGCCGAGTTAACGGATTCTCAGTGACAAAAAGCCGCTTGTGGCACTTGCTAGAAGTTGAACATCACTTTCAAGAAGACGATCGCGGATGCAAATATCTGATCGGATTAACTTTTAAAGTCAAAGCAGGCTTATGGGCACAGTATTTCTTAAATAAACAAGCATGTAAAGCAAGAACCGCATTTTATCAATACGGTAGCTTACCCAAAATTTTGTTAACTACTGTGATGAGCATTTGGCAGCAACATGAAGGCGCAGTCAGACTAATGCTGTGGTTGCTGTTTAAAACCAAAATGGGTAAAGAGCAACGTATTACTATTCCTACTTTGCTACGTATTGCTTACGGTGAAGAAAAAGTTACCTTGGCATCCCGACAACGGGAAGAACGCAAACGCTTGTTGCGGACATTTGAAAATGATTTGGAAGTTCTTAATCATCACGGCATCAAACCAATTTTTGATCCAGTGACTTACCCTCCAGAAATTCAACCTTTGTGGGCGAAGTTAATGGATATTCCAGAAGATCCAGATGAAGCATTGGAATTTTGGATTAATGATGGAGGTGGCGAAACCCGCCTCACAGACACAGGCCCTCGTGGTAAGTGGAATCTGTTAATGAATGCGCGGATTTTATCTTTTGAACTACCATCAGAATGGGAACAGCAAATTTCGGAATCACAAAAAAAGCAACGGCGAACTACCAAAACCAGAAGAAAGCCTAAAATCACAGGTGATCTATTAGGTGAACAAATTTTGCAGGCGCGAAAAAATTTGCAAATCTCCCAACGGGAATTAGCAAAGCTTACAGGTAAAAGCCAAAGTTGGATTAGAGACGTAGAAAATGGGCGTTTAAAAGCCAAATTAGAAGACCAAGTACTGTTACGGAAAGTACTAAATATAGCAGGGGACAGGGAACAGGTTTAAAAGTCATAAGGTGTCCGGGTTTTATGTCGTAAACTATCTGGCGATCGCTATATCGTTTAAATCCAATAGAATCTTGAAGCGCCAATGTACGCTAAGTTCGTAGTCAGGACTTTAGTCCTTTTTTCCTAAACACTAAAGTCCTTACTACAAACTCTCAAAACTAGCTTGAAACACTACTAAATCAAGCTATCTCGATTCTGCAAAACATCTTGAAGCATGGGAGCCAATTCTTTATTTAACCGACCAGCCCGGACAAATTCTGCATAGGTATCTGCCTCAATTGACAGTAGTTCTCCTCGAAACTGTTCAGTTGTAAAACTTTGAAGATTGGGATACTCATCCAGCAACGTATCAATTTTTACTTGTAAATCTTCCATTTCGCCCTTGATTAGCGTTTCTTGATAACGGAAAAACTCTGGGTCAATACCCGGACGTTGAGCTGTTTGCAGATGTTCCAAAACGCGTTTGAGGGCTACATTGCGAGCAGCCAATTCTAGGTATCGTTCGCGTAGAGGTGCATCACCCATCAATTCTAGCTTTTGCAACAGAGGCTTAATCGTCAATCCTTGGACAAGCAGAGTAAATAAAACTACTCCAAACACTGTAGCGATGATTTTTTCTCGCTCTGGTAGCCCTATTGGCACACTCAACGCTAGAGCAATAGAGACAGAACCGCGCAACCCACCCCACCAAAGGATAGTTTGATCGGGTAAAGAAATTTCTGATTTGGTGATGCTAGCGCTTAATTTGCTGAGAATGAAAATAGCACCTGCCCGCATCAAAATCATTGCTCCTATTGTCACAGCAATGATTTGTAAATTCTCACCCAAACTAGCAAAGCGAATTTGGTCGCCAATAAGCAAAAATACAATTGAATTGACGAAGAATGCCAAAAAGTCCCAAAACTCGGAGACAATAATCCGGGTACGGGGATTCATGCCAATGCGAGAGCCAAAGTTACCTAAAATCAAGCCTGTAGTTACAACCCCAATTACCCCAGAACCACCCAATTCTTCAATAATTAAGTAAGTACTGTAAGCAGAAACCAAGGTTAAAGACTGTTCCACCATTGGCAAATCAAAGCGTTGAGTGAGGTAAGAAATGCCAAAACCAATCAACCCTCCCACTGCTACACCAATGCCGACAACTGTAAACAACTCCACTAAAATTGGTTGGAGTCCCAAATCCATAGTTCCAAAAGGCAGCGCTACTAAAAAACCAAAGGCAACTACTGCCATGCCATCATTAAATAAGCTTTCGCCTTCCATCAAGGTGATTAGACGGCTTCCTACACCCAATTCACGAAACACAGCAGTCACGGAAACTGGGTCAGTAGCAGATAGACTTGCGCCGATCAGTAAAGCTGTAGTTAAAGATACTCCAGCCAACTGATTGAGACCTATTGCTATCCCGGCGATCGCAATTATCACCCCCAACACTGCATATAGACAAACTGGCAGAAATTCCTGTTTCAAGCTCGACCATTTCAAATTCCATGCAGCTTCAAACAGCAGTGGTGGTAAAAAAATGAACAAAATTAATTCTGGGGAAAGGGTCACAAGACGGACATCAACAACCGCTAACCCTAAGCCGACAATTACCAGTAGTAAGGTATAAGGTATATGGCGAAACCAACTAAATACCTGTGGTAAAGTTGCCACACCTAAGGATACCGACAGTACCAAAAGAAACTGCTTGAGATTGGTGGTGATGACTTCCTCATTAGTAGCCGCATTAATTACCGATTCAAGCACCATAGACAGATTCCTAAAAATTTTGCGATCGTCTTCATCTAACTATTTTTAGATGACATCAGTTAAATGTAGGACTTTAATTGGCAAAATCGTAATTCGTAATACTCGCCAAAGGCGAGAAACAAGCTACGTAATTCGTAATCACGTTTTGAGGGGCTGCGAGATCCCCGACTTCTTCTAGAAGTCGGGGATCTGACCACCATCAGCTATCAGAGTGCGTTAGTTAGCCTACACTCTACCCCCCACATTAGAGTATTTTTCCATTAACTCCTTGACTTGTGCTGCGATGAGGGGATGTGAATCTTGTTGCAGTTTGGGTAGAAGTTCTAAAAGTACACGATGGGAAACTACACTCAGATAAGCGATCGCTGCTTCTCGAACAAAACCAGTCGGATGACGCAAAGCTAACAAAATTTCGTGAGTTGTTAATCGAATCCGGCTAACTTGGGCTAAATGAAAGCAGCAAGCTAAACACCAGTCAGAAAGCAAATCACTCATTGTCAGCATTTTACGCAAGCGATCGCTCACTGACAACTGTTGATATTCGGCAAATCCAGCCTCTACCAAATAATGCAGTTTTTCTTGGGGCGATCGCTGGTCTAAAATATTCAACAGTAGGGATTTTGTCGGCAAATTCACAGTATGCTCTAAAATCTCT
The DNA here is from genome assembly GCA_034931985.1 of Halotia wernerae UHCC 0503. Lineage (GTDB taxonomy): Bacteria > Cyanobacteriota > Cyanobacteriia > Cyanobacteriales > Nostocaceae > Halotia > Halotia wernerae. Next base: position 25,100 of record JAYGHB010000130.1, read on the forward strand.
AATCCCCGCGCTAAATTTACCGCTGAGCGCGATCGCAAATTGAATGCCGCAGCCTGCATCTTTTCTGGAGAATAAAGTAGCTTCAGTAGTAGCAGTAATCGCTCTTTAACATCTAATTCCAATTCTTGGAGAGAGCATTCTAGTAACTCGCAAACAATCATCACTCTTTCATTGAGTTGATAATTTTCGATAATTTGCGGTGTTTGAAAGTCGATATAAGTAGCGTAAATCTCACCTAAAAACTTTAATTCTTGTTCAATTAAAAGTTCTACCCGACTGTGCTGAAACCGATCTATGGCATTAGTAATTTCTGGTTGTTTTTGGATTTTGAGTAAGCTGCGAAGAATATGATATCTAGTCGCACCCCAAGATTTCTCCAAGTGCAGCCATAAAGTCTCCATTGCTTCTAAAGTGGAAATTTGAGCAATGGTACGCCAAGCATACATCCGTACTACTTCTGGTTTATAACTATTAGTAGCTAGCTGTAACAGCATTGCTAAAGCTTCATTTTCCAGCTTAATGAGAGCGCGCATGGCGGTACTGCGAGTTGACTTATAGTAAAGTGCGCCTAACAGTGCCGAATAATATTCTTCTAGATGAGTGGCCGCAATCATTTCTAAAACAGCACAGCGCACCCGTAACGATTCATCTTGCAGCAAATTGGGGATGTGAATCCGCAACGCTTGTAAATATATAGTTTCTCTTAAAGCTTTAACTCCATTGATCCGTTCTCGTTCTTGCTTGTGAGTCAGCATCCGGCGCATAGTTTTAGTAGCTGCGACTTTTTGCATCGGCGTACCTTGACGTAAAATCAAAGCTGCAGCCGTAGCCCGAACTAAAGAATGATGTCGTGTTTGCAGGTACTCTTCTAGCTGGCTCAAATTGGGATTTGTTTGGGCTAACCAAACGTAACGCAGAGCCAGGGCAAAAACTTCGGGATCAACGCTGTTTTGGGGCTGTTCTAACAAAGCCCGAACTTCCAGCACATAAGTAGGATTTACACCTCCGGTGAGCATCACCTCCAAACTTTGACGCTGCAAATCTGGAGGTAATTTGATCAACAGAGGTGCTAAAACTTGGGCTGCACCTTGGGGATCAATTTGGGCTAAAAGTTCAATACAAGAGTGTTTATCTGCGGCTCTGCCTTTTTCGCCTAAAGCTTTGACTACGCCTTGTTTAAAGACGCGCAAACCGACAGTTGAGGCACTTAGTTCTCCTCGTTCTGCACTCAATACTAATAAATCAACATAGCGCGATCGCAGTACTAAAATTACTTTTAAACAGGTAGCGGCTGCTAGGACTGTTTCGGCCACAAATACCCATTTTTCTAATGATTCAGTCACAAAGCGGTTGCAAAACAATAAAGTTACTAAAATTATTATTCCTGCTAAACCTGTGGCGATCGCTTCTGCTGTGCCACCAGATAAAGCTTGCATCCGGCTACGAATGCGTTCGGGTATGGGTTGGTAAAGTACTGGGCTACTGCTAATTACGAAGGTGTAGCGTAGCAATTCATCGCAGAATTTCAAACTCACCAATCCCCAGAAAATGCCTTGCGCTTGGATTCCTGGTAAGAGATTGAGTAATGCGATCGCCCCTGGTACTATAAAGCCTACAGATATGGGTAATAGGGCAGCAGTGGAAAATACTCCGATGCGTTCGATCAGTCGGCTAGAGACAAACCACTGAGTTGTTAACTCACACAGTCCCACAATCCCACCAAATAGACCCAAAAAACTAGCGAGATCGCGATCACCTAGATTAGACTTCAATTCCCGCAGATATTGAAAATCTACCAATAACCCAATCACTTGTAAAAGCCCGACAAAGGCGAACAACTGCCATGTATAGCGCCTGAGTGGAGCTTGAATACGTCGGTGTCGTGAGGCTTGTTCTTGGGAAATTAGTCGTTGTGGCGCATCGGGAAAAGCTGCTTGATACTTGTGGGTTAAAGAACACAGGATGACTGCCCCCAAGACAATAACTGCACAAGCGATAATGATAACTTTATTTAGCTTGGCGAATTGCAACAGCCAAGGTAAACTAAAACCACTAATAACATCTGCCACCAATAGACCACTGCTTACTAGAGGGTAAGTGCGCTTAATTTCTCGAATGTTAAATAGTTGGTTAGCGACAATGGAAGTATTGAGGTCATTGACTACGTAAAGTGCATCTACCCATAGCCGCATTAGAAATACAATAATTACAGACAAATATGAAGCGTGTAGTCCCCAGCGCAGTAACACTAATAACAGTAATGGCGTGATCATGCAGGGTGCGATCGCCACAATTACCCAGCGCAAAGGGAAAATCTTTTGCAGCCAAGAATAGACAAACACCATTCCCGCACCAGTTACGGCACTGGCAATATACATCCAAGGCAGGGGGCCGGCTCCATATTCATCCAAAAACAGCGCTACTGTACTGTCCTCAGCCCATCGTAATCCTACAGATATAGTTGTATAAAAAGCGAACATCAATAAAGTGCGATCGCCTTCTTCCGGTCGAAGATTTACCCACTGTAGCAGTCGTGCCAGAGTGCCTTTATTTGCAGCCAACAAGTGATTTTTCAATTCCATGCACTTTTATTTCCTGATGCAACCACCGCAGGAGAGCAGGGAGACAAGGGGAAGCAGGGGGAGATAAAGAGAAGAATAACCAATTCCCAATTCCCAATTCCCAATGCCCAATTCCCAATGCCCAATTCCCAATGCCCTAAGCCCTAAAAATGACAAAAGCCCCAAGCAACTGAGTATTATGTTTCCCACTCAGCGCTCAGGACTATCAGTTTTAGGTAAATTGCCACGACTTCAGAGTCGTTTTGATATTTTAAGTTGCGGATTATACTTGTTAGCTATGAAATTCGGAGAATTATTTTTTGGGTGATATCAGCATCATCATATTTCTCCCTTCTTTTTTGGGCGCTTGCTGCACTTCACCCAATGGCTCTAAATCAGTCGCCATGCGCTTGAGCAAATGTTCTGCCAAGTCGCTGTGTTGAATTTCCCGACCCCGGAACATCACAGTAGCTTTGACCTTATCACCATCTTTGAGAAAACGCTCTGCTTGCTTAACACGCACATTATAGTCGTGTTCCTCAATCTTGTAGCGCATCTTCACTTCCTTAACATCAGCCGTGTGCTGTTTCTTCCGGGCTTCCCGCGCTTTCTTTTCCTGCTCAAACTTATATTTCCCATAGTCCATAATCCGACAAACCGGCGGGTCAGCCTTGTCACTGAGCAGCACTAAATCTAGATCTTTTTCTTCTGCTAGTTGTAGTGCTTCTTGTGGAACCATAATTCCCAATTGCGCGCCATCGGTATCAATGACTCGGATTTTTGGGAAGCGGATGCGTTCGTTAATTTGGGGCAGATCGCGAGTTCTTTTCTTTTCAATCACAGCCATTATGATTTGTGGAAGCTCGTTAGTTAATAATCTGGTTTGCTTGGTCTTGATTGGCGTTCCTCAGAAGTACAATACTGAAAATAACTGAGGACTTAATAATGAGTCTATATTTCTAGGATAGCTAATTCATAAAGCAGTTTGTCTTGTCTGTATTTGTTATTCTACTAACTCTGAGCAAATTTCTCTGCAATAGTTAACGTAAATTACACAACCTAGAAAAATATTAATTTTTATTACAGTTTTTCACATTACATATATAAATATGTTAAGCCAAGTCTTAGATGATAATGAAATGAACCGCAGATAAACGCCAATGATACAGCCAGTAGTGTTACGGCGTTAGCCTAACGCACCGCAATGATGATATTGGGATGGTGTGTTGCGCTGCTACCTAACATTAAATAAACGTGAGTTGACGGCTCTAAAAAACCCTTCCTCAAACCTTTCCCCCACGGTGGAAGAGGCTTGGAAACCTTGATTTTTTCGTTTAAAACTAGGAAAATTTCTGCCCCTCTCCGCGTCGGAGAGGGGTTGGGGAGAGGTTCATCAAACTCACATTAAATAAGCGTTGAATGCTGCTTTCTTAACAGCGTCAGGAACCAGAGGAAATGTTGTCAAAATGTAAGCAAATTCATCCTCACTCAAGCCGTAAAGATGAGCTACCATGCCGTCAAGTTCGGCTCGAATTTGAGCGCGTTCTGTTTCATTTGTCACGCCGTTTTTGTGGGAACCAAGACCTACTTCTTGCGCCAGTTCGTCAAATTCTGGTGTCGTGCAGATGAGTTTAGCAGCGCGTTCTACAATTTCGCTGAAGTATTTATCACCGGATGTTAATCGGGGTATGGGTAGTTGGTAGATGTAGAACATGGTGAGATTTTGACTCACTCTTTGCCTAATACAAAAGTCAAAAATCAAAGAGTTGAAACAGGCTGTCACCAATAATAATTCAACCACATTAATCAGTAACTCATTATCATTGCCTTTTTCAAAAATGATACTAGCATTCATTGAATGACCAAAAAATACACACGGTGGCAGTATAGATGCTATTAAAGACCTTTCATTTGTACTAGCAGCAACAGAACGATAAGCTAATCGGTAAGTTTGATAATCTAATTTTTGCCCCTTATCAGTTCCATTCCGCCCTAATACAGATTTTCTACCTTCATTTTCATCAATCCAATATCTTGGTTCAGCAAATTGATGAGTGAATTGATGAATCATCTTACCTTCATAAAGTGGTAATCTTCCTTTACCTGGCTGTTGTTTGAACAAATGGCTATCATTAGTCATATTAAACTCCGCAGTTAACCGCAGATTCCACTTATCGTCAATTTTCTCTCCTAACAACGGAAACCGCAGCATCTTCTCAGCAATTTGGATATCTAACTTATTCTTAAACTCCATCACTGAAAGAGAGTCAGGCGAAAGTCGCCGTACCATATCAACATCAATATGCAAACTTTCCTCATTAGGAAACCTTGCCAATTCCCGCACATCAAGACGCATAAAAGCCGAGGGAAACTCCGGTGTTGTCCCACCTTTAATAAAAGTCAAGACAACAATTTTAAAACTGCGGTGAACACCTTCAAAGATTTCCTTCCGATTTTCAAAACAAAATAAACCAGTAACTTGAGTTTGACTAAACAACATCTCCCGTAGTTGTTTCGTTCCCAAATCAGTATAGATACCACTAGGAACTACAATTCCACATTCACCACCATCACGAAGAAGATTAAAACACTGTTCTACAAACAAAAAGTAAAGATTAATTTTCCGTGCTACACTTTTACCATTTATTTCTGAACGTTGGTTATGATACTGTTCGGCTTTCTTAAAATATGTGCTTAGGTGAGGATAACTACTACAGTATTCTAGCCAAGCAGCTTTAATATCTTCATCTTCTAGTAACTGGCTGCGTTGTTTTTCCCAAGACTTGATATCTAGTTTTTTCTTCTTGATTAAATTATCGTATTTTTGAAAAAACTCTTTTTCATCAGTTTGAAATACTTCCCAAGGCGGGTTAGTAATAATTGCATCAAAACCACCCTGTTTTAAAACCTTATCAAAGTGATAACCCCAGTGGAAAGGCTTTAAATTTGCCATATCATCAACAGTTAACAACCGCTTTTGCGATTTACCGGTTAACTGCACCTCCTCATATTTGATACCAAGACGCTGGCTAAACTCATCCAACAGCAAAACGTTTAACTTTGCCTGAGATTCTTTATTAAGATTGTCAATATGTTGACGTAAAAGCAACAACCGCGTATCTTGATGAGTTCCCACATCACCACCAGGGAGATTCTCATCACCAGGAATAAAGGCGTGTTTTTTATAAGATGCAATCGACTGATTCTTATCATCTAAAACTTGCTGATAATTACTGGCGGCTAACGCTTGTAAAAGATTACCTTGCTTACTTTTACCGACAGTATCAAAAGCCGTTGCATCGATGCCAATTAACCCAATTAATGAATTACCCGCCATAATATTAAAATCAATATTAGGTAGCGGTTCTAATTCATCAACTCTATTAGCAGCAGCAACCAAAGCTAAAAACAAACGCAACTTAGCGATTTCCGTTGCTTCCTCCATGATGTCCACACCATAGAGATTGTCAGTAACAATGCGCTTTTTAATGTAATAAGATAAAGATTGACGAGATTGTTTAAATTCATGCAGCCATTTTTTTAAATGTGCATCATCCATAACTTCAATCATGCCAATCACAGCACTATAGACATGAATTAAAGTCTTCATCGCTGCAACCAAAAATGCACCCGAACCACAAGCTGGGTCAAGAATTGATAAATTAGGCAGAATATCTTCAATCAGTAACCGACAGACATTTGTATCCAGCTTAATTATCAGGTCATTAATATCTGTAAACTTCTGATAACTATCAGATAAAGCATCATTCACTCTGTCTACAATTAATTTATGAATAGTGCGATCGCATAAATATTCTGTAATTTGGGGACGAGTATAATAAGCGCCAAAAGCCTTTTGATTAATATACTTTTCAAAAATATAACCTAAAACATCGGGGTTAATTTCATCATCCTTACCTTCTGGCGTATCATCTAAGTTCCAAGAATAGCGTTTAAATAAATCTAAAACCTTTACAAAAGCCTCATCGGCTATAGAAATCTTGTATTCTTGTTCAATGCGATGTCTAAGAAATAATCCTCCATTGAGATATTTTACATTTCCTACCAATGCTTGAACAGTGCGATCGCGTTCCTCTTCTGGTTTAGCAAAACTTTCAAAAAACAAAGCATTGAGAAATTCTTGATAAAATAGATTCTCACCTCGTTGCTGCATTTGACTCAGCTTATGAGGCAAATATTCTAAATCACCATTATCAATAAAACCCTTACGCTGAAGAAAATAGACAAACATCATACGATTGAGAATTACCGAAGTATACCAGCGCCTATCAGTTTCATTATTAATACCCTTAACATACTGTAAAAACTGCTGATGTTGTTCTTGAAATTCCTTATAAAACTTCTTAGTAACAGGTTCAACATCAAAAGCATTTTGCAGCCGATAAGCAATTTCCACAACCGATAAATTATCAGCTTCTAATTCAGTAATATCAATAACTAAAGAACCCAGCTTACTTAAAAATAAATCTCCCGGCTGACCCTTTACATATAAATGGTCACGAATAAAGCTTTTTTTATCTTCTCGCTTTACCCAATACCACAAACTGCGCGTGCGTTGTTCATCAATAAAAATCAGCAGATTTTCCGCTATTAAACTCGTAATTTCTTTGTGAATTGCAGCGCGAACCTTCGCCTCTGAAATTGTCCCGTCTGCTGATGTCACCTCAAACACAGCCACACCAGAAATTTCGGCAATGCACCGATGTTGATATATCTGACCTGCGACTTCTAAAGTTATAGCTTTAGTTTTAGAAGGTTGCGACCAACCTAATTCCTCAATAAATAAATTATTAAAATCAAAATTATTCAGTAAATCGCGTGTCCGTTGAAAATTTAATGACATAATTTACCTTGCAGAGAAAATAAGCATGGTAAATTTGCCTTCCCAATAGAAAAGGCGAAGTCAACATCATTCAAATCTGACTACGCAGACTTATAAAAGTCTCAAACTCTAAGTTATATTTTTTACCATGCTTTATAAGTTATAAATCTTAGTTCTCAATTTGAGTTGAGCAGATTCACTTCCTTTTTAACCAGTAAATATAAAAAAATATAATTTATACTAGTAAATATTCGTATATTAAAAAATACCAGATTCCGTAGAGTATGTTACGCCGGAGGCTAACGCACCGCGATAATGATATTAAGATGGTGCGTTGCGCTGCGCGACAACACACCCTACATATCTACTTTTATGATGGTAAAATTTGAAATCCAGCTTGATAAAAATGATTATCCAAGGTTAAAGCCGTAACAATCTCTCGTTGTTGCATAACGATAAACGACAAACAATCAGTGAGAGAATAAGATTTATCTTTATGCTTTTGAAAATATTCCCATCCTTGATTAAATAGAGTTTGATCAATTTCGATTAATTCTATATCAGGACTTTCCAATAACCGATTACCAATTTCAACTGCTTTATAATGAAGTTTCGAGTATTAAAAAAAGTAACAACTTCATCAAAAATGTATGTTGTTGTTATTAAAAAAGGTTTGATTTTTATTAAAGTAGCCCAATTTTGTAATACTTTTTGATGAGCATCTTCATTTTTAATTTCCAGAGCTAAAATATAGCTGGTATCTAAAAAGTAGATATTTATCATTGGTTATAGAGATAATGATCATGGTTAATTGCACCATCTTTTACATTACATTCCACAGGATTTGAACCTAAATCCCAAATAGAAGGTGTTTTTTTAATGCTAGTAATAATAATTTTTCCATCCTCTTGAATAATCTCAAACTCTTGGTTTTCTCCTAATAGCTCTTTAGGAATTAATAAGCCTTTCTCTGTTGCTGTTAATTTCATGTTATGATTACCTCGATTGATTTTGCAATTTAATCAAATAAATTTGCTTTGTAACAAAGTAGTTAGATAATATCTACTCAACTGAGAAAAAGATTAGTTGAGGAAAGCTCTTTATAAAACTTTAGCAAAATTATCCAAAACGTGCTTTAGCTAATTATATTAAAATGGTGCGTTGCGCTGCGCGACAACACACCTTACGCATAAACTCTTCTTTGCGCCTTTGCGCCTACTCTGCGAGAACGCCTAACGGCGAATGCGCCTTTGCGTGAGCTTTTTATTGAAATAAGCCCAAAGAACAAACAATCTGCGGTTCTCGCTTCTCCACCTCTTCACTAACAATACACAACCTGTCATCCATCTGCATAGCTACCACCAACTCTGCCAATTGTTGATTACTCACACCACTTCTTAACTGACGATTCAAAGAATCAATTGCTGACTGTCGCAACGGATAACGATAAATTTCATCAATAGCCTTCAACAATTCCTCAGTCACAAATAAAGTTCCTTTCATTTCTTGCACATACTTTTTCAGCCGTTCATAAGTGCGGAACCTCGCCCCAGAAGGTCGCCCTAATTGACCACCTAAGTTTTTCTCTTCTTCCACAATCAATTCCACACCCTGATTTACTAACTTATGATGCTGTTTATCTCTAGGAATAGCCGGGGTAGAAGCTTCACAAGCTGCCATTTTTAAAACTGCTAATTGCGACTGAGTAACACTATTACCCTCTCGGTCAACGTAAATTAAAGAATCATGACCCTCAGCCGTTTTCATATATAACAATACACCTTCAGGCCGTACAGGTTGGGGAAGATGATGACGGGTAGAATAAACCACATTTGGCATTTCTGTAATGATTTTCTTCAGTTCAAGATTGTTATCTGTGGCTTTTTTCCAGATTTGAAATGCTTCTGATGTTAAGTCTACTTCTGTATCTTCTTCACCATCTAAAATACCCGACTTTTCATTATAAAGGTCGAGAATTACTCGCGCTTCGTCATCTTCAAAAAAGGCTTCATCAGTTCCTACCACCTCGGCATTTTCTTGTAATCTCTGGCGGAGTCTTCCCCGTAAATTAATAATGCGTTCTACTCCCTCGGCTGGTAAAAAAGAATAACAAAGAATCTTTTGGGCTTTTTGCCCAATTCTATCTACCCGTCCCGCCCTTTGAATTAATCTAATAATTGCCCAAGGTAAATCCCAATTTACTAAAATGGCACAGTCTTGTAAGTTATGACCTTCACTTAATACGTCTGTGGCAATTAAAATACGTAATTCTTCACTGACCGCAACTATTTCGCGTTTATCGTTACTAACAGGACTAAATTTACCCGTTAATTCTGTTGGGTCTTTTGATTGACCAGTTATCTTTGCCACTCGTTGAATATTTCTCCCTTGCAAATTCTCTGTGAGATAACTAACTGAATCGGCAAATTGAGTGAAAATCAAAATTTTCTCTTCAGGGTGAGTTTTGGTTAACAATTCTATTAAAGCCGCAAGTTTATCATCTTGCTGTGGATTCCAGATACCATAATTTTGTAAGATGTTAATTAAAGCTTTGACATCTGCTAATAAATCTCGTTTGAGTTTTTTGATATCAAACAAACTAGACCGCAACCACTTAAAGCGGCGTTGATAGCGGGTGGCGTATTCTTGATAAATTAACTCTGCTTGTTGACGAAAAAACTTTTCGGTGATTTTCTCAACTTTAGTGTCTTCTGGTGGGTAATCATCATCAGCATCTTCTTCTGTTTCTGTATCTAACAAACTCGCTGCTACAGAATCAGCGTCTTCATCATTATTGCGAGTATCTAAAAGTTCAGCATCTTGAGTACCAATAGGGATATCAAGCTCTTTTTCTAAAGCATATAAATAAATAAAATTTCGTAAAACATGGCGTTCTAAGGATTGAATAAACGCAAAACCACTACTTTCTAAACGTTTAAATAAATTAGTCCGAGAAAACCCCATTAACCTCCGTCCACCGCGGAATAAAGCATTAAGCTGACGCTGTTCTGCTTCGGTGGCTGGTTGCGAAGATTTAGTAACTATATAATTACCCAGTCCGTAACGCGGTAAATTCAGTTGATTAATAACTTCCACAACCGCCGCAGAATACAAGTGTGAATAAGGGTTAACATCGCCACTTTCTAAAGAAAACTTGAGAGTTTGGGGAACGCGAACGGGAAAATAAGAACGGGAGCATCTCAGTTTTTGAAGTGGCTCAAACCGACAATAATCCATTGAGGTA
>JAYGHB010000131.1:0-35656 GCA_034931985.1 Halotia wernerae UHCC 0503
TCTGGTCAGATTAGGGCTTTTTCAAGCCCACGCCTAAAGGCGTGGGGTTTCTGACTGTATCAGGTATCAACTTCTCTAATATTACTGGCTCAACATTTTAAAAATTCTCTAAATTAAAACTTTTAAAATCTTTGCTATGGCAGTAATTTCACAGTCAGCCCCATTTTACTTAACCATTTGTTTTATATTCCTTAACCTTTTGTAGTTACTTGAAAGTTTATTAATTTTAAGTGAGTTTACGTAACTATTTACTTTCTAGTTTTGGAGTATTTCCTGATGAAATTAACTAAAAATCTGGGTATTGCTGCTGTTGCTGCTGCTATTTCTGTCGCTGCTATTGGTGCTAAACCAACACAAGCTGCTGTGATTGATTATGATTTCACTGTGAATGCGATATCAGGCGACAATCCAGGTCAATATTATGGTTCTTTGAGCTATGACGACTCGACTTTAATCGGGACAGGCGAAGAGACCTTAGGAATTAACAATGGATTGACTGTTGGGTTTAACTACTTGGGTAATAACTATACAGAGACAGATGATTTGGACTATGACTTATTTCCTGTAATCAGCTTTCAAGATGGCAACCTTTCAGGACTTAGCTATTTGGTTGAAGATCAGTTTTTTATAGGTAACAATCCAGAAGATCCAGATGTAGGAGGAGCAAAATTTTATAGCATTGTCAGTGCTGATTTGACTTCTGCTACACAGGTAGGTACTGTAACTTACTCTAAAGTACCAGAACCCATGACTATAAGTGGTACACTAGTCGCTGGTTCTATTGGACTGTGGTTGAAACGTAAGAAAAAAGCATCCACAGTGGCAAAATAAAGGCAATTCTTTTTACTTGCCATATCCGAACTTACATAGTACAATTGTACTTACAAGAGAAATCCTGATTGAATCACTCCCCACTTTAACCAGTGGGGTTTTTATTTGAATACAAAAGACCCTGGAACTTTGGTTCAAGCGAAATTACAGGGTCTGATACTATTCAAGATGTAGAGATCTAGAGATCTTAATTGTGTTAAGTAAAACTACCAGTCGAATTTTTAGGGCTAATGGCAATTACAGATGGACGGGGTACACCTTGAGGTTTATCTTTACCGCCATCTTGAGTTGAAATGTTACTTGGCCAACTACTACCACGAGGTACGGTACGAGTCTGCTCAAATAGTGTGCCATTCAAATTCAGCATTTCAATTTTGCGACTCAGTATTGTGCCATCGTTAATAGGACAATCTTCACCGGGATGTTGTACTGAAAGAATCAACGTATCTCCAACAAAAGTTGGGCCTGTCATCTCGCAACGTACTGGGCCATAGCCAAAGGGTACTACTTTCCCAGCGTGATCACCACTGGTAGGAATATAAAACAGCCAGTTATTACCGAAAACCCCCGTCAGATTGGAAACATTACCAACAGCTGAGTGATCGATGGTATTTGGAGTAGCAGTTGCACCGGTTTCAAAACCGTTGTGGGTGTCGGTGGACATATCTGTAACACCCCAAACATTTGCTTTATTGTCGAATACCAAGTTATCTACGTTGGCGAAACCGTCACCATCGATAGATCCTTTTTCTCCGCCTTGAGCAAATCTTTCCCAATGGAAGGTCAGACCTGTACCATTGGCACTATCTTCAATGATCTTGTAGAGTCCTCCTGATTGCTGTGTGGCATTGACATCAGCACTTAACTTGGCAACCTGGAAAATGCGTGAATCTGGATACCCGTCGCTTCCTGGCGCACCATCAGTATAGGCAATAAACACCTCTTTGGTGGTTGGATGCACTTCTATATCTTCTGGACGGGCTGTGGGAGTTCCCCCAATCAAGTTGGCTGCTAAGAAGGCATCACTAAGTACAGCACCTTGGGTAGAGTAAAAATCAGTTAGCTGTTTATTTTGATAATCAGGTAGTGCTGTTGCTTCGTTGGTGCGATCGCATTTGAATATACCACCATCTTCAGTTTGTCCGGCGATACCATTGCGTTTTGGTAGGGGTAAAAGACCATCTCTTTGTGCTTCCCCCAAAGCTGCAAATTCTACTGAAGAAATTATTGAAGGCGGAATCGGGTTAGTGCGAGTCACTAGGAGTAATGGTATCCATTCACCTGTTCCCTTCTTAACACCCGTCTGATTATTTGGTGGATTGTAACGCGCGACATATAAAGTACCGTTTTCCCATAAATCGCTGTTAGTTTTACTGGTTGGTTGAGAAACAACACCAGCACTAACAAACTTCCAAGTGTGTCCGCCACGTTTGTCATCACCTATGTAAGCAACTAATGGTTTCCCTGCTGCAACACGCAAGGCGACATTTTCATGGCGGAAGCGACCCAACCAAGTATGTTTGCGAGGGCGGAAATTCGGATTTACGGGGTCAATTTCTACAATCCAGCCGTATTTTTCCCCGACTAAACCGAAAGTCTGACCAGCACTACCGTCTATGTAACTTGTCTGAGTTCCATCAGGCTTAACTGCTTCTTGAACAGTACCTTGGAAGTTTTCTTCAGCAGATAAAATAGTTCCCCAAGGAGTTGTACCGCCAGAACAGTTGTAGGCTGTACCAATAATTTTATTACCCAGTCCATCAGCACTCAGATTAAATACTTGAGTAGCAGCTGGACCAGTACCGATTAAATAATTTTGGTCACCTTTTTGGTGGCTGCGATCGCCCCAAGAAGTAACATTTTTGTATTCATCATTGCGTTGGCTATTAATTGCCAAACCAGAAAGTCCATGAATACGGCGATTTCTGGCATCACCGCTAACCACCATAAAACGTTTTTTGGGGTTACGACGAGAGACGCGGACAATTGACCCGCCTTGGTTGTATAAAAATTCCCCTTCAGCTTCCAAATTTTTGGTAGAAGGTAAAGCCCAGCCAATTACCGATTCAAAGGTAGTGGGAAATCCTTGCAAATCAGAATCATCGCTAATTAATAAATTAGAAAAAGGGTAACTAACATATTCATGATTCACCCACAGATAGCCTATATCTTCGGTTCTACCAATGGGAACAAAACCAGTGTAATCGCAGTTATAGCCGAAATAGTCATCGCTGTTAGGAAACACGCGATCGCCCCAACTAATAATTACATAACGTTCGTATTCTGGTGGTACTACAACGTCATCAATGACGTTGTAACTGATTAATTTTACATCCGGAGATGCATTCAGGATTTTTCCCTGCCCACTTTTTGTTGGTAAGAAGTTTTTCTGCTGTTGATAAATTGATAAAGGATGAGGTAAGCGGACTGGGCTAAAGCTTAACTGTGGGATTTTTGCATCAGCAATGCTATTAACATTATTGAGAATTTTGTCTCCCAATACAGCAGCACCAGCGCTACCAGCAAAAAATATTAAAACTTGTCTTCGACTCAATGTAGACATCAAATTTCCTCTATATTTTACAGGAATAATTTAGTAGAGCCAAACTCTACATTTCTACCAAAAAGACTCAGGTGATCTGGAAAGTTTTCCGTACTTTAAATTGCAGACAACCTGTCATTTGCTACATTTTTAAGTGGATTTACGTTGCTTGTATGTACAAAAATAATGGTCTTGCTACTAAAATTTAAATAACAAAAATTAAAATTAGGTTATATATTGATTAACTAAAAATTATTAATATTCAATCGATAACAAAATTAGGACTTACGCACTCGTAACGAAAAACTAAGCCTTTGCGATTACTTCTCTACGAGACGCTACGCAAACGCTTAACGCGTAGCTCGTAGTGACGTGAAATCGTAATCCGTGCGTAAGTCCTAAAAATATTTGTTTGCTAAAGCTCTGTATCTTATTCCAGATGTATGTTGCTGTACTAAGGAAAGTGCAAACCTTTGGTTATTAGAACGCCTACTGATGCAAAACATTCATCTCAACTATTAGCTTTTGCGCCAACAGCTGGGACACTTTATGCTTAAATACAACGTAATTCACAAAAGCGCGTCTGTGCAGAGTGGAGGTAAATATAGTAAGACTGGCGATCGCGATGATTCAGTCTCTTAAAGAAATGGATCTGCTGATTCTCAATAGAGCCGACTAATAACTTTGGATATTGAAACCGTTGAGCAAATGTCATCAAGCCGAATATCTAGCTCGGCAGTAGAAGCCGCAAAGCATACAGGCAAGTTATAATTCTCTTGCGGACGAGCGTAACAAAAATTTATGAGTAACCCCCTTTTACAAGCCTTTTTCGTAGGCAGAGCAGCAGCAGAAGTGATTAATGAGCGTTTAGAGGTCGCCTTGACCGACGCTTTGAGTGAAGTGGGCAAATTTGATGCAGAAGCTAGAGAACAACTGCGCCAATTCACAGAAGAAGTTACAGAGCGAGCAAATCGGGCAGCAGAAGCTGCTAGTCGTGGTCAAACTGCCTCAGGTGGTGGACAACCT
This sequence comes from Halotia wernerae UHCC 0503, assembly GCA_034931985.1. Classification (GTDB taxonomy): domain Bacteria; phylum Cyanobacteriota; class Cyanobacteriia; order Cyanobacteriales; family Nostocaceae; genus Halotia; species Halotia wernerae. Next base: position 4,400 of record JAYGHB010000131.1, read on the forward strand.
AGTTCTGAACCAGTTGATTTGCAAGCAACGATTGATGAACTCAGAGCAGAAATTGCCCTGTTACGAAACGAATTGCAACGTTATCGCAGTAGTTCTGTATAAATTTCTTCATGGGTCAATAGATTCAGTAGCAACTGACTATTGACACTTTACAAAAACAGTTTAGGAATCAGAGTGTCTCTTCTTCCAGGTGATTCGGTGACAAATCAACGGTACGCAAAGGATATGGAAACAGGTTATTCAGATAAGGCCTACCGTTGGAATCGTGAAAACTACTCTAGCAGAAGGCGCTTTGTGGACATTTGGTCTTTTGTTTTGACCTTAATGTTCAAGATTTGGCGCTACAACAAATCGTGGAGTTATCCTGGTGGTGTCACTGAGGCAAAGCAAGCTGCAAGACGTAAAGCTCAAGCGGTCTGGATTCGTACTACCCTGCTGGACTTAGGGCCGACTTTTATCAAAGTCGGGCAATTGTTTTCTACTCGTGCTGATATATTTCCTAGTGAATATGTCGAAGAGTTGGCAAAGCTACAAGACAAAGTGCCGGCATTTAGCTATGAGCAAGTAGAAGCGAGTATTGAGCAAGAACTAAGTAAGAAAATTCCGGAACTCTTCCAAAATTTTGAACCTATTCCTCTAGCTGCTGCTAGTTTGGGACAAGTACATAAAGCTGTGCTGCATACTGGGGAAGCAGTTGTTGTCAAAGTACAACGTCCTGGACTCAAGAAGCTATTTGAAATAGATTTACAAATTCTTAAAGGAATTACCCGCTACTTTCAAAACCATCCTAAATGGGGTCGAGGGAGAGATTGGATCGGTATTTACGAAGAATGTTGTCGGATTCTGTGGGAAGAAATTGATTATCTCAACGAAGGTCGTAACGCTGATACTTTTCGTCGTAACTTTCGTGGTTACGATTGGGTAAAAGTCCCCAGAGTCTACTGGCGTTACGCCTCGCCCAGAGTGTTGACCTTGGAATATCTCCCTGGAATTAAAATCAGCCAATACGAAGCTTTAGAAGCAGCAGGTATAGATCGTAAGCTAATTGCCCGTCAAGGCGCTCAAGCCTATCTACTTCAGTTACTCAATAATGGCTTTTTCCATGCCGATCCTCATCCAGGCAATATTGCTGTCAATCCAGATGGGGCTTTAATTTTCTACGATTTCGGGATGATGGGACGAATTAAGTCCAACATTCGTGAAGGACTAATGGAAACGCTATTTGGTATCGCTCAAAAAGATGGCGATCGCGTTGTCCAGTCTTTGATCGATTTGGGAGCGATCGCACCTACAGATGACATGGGGCCAGTACGACGTTCTGTCCAGTACATGCTGGATCATTTTATGGATAAGCCCTTTGAAAATCAATCAGTGGCAGCAATTAGTGACGACCTTTACGAAATAGCTTATAATCAACCGTTTAGATTTCCCGCAACCTTCACTTTTGTGATGCGAGCCTTTTCTACTTTAGAAGGGGTAGGCAAGGGTTTAGATCCAGAATTTAACTTTATGGAAGTTGCCCAACCTTATGCAATGCAACTTATGACTAATATGAATGGTTCTGAGAGTAATAGTTTCCTCAATGAATTAAGTCGTCAAGCAGTTCAGGTAAGTACAACTGCCTTGGGACTCCCACGTAGATTAGAGGACACACTAGAAAAATTAGAACGCGGAGATATGCGTGTCCGCGTCCGTTCTATAGAAACGGAGCGTCTACTGCGACGACAAAGCAGTATCCAGCTAGGAATGAGCTATGCTGTGATCATCAGTGGATTTACTCTTTCTGCGACAATTTTATTAGTGAATCATTATGTATGGTTGGCGCGGCTAGCTGGTTTAATTGCAGTAGCTGTCTCAGTGATACTGATCCGATTGCTCCTACGCCTTGACCGTTATGACCGTATGTATTAATTGTTGCTGCAAAAATTTATGAAACTTAATTTCACGGGTTTCAGTGATCCGGGACTTATTCGTTCTAGTAACCAGGATTCTTACTATATCGACCCTGAGGGGCGATTTTTCATAGTTGCTGATGGAATGGGTGGTCATGCAGGAGGTGAGGAAGCAAGTCGCATTGCTGCTCACGAGATTCAGGCGTATTTGGTAGAAAATTGGGATTCTTCTGAGTCTACAGAAAAATTGCTAGAAAAGTCTTTGTGGCGGGCAAATGAAGGGATTTTGCAAGATCAGCAAAATCATCCCGAACGCGCTGACATGGGTACAACAGTTGTAGTAGTAATTTTTCGCTCACCAGATTCTCCCTGGTGCGCTCATGTGGGTGACTCTAGACTCTACCGCCTTAGAGAAGCGCAACTAGAGCAGGTAACAGAAGACCATACTTGGGTAGCAAGGGCGATCAAAGTCGGCGACATCACCTCAGATGAAGCACGAACTCACCCTTTCCGTCATGTGTTATCCCGTTGTTTGGGACGTGAAGACTTACATCAGGTTGATGTGCAGCCCCTGGACGTGCAGGCAGGCGATCGCCTGCTATTATGCAGTGATGGTTTGACCGAAGAACTTGTTGATCAGAAGATTTCTAATTACCTGCATGACACTCCATTACTAGAAAAAACCGCCCTCTCTTTAATTGAGGCTGCAAAAGAACAAGGTGGACACGATAACATCACAGTCGTGATCATCGCACTCGAAAACAGTTAATACTAAAGAATTCTGATACTTAATTCTAAGATACAAGGTTGGGTTAAGCGCAACATAGATCAAGGTGTTGGGTTTCTTTACCTACATTTTTTTTAACAATTTACTGGTGTGCAGCTAAATTGTATAAGACGAAAATGTAAAATTATTGTAGTGCGGGTATCTTGTAAATACGCAACAGCTTGCTTTATCCTTCTTTTGACTCTTTTTAGTAAATATACTCACTATTTTGTTCAGAGTGAGCATTTTTCCCGTTTACAACTTGATACAAATACTTTTAGCCTCCTAATTTAACTACTGGCGGCTGTGTTTACATAATTTGGTGAATTGACATCTTGCACCTAATGATATACGACGAATATAATTCACGCTTAATACCTTTAATTCCTCCATCCCTCTATGAGCCTCTCTTTTCTGGAGAAGTTCAAACGAGGAAGAAAGGGAATCAGGGTATTTTAACCTATCCGGATGAATGTTACGAATAGTAATTTTTTCCGGAATTTGCTTTAGCAGACTTGGGTTGTATATCAGTAGGTTTAGGTGCAAGCTATCAAAAGCAGAAAATTTACCCTTTAGGGTATGGGCAATTTTTCACACAATTGTTATCTTTCTTAATACAGAGGTACAACTGTAGGAAGAATCCCAGTCCAAATGTTATCTCATTGGACTTCTGTAACCAACATAACTTTTACGCGTTGTTTTTTCGGAGTTACTATGAACCAACCAAAATTATCCTTGGAACAGCAATTCAGCATTCGCTCATTTTCCACTCAAGTGCAGCACATGAGCCACGAACAAGCTCAAGACTTCTTAGTCAAGCTTTATGAGCAAATGGTTGTGCGCGAAGCGACCTATCAAGAACTACTCAAGCACCAGTGGGGCATAGATTCAGGTTCCGCTATGGCATAGATGAGTTCTTATGTCGCAGTGGGCGACCTCCTTCTCTTGCTCGGTTCCACGGAGGAAAGGGGCTGGGGATGCTGGGGCGTCAACTTTAAATAAGCAGTCTCAATACTGAAATAACTTATTAATCGTCCAAATCCACATTAAAAATGCTTATTGGCTGCATACAATCTTTTCAGAAGGAAGATTGTAGCTTTTGGTTTAAATTAGCAATCAGTATCTAGTCAGACTCTATTGGAAACAGATTGTTGAATATCGCATCACCAACAGTGCATTTATGACACAATTACTTATCTGCTGTAAGACATACAGAGCGAGTTGTGCGTAAATTCAAGCAAAATTATCTAGCACTGTTGCCAATTATATTTTTTATAAATGAAGCTTACAACTAGATATACATTTATTGTTATAAAAGTTTACATAGCTCAAACATATCTGTTTAGCTCCTTGATATCCTCCTTAGCCAGAAAGATCAAAATGGGAATCTGTGTTAGCTGCTGCCAATTTTGCCAAAATATTGGGCTTAATTTTTTCGTACTCACTTTTGAGTAAGTTTTTACTCATGTGGGGATCGGCAACCGAAACTAAGGTTTTGCCTGCTTTTACCCATTGGTGCAGTCGTTGACGTTGAGCAGGAGCAATACTGGCAAGTAGGACATGAGAACAGCTATTTGGTGTCTCCCGGGCAAAAAACAACAGGCGATAAGAACCTGTTTGTCCTAGTAAATAGGTGATTTCCTGACCCAGACTAGTTTTGAGATCGAGATAGTAAGGTAGCCATTTAGCACCATATTTACGGTTGTAGATGACGGTAATCCATAACAGCATGGGATGGGGTGTAGTAATGAAAAGAAACTGGTTATAACGTTTACAGACTAAGTGTTTGATAATTTCTTGTTGCGGTAGCATTATCCATAGTGCTGGTAAAGTCTCTCCATTGGCATGGATCGGCTGGGGGAAAACAATATCGGCAATAGGTTTGTTTTCAGGCCAGGAAGTAGCAGGAGCTATTTCATTCTGCGACAGGGATACCTGCAAATCTGGGCTGATCTTCGGCTCAATCTCAGCTTTAATTGTCAAGGTACGAGGAGATATATTACTCTGTGGAATTGTGTGGATGCGGTAATGCTGTTCTAGAGATTCTAAAATCTGGAGAATTTCATTGATACTTTGGGGGCGATCGCGTGTGCTTTTGGCTAGACAATTCATCACCAAATTTTGTACTTCCTTGGGAATTTGCAATCCAGGTGCAACCTCAGCAAAAGTACGTGGCGGTTGAGTATGATGTGTTTTATACCATGCCCCGAAGGAGTGAGTTGGTGCTACTAATGGCATCTTGCTTGTAAGCATCTCAAACATCATCACGCCTAAACTATAAATATCAGAACGGTTGTTTAATTCTTTGCCCTCCATTTGTTCAGGAGAAGAATAAGCCAAGGTTCCCAAATAGTATTTCGTCTGGTCGCTATTTGCTTGAAGTAACTTCGCAATCCCAAAATCTAAAACCTTGACCAACTCCCCAAAACTGGGGTCTTGAATCACCAGCATATTGCTAGGCTTAATATCACGATGAATAATGGGGTAGATTGTGCCATCAACTAGGATGCCATTATGAGCGCACTGCAAACCCAAGCTGATTTGACGTGCCATACTGAGAAATCTTAGTACCGATAGATTTTGCTGGCGAATAATATTGTTGAGGCTGTGTCCTTGCAGGTATTCCATCACATAGAACGGAATATTATTTTCGTCTACGCCATAGTCCATGACTCGAACAATGTGGATACTTTTTTGCCCTAGTAAGGCACAAGTTTTGGCTTCTCGCTCAAAGCGTTCTTGCAACCGGATCTTTTCATTTTGTATGGACAAAGCGAGAAACTTCACCGCAACGGGTACATCTCCCAACAAAATATCTTTAGCACGATAAACTCTACCCATAGCTCCAGTCCCAATTAACTCCTGAAGCTGGTAGCGTTTAACGAGTAAGCGACCAATGTTGGGGTCTGACATAGAAAATTCGACTCCAATATTCAACAATCGTGTGTGACACCTGTACAGTAGGCAGGTGGTGATGAGTGTTTGGGTCAAAAGTGCGTTCAAACAAACGGAACGGGTAGATTTATCCTGACGTTTTGCACCATTCCGCACTTTAAATTTGATTTAGTTTTAGTTTGCCCAATTTTCACTAGTTAGATAACTTAAGCAATACCAAAAATCGCCTCAAAACTCCACAGACATAAAAAACAAAGGAAAATCTAATGGAACCGCTGACAACTAAACACCTTAAAAGGCTGACAACTGAGGAGTATTATCAAGCTAAAGAATATTTATCTCGCGTAGTAAAATACTTACCCTCAACTTTAAGTAACGGAAGTATATCGCTAGTTAAACAGGAAGATTGGTTTGCAGTCCCAATGGCTATTAATGGGGGATTTTTCCCGAAAACCCTAGACGGTTTTGTAAAAGCAGCTGAGAGTTACGGGCGTTCTAAGGTTATTGGTACTTGGATTGCTCCCGTTAACCCAGACTCTCAAACAAGAGCGTTTTCTGTCCCCGCTATTCTTGAGGGTGTTCAAGAATTTTATCTAGATGTCGATTTCCTATTAATGAATTGCTTTGTGTTTGCGGGGAACCCAGATTGGGTTTACATCTGGATTGTAGATGACCTTGATATCGTTTGCGGAACAGAACCGATCACGCGACTCTTTACCGACATGAATGTTGATCAGGCGTTTGAAGCCTTTAGTATTTGGCTCAATGAGTCACCAGAGTCACGAGCAATACAAGAGTATTTTAAAAAGAAGGGAATTGAGAATACTTTAGAGCGAGTCTATCATGACTTAAAACAGTTTAATAACACTCCAAGAGGAACTGAAGTGATCATTGATTGGTTCTAGAAAAATGTCTGCTCAGGTAAGTGACCAAATCCTCCTCCCCCAGGAGTTTCAATCACAAAAACATCCCCAGGTTTCATCTCTACTGTTGCTGTACTATCTAAAGTCTCTTGGTTTCCATTCTGACGTTGTATCCAGTTGCGCCCTACTTTTCCGGCTTCTCCACCATTTAACCCAAAGGGAGGCACAAATCTATGTCCAGAGAGAATATTGGCTGTCATCGGTTCTAGAAAACGGATGCGACGGATCACCCCATCGCCACCTGAATGTTTTCCTTTACCGCCGCTATCAAGACGAAGACCGAAACTTCCTACCTGCACAGGATAACGGGTTTCTAAGACTTCTGGATCAGTTAAGCGAGAGTTAGTCATGTGAGAATGAACGCCATCAGTACCATCAAAGTTAGCTCCAGCCCCAGAACCACCGCAGATGGTTTCATAATATTGATATCGCTCATTACCAAAGGTAAAATTATTCATTGTTCCCTGAGAAGCAGCCATTACGCCCAAAGCACCATATAAAGCATCGACAATGGTTTGAGATGTTTCTACATTACCTGCCACTACTGCTGCTGGATAGGTTGGGTTCAGCATACAGCCTTCGGGAATAATAATTTTTAAAGGGTTCAGACATCCAGCATTGAGGGGAATGCGATCGTCAACCAAAGTTCGGAAGACATATAAGACTGCTGCTTGAGTCACAGCCTTGGGAGCATTGAAATTACTCTTGAGTTGCTCAGATGTTCCAGTAAAATCAATGGTAGCACTGCGATCGCTGTAATCAATCGTCACTTTAACTTGAATGCGCGCCCCATGATCCATTTCATAAATAAATGAGCCATCTTTGAGAACAGCGATCGCTTTTCTAACTGACTCCTCGGCATTGGCTTGCACAAATTTCATATAAGCTTGAACTGTCTCCAGTCCATATTGTTTAACCATGTTCAAAAGTTCTTTAATTCCCCTTTTATTTGCGGCAATTTGTGCTTTAAAATCAGCTATATTTTGGTCAGGGTTACGAGCAGGATAAAGATGATTTAAGAGTAATTCTCGCACTAGGATTTCTCGAAAATTTCCCTGTTCAACCAGGAGAAAATTATCAAAAATAATTCCTTCTTCTTCTACTGTGGTACTATGGGGAGGCATGGAACCGGGAGTAATTCCACCGATATCGGCTTGGTGTCCGCGAGAAGCAACGTAAAAAATGGGAGTAGAAGATGTAATCTTTTCCTCATTCTCCAGAAACACTGGAGTAATTGCAGTTAGATCAGGAAGATGTGTTCCGCCGTTATAAGGATTATTGGATAGATATACATTTCCTGGTTTGATCGTGTTGCCATGATCATTAATTAAACTGCGAACGCTTTCACTCATTGAACCCAAATGTACAGGAATGTGAGGCGCATTAGCTACTAATAATCCAGAAGAGTCAAAAATAGCACAGGAAAAATCTAGCCTCTCTTTGATATTTACCGATGCTGCTGTATTTTGTAGAACAATTCCCATTTGTTCGGCAATAAATTGATAGAGGTTTTTGAATATTTCTAAGCAAATGGGATCGGGTTGAAATGTTGTATACATTTTTGATTTTTTTATAAAAAAAAACGCAGAAATGCGGAATTTGTAAGAACAATTAAGATGAATTTGAAGTTAGTCCGATTAGTTTAAAATTATAGTGGTAAATGATTCAGAAAAGATCCCCGACTTCTTTAAGAAGTCGGGGATCTAAAATCTCAAATCAAAGATTAACTTAGTTAGAGAGAGCTTCACCTGCTTGTGCTGCACTATCTTTTATACCACGAGCAGTTTCTTGAGTACCTTCTACATATCCTGATCCAAATTCTTTAAAGGCTTCTGCTGACTCTTCTCCAATTCTCTTAAGTCGCTCACCAGGAGAGTTTTCTGTTTCCCGAGCTTCTTGATACCACTCGCCTGTTGTTTTCGGTCTTTGGGAATCATTTTGTTGTATCTGCTCGCGAACTTTTTCACCCAAGTCTTTGTTACTTTGGCTACCAAAAGCAACATTTGTTGTCAGCAAGAGAGAACCAACTAGGACAACAGCTAAAAAACGGTTTACCTGAAGTCTACTAAGTAGAGAACTGATGTAAGTAATTGTCCTAGAAATCAAATTTTTCATGCTCATATTCCATGAATTCGTCATCGATGCTTTTCTCAGTTTATGCATCTAGTTGGGTAACTCCAATATTTATGCGTATCCCAGAAAATAAACAGATTTCCTAGTTATGATAAACTACAAACTGAGTTACTAAGTTAGGAATTAAATCTGATAAAAGTTTCACCTAACTTTATTAGCCAACTAGTTAATTTAACTACAAATAAACAATAACCATAAAAAAGTACTGATCCTTCTAACAAAAGGAATATTTGGGTGACGAAAAAGACAGACTTTTCAAAGCCCCAGGAAGTAGATCTTAAACGAAGGGCTTATTTATTATGTGAGTCAACCTGTGTGAGTTTACAGATGCTTTGGCAAGGTAATGACTAGTATCCCGCTTTACCAAACTGTGTCTGATGATGTTGACCTCTACAAGTTCTTTATTTCAAACCTGAAGTCTACACTCAGCAATCCACACCACAGCCTGTCCTGGACTTTTGATAGCTCAACAAAAAGTTTTGCTAAATGTCCAAATTGGGGCTAAAGCCTCGTACAATAAGTATCACTTATTCTTGACTTAGGAGCTGATGCCATGCCAATGGCGGTTGGCGTAATTGAAACTTTGGGTTTTCCTAGCGTGTTAGCTTCGGCAGACGCAATGGTAAAATCTGCCGCAGTCACGCTGGTATATTATGGTATAGCGGAGAGTGGCCGCTTAATAGTCGCTGTCCGGGGACATGTTTCTGAAGTAAGAACAGCCGTTGAAGCTGGAATTGCTGCTGGAGAGCAGGTAAAAGCTGATACAGTAATCACTCATTACATAGTGCCTAATCCCCCAGAAAATGTGGAGACCATTTTGCCAATCCACTTTACTGAAAAATCCGAACCTTTCAGTATGTTCTAAGCAATTTCGTCATAAAACAATTTCGTCATAAAAATTGGTAGCGAAGCTTCGTACAAATAATTTGTAGCGCCACGTAGATTATTTATTCATACAGGAGATTGTTAATGTCACTACAAGCCGTTGGAGCACTTGAAACTAAGGGGTTTCCTGCTGTATTAGCAGCAGCAGATGCGATGGTCAAAGCTGGTCGAGTCACTCTTGTTGGTTATATCAGAGTAGGTAGTGCCCGTTTTACAGTCAATATTCGCGGTGATGTTTCTGAGGTAAAAACTGCTATGGCTGCTGGTGTTGAAGCCGCAGAAAATGTTTATGGTGGTACTTTGGAATCTTGGGTGATTATCGCTCGTCCCCATGAAAACGTTGAAGCTGTTCTACCAATTGCTTATACAGAACAAGTCCAACAGTATCGAGAATCGGTGGAAAACCCCATCGTTAGATCATCGAACGGACGATAAAGTTAAATTCATTAGTTATTCAACAAAAGTCAAAAGTCTACAGTTTAACTCTCGATTTTTGACTATCAAATTTTTGTAATATCCAAAGTCGGGATTAGAGAGTTCTTTAATGGAACTGATGCCAGCAAGCTGATTCAGCAGATTTAGCGAACTATTATGAACAACTCGATTATCAAGTTTAAAGTCTGTTAGTTAAACTTACGCTCGACTTTCTTACTTAAAAATAGTACCCGTAATACCATCTTTAACAATATTTGCTACAAAAAAAGTGGCTGTATACACGTAATTTTGTAGTATGTATTTCGGGAAATGGTATCAGGGTACTTTTAGATTTTCAATTTATGACTAAAACTGGGTGGAATGGTGTTTAAGGAGAAAATTCCCCAAACTTCCGTTATTTACGCAGTCAGACACCTAGTGAGTGAAACTTATATCGACAAAACAACGTCCGGATTGAAGTGATTCATCATTCATGCCTGCTTTTCCAGATCTATCTCTAGAAAAGTACACACCCTTACCAAAATTGTAGATACTCGCTATGTGTTGCTAAAACTTAATTTTACAAATATTCAAAATTTACATACATTCAGGCAAATCCCCTGAGAAGCTTAATTTCTAGTACTTAGAGATTAAAAGTAAAAACAGCAATGTGCAAATTCCTGCATAAAGTTAGTCAATAAAGACGTAATAACAATGTGATCTCTAAGATGTCTTCATGAGAACAACAGACTCATGGACAAATGACAGCTAATAAGTTATGTACGATCAATGGGGGTTGTGATGCAAACTTTAAAACAGGGTTTCGAGGAGCGCAATCTCGCTATGGTAACGGAAGCAGAAAAACTGGCGCAATATTGGCAAAAGCGGCTAGCTGCTGAATGTCCAGAACAAAGTGTGGCTACTAAAGAAAGTATTATTCTCTGGCTGCTGGGACGTGATTTAAAACGGTTTGATCTGCTTAACCCTAACGAACTTGACATTGCTAAGCAAGCAATGGAATATCGCTGGAGAATTTTACGTCAACGTTACTTGGGTATTGGGCGAGAACGTGCTTATCGTAACCTCATTAATCGACTGGGGAGTATAGTCTCACTACGGAGTAAGATTCAGACTTGGGTTTCCCTAAGTCGCGATCGCCAGCGCAGTGTAATGGATGTACTACAAGAAGTGCTGCAAGAACTACTACAAAACGACACTTACATGCAGCAGCAAATGGCTTGTATTGCTGAACTGACAACCGATAGACGACTAAAAGATACTCTACTGTTTGCGAGCATAGAAGAGTATGCTTTACGGCCAGTACGTAATCAACCACTGTTGGCGTATCGTTTTGTCAACTACTTACGTCGGACTCAGCGTGGTGGTTTAACTCAAGTACCAGGTAGCGACTTAGTAAGACTAGTTTCTGAAGAAATTCTCACAGACGATGAGAATCGGGTGAACTTGGTAGATAATCAGGCGATCGCAGAATATCAAGAAGCACAACAATTAGAAGAGCAACAAGCACTGCGACAGACAGTACAAAAGGAATTTGCTGATTATTTGCAAGCAAATCTGGGTGCAGAAGCAGTAGAGTGGCTGCGTCTGTATCTCCAAGGCAAATCCCAAGATGAAATCGCCAAGAAACTAAATAAGCCAATTAAAGAAATCTACCGACTGCGTGAAAAAATTAGCTACCACGCGGTACGTGTCTTCGCTCTCAAAGGTAAACCGGAACTTGTTGATAACTGGTTGTCGATTTCCTTGCAAGAGAATAATTTGGGGTTAACACAAAGGCAATGGCAAAAACTTTATGAAAAATTGACACCCGTTGGACGGCAGATCTTAGATTTACGCAAAGCAGGCGAATCCATAGAAGCAGCAGCTCAACAGTTACAACTCAAAACCCATCAAGCTATGGGTGAATGGACTAAAGTCTATCTTGCAGCTCAATCGTTGAGAATTCAAGAATGAGTAGATTGATTACTGAGTCTGGGGGTAAAGGCGATCGCATACCACGACTATCACCAATTTAAACATTCTTGATTGTGGACTAGAGATAAATTCTCAATCCACAATCCCGCAATATCCCTTTACCTGTTGGTAATTAATTTAACCTTTAACCAGTCATCAACAGATATTGAATAACAGTGCTGTCAGTAAAACTGCTGATTTCGATCTGATCCATAATTGTTATGTTGTAATGGCGTACCAGAACTATTTGCTTTAAGTTTTGGTTTAATTTAAAACACTTTAACACCGTATTAATACTAAAAAGCGGTTTTAAAACTTATACGTAGATAACTGATTTTTTCACTCCCAAATTCATTAATTTTGCAGATATTTCATGCAGACTGAGGTTTTTAGTGAACTTTTCCCTTTACTGAGTACAGCCAACCCACAAACCTTGGAATGGCTGCTTAACGTTGCAATTGAACATGAATATCCCGTTGGGCGGGCTTTGTTAATGGAAGATGCCTGGGGGAACGCTGTTTACTTTGTGGTTTCTGGCTGGGTTAAAGTCCGACGTACCTCTGGAGATGATTCTGTAGCTATTGCAATTTTAGGTCGGGGTGATTTTTTTGGAGAAATGGCAATTTTGGATGAATCTCCACGTTCAACCGATGTTATTGCCCTTTCGCCAGTCAAGTTGCTCAGCATTTCCAGAGAGCGTTTTATTCAAATACTGTTTAAAGACCCGCAGTTACATCACCGGATGCTGCAACTGATGGTGCGACGATTACGGCAGATTAACCAACGCTTGCAAATTAGAACTTCTCCCCCAGCTGTCAAACTTGCCCATACCCTAGTTAGTTTGGGTGAAAGCTATGGGTTAGAATCAGATAAAGGCAGGGAAATTTTTAATATTCCTTTCAAAGATTTGGCAGAGGTGACAGAAATTGGCGTGGAAGAAACTACCAAAATCATGGAAAAACTACATGAAAAAGGTTGGATTACAATTGACAGCGCCAACAATGTCATTTATCTGATCAATTTCAAACAGTTGTTTAATTTGGCTGGGAAAGTCTAATTCGGTGGGGAATTGAATGCTGAAGTGTGGAGTTTTGAGTGCTGAGTCCAAAGTTTTTTACTGCTGACTATTGACTATTGACTATTAACAACTATTGACTATTAACTATTGACTCAGAATTTATCACTCCTAACTACCGATGACCGAAGCAACAGCACCTCGTCTAGAAATTGGCGTTCAGGAAACCGTGCCGACAATTCATTACCTAGTGGCGATGCCCCAACCAGAAACGCATCTGTTTGAGGTGACATTGCAGCTTGTTAATCATCCATCGCCGATTCTTGACTTGAAAATGCCAGTTTGGACACCAGGTTCCTACTTAGTCCGCGAATACACCAAGAACTTACAAGAATTTGCTGTTTTTGTGGGGGATAAGCCTTTACCTTGGCAAAAAATTAGTAAAAATCACTGGCAAGTCAATAAAAGTAGCATTTCAGAATTAACTGTGCGTTACCGAATTTTTGCTAATGAGCTATCGGTACGGACAAATCACTTGGATACTACCCACGGCTATTTTAACGGTGCTGCGCTGTTTTTTAGACTACCGAGTTGGGAAGGGCTACCAATTCGTGTGACTATTGTACCACCTTGCCCAGAATGGCGGGTAACTACTGCCTTGCCACAAGTTGGTGAGCAAATTAATACTTTCTTAGCTGCTGATTTTGACACCCTGGCCGATAGTCCCTTTGAGATTGGCTCTCACCAGTTGTATCACTTTGAGGTATTGGGCAAACCTCATGAATTAGCAATTTGGGGACAGGGAAATGTTCAAGTCCAGCGAATGATTGCTGATATCCAGAAAATTGTCCAGGTGGAAGCACAGATGTTTGGCGGCTTGCCCTATGAACGATATGTGTTTCTGCTACATTTATTTGCCCAAGCTTATGGGGGTTTGGAGCATAAAAACAGTTGTTCTTTAATTTACCAGCGCTTTGGGTTTCGCTCTCAGGATAAATACGATCACTTTCTGCAATTAGTGGCACATGAATTTTTTCACTTGTGGAACGTTAAACGTATTCGTCCCCAAGCTTTAGAGGTTTTTGATTACGATCGCGAAAACTATACACCGTCTTTGTGGTTCTGTGAGGGTACTACCAGTTACTACGATTTACTGATTCCTTTGCGGGCTGAAATTTATGATGCTAAGGCGTATCTAAATAATTGGGGTAAGGAAATTACTCGGTTTCTCACGACACCAGGGCGTAAGGTACAACCGCTTTCGGAATCGAGTTTTGATGCTTGGATTAAACTTTATCGTCCAGATGCCAATAGCGGCAATTCCCAAATTTCTTACTATTTGAAAGGAGAGATGGTTTCTTTATTGCTAGATTTGCTGATTAGAGCGCGGTATGGCAATCAGCGCTCCCTGGATGATGTGATGCGGCAAATGTGGCAGCAATTTGGGCAAGCAGAAATTGGCTACACCCCAGAACAATTACAGGAAGTAATTGAATCTGTAGCGGGAATAGATTTGGCTGATTTCTTTGAACGCTATATTGATGGCACTGAAGAATTACCCTTTAATCAGTACTTGGAACCTTTTGGCTTGCATTTAGTGGCAGAGCAAGAGGAAGAACCTTATTTGGGTGTGAAGGCGAAAGCTGAGCATGGACGGGAAATAATTAAATTTGTTGAAATGGGTTCGCCTGCACAACTAGCGGGAATTGATGCAGGTGATGAGTTGTTGGCTATTGCAGGAATTAAAGTTACAGCAAATCAATTAAGCGATCGCCTTAAAGATTACCAGCCCAACGACATTATCCAAGTAACACTTTTTCACCAAGATGAACTGCGTACTTATGTTGTCAATCTGGCTGCATCACGTCCTCACAAGTATCAGGTGATTCCGATCCAAAATCCTGATCCTACACAGAAAGAGAACTTCGCTGGGTGGTTAGGTGTGCCGATTATCACTCTTCATTAATACTCACCGAGATATGAGGAGGATAAGGAAGATTTATTTTTCCGCAGCTTTCCCTATTTCCTCGTCTTTGCCATTTATCGATGCAGAGAGGGCATGTCGATTCTCTTTTGCTAACTGCTCAACCCAAACATGGCTGAAATTTTCAATCATGTTGAGTTGAGCGAGAAAATAAAGACGATACAATTCACATGCGGGAGTACAGCGATCGCCCTCTAGATTAACTAGTCCCATACTTTGTAATTTATACCCTAACACTGTTTCTAATTTTACGTAGTCTACAGCAGTAATTACTTCATAAAAAGCAGAACACAATTCTGGTTCTTTTTGTAGTACTAATACGTAGTTATTTAAAAATTCGTGATAAATTCCTACTGTTGTTGCTGCCTGTTGTAGTAGCTGCTGGAGATCCCCTTTTAATGACCCCTGAGCCACAAGATGATACAAAGCCAACCGCACTAAATAAGGATGCCCCCCTACCATTGCTATCAAGCTTTCAGCATCCTTACTATCATCAGACCAATCGAGTCCGTGACGTTGTGCCAAATCTTGTACCTGTTCTTTGGTAAAAGTTGGTAGCTTAATCGTCAAACCAAGATTGAATGGAGATTGAGGCAGTTTTACAGGAATCATTTCTATTGAATAAATTAGGACAAGGTGGAGTTTCTGCCAAATCTCCACTTGTTGAGCTTCTTCGCACCATGAGTACATCAATGACAGAAATTCCCTAGCAATTTTTGGATACTCAAACACCCAATCCCATTAGTTCAACACCAAGATAAGGGGACTTTTTAAGGTAGACAGCAAATACCTCTGGAAATAGATAGAGCAGCTGTCTTGGCTACTGATATCCTGATGCCAATAATCATGAAGTTTTGGCTCTAGTTGTAGTTCTCGACTGACATTGGTACACAACCAACGCAAAAGTTTATCCAAACTGACAAAGACTGCTTGATCTGCTTGCTGAAAGTCCAAACTGACAGTGCGAAAGCCTTGATTGGCAGCATGTGCTAGTATCCTCAGGAGCAAGGAACTTTTCCCCATTTTTTGAGGTGCTTGGATACAGAGGATACTTCCTGGTTCAGCTATTGCTGTGTAAGCAAGTTCTTCAACTGGTGGGCGAGAAATGTAAAATCTAGAATCAAGAGATACTGGTATATTGGGAAATTCTAGGGATATGGCAGTAGCTACTTGGTGAAATTCCCGAATTAACTGTTGATGCATTTGGCTAAGACGGCGAGGTTCCAGAGACGAGCGAAAGTTGGACTGATTGATAGATTCGCGCCAAAAATTGCTCAGCAATTGCCATAAATGGCCAGCAACTTTTCTCACGCGTTCCTCATCATCATCTTCTATCGATATACTGGTATAACTTTTTCCTTCCCAAAAAGAGCGTAATACCATTTCTTGGAGTGTCGTCAAACCATTCACTTGGCTGGCTTTCAGTAGCAATACGACTTCATCTATAGTCATTCGTGATGGCTCTGCTTCTGTGTAAGACTTCCCTAAACTGTCTTTGTTAAAGTTTAGGTTATCAGGGTTGAGTTGGATATAGCCTGCTAGGGTAGATCAACATGAGCCTTTTGGCAAAAAGCTACAAATAAGCTTTGACTAAATAAGTTTGAAGTGTAGCTAATTTTTCCTAGAATATCAGGTTTGCGATCGCACCAAAGATGAAATGCTGCGTCCTTTGCTTTGCAACTAATTATTTTTCTAAGAACACCAAATCTTCAGGTTGAGATGTGAGCTTGATAGTCTGACCTTCGACTTTCACCACAAAATCAAATCCAGTAATATGACCTTCTGGAAGAATGATTAAACGATCGCTTAAAGACTTAAGATAATCTGGAAACCCATCTAAATCAAAACTGCCATCATTAATAGCGAGATAACCAAGCAGTCGGCGAAATAATTTGGGTAAGATGACGGTATTCTCGGTGATAGTTTCTAGATCTTCCAAGACAAAACCTTGATTAGTCTTGTCTAATGCCCATAAAGCTTTTTTTTCTTGACGAACTTTTTCAGTAATCATCGTCAATTCTTTGCGGATATCGGGATATAACTTTGAGTAAAAGGTAGGGTAAGTTAATCCTTTAGCTAAAAGATGATAGTTGGCACTTTTTTTGAGTAAAGGTTTATCAAAGTAGACACTGCTACCATCTTCTTTATCTGAGTTACCTTTAAAGGCAAAACCTATAGCCCTACCGTAAATGTCGGCAAATCTGGTCAGGATGAAACCAGGTACTTCTTCAGGTTCCGAGGCGGTGACTACTTCATTAGAGTTACGGGTAATCTTCTTAAATCCTAAGAATTTCAGCAACTCGCTAGCAACACCATGAGCAAATTCTAGTGGTTGGTGTTGTGTACCTAAACTACCCCCTCTAGCGTGAAAATGTGTTTCTAGAGTATCGATACTATCCAAGCGTAGCTGTACACCCCCCGCGCGATTAGGTCTGACTCGCGTTGGCAAATTTTCCCATAGTTGGGGATTATTAGGATAGAAACGAATAGAATCGCCATCAGGAGCAGCTTTAATGACTCTAAAGTGTCCCTGGATCAAAGTCATTGTCATTTGTAGAGTTCCTTGAGTAACAGTTATCAGTTATCAGTTACTGTTCGCTGGTTTATGTAACCCGACAGAATTAATTACTCTATATATAATCTCAATACAGTTCAGTTAAGCATTTTTTTCTTTTCTCTGCGTCCTCTGCGCCTTGGCGGTTTATTAAAAAATTGACTTTGAAACAGAGTTTAACTGATTAGTCAGATCCCCGACTTCTTGAAGAAGTCGGGGATCTCGCAGCTTCTCAAATCACTAAATTCCTGACAAAAGGCAAAAGCCGTTCTAGATACATCTTGGAACGGCTTGACGAGAGTTGTATTTGCATCGGGGCTTCATAGTCGTAATGCCCCATTTTCTGTATAAGTGATTCGGTATATAGGTTGATACAGCCTGCTTCTGACTCCTTCCGGAAAAAAAGCTCAAAAGTTACATTTATATAATTCCCAAAATTAATGAAGAAACAAAGAGTATGGCTATTTACGATGCTATTTGCGGCGATGGTGGCAATCAGTGTGATACCAAATCATAGTAATTCCTTACAAGCAGCCTCTTATGTAGGCAAAGACACACTGACAATGATTACCTCACCAGATTATCCTCCCTACGAATTTTATAATACCAAGGGGAGCGATCGCCAAATTGTTGGTTTTGACATTGATATTGCCAATACCATTGCTCAAAAACTGGGGTTCAAATTAAAAGTGATGGAGTCCGACTTTAATGGATTAATTCCAGCACTGCAAGCAAATCGGGCTGATTTTGTAATGGCTGGGATGACTCCCACCCCAGAACGCCAGAAAAATGTTGATTTTTCAATTATCTATTACGAGGCCAAAGATACGATTGTCGCTCCTAAAGGTAGCAACTTAAAACAGCCACAAGACCTTTTAGGAAAAAAAGTCGGGGTGCAACTGGGAACCATCCAGGAGCAAAATGCCAAGAAAATTGCCCAAAAAGTTGTAGGTATTCAGATCAAGCAACTTAACAAAGTGCCGGAAGCAATTCAAGAAATCAAATCTGGACGAATTGATGCGGCAATTGTTGAGGATACTGTGGCTAAGGGATTCGCCCAAGCCAACCCAGATTTAGAGTTTAATGTGATTCCTTCAGAAGAGGGAAGTGGATCAGCGATCGCTTTTCCTCAAGGTTCTCCTTTGGTTGCACCGTTTAACAAAGTTCTGCAACAAATGCAGGAAAGCGGCGAACTAAAAAAACTAGCAACCAAGTGGTTTTCACAAAATAACACCACTGATACTACATCTTTACCAGCTACCAAAGGCGGACTAAATCTAGACTTCACCAGAATCCTACCTGATATTCCCTTTATTCTTCAGGGAGTTCCCATAACTTTATTATTCACTCTTTTATCTGTAACTTTCGGGTTACTCTGGGGTACAGTCCTTTCCTTGTTGAAAATTACTGGAATTAAGCCGCTGACTTGGGTTGCTAATGCTTATACCTCAGTCTTTCGAGGCACACCTTTACTGTTACAGTTGGCTTTGGTTTATTATGCCACGCCCCAGCTCACAGGCTATGATATTTCAGCTTTAGAGGCAGGAGTATTAACTTTTACCCTCAATTCTGGGGCTTACATGTCAGAAACTATCCGGGGTGGGATTCAAGCGGTGGATAAAGGACAAAGTGAAGCGGCGATGTCTATGGGTGTTTCCTACTGGTTGATGATGTGGGATGTAATTTTGCCCCAAGCCTTAAAGAATATTCTCCCTGCCTTGGTGAATGAAACTATTGGATTGCTGAAAGATTCCGCCTTAGTGTCAACTATTGGTGTAGTCGAAATCTTACGCAGCGCCCAAATTGTCGGCGCAAATAAATATATTTACTTTGAACCTTTGTTATTTGCGGGGTTGATTTATTACGTTATGGTGATGGGTTTAACTATGAGTGCATCTGCTTTAGAAAGAAGGTTAAGGCAAAGTGAATAATCCAATCGTTCGCACGGAATTTTTATGTAAGTCATTTGGTGAACTGGAAGTACTCAAAGATATTTCTACAGAGATTTATCAAGGGGAAGTTGTGGCAATTTTGGGGCCTTCTGGTTCGGGTAAGTCTACATTTTTGCGCTGTATGAATTTGCTAGAACGCCCTACCAAAGGAAAGATTTATTTTCATGAACAAGAAATTACGCATCCCAAAGTTAACATTGCTAAGATTCGCCAACGTTTGGTGATGGTATTTCAACATTTTAATTTGTTTCCTCACATGACAGTGCTGCAAAATGTCACCTACGCACCTATGAAAGTGAAAGGGGTAGATAAGCAACAAGCGCAAGCAAAAGGGTTGGAATTATTAACTAAAGTTGGTTTAGAACCGAAAGCAGATGTTTACCCATCTAAATTATCGGGGGGACAAAAACAGCGGGTAGCGATCGCACGGGCGCTGGCGATGGAACCGGAGATGATTTTATTTGATGAACCTACTTCTGCTTTAGATCCAGAAATGGTCAAAGATGTACTGGAAGTAATGAAAGCTTTGGCAAATACAGGGATCACAATGGCAATTGTCACTCATGAGATGGGATTTGCCAGAGAAGTTGCCAGCCGAATTATGTTTCTCGATCAAGGAAGTTTAGCTGAAGATACTACTCCTGGGGAATTTTTTCAAAATCCGCAATGCGATCGCGCCCAGCAGTTCTTAGAAAAAATGCTTTGAAGCGGCTCGTTGCTCTTTTAGAAGAGGATGAGACGGATGAGTATGGGACTTTACAAAAAGCTTGCCATAATGCCGATTAAATCTCATTCAACGACACACATTAAGTTTTTTCTCTTCTTCGGAATTAGTTACAAGGTAATCTTTAAGGCGATCGCATCCTTCATTCAACAGTTTATCTAATCCCAGGATACGCCACACAATTACCGTCTTGTCTTCACTGGCTGTAGCCAGCAGTTTCCCATCTGGGCTAAAATCTGTACTTCTCACAAAGCCTTGATGACCTCTAAATTCTGCTACTTGTTGTCCTGATAAATTCCACAACCTAGTTGTGTAGTTGGCTGAAGATATAGCCAGCAGCTTACCATCCCGGCTGAAACTTATTTGTGTGACTCTGCCTTCATAAGTCTTAAATTCTTTTAACTGCTTTCCTGAATAATCCCACAGCCTGACAGTACCATCATCTCCAGATGTAGCCAATTTATTCTCCTTGGGGCTAAAACCAACAGTAGTAACATAGCCCTTATGACCTATCAATTTTTTAGATTGCTTGCTACTAATATCCCACAGTAATGCCGTTCCTTTTTCTCCAACTGTAGCTACCAGCTTGCCATCTGGACTAAATCTGGTAGTCTCAACTTTGCCTTCATGCGGAAATTCTTGCAACTTGTTTCCTTCGAGATCCCACACTTTCGCTATACCATCATCTCCAGCAGTAACAAGTCTATTACCTTTGTTATCAAAATTGATACTCCGTACTGCTTGAGAATGCCCCTCGAAAGGTTTCAAAGGCTTTAATAGTTTTCCGGTGCGCGTCCAGAGCTTTATTGTGCCATCTTTTCCACCTGTAACAATTAGGTTTTTTGCTTTGTCTGGGCTAAAACGCACACTATTGACACCGCCTTGATCGGCTTTGAATTTAGTTACCAGATTACCTTCGAGGTTCCAAAGTCTAATATAGTCATCATCTGAAGCTGTAATCAGTAACTTGCCATCAGGGCTAAAACGAACGCTACCAACAGCTTTTTCATGCTTCTCTAGTTTGATTAAGGGATTTTTGGGTTTATAGAATGATTTTCCTGGAAATGCCCAGAATCTCACCGTACCATCGTCTTTTCCAGCGCTAGCAAGAATATCACCCTTCGGATTAAAGCGAGTGCTGACAACACTGCCCTGATGACCCTTAAATTCTGCTTTCAGTGTTCTATTGAAATCCTTCCACAGACTGACTTTGCCATCGCTACCTGATGTAGCAATCAGCCCATCTTTGCTAATACGAACTGTCTCTACACCTTCAGGGTGAGCCTCAAATTTTTTTTCTGCTAGTTCTTTTCCTGAAAAATCCCACAGCCTGACGCTACCATCATCTCCAGCTGTAGCAAGTTGCTTTTCCTTGGGGTGAAACCAGACGCTGTTAACACTACATTTTTTAGTGTCTTTGACATTGCATTGATGACCCTTAAATGTTGCGATCGCTTCTGTCTGATTGATATCCCAAAGCTTTGCCAGTCCATCCTCTCCAGCCGTGGCAAATTGCTGGTTATTATAAGGGTTAGGATTAAGGCTTTTGATCCTACTGCTGTGAGCAGGTATTGTTTTAAAAATTTTTCCTTGGAGATTCCACAATCTTACGTAGCCATCATCTCCAGTTGTTGCCAACAGGTTTATCTTGGGAAGAAAACGAACATTGTTAACACTACATTTATCACCCTCTTTTGCTAAGTCGTATTGTTTTATGTCACATTGATGATGTATGGATGTGATCAAAGGTGGAGACCAATTTTGATCTGCTGAGAAGCTATTCCACATCTTTGAGACATCCCACAGTTTTACCCAACCATTACTTGCACCTGTCGCCAATATTGTTTGATCTTCGTTAGAATCGATACTTTTGATACTATTATTGGGCAAGTTAGGATTTTCCAATTTTATTAATGGCTTTCCCTGAAAATCTCGCCATGTGACTGTGCCATCTTCTCCACCAGCAACAATTAACTCTTCCTTTTGTTTGCCGTTTTGAATAAAACGGATACTGTTTACACCTCTTTGGTAAGTATTGATTTGATTTGTTTGATGAATATTATCCAGAATCTTCTGCAAAGCTAGCAGCGGACTTGTGGCTGGACAGTCTTGCAAACAATTACTATTCCAAAAAGCCATCTTTTTGACCTCTTGTCCGGCTTCCATTGCTGACACTAAGGCCTCGATTTCTCCAGCGCCAGACTCAAAATTTCTTAAAGCAGTGACTCCTGAACCTTCAACTTCCGCTGTCCATCGTAGCCAAAATGCAACCATAGCTAAGATTGAGACTACAACTAAACCACCTGTCAGCCCAAATAGAGTCAGCTTGCGGCGGCGTTCTTGTTGCTTGCGATCGCGATCGCGCAATGCTAAACTCTGCTGAATAAAATCTTGCTCTGCTTGGCTCAATTCCTCTCGGCGCTGCTTAAGCCAATTTTCCGCCTGTCCTAAGGGGACACCTCGCAGCAATGGCCCCTCATCTTTGCCGGCATTTTCCCACTGACGCATTCTAGAGCGTAGTAATTCTTGCCAAGTCCGAAAAGAGCGATCGCTCTCCATCCATCCGTGTAGTTGTCCCCATTCTCGAATCAAGGTTTCATGGACAATCTCTACTGTTTCTTTACCAGCAATTTCATCACGTCCAGTTACTACTAGCCGCGCATCAGCCAAACGCCTCACCAAATCCCAATTATTGTCTCCCACCTCATTTTTGCTAGCTAGTCTCCGGGTATCTTCTGTGCCTTCCCCAGGCCGCACCAATTGGACAAATATTTGCTGTGCTTGTTGTTGCTCCTCTGGATTGAGTTTAGCAAACTCGGCTTCTGCATGGTTCGCCAAAGACTTTTCTACACCGCCGATTGCTTCGTAAGCAGCATGAGTCATTTGGCAATTTTGCTGTTTTGCCCACAGTTGCGTCAAAGTAAATTCTAGTAATGGCAAATTGCCTGGTGAATCTGCTACTGCTCTGAGAATCAGCTCTGCAAGACCTTCTTCTAATCTTACCCCTTGCTGATTTGCAGGTTGAGCGATCGCCTGCTGCAATTCTTGTTGGTTCATCGGAGCAAGTTTTAAATCCGCATTCTGCAAAGCATCGGCGAAACGACGATCAGAAAGTGCATATCCTAGAAAGTCAGCCCGCAAGGTCAGCAAAAGAGTAAAATTCTGTACCAGTTTAGCCGCTTTTAGTAATTGATTTAAAAATAGCTGGCGCTCTTTAACATCTGAGCAAGAAGTATAAAGTTCCTCCAATTGATCGACCACCAGTAACAGGCGCTTATCCTCATTCTCCGACAAAACCTGGGATAAAAAAGTATGTGTTAGTTGTCCGTCTCGCAACGCATCAGCTAATTTTCCGGCATCAATATCTTGTTGTATCTTTGTTTCCTTTGGTTCACGCAGGCGCACAATTACTGCTGCTAGTTCATCTACAGGATGAATTTTTGGGCGAAAAGATTCGACAAGCCAATTGCCTTGCTGGCGTAGATGCGGAATCAAACCTGCCAACACTACGCTGGATTTACCACTACCAGAAGCCCCAATCACCGCTACCAATGATTGTTTTTGGACTGTATTTACTAGTTTCTGAGTGAAAATGTCCCGCCCAAAGAAAAATCTTGTATCTTCTTCCCGAAAAGGAAATAAACCGCGATAAGGACAAGAGGCGATAGCTTGCTCAGACAAAACAGACCATGCACTCACCAACATTTTTGTGGGAATCATAAACCCAACTTTGGCTTCTGGTCGGTTGATGTCTATTGCTACTGCTATACCTGCTATACCCTGAAGCTCACCATCCCATATAGGCGCACCACTGAAACCAGGCTCTAGTCTATAACCTGGTTGTTTTACATCCTCTAGCTGCACCCAACCTTTAGCTGTGCGTCCACGTAAAATGCCAGTAGCCCAAACACCATCTGGTTGCCCCCCTGGAAAACCCAAGACTCTGAAAGGATGCCCCGCCCAATCATCAGATGTAATTAATGGTGCGAGTAGAGCTTGATCTGGAGGAGAATGTTTTAATTCCAATCCAGCAATATCTTCTACTGCCATACTAGGATTCACAGGTAGCCAGAAAACAACCTGAGCTTGGAAGAATTGTTTAGCTGCCACTAGGGGAAAATCCAAGGTAATTTCTGCATCTGGCATTTGGGCAGTTGTTCTAGAAAGTCCCAAAGCATCAGCAATGACATGGGCGCAGGTGAGAATGTACTTTTGAGCAACTAAAAAGCCAGCACCTATGACTTTGCCATTTTTGGCATAAATCCTGACAACAGATAACTCAAGCGGTACGCTCATCCGCTGACTCCCGTTTCCACTTCAAAGTAATTTCATAATTAACCTCGCCATTTCCAGAAGCCACAATAGCACCTAATTGAGCGCTGATTTTAATGCCAAACTTGACTTCTACTTCATCTGCTGGTTGGTGGAGGCTGTTCATTTTAGCAATAATTGCATTTGCTACAGGCTTGACGGTGGATAAAGCTGACTCGAAAGTCTGCGTAGCTTTTTCCACAACTTGATCTCGTAGACCAATGCGATCGTCGGTTTCTGTTGTTTCGTCTACTTCAACAAGAATAAATTCGCCACTTTCAAGAGGAAATTCTACTATGCGTTTCACAATAAACTTACAAAATTGGGTATAAATACGTAATTTTCTAGTTTTATAGATTATAGTAAGTTTTCTATTACTTAAGGTAAGCCGCTCATTGACCAGGATAGCGCAGCGGTAGCGAGTCCGCGAGCGTCGGCAGGAGGGAAAAGGGTTTTAGCCTATTTTATTTTTCTTGACATAGTTTTGTTTTTTTATGTCGTTTTACTTTAGTTAACTAACTGACAATCTTAAATCCTTTGGCTGTGAGGACTGCTTCAGAGTTTTTGCGTACCTCTAAAATAGTTGATGCTGGATCAGGTTCTCTCTCTTCCCCTGTAATGGATTGCTTAACAACATAAGTATAATCACCACTGCGCCAGCCTGTGGTACAAGTACCATCCCGACAAGTGACTTTTCCCCCGGTTAACTCAATACATTTACCTTTAGAATCACAACCACGGTAACTGAGATTTCCTGTACCATTCACACCAGACCAAGATTGACGATTTCCAATAGTTATTATCCACTCACCATTACTCAGGGTTTGGGAGTCATATTTGTTAGATGTACTTGATGATTTTTTCTCTAGGATTTCGATTTTTGAAATTAGAACTTCTATTTTGCTTTTACCGCAGGGTTCGATACTTTCGCAATCATTAACACTTACTTCTTCATAACTTAGTCTGACTTTATTATTGAGTAAGCTTTCTGGCTTTTCACAAACTTCAAATGTTGCACCTAAATTATGTTCTTTACCACTATTATCTACTAAAGTAACATAACATTTTAAATCACCATTGACTATTTCTTTGATTGTACCTTCTTTGGGTTTTGTACTAGCAGATTCATTATTTTTATTTTTCTGCTGAGAATCTTGATTGACTTCTTTGGATGGAAAACTATTATTAATAGAATCAGTTTTTACTTCTGAAACGTTATTTTTTTGAGTTTCTAGAGTTTGAGAATCACCACAGTTGGTAATAGCAAGACAAAGTAATGCGAACGCAAATGCTGAAATCAGTTGTTTCATGAATACACTCTGAAACGAGTTATGAGTATTGATACTTTAGTATTGAGTGTCTTGATAATAGCTGTCAGTTTAGCTAAATGACAAGCATTATTATTATCCTCATAAATTCCTCAAACTTTAGACTTAATCTTTAGAGTATAGAGATATAGAGAGGTATGACAGATGGATGTGAATGCAGAAGTTAAAACCGACCCAACCGTTGATACAGATCGAGTAGTCGAAGTAGAAGCGATTGAAGCCACGTCTGAATCGTCGAAAGAAACTGCTGAAAAAGTTACTACGGAAGAATTCCGGGTTCAAGGCGGAGAATTAGTCACGAAAATCAAAGAATTGTTGCATGAAGGCAATATTCGTCGCATTATTGTCAAAAATGAGTCAGATCATACCTTGATTGAGATTCCACTGACGGTCGGTGTAGTCGGTGGTGTTTTAAGTGCGGCATTCTTCCCCGTTTTAGCTGCATTGGGCGCGATCGGTGCGGTGGTAGTTCACTTGACGTTGGTGATTGAAAAGCGGGAGTAGGATGTGGCTCAACCGATTGTCAAAATCGGAGGTCACAATGACTAATATTCAACCCATTTCGATTGATGATTTATGGCGATCGCTACCGATTTGCGATCGCCGATTCAGCCCTGACCTACTAACCGATCTTCCTGCCGTTGCACGGCGGTATCTAAAAGCTGCGATCGCTCCCGGAACGCCATTAGCCTCAGCCGTCAGATTGTGGATGCACGGTAATATCAAGCTTGGGCAAAAGTGGCACTACTTTAAGGGCGAGGAAGTGATTTGCTGGAATCGGGGCATGATTTGGCGGGCGACAACTTGGATGCAGGGCTTACCCATTTGGGGAGCCGATCAGGTGGTAGATGGAGTTAGTAGCGTGCAGTGGAAAATGCTGGGTCTGTTTCCGGTGATGCAGGCTGGCGGTGAGGATGTCACCCGCTCTGGTGTGGGGCGAATGCAGGGAGAGGGAGTATGGCTGCCCTCTGTCTTCTGTAACTCAGATATATCGTGGACGGATTTGGATGTGTCAAGGGTGCAAGCTAATTTTACCGCATTGGGAGAACCCGCCCATCTAACCTTCACTGTGAGCGATTTGGGGATATTAGAGCGCGTCAAATTTGAGCGCTGGGGAAATCCCGAAGGCAAAGAATACCACTATGAGAATTTTGGGGTCATGGCTCAAGAGAGCGGTACGTTTGAAGGCTACACTATCCCAACACGCATCCGGGCTGGCTGGTATTTTGGAAGCGATCGCTTTGAGTCGGAGGGCGAATTCTTCCGCTGCACGATCGACAAAGCTATCTATCGATAACAACGAATGATGATTGCTTCACTAATTTTGTTGCAGATTGTTTTACCCCTAGGACTGATCGCAGGGTTAGCGATCGCACCCCTCCGTAACTTAATGGGTGTTTGGGTACAAGCCTTTGTTACAGCAATTACCTTATTGGCGATCGCCCGGATGGGAGTTTGGGTATTTCCGCCCTGGTGGACACCTTACCTCTATGGGCTGCTCTTTGTCCTTGCCTTAGTGATTGGGTTTCAGCGATACAAGCCCCAGCGAAGGATGCCATCTAGCTGGCTTGGTTGGATTGGTGTTATTGGTTTTATTGCCTTTGGGGTTTTTGCGGGAAACGAAGCGGTGCGAAGTTGGGCGGGTCAATTTCCACCCCCTACTCCTGCCGTAGATCTTGCCTTTCCACTACAGGGTAGTGATTACCTCGTCCTCAATGGCGGCAACGACATTCGGATTAATTCCCACCTGAAGACTTTGGACGAGTCTGTTCCGCGTTTTCGTGCCTATCGGGGCAATAGCTACGCAGTGGATATTATCCAGGTCGATCAGTTTGGCTTACGGGCAAAAGGGCTAGTTCCTCGCAACCCGGCAGCTTACCTGATTTATGGCGAGCCTGTATTTGCTCCCTGCAATGGCAAGATTATCACAGCAATTGATGGATTGCCGGACATGAAGATTCCGGAAATTGATCAGGTCAATCGCTCCGGGAATCACGTCATTCTGCGTTGTGGCAATGTCGATGTCTTACTCGCCCATTTTCGGACTCAGAGTCTTTCGGTTCAATCTGGGATGAATGTTAAGGTGGGCGATCGCATTGCCGAAGTGGGCAACTCCGGCGCAAGCGATGAACCCCATCTGCATATTCATGCCCAGCGACCCGGATCGTCAGTTGCCCCACTTTCCGGCGATCCCTTACCCATGCGCTTTGATGGACGCTATCTGATTCGTGGCGATCGCGTGACAGAGCCGATCAGCATCAAAAGCAATGGTTAATTGTTTTTTCTGAAGGAGAGAACAAGAAAATGACATTAGCAGGAAAGTTTTTTAGAAGCAAATCAAGTCTGATCGTCGGACTATCATCAGCGATCGCCTTGCTCGCCGCAGTTGCAGCTAGTATCGGGCTATTCTGGCAAGATGGAGGTCAATCCTTCTCATTTACCACTTTGCACGGGCAGACCGTACAGATTTATGGACAGGGATTGTACCGCTATGACACGCTGTTTAGTGCAGCGGGAAGTCGGGGGACGGATGCCGTAACCCTCTTTTTGGCAATTCCGCTGCTGATTATTTGTCTCTCCTTTTACCGTCGAGGATCGTTGAGGGGGGCATTGTTACTGATCGGCGCACTCTTTTATTTTCTTTATGTCTATGCAGGGTTTGCTCTGGGTACAGTCACTTATAACCGCTTGTTTTTGCTCTATGTTGTGCTGTTTTCTATCAGCCTATTTACCTTTGTATTCGCATTGACAACGATCGATCTTCAACATTTAGCTCTTTGTGGGGCTACCAATCTTAATTGGCTCAATGTGGTTAGCGTGGCTCGGCAAACTGGTTGGGCTATTCTGTTGGTCAGGTGCCCTTTTCTTCGTGCTATACAACTACATTGTCTATGTCCTTGCGTTGCCGCTCAACTGGGCATTTCTATTTTACCTGGCACTCGTGATGCTGAGTGTGTATTCGCTGATTGGTTTAGTTGCAAGTATTGATGGGGAAGTTGTCCAACAACGGTTAACTGGCAGAGTGCCTGAAAAATTTGCTGGTGGTGTTCTGGTCGGGCTTGGTCTTTTGTTTTTCCTGCGGGTTTTTGTTGAGGGTCAGGCACAAACTGCTGTAATAACTCTTCCATCTCCCGCTGAACTTGAAAACTTGTTAAAGGTAATTTTGCAGTTTGTGTAATATCAGTCACATCATCTGTGCTAGGGCTGGTGTGTTCAGGATAGTGCAAACATTCGGCAATTCGTTGCAACCATTGGTGCGCCTGTGACAAGTCTGATGCTACCGAATCACTGTTACTTAAAGCCTGGTCAACCCCCCTGACTGTCTAATCGCTTCAAATAAAGGAATTACTTCCGCACATACCTTTCCTGATTTCGTATTTCGGTTTTGCGCTGCCCTGATTAAAAACTCACTTTTCTCTTCTGCTGCCAGAGCAAACAATTCATAAATATCTGCTTCGCGATCCGCTACTGTTATTACACGAGTTTCCTCCGGCATCCAATCTTGAGTTATCATCATGCTGTCCAAATACTGTGTGAAATTATCCTGCAAAGCCCCAATTTTAGACACAAAATCAATACTTTCTTTGGCAATTTTTTTATCGTTAATTATAGTTAACAACAAAAAATTGCTCCCTATTTCAACAACCTGTTATTTCTTTTCACTAACTAATCCATTTTTATACATTTAGTTTTATTTACTCTTTGTTAAGTTATATTTCTCTATTTTATCGTCATTTTACTTCAAACTCTTACTATAACTACCTTACAGCCTTTTATAGCGACAAATCCGATTTTGTTGCTTTTTTGTTATTCAACTTCACTCTTGATTATTTTTAGTTACTTCTCTTCATTTTTGCCGTTAAGTAAGATTACAATTGCTGCGATCGCATTCTCCACTACTCTGGAATAGAATCGCTCAAACTATTACCATATCTAAGTCACAGCCTCTAGCTCTTTTTTTAAGAAAGATGCGACTAATGCATAGCCCTCGACCTAACTCAATACCTAGAAGATTGGCTGCGTAATCTCCCCAAGTCAGGCTTACGTGTAGTGGGTTGCAAGCTTGCAATATAATGGTTGCAAAAATCAACGATTACAAACAAGCACAGAAGGTTGAAGAATGAATTGGCTGATGTTATTGGGTGTGTTAGTACTGGCTTCGGTAGCTATGGGTGTAACCTATCAATTCATAGCCACAGCAAGGGACAGGCAAACGTATCCTCCTCCGGGCAAGTTAATTGATGTTGATGGTCAGCATATGCACCTGTACCTGATGAGCAATCATCATGACAAGGAACCAATCATAGTTTTGGAGGCTGGAGCTACAAGTTGTTCATTTGAGTGGGGTTGGGTGCAACCTGAAGTCGCGAAATTCGCATCAGTTGTTGCCTATGACCGAGCTGGTCTAGGTTGGAGTGATGCACATCCACAACCGCGCACTGCTCGGCAGGTTGCACAGCAACTTCATACCCTACTCCATAGCGTTGGATTGCCGAGTCCTTATATTCTGGTCGGACACTCACAGGGAGCTTTGTTTAACCTCGTTTACGCCCACCTATATCCCGATGAGGTCGCTGGCATGGTTTTAGTTGATCCTAGTCATCCAGATATGTTCAAACGTCTACCAGAGAGTTATGTCAGGCAAGAGAGAAGGCTTACACAATTGTTATGCTTTTTGATTCCCTTGCTTGCACCACTGGGTATCATCCGATTGACAGGTTTGCTCAACAGTATAGCTGATGGTCTGCCGTCTCAACAAAAAGCACAAGCTTGTGCTTTCTATTCATCAGTAGCTCACTTGATGGCTGGACGTGCTGAGTTACTGAGTGTTGAGGGGATTCTGGCTGAGGCTAATGATGTAGAAAGTTTAGAATACCGTCCCCTGTTAGTTCTAAGTGCTAACAAGTTAACGGCTTTTACCGACCCATCCACAAATCAAGATGAGTTGAAGATAATGCAGGAACTCCATGCCTCTGTTGCTGCTCTATCCTCTCAAGGAACTCATCGGATTGTTGATGGAGCAGATCACCTAACTTTAGTCACATCTCAGCAATACGCCCAGACTGTAACTGAAGCAATTCGTCAGGTTGTTGAGATAGTTCGTCAGGATTCTGTTGCAAAAAATCACCAAACAAGTTAGCGTGCATTCGCATATAAAGTGAAGTCATATATTGGGGCGTGAGTAGCAATAGACTCATCCTAAAATTTACAAGCCAATATTGGCAAGGCTTTGAGCCTCGCTTTCACAGATTTGGTTTGAACGATATCAACCATGCACCGTGAAGTTCAACGGTTAGAATTAACCAATAAAAAAAACTTTGTATGCCAGTGAGCAAGACCTGGAACGAATCAAATTAAGAAAATTACATATAATCCCTAGCTATCTTTACCGAACACTTCGAGACACCAAGACAAGCCCCAGCCGCTTCCGTTTATCGCACCTATACAAGAGCCTGACTTTTCCCGTTAAGTCTCTTTTGCAAGCTGCCAACCCTCACAGAGGTCGT
>JAYGHB010000132.1:0-33875 GCA_034931985.1 Halotia wernerae UHCC 0503
CCCCACTGCTGCCTCCCGTAGGAGTCTGGGCCGTGTCTCAGTCCCAGTGTGGCTGATCATCCTCTCAGACCAGCTACTGATCGTCGCCTAGGTAGTCCTTTACACTACCTACTAGCTAATCAGACGCGAGCTCATCTTCAGGCGGCAAGCCTTTTACCTTGCGGCACATCCGGTATTAGCCACCGTTTCCAGTGGTTGTCCCCGACCCAAAGCCAGATTCTCACGCGTTACTCACCCGTCCGCCACTAAGCCCGAAGGCTCCGTTCGACTTGCATGTGTTAAGCATACCGCCAGCGTTCATCCTGAGCCAGGATCAAACTCTCCGTTTTGAAGTGGAAAGCTTTTTAGCTCACTAAATATATGAAAGACTGATTCTTTTTACACTTCAGCCCAGTGTTTCAATTTACTTGACGCTGACCACTTGCTGTATAATGGCTTTCAAACTATAATATTTTCAAGGTTCGGCGTCCCTTGCGGCGTCGCTCTGTCGCGCTCGCCTCTTGGCACTTATCTAATATATCTACACCCCATAGCTTTGTCAACTCCTTTTCCCAAATTTCTGGGGAATACTTTTTTGAGTCTCCTAAAACTCTTTACACCACAGGCTTATAAGCAACAATGATTTATGAACGCCTGCTGAGTTAGGAGGACTAAACGTGAATTTTCAGTCAGTCATTGCTACGTTGCATCAATTCTGGGGAAACCGGGGTTGCTTGATTGCCCAGCCTTACGATATGGAGAAGGGGGCTGGTACGAAAAATCCCCATACATTTTTAAGGGCATTAGGACCAGAACCTTGGGCTGTTGCTTATGTCGAACCGTGTCGTCGTCCGACGGATGGGCGCTACGGCGAAAACCCAAATCGTTTTCAACACTATTATCAGTACCAAGTTCTGATTAAGCCGTCACCAGATAATATTCAAGAGATTTACCTCGATTCTTTGAGGGCTTTAGGTATTCGTCCTGAAGATCACGATGTTCGATTTGTGGAGGATAACTGGGAAGATGCAACGGTGGGAGCTTGGGGTACTGGCTGGGAAGTATGGTTAGATGGGATGGAAATTACACAATTTACCTACTTTCAGCAGTGTGGGGGAATTGATTGCCGTCCGGTATCTATTGAGATTACTTATGGGTTAGAGCGACTGGTGATGTATCTCCAGCAAGTGGAGGCAATTACTAAGATTCATTGGACAGACAACATTACTTATGGAGATGTTTTTCTGCAAAATGAAATTGAGCAAAGTACCTATAACTTTGAAGCGTCAAATCCTGAGATGCTGCTGACGCTGTTTAATTTGTATGAGCAGGAGGCTACCCAGTTGACGGAGCGAGGATTAGTCTTGCCTAGCTTAGACTATGTAATGAAGTGTTCGCATACCTTCAATTTGCTGGATGCTAGAGGTGTGATTTCGGTGACGGAAAGAACTCGTTACATTACCAGAATCCGTCATTTGGCTAGGAAGGTGGCTCAGTTATATGTTGAGCAAAGAGAAAAGTTGGGTTTTCCATTATTGAAGAGGACAGCAACTAGTTTGAGTAGTGTTGGCAATGTTTAACACTAGTAAAGATGAGGAATTTTTAATCAATTTTCTCTTTACTTTAATTCTTAGTTTTTGAGTTTGAGCAGATGATGAGTTTTGAACAACTAAAAATCGGCGATTACTTTCGGATACCTGGTATTACCGTCGAGTGTGTCTACAGAAAGGCTAGCAGTTCTCAGTGTAGTCTGATGACATTACTACAATGCATTCGACCAGGAACACAAGTAATACCGCTTACTTCTGCAGAAGTTAGTGATTATTTTGCAGCAAAGCACAATTACTTAAACAGCCTGAAGTAATCTATATTGGACTGGCTGCTTTTATGAATCAAAAGCTTAAAGTCTCATTTTCACCCTAGTAGGCTGTCAAGATAGTTTTGAGGGTGTTTAGCTGCTTAGAAAATAAGGACTAAAGTCCTTACTACGAACTGAACTTACCCATCAATTTAAACTTGACACACTACTAGTTTGGGTAAGGCTGCATTAAGTAGGTAAACAAAAATATTTACAGTCATTGCGAGCGAAGCGTAGCAATCCCAACCCTTGCGGTTGCTTCATTTCGCTACCCTTCGGGAACGCCAAGGGCGAACGCTCCATTCGCAATGACAGTGTGTAATTAATTGTGTTTAGCTACTTAACAAAGCTCGCGTTGGCGGGCTTTGTTTGTATAAAGATGATGAACTATACTTCACCAAAAGCATGAAGGTTTTTTCTTTCCTGCTTTCTCATCTTTAATTTAAGTCAGCCGCGAACTTTATTCGTCAGGTGCTTTTGCAAAAAATTTTATGATTCAGACGAGTGGTTTAATTATTTGTCTTGGTTACATTCTGGGGTTGTTGTTTACAGTAGTTCCTGGGGGTGGTGTGTGGATTTTAGTTTTAGGAATATTGGGAGCGATTCTTTTTAGAAGACGTAATAGTTCACGGCAAATTCCCCAAAAATCAGAGAATGCTGGTGGTAAAACCAAGTCAGCACCCAACATTTGGCAAAATCTTCCCCATCCGCGTGTATGGCTGGCTGCTGGTTTAGTAGGATTATTGGCTACTGCATATTTTCAATGGCGAGTACCTCAGCCAGGTACAGAAGATATTAGTAAATTCATCCCGACAGGAAATAATAATCAAGAACAACTGGTAATTGTTCGCGGAGAATTGGTAAGTAATCCTCGCTTGACTCGCAGTCAACGAGGGCAGTTTTGGTTAGAAGCTACTCAGTTAGATGAGGTCAAAAATGATAAAGGCCCCGCAGGTGTTCCAAAAGGGGTGACGGGCAAATTGTATGTAACAGTACCTATACTTCAAGCAACTGGGTTATATCCTGGCCAGGAAATTGCTGTGACTGGGGTTTTGTACCAACCGAAAGCGGCTTCTAACCCTGGTGCTTTTGATTTTCGCAAGTTTCTCAAGCAAGAAGGGTCATTTGCTGGTTTGATAGGACGGCAAATAAATATTGTAGATACAAGTAAGAAACGTCAATGGGGATTATGGCAAGTCCGGGAGCGAATTGTGCGATCGCAGGTTCGTTGGTTGGGTGTTCCTGAAGGGCCGCTTGTCAGTGCAATGGTTGTGGGCGGCAAAGTAGTTGATTTACCTTATGATATTCGCGATTTGTTTGTACGGGCTGGATTAGCTCATGCTTTGGCGGCTTCGGGATTTCAAACCTCTTTGATTTTGGGTGTAACTTTACAGTTAACAAGGCGCGCTAAAAAAGGAACACAATTTACTCTCGGCTTTTTGGCTTTAATGATTTTTTTGAGTTTGACTGGTTTCCAACCTTCGGTACTAAGAGCCGTAATTATGGGCTTTGCTGCCTTGGTTGGTTTGTTATTAAAGAGAAGGGTAAAACAGTTAGGATCACTGCTATTGGCAGCAACCCTTTTATTATTATTTAATCCTTTATGGATTTGGGATTTAGGTTTTCAACTGAGTTTTTTAGCAACATTGGGGTTAATTGTCACAGTACCAGCAATAACTGAACGTTTGAATTGGCTACCACCTGCGATCGCTTCTTTAATTGCTGTTCCCCTTGCTGCTACGATTTGGACTTTACCTTTACAACTTTTGGTG
Source organism: Halotia wernerae UHCC 0503 (assembly GCA_034931985.1). GTDB lineage: Bacteria > Cyanobacteriota > Cyanobacteriia > Cyanobacteriales > Nostocaceae > Halotia > Halotia wernerae. Next base: position 3,610 of record JAYGHB010000132.1, read on the forward strand.
TTTGGGGTAGTACCATCTTACAGTCTGCTACTGAATATTATCAGCACACCATTCATTTCGATTATTAGTATAGGTGGAATTATTAGTGCCTTGGCAGCATTAATTTGGCCGGAGGCTGGAAGTGCTTTAGCTGGAGTGTTGCATTACCCTACTAATTGGCTGATCAAGTTAATCGAATTTTTTAGCAATTTACCAGGAAATTCTGTCGCCGTGGGTAGTATATCCCCTTGGCAGTTACTAACGATTTACGCACTGATTATATTGGTTTGGCTGGTGCATTGGTGGCAGCAACGCTGGTGGTTTGCCAGTTTAATTGCTTTGGGTTTAGTACTAATTCCAGCTTGGCATTCTACCAACACATTGTTTCGGATCACGGTAATGGAAGCTAGTACAGAACCTGTTGTAGTCATTCAAGACCGAGGGACTGTAACCCTGATTAATAGCGGTGATGAAGGTACAGGACGCTTCACCATTTTACCCTTTTTGCAACAGCAGGGCGTTAATCAAATAGATTGGGCGATCGCTAGTGATTTTCAAGGCAATGATAGTAATGCTTGGTTGGAAATACTGCAAGGTCTATCGATTAAAAATTTCTATGCATATTCCTCCCAGCCAGGAAATACAATTACTACTCAGGCAATTCAACAGGAAGTACAAAAGCATCAGGGAACCTATCAACCTTTAACACCTGGACAAGCGGTGAATACTGGTTCGACAGTGGCGCAATTAATTAACGACCAATTGCCTGTTTTACAATTACAAATTCAAGGCCAGAGTTGGTTACTGGTAGGTAATGTCAAGCCTAAAGAAGTGGAAACGTTATTCAAAACAGGGGGATTGTTGCGTCCCCAAGTACTGTGGTGTAGTTCTGCGTCTTTGAAAGATTTAGTTCTCATGTTACAACCACAGGTGGCGATCGCTTCTTCTAGCAACCTTGATTCTAAAGCTTTATCTGAACTGAACCAAAGCCGGACAAAACTCTTTTTTACAGGCAGGGATGGGGCTATTCAATGGACACCTAACAATCAATTTGAGGCATTTATTCAGGCTACGGAAAATAAATCTTCTATGTTATAAAACTGATTCCGCCAAAGCTAAAGCACCCCACAGTGGCGCATCATCACCCAACATTGCCGGAACAATTTCAAAACTAACTTCAGGTAAAGCTGTCTCTCGTGCTGTTTTCTGCACGACACTCCACCAATTTTCCCCTGCTTTAGTTACACTACCACCTAAAATAAATTGCTGGGGATTAATTAAATTTGCCACGTTGCCAATACCCACACCCAAAGCCCAAGCACTACGATGTAGTATCTTTAGCGCTAATTCATCTTTTTGGGCGGCTGCTTCACTCACTACTTTTCCTGTAATCAAATCCAAATTATTATTTACCAAGCTTCTCAGTATTTGTCCCTGGTTTTCTACAATTTTGTCTGGTTCGTTCAATAAAAACTCTCTAGCATCCTTGGCCATATAGGGGCCGGAAGCCAAGCGTTCTACACATCCTCGCTTACCACACAAACATACTGGGCCGGAAGGATCTACAACTATATGCCCAATTTCACCAGCCATCCCTGCTGCACCTCGCCAAGGTTGGCCATTCAATATCCAGCCACCACCTACACCTGTGCTGATGGTGATATCAATACCTTTGCCAAAATAAGAGCCTAGATAAATTTTGGCAAAAGTGGCAAAATTAAGCATACATAAGCGTTTCGATGAAAAGGTGGTTTTTCATCTGAAACCCTTATCCTGCTGTCAATACGTTAAAAAACCCTTGTAGGAAACCTTAAAGGAATTTTTAGGACTGATTGTTTTTGCCAACCCTCAAAGAAATGGGAGTTAATGGTTAAAGCATCATCATCTCACCCTCGTAAATTGGCGAAGGTATTGTGATATAAAACAGGCTATCGTGTCCCTGACCAGCACCAAAACGATATTCGCCCAAAGCGGCAATATTCGCATCATTATCTACAAAAGCTGGAATCCCAAACTCTTGTTCTAATAAGTCTTTGAGGGGAATATTTTCCCAGCCAGCGACATGATGAGACAAGCGCACTGTCCCAGTGGTAGCATCTACAGGCCCTCCAAAGCTGACACCGATTGCAGAGGGAGTTATTCTTTGTATTAAAGAATAAATGAGCGATCGCATAATTTCTAAGTCAGTGTTAGCATCTGCATTCACTGGTGAAAAATGGCGTTCATAACGCAACCACTTCCTAGAGCCAAGATTTGCAATCGCTGCTGCTAGCTTAGTACCACCAAAATCCAGCGCTAAGATTGATGTCATAGTCTTTAGATTAATAAAAAAACGGTTTTCAATTGCTCATTAAATAGCCTTGCTAAAAAAGCAGAGTTATCTAGCAAGCGATCATCAAATTAAAAATTGTGTTATCTACGCCGATCTCAGCATAGTTTTAAGCACTATTGCTTATTGACAAATCATTCATGATTTTAAAATGTCACTGATGACTTTGGACTATCGTCTTGTTTTCTAAAGATTTACTTCATGAATGGTATTTAATACCCCCGAAGACAAATAAAATCAACAACATCGTAAAATAAAGGCTTTGCGATGAAAACTAAGAGAATTTTCGTCATATTGACGATTTGTCTGTTATCAGTACTCGCCATTATCGGTATTTTGAAACCACACTCGGTTACAGCCCAATCCGAAGCACAAACCTTATTTTCAAAAAAATGTAGTATTTTTGTTACAGGTACATATCTGACGACAATCTCTGACGCAAATGGTCAATTAGCATCTCGTGGAGTTATTACACTTACGTCAGACGGTAACTTTTTTGTGATTGACTCGAATCAAGGCGGGGTAAAGGGAGCCTTCAATCCTTTCGGTGATACACAAGGCGCATATACCTGCACTGGTAACCAAGAGATTAGCGCTACAGGAATAAACTTTGGTTTCTCAGGACCCGACGGAACCAACGACATTGCTCGCTCCGATATTCATGCTACGTTTTCTCGATTGACTCAGGCAGTAAAAGGGACAATTACGGTTCGTTCCTTTGCTCTAAATGCCAATCCACTAGAAGAGAAAGGCTTAGTTGTAGGGACGTTCCCATTTATAGGGCAGCGTGTCAAAGTAAATCCAGCTTAATCTGTAATTTACCCCCAAAATGACGCGGAGAAAGCGTCAAATATACCTTGTTAATTGAACTCGGTAACGTTCCTTTTTAGTAACGGCGATTTCCCCAATTTCTAAACGCCCTTTGCCACGAATAGCAATTAAGTCACTTGATTTAACTTGAGAACTAGCTTGGATAACTTCTTTCCAGTTGACGCGGACATCACCGCTATCGATTAAATCAACCATTTTGCTGCGGGACATACCAAAACCAGCCGATGCGATCGCATCTAACCTTAAAGAAGCCTCTACAGTAGTTAATTCTTTTTTCTTGGGTTCCCGAACTTTTAACTCGTTGATATCAATCGGCTGAGTTTTCACAGGAACCGATCGCACCTGTGTAAGACTCATGGTCAAAAATTCTACCAATTCTGGTGCAACAATTACTTGCGCTCCTCTTTCTCCCAGAACAATAATATCCCCTGTTTTTTCGCGTACAATTCCTGTTCCCAACATTGCGCCTAAAAAGTCGCGGTGAGTGGCGGTATCAAACAGGAAATTTCCGGCAATTTCCAAAGCAACAAGGGCGACTTGAGATTGATCTAAGGGGATTTCAGAACGAGCGATCGCTATTCTTTGACGTTCTGCTTGCGGATAACCACCCCATGCCACTAATTCTATTTCTGTTAATCGACTAAACGCCCGCTGAATTTCTACGAGTTCTGGCGGAGACAGAAAATCTGTCAAAACTACTTCCCACGTTTTGATGGCTTGTTCTGCCTGATCAATTACACGAGCTACACTATCTCGATTTTCGACACCCTTTAAAAGTTCTTCTCGTGGTAACATTCTGAAAATTTATAAATTCTGGAAAATTAATCAGCTAAAACTATCTTGATTCTAACTTCAGTTCCCACTTCAGCAGGTTTTTATAGAAAGCGGCAAGAACTCCACCTACATAACTTTTTGCTTGTGGGTGTGGTTTTTTCACTACACGTTAGTTGTGTCAGCATAACCCTGGATGTTTTCTGGATCAAACTGGCGCAATATCCGAGTTGCTTGCCGAGAGAGGGTTTCAGAACCCTGAACGACAACGATGTATTTTCCTGCATCCAAGCGGTTGCGGTAAGGTAAAGCGTCTCCACCGCCCACGACTAAACCAACTCCACCCCCAACAAATACACTACCCATCGCGCCACTAGCAGCACCCAAAAGTCCGCCAATGATATGATTGCCAATTTCACCCGCCCAAGCAAAGGTGTCTAAACCAGTGATAACGCTGAATGTAAAACCTGCAAAAAAGCCGAATGGAACTAGCCAGAATGCCATTAACTGTGCTTGCTTTTTGGCTTGCTCTTTGGGATCAATCAAGCCAAACTCGTCAGCGGTTTTGTATCCTCTACCCAAGATAGTACTGTTTATACCTTCTTTTTCTAGGGCTAAGTAAGCAGCTTCGGCTTGAATGCGGTCTGGTAATACGGTAACAAGGTAATTCATTATTTAACGATAGATGCTGATAGAAGTTTTGCCTTAATTAACAGCGTATCAGTTTTGGAATTGACCGAAAATAATGGGATACAAGCCCTGTCCTTCTAGGACGGCTTTTGTTATAGTTAGAAAAGTCGCCATAGGGCATTGGGAGACTTTAAACGAACATGGAGAGAAGGTAAGACTACTTCGGTAGCACATCTCAGTGAAGTGTTAAGGAATCCTCTATCCTTCAGGAAGAGGAGGTATGTCAAACTCCCCCGCTAAGCGCAAAGCGCTGTAGCAGGAGATTCTTGCTTCACAGAAACACGCTTCTTGAAAAGTTCTCTGGGGGAGTATCCCCCCAGCAGACTTTCCGCTTTTTGGTACAAGTACCAACGAGTCTTACAGTCTCTCCACTTTGCGCCTTTGCGTGAGACAATCCTAACTCGTGTTACTTATATAACCATTATCAAGCCATCCCCACAGCATCCATCGCCGCCTCCAATGCGATCGCAATATGAGTCCAGTGAGTCCCCCCTTGGCAATAAACTATGTATGGCTCACGCAAAGGCCCATCTGCTGAAAACTCCAAAGTGCTACCTTCAATAAATGTTCCGCCAGCCATGACTACTTGGCTCTCGTACCCCGGCATATCATCGGGAACGGGGTCTAGGTAAGAACCAACGGGAGAATGCTGTTGTATGGCTTTACAGAAAGCAATTAGCTTTTTAGCAGAACCAAGTTTAATCGCCTGAATTACATCTTTTCGAGGAGCAAGGGGTGCAGGATTCACGGGATAACCTAGTTTGTCAAAGACATAACCGGTTAAGTAAGTTCCCTTCATAGCTTCTCCCACCATCTGCGGTGCTAGAAATAACCCTTGGAATAACAGGCGATTTTGATCAAAGGTAGCACCGCCGTAACTACCGATACCAGGAGCAGTCAGGCGACAAGCTGCTGCTTCCACTAAGTCAGCGCAACCGGCGACGTATCCACCGGCGTTGACGATGGTACCACCAGGATTTTTAATCAACGACCCCGCCATTAAATCAGCACCTACATTAGTGGGTTCTTTGGTTTCGATAAATTCGCCATAGCAGTTATCTACAAAGCAAACTGTGTTGGGGTTTTGCTGTTTAACTAAGTGGATAATTTTTTCTATATCAGCAATTGATAAACTCGGTCGCCAGGAATAGCCACAAGAGCGCTGAATTAACACTAAACGCGTGTTATCAACCACGCTGGTACTTAAAGTTTGCCAATCTACCTTTCCGTCTATGGTTAGCTCTAATTGGCGGTAATTTATGCCAAACTCGATCAGGGAGCCTTGTCCTTGACCCCTTAAACCAATGACTTCTTCGAGCGTATCGTAGGGAGAACCGACCACTGCTAACATCTCATCTCCAGGACGGAGTACACCAAATAAAGCACAAGCGATCGCATGAGTTCCCGAAACGAACTGCACTCGCACGGCCGCAGCTTCAGCGCCCATAACTTCGGCAAAGACTTTATCTAAAGTTTCTCGTCCTAAATCATCATGACCATAACCACTGACACCAGCAAAATGATGTGCGCCTACACGGTGATTACGAAAAGCATCTAGGACTCGTTTCAGATTATGCTTGACCTGTGCGTCAATTCCAGAAAAAATTTCTAACAGTACCTGTTCTGCTTGCCGCAGCTGCTCCAAGCTGTTCATTAGTTCCTCTTTCACAAAAAATTATAGATATGCGGATTTTCAAATCGCGCAGATTAGGCTGGACAATTCCAATTCGGGTTAATGCATGACAATTGCTACTTCAACTAAACCTCAAATCAACTGGGTTAATACCCTATTTTTCCTTGGTCTGCACATCGGCGCTCTGTTTGCCTTTGTTCCTAGTAACTTTAGCTGGACAGCAGTTGGTGTGGCTTTGTTGCTTTACTGGGTAACTGGTGGTCTAGGCATTACCCTAGGATTTCATCGCCTTGTCACCCACCGCAGTTTTCAGACTCCCAAATGGCTGGAGTATTTCTTGGTTTTTTGCGGGACATTGGCCTGTCAAGGCGGGCCAATTGAGTGGATAGGGACACATCGCATTCATCATGTATATTCTGATACTGACCCTGATCCCCATGATTCCAATAAAGGCTTTTGGTGGAGTCACATGGGTTGGTTAATTTATCACTCTCCCTCTCACGCTGATGTCCCTCGCTTCACCAAAGACCTTGCCGAAGACCCAGTTTATCAGTTTTTACAGAAGTATTTCATTCTGATCCAGGTAGCTCTGGGTTTATTGCTCATGCTTCTGGGTGGCTGGTCTTTCGTTGTTTGGGGAATTTTCGTTCGTATTGTTTGGGTTTACCACTGCACTTGGTTGGTTAATAGCGCTACCCATAAATTTGGCTATCGCAGTCATGAAACTAGCGATCGCTCAACTAACTGTTGGTGGGTAGCCGTACTAGTTTTCGGCGAAGGCTGGCATAATAATCACCATGCCTTTCAATACTCAGCTCGTCACGGGCTGGAATGGTGGGAAATTGATTTAACTTGGATGACAATTCAATTGCTACAAGTACTCGGTCTGGCTACTAATGTGAAACTTGCAGACACCAAGCAATAAGTCAATGGTCAAAAGTCAATGGTTAGGAGTTATAACTTTTGACTGTTGACTTTTTACTTTTGGTAAATTTGCTTACGGGTGCGCTTGGGTAGGTTAGGTTGCTATAATCCGAAACGCTAATGTTAAGAAACTTTGCGGCAAGCCACTTTTTCAGTGACTTGGTAGTGAAGTTTGTTGTTTTTCAGGTGTTCATGACTACATCAACAATTAATAGCCAGAAGCTAAGTGAAGACCTTAGTGATTCCGACCTGAGGCTTAAAGATATTATCAAAACGTTGCCACGGGAATGTTTTCAGCAGAACCGTCGCAAAGCTTGGACTCAAGTATTGCTCAGTGTTTTTATGGTCGGCTTGGGCTACTATATTCTGACAATCACTCCTTGGTTTCTCTTGCCTCTTGCCTGGACTTTTACCGGCACTGCTTTAACAGGTTTTTTTGTAATTTCTCATGATTGTGGTCATCGGTCATTCGCCAAACGTCGTTGGGTAAATGATTTAGTGGGACACTTTTTCATGATGCCGTTAATTTACCCTTTTCATAGTTGGCGCATTAAGCATAATTACCACCATACTCATACCAATAAGCTGGACGAGGATAACGCTTGGCATCCAATTAGACCAGAAGTTTTTGAAAGTTGGGATAAAACTCGGCAGTTTGCTTTTGAGGGGTTTATGCGTAAACGCCTCTGGTGGGTAGGTTCTATTGGACATTGGGCTGTTGTGCATTTTGATTGGCGAAACTTCAAAACGAAAGACCAATCAAGCATTAAGCTTTCTGTGGCTGTAGTAGTGATTTTTGCCGCGATCGCTTTTCCCATCCTCATTGCTACAACTGGTATTTGGGGATTTGTCAAGTTTTGGCTTGTACCCTGGCTGATCTACCATTTTTGGATGAGTACCTTTACTATTGTTCACCATACTGCCTCAGATGTTCCTTTTGTGGCAGCGAATAAATGGAATGAGGCTCTAGCACAGCTATCTGGTACTATTCATTGCGATTATCCCCGTTGGATAGAAATCCTGTGTCACGATATCAATGTTCATGTTCCACATCACCTTTCTACTGCAATTCCTTCTTATAATTTGCGGCTAGCGTATAGCAGCATTAAAGAAAATTGGGAGCCTTATCTACATGATGAATGTCAGTTTTCTTGGTCTTTAATGAAGCAAATTACAGACCAATGTCAATTGTACACAACTGATGTCGGCTATAAGTCTTTCAAAGAATATTATGCAGGGCGATAACTAAGGATGAAGCGCAAGTATAAAGGATGAAAAAACCCCAAGATATAAATTCAAGGGCTTGTATTAAATACTTTTTACTCTTTTTCAAACTTTAGCTTTCAGCCTTGATCCTTTAATATAGATTCTGGCAATTATCCACCCATTAAAATTGTGAGATAAATTGCCAGAGATGATCTTCTTGTGTGTTAGCGAAAGCTATTACCGCAGGTATCACGATGTGAGGGAGGCTATTTTGCCTCAAACAAAGTCCGATTTTTAACCAAATAACAGAATCCAGTGCAATCAAATACCATCACTTTCAATCATCCTGATGGCTATGAACCATCTGAAGATACGACCAAACTGCCTTTTACTCTTCAGGATTTAAAAGCTGTCATACCTGCTGAATGTTTTCAGCCCAATGTGACAAAATCCCTATCTTATTTCTGGCGTGATATCTTGATTATTGGCTTGCTTTATGCAGTTGCTTATTACCTGGATTCTTGGTTTTTCTGGCCTATTTTCTGGTTAATGCAAGGAACAATGTTTTGGGCTTTGTTTGTAGTAGGACATGACTGCGGACACCAATCTTTTTCTAAGCATAAATGGCTTAACGATTTAATTGGACATCTTTCTCACACACCGATACTCGTTCCCTATCACGGCTGGCGTATTAGCCACAGAACCCACCACAAAAACACTGCCAATATCGATAATGACGAAAGCTGGTATCCAGTCACAGAATCAGAATACAAGGAGATGCCATTAGAACAAAAGATAGGTCGATATTATGTGTTTTTATTGGCTTATCCTGTATATCTGTTTCAGCGTTCTCCTAATAAAAAAGGCTCTCATTTTTTACCCGGTAGCCCACTTTTCAAAGTATCGGAAAAATGGGATATCATCACCAGCACTACACTTTGGATTGGGATGGTAGGCTTGCTGGGTTTCCTTACTTATCAATGGGGATGGATGTGGTTGCTGAAATACTACGCAGCCCCCTACATTGTGTTTATTATTTGGCTAGACTTGGTGACATTTTTGCATCATACTGAGCTAGATATCCCCTGGTATCGTGGAGAAGATTGGACTTTCTTGAAAGGTGCTATCTCTAGCATTGATCGTAACTACGGTTTGATCAATCATATTCATCATGATATTGGTACACATGTTGCTCACCATATATTCCTGAATATCCCTCACTACAATTTGTTGAAGGCAACAGAGGCAATTAAGCCTGTAATGGGTGACTACTTCCGTAAATCTGAAGAACCGATTTGGAAGTCCTTATGGCGCTCATGTTTCAGTTGTCATTTTGTACCAGATACTGGCAGCAAGGTTTACTACACATCCAATAATAAATTAGCAAAAAGCTGATAAAAACTTGGATTTTGTGATGAAACCGTCATGATTTTTTAAATGAATTGTGCCGATATCTGCAACAAAATTTTAGGCGTAGTTCAAGAGGTTTAATGTTGAACTTTGACGCATATCTTGCTACGCCTTTTTTGAGAGTTTGTCCAGCTTTAAATTAAGTCAGATGTTATTTACGTGAGCAGTTTTTATGACACAAACACAACCAAAAGTAACTTTTACTAAAAACTACGGTTTTAGAAAAGAACTAAATAAACGAGTTGATGCTTATTTTCAGTCTAAGAACATTCCTACTAGAGATAATCCCGCGATGTACCTCAAAACGGTAATTATTTTGGGATGGGTAATTTCTGCTTGGGCATTTACTCTTTTCGGCCCGCCACAAATTTGGCTCAAAGTAATTAGCTGTGTTGTTCTGGGATTAGGTATTGCTGGTGTCGGTTTTAGTGTAGGGCATGATGCTAATCATGGCGGTTATTCTCGTAAGAAATGGGTGAATCATACTATAGGTGTACTCTACGATGTAATTGGTTTATCTAGTTATTTATGGAAATTTAGACATAATTATTTACATCATACTTTTACCAATATATTAGAGCATGATGTAGAAATACATGGTGATGGATTAGTGCGGATGACTCCCTACATGGAGCATAAATGGTATCACTCATTTCAACACATATTCATTTTATTTATATATACAGTCATACCAATTTATTGGTCGATTGCTGATGTTCATCTAATTTTGTTTAAGCGTAAATACCATTCCCATGCAATCCCTACACCTAAACCGTTAGATATGCTCGTCTTGCTTGGGGGTAAAGTTATTTGGTTAGGTCTTTTCTTGGGAATACCGCTAGCACTAGGCTATACCCCTATTCAAACTATTGTAGGATTTCTCATCACTTACATGACTTATGGGCTGGTGATTTGCATAGTTTTCATGCTGGCTCATGTTCTAGAAACAGCAGAGTTTATTCAACCAGATTCCAAGACAAATCAAATCGATGATGAATGGGCAGTTTTTCAAATTAGAACAACTGTTGATTTTGCTCCTAAAAATCACTTTTTAAATTGGTATCTTGGTGGACTCAACTATCAAGTTGTGCATCATTTATTCCCTCATGTCTGCCATATTCATTATCCCAAAATAGCTGAGATATTAGCAGAAGTGTGTGAACAATTTGAGGTCAAGTATAATGTTTATCCCACATTTAGATCAGCACTAGCTTCTAATTTTTCCTGGCTCAAACGTATGGGACAGCCAAATGCAGATTATCCAACCATATCTCTAGTAGAGAATTTACCTCGTTGAGCCAAGAATGCCACCCCTTCAAGGGGTGGGGCTATACAAACGAAGTTCGCACGGACAAGCTTTTTTTGTCAGGAATTAAAGTTAATATAACTGTACCGTGAACTATATCTGAAAAGTTGTATGACTCTCACTATTGAAGATGTAGAAAGACTACAACAAAAGCTACAATAGGATGAGTAGGACTACCAAATAGAACTGCAAGAGGGCAATGTTTAAGGTTCTGAGTTGCTGTTCTTCCCTAAGTTGTTACTTATAACCGATGATAATAGAACTGATGTATTAAAAGTTTATACTATTCTCAGCTCATGCTACGCCAAATTTCCTTGGGAACACTCGGTTTAACCGTCGGCAGTATATTAACCATTGTTGGTTTCGTTGCCTACGCTGCTAATAATGCCACACTAAACCTTATAGGGTTTTTTTACGGTTTTCCTCTATTGCTGGGAGGATTGGCACTCAAAGCTAATGAAATGAAACCTGTACCCTTCAGCCAAACTACAACGCCGTCGGTGTTGCTCTTGCGGAAGCAGCTAGCAACTGTGACTCAAAACAAAATTCGCAAAGATATTACTAGATATTGCTATGGTCAAGAGGCGCATTTAGATAGGGCTTTATCTTTCCTAAATCTAAGTCCTACAGATCAAGAACGACCAATAGTCACAGGTTTACGAGAAACAGAAGTTACTGGCGCTTACACCTTAATTTTAGAATTTGATTCGCCGAGTATATCAATTAATGATTGGCAGGAAAAGCAGGAAAAAATGACCAACTATTTTGGTCCAGGAGTGGAAATTAAAATAACGCAACCAAGTGAAAATAAAATTGAACTAGCACTAATTACTACTAAACAAGAGTAATTCATCAAAAGTCAATAGTTTTGTTCTAATCACTATTGGCTTTTGACTAAAAACTACTTTTCTAAACGCACTGCATACCACTGCAAATATTCTCCAGGACTAATATCTAACTGGCAAGTTGTGTCGATTAAATATTGTGCTTGAGCTTCCACAGAATCAAGTTTGTGTAAATCTGGTGGCAAATCCTGAGAATTAATTTTTTGTAAAACAATTTTCAGTTTCTCTAATAATTCTGGTGCCGTCAGGAATTGCTCTGGTTGATTTGTTTCTAGAACAACAAAATTATCCTGTTGATACATTAATGAATCTGGCATTTTTTGGTTAATCTAAATAGAGTTTGATTTCAGTCAATATCGTTTTAGCTAATTTATTAGCTATCTTGCATAAGAACATATAATCTCAGTTTTGACTAGCCAATAAATCATAATTTTTAGAGGGACGTAGATTAATCTTAGTTTTATATCCCTATATTATTTTAGACAGTACATGAGCATTTTTAGGAAAAGCCGCCTACCTTTATAGGACTCCTATTTGATTTTTGAACAAAACTCAGTACACTTTCTTGAAAAGTACTCCGGGAGGATACTCCCCCCGGCAGACTTTCCGCTTTATTCCCTATTCTTTGTTTCCTGTCTCTACGAGTGATTCAGGAATCAAATCGGATTACGATACAACTTGATATTAACCTTATGCGACTTATGTAATTATCCCTAAATATAAATATGGTCAAGGTTGGTAATTACTCTAAATGAGTTACTGTCGAGTGACAGCAGTATTCAGAAAGCAAAACGGATTACTATATTATCCTCAGTATGTATCTAAAGTAACTATAAAGTAAAGAATTGAGGTATACATTTAAAGTTTTGCTTAGTTTGCTTCAAAATTGCAATTACACATTATCTATAGGGAAATCTAAGAGTAACATTTTCTACCATATTTATGCCTGGACAAAAAGGTAAACATTGCTTTTGAGTTTTAAATAAATTGTTTATGTAACGCCAGTTATCTATATTGTTATTGGCTCAAAACAATTGAGCAGTCTATTGTCCAACAAAAGACGATTGTGAAGGCAGACACACCTTTACTACAAATTTTAACTCTGATACAGGAGAAATTTTTGCGATCGCATCGTTGATCATTTTCAAAATATTTCTACAATTCCCAGGTTAAACAATTTGTCTCACCAGAGACTAGTGTTATCGAACACTCAAAAAGTAAGTAAATTTTGCAGGTATACTTCACTTGTTTCTTTCCGTTTGGTAACAAACGAGCAATTGTTTCACTTACAATCAATTTTCCATTCATCCTCTACCAAATAGCCCTTACATTAAGATTCTGACTGTCAACAACTCTTTTTCACAAGCGATTTGGCTATGAAGGCCAGGTTTTTCCAGGTTTGTCTCTCCCCGATACTTTCATTTTCTGTGGAACGCAACTCATGTCAGGCATAAGCCCATTTTCTCTTTCTAAACAACCTCCAGTAATTCTGGTGGCTGATGATGACAAGGCCATCCGAGTGCTGTTGCGTAAAGCTATGGAACAAGAAGGCTATCGTGTGGTCGAGGTTACTGATGGTAAGCAGTGTTTAGATGCTTATGAGACTGTCAAACCAGATATAGTTTTGCTAGATGCTGTAATGCCTGTGATGGATGGGTTTACTTGTTGTAAGCACTTACTGCAAATTGCCAGAAATAATTTGATGTCGGCACTTGCAAGCCTTGATACTGATTCTGGCTTGGGTAATACCGTGATTTCAAAGTTATGGGGACGTACTCCGATATTGATGATCACAAGCTTAGATGATGAACGTTCTGTAGATCGTGCTTTTGAGGCAGGGGCGACTGATTATGTAACTAAGCCAATTCACTGGGCGGTGTTGCGCCAGCGGTTACGACAACTGTTGCAGCAAGCGCAAGTATACAAACAGTTAGAAGAGGCAAACTTAGCTTTACAGCAACTAGCTAACGTCGATGGCTTAACTGGGTTGGCTAATCGTCGCCGCTTTGATGATTATCTGAATACGCAGTGGATTAATTTAGCACAGGAGGTAGCTTCCCTGTCGTTGATTTTATGCGACATAGATTTCTTTAAATTTTACAACGATCAATATGGTCATCCGGCTGGAGATCTCTGCTTACAAAAAGTAGGTGCTGTTTTAAGCAATAAGGCACAGAAACATCAAGACTTAGTGGCACGTTATGGTGGTGAGGAATTTGCTGTGATTATGCCCCATACTCATGCAAACGGTGCAATTCACGTTGCTAAGGCGATACAAGCTGGAGTCAGAATTTTGCAAATTGCCCACAGTGGATCTGCGGTGAATGAGTTTGTCACCCTCAGCATAGGAGTATCTACTATTATCCCTACCTGGGAATCTTCACCTTCAGATTTGATTGTGGCAGCAGACAAAGCACTTTATCGCGCCAAAGCAGAGGGGCGCAGTCGCATTGTTCTCAATTGATTAAGAGGGATACACTGGCAAAGTGAAGTGGAACCATGCTCCACCATTGGGAGCAGTGTCTACCCAAATTTGACCGTAGTGTGTCCTAACAATACGTTGACATAAACAAAGACCAATGCCGTAGCCTTCTGTTTTTTCATCTCGTTGCAGGCGGAAGTAGTTTTCAAAGATGCGATCGCGATTTTCTAGAGGAATACCAGGGCCATTATCGCCAATACTAAATTGAACTTTTTGGGTAGTGCGGTGCAATCCGGCGATACTAATTTTGCCACCTTCTGGCGTGTATTTAATGGCATTATCTAACAGATTCACCAAAACTTGGCGTATACGTTCTTGATCGGCATATACATTTGGTAAGTCTTGGGGAATATCAGTTTCTATTTCTTGGGATTTAGCGGTGTAGCGATCGCGTAATTCCTCTAGTACATCAAAGCAGAGTTGGCCTAGTTCCATTTTTTGTGGTACTATAGGTAACTCTGTATCGTTGCCCCGACCCACCTGTAAAAGATCGGCAATCATCCGATCAATTGTCTTGGTTTGATTGCGAGCTTGTTTTAATAAATGCGCCGTCATTGCTGGTTTCAAGCGCTGAAAATTTCCTGTTTCTATATTGTAATTAGATTGAAGAGTTTCTATGGCGATCGCCGCAGCCGTTAGAGGATTGCGGAGGTCGTGTGCCAGCATAGCAATCACCCTGTCTTTAAATAGTAGCTGCTCCTGGAGTTTATCTTTTTCTTGTTTCAAACAAAAAATTTCGTCTGAGAGGCGCATGAGTTCCGCAGAAACAGCAACAGAACGGATTGTTGATTTGGGAGACGAAACTCGACTATTATCATCTAAACGCCCTTGTAGGTCTTCTTGGAATTTTGAGTAAGCATCTACAGATGTTTGCCAGCGTGGCCACCAATTTTTCAATTGGGCAATGATATTACTCCCAGCTAAAACCTGTCTAGGCTCTGGGTGGATTTTAATTAAAGCTGGCGTTGCTACCAATTTAAAATGTTCTGCCAAATAGGGTTGTTGCCCGACATCGATAATTTGAAGTTCAAAATTATACTCAGCCTGCAATTCTTTTAAGTAAGCACGTATTCGCTGTACTTGTTGTCGAGACTTAGGCCGTCCATCGATGAACAGCAATAGCTGGAGTGGAGCCTCAGAATAAATAGGCTGATCCTGGGAAACTTGCATGTAATCGTGTTTCAGCACTGGTAACAACCTGGCGACGCTTTGCAGAAAGTAAAATTGACTGACAGTTGTCGATGGTCGTTCTTTTTTTCAATTTAATATCTATTTTAGATTCTTCACACTTCTATCAGATCTGCGTTTTTAAGATGAGATACATCTGATTCAGCCTTTTACTTCCTTTTTGCTGACATCATCTCCAAAAAACACCTTGTCTCTTGAATATGAGTCCTGATCTTCCCTAAATTACAACTTTGTTTGTAAGTCAATAGGTGAAAGTTTTATACTTGGACTACTTGGACAAAAAGCAAGCACTGACTGAATCAGATGTTAATCACACGCAAGTTGTGTGTAGACAATGAGCTGTCCCAGCCACAACCACAGAAGATTGTCTCAACTGCCAGTACAAAAGTTCTAGAACTTTGTGTAGCTTAAGAGTAAATTAGTAGACTTACCGAGAAACGTTTTCCCTTTGCCTGACTAGTGAACTGTGCTACAAGCACAAATTTACTGCTATTTGTATACTTCTAGCCAGTAATTATTAAAATTTCCTTCAGTTTTACAGTAGCCCAAGTAAAATCTTTCCTAGAACTCGATTTACAGAATCCTAGGCAAACTGCTGTAATACTCAACCATTTTGCTGACGACCTTGATTCCCAAGCACGGTAAACTTACGCTAAATATCTGGAGATGCCTGGCACTGAAGTTTTCCAGGTGTTACTTTTTTCAGATTACCAACTTCCCTGAATTTTTTCCAGATTGCTTACAATCTAGCGTCAGTGAGGGTTTATTTTCCTGCCTTTGGGTGATGCTAAAGGTGGAATTTAACCTCAGTTTAGCACTTTTGATGGTTGGCGATCGCTTTTAAATACGACATCTAGCAGTGGATTACAGCTTTATACTAGATGTGATCAAATCTCTGCTAAAAATTACCTAAAGCTAAATACGTATAGCTGCATAAAATATCGACAGTCTGCGCTAGGGTAGGAATTGACATGCGTTATTTGACTGCCTGTGCTTCCCTATCAACATCCAGCTATCTTCCTGAGTTTGGCTGTTCTATTTTCTTCTTTAACAGCCTGTGCTAACATTCCAACCGCCAAAAACTTAGAACAGTCTTTGGCGGCAGATCCTAGGTTGCAAGACAATCCTGTGATTTTTACTGAAACTCAAGAGGGTGAAACACAAGCAGGACAAAACAAACCCACACTTCAGTTACCAGCAGATTTTCCCAAAGATATCCCATTATATCCCAATGCCCAACTCCAGGAAGTGACACCTACTAGCGGCTCAGAAAGTAAGGTATCCACTCGCTGGCTGAGTTCTGATCCCAGTAATTTGATCACTAGCTTTTATCGTAACCAGTTTCAGACAAACAATTGGCAGATTTTGCAACAGCCTACAGATGAAGTAGGAGGTGCTTTTGAGGCGCGTCTTAACAATTTGCTGGTGAAGGTGTCCACTCAACCTCAGTCTGTCACTAACCCTACACCCAATCAACCACAAACAGCGACTATATTACTGATTGAGTATACACCCAATAGCGCAGCAATAACACAACCTAACCCAATCACCAGCCCTAATGAAACTGCTAATAACCTTCCTCAACCAGGTGATCCACAATTCATTGGCCCTGTACTGCCGACAAATTTAGCCACACAATCGGGAAATACAGTTGAAGGTCAAACAACTGCTACAGTTACACCTATATCTCAACAATTCAGTGATCTGAACAAAGCACCGCAAGAACTACGGCAATACATCCAAGATTTAGCAAGCTTAGGTGTTTTGTCTATAAATTCCCAAGCAAGTAAGAGCAACTCTAATGTTCCAACTAACCAATTTGAACCTAGTAAAATTATCACTCACCGAGAATATGCCCGTTGGCTAGTTGCTGCAAACAATGCCATGTATGCTAGTAGTCCAGCCAAGCAGATTCGTTCAGCTGCGGAAAGCACTCAACCAGCTTTTAGTGATGTGTCAAAAACAGACCCAGATTTTCCAGAAATTCAGGGGTTAGCTGAAGCTGGGTTAATTCCAAGTCCTTTATCGGGTGATTCTACAACAGTTTTATTTCGTCCTGATGCCCCCCTGACACGGGAGCAGTTAATTTTGTGGAAAGTACCACTGGATACTCGCCAAGCTTTACCTACTGCCAACTTAGATGCTGTCAAGCAAACTTGGGGTTTCCAGGATGTAGGGAAAATTGACCCCAAGGCTTTACGCGCCGTATTAGCAGATTTTCAAAATGGTGAACAATCGAATATTAGGCGGGTGTTCGGCTACACAACATTGTTTCAACCCAAAAAACCTGTGACTCGCGCAGAAGCCGCTGCGGCTTTGTGGTATTTTGGAACTCAAGGTGAGGGTATATCTGCTGTTGAAGCTTTGAAGGTGAAAACTCCGCAAAACTAATTCTATTGCAGTTAATTTATTAATGTATCATTTAGCTGTGTCACGCCACTAGTGCAACATGGCGTAAATAAAGCTACCCTTCTCCTGTCGGAGACGCTGCGCGAACGGGTGATATCGTGTTCGGGTAAAGACTTATCATTAAGACCGCAGAGGGCAGGGGGCAGGGAGCAGGGGGAGAAAGAGTTTTCAGGTTTTTGCACAGATGCGGGATTCATAACTAATAAGCCGGACATGATATAAGTCTTTAAAAGTGGCTTAAGTTTTCACGAATTTAAGGACATCCCTCGTAGATGTCCCTAAATAGAAAATTAAGAGGATGTTAGCTAAAATCTAGAGTTACTTACCGTTGCCATTACTACCATTACCATTACTAGCAAGGACGCGTTCGGCTAATTTTTCCGGTACTTCCTGGAGATGATCATACACCCAGTGGAAGGAACCAACACCAAGAGTCAGCGATCGCAACTCAACAATAAAGTTTTGCATCTCTGCTTGGGGCAAGTATGCGGCTACATTATCCCAGCCTTGCCAATCATTTTTACCCTCGTAGCCCAAAATTTGTCCTCGTCTCCCACTCAAAAGTTGCAACACTTTAGAGGTAAATTCGTTAGGTGTTGTTACCTCTACTCGGAGAATTGGCTCTAGTAGAGTAGGTTGTGCCTTGGGTACTCCCGTTTGCATGGCTAATCGGGCAGCTTGTTTAAAGGCTTGTTCAGAACTATCAACGCTGTGGTACGAACCATTCGTTAATGTTACTGCCAAATCCACCATTGGGAAACCCAAAGGCCCATGTGTAAGAAACTCCCGCACACCCATTTCCACACCAGGGATGTATTGTTTAGGAACCACGCCGCCGACAATGGTTTCATTGAAGTTAAAGCCTGTACCTCGTGGTAAGGGTTGAATGTCGAGAAAAACATCGCCAAACTGCCCATGACCACCGCTTTGATGTTTATAGCGCCCATGTACCGAAGCCACAGGTTTACGGATAGTTTCTTTATAAGGCACTTGTGGTAAGTGGGTCGTCATTGGTAGATTATACTTACGGCGCAGTCTGTCGAGGGCGACTTGTAAATGAATCTCGCCTTGACCCCAAAGAAGAACTTCATGGGTATCACCGTGTTGCTCCCAAGCCAAAGAAGGGTCTTCTTCTAACAATTTGGTGATAGCGCTGCTGAGTTTAACTTCATCGTTGCGCTTTTCTGGCGTCATAGCAAGGGCATACACTGGTTCTAACTGTTTAGCTTTGGGTAGTTCCTGGGCTGGGGTTTCTGTAGAGATGGTATCCCCTGTCTTAATTCCCTCTAAACGGCTGACTGCAACAATTTCACCAGCACTGACTTCATTAACTAACTGCTGTTGTTGTCCCATGAGGCGGTAAATTCCACCAGCGCGAATGCCATTCAGGACGATACCATCAGTTAATTTACCTTGCCAAATCCGCACTAGAGAAAGTTTGCCACCTTGAGGAGTGTAGTAAGTTTTCAGTACTTGTGCTAAAGGTATATTGCCTTTGATATTTTTTAAGCGGCGTTCGGCGGTGGTTTCTGGTTCGGGTGCTTCTCGTTGCAGGGCTTCTAATAAAGGTCTAACACCATAATCTTGTTCTGCCACACCAAAGAAAACGGGGACTACCAAATCTGCTCCTAATTCTAATTTTAAATCGTTGAGGATTTCTTCTTGGGGTGGTTCGATATCTTCTAAAAGTTCTTCCAATAAGTGGTCGTCAAAATCTGCCAAAGCTTCGAGCATTTCTGCCCGTGCTAGGTGTTCTTCTGCTTTTAAACTTTCGGGGAAGGGAATCGGGTCAGCAGGTGCGCCCGAATGATATTGATATGCTTGTTCGCTCACCATGTCGATAAAGCCGGTGAGCTGTTCCCCATTCATAATGGGATATTGGTGCGCTACTAAAGGACGGCTGGATACTGCTTTGAGGGCGTGTAATGTTTCTAAAACGTGAATATTTGCCCGATCCATTTTGTTAACAAAGACGAGGTGAGGAATTTCCCAATCGTCTAGGAATTTAAATAGCGGGGCAAGGGTGAGGACGCGTTGGCGTATGGGTTCGCAAACTACAATTGCTGCATCCACTCCCATTAAAGCATTGTACGTTTCTTGGGCAAATTCCACAGAACCCGGACAATCAATAAAAGTAAAGCGAGTACCATTAAATTCGGTACTCGCTGCACTCACCTCTACACTCATGTGGCGATCGCGGGATTCTCCGGTACTATCTCCAACTGTGTTACCATCCTTAACATTGCCCTTGCGGGAAATTGCCCCTGTGACAAATAACACACTTTCTAGTAAAGTAGTTTTTCCACTTAAATAAGGCCCAACAATTGCAACGTTCCGCGAACCCGATTTTACTTTTTCGTTCATAAAACCTTCCTTGCGGTAAGTCACTCTTAACCGCATGATTCTGTATGTTTCAGGGATAAATAATAGTTCTGCTGGAGGAAGAATTATTTCTCCCTTAATTTGCCATTATCCTCTTTTTAATCAAAAGTAAAAAAAAATGTAGCCTGTTGTAAGATTTAGCTTAAGAAAAGTTAAGTATTGCAAACTTTTATAGAGAATCCAAAGGTTTTGTAAAGACATTATTTGTAGCCAAACTTTTTATGAAGTAAAAGTAACTGAAACTGTTGCAAGTCTGAAAATTCATGAGATTATCATTCTATAAATATCCCCTAGCAGAGATGGTGAGCTTGATATTGGTGAATGGCAGCATACTCTCCTTCTCTCCCCCTGCCTCCCCTGCTCCCCTGCTCTCCTGCCCCCAGATCCTCTGTTCCCCTGCCTCCAGGAAGCTGGCACAATCTAGCGGTCAAAATGCCACAGGGTTATTAAATCAAGGATTACAGTTAATTCAGGCGGGGAAAGCACAAGATGCGATCGCAGCTTTTCAACAAGCAACTAAATTAGATTCAAATTTAGCCGCAGCCCATTACAATTTAGGGTTAGCATTGCGACAAACAGGGCAATTAAAGCCAGCGGCTGATGCATTTTATCGCGCAACTCAGTCAGATCCTAATTTTGCTTTAGCCTTTGCCAATTTAGGCGGAGCGCTGTTAGAAGCTAATAATTTACAACAGGCGAATGACTACCTAAAGCGGGCGTTAGAACTCGATCCTAAACTGGGTTTTGCCCACTATAACTTGGGGTTAGTACGAGAACAACAACGAGAATGGGAGCCAGCGATCGCCTCTTTTAAAAAAGCAATGGGATATAGTAAGAATGCCCCAGAGCCTCCCTATCATATAGGGCTATGTTATCTCCAACAAGGTAAAGTCAATCAAGCAAAAGATGCCTTTCGCCAAGCATTAAAAATAAATCCCAAATATCCAGAAGTTCACTACAATCTTGGGACAATTTGGTTTAGTCAAGGCAAATTACAAGAAGCATTAGAGGCTTTTAGAAAATCAGCCGTAGCTAAT
Organism: Halotia wernerae UHCC 0503; assembly: GCA_034931985.1. Lineage (GTDB taxonomy): Bacteria > Cyanobacteriota > Cyanobacteriia > Cyanobacteriales > Nostocaceae > Halotia > Halotia wernerae. The sequence continues at coordinate 25,032 of JAYGHB010000132.1, forward strand.
TCTAACTATCCCAATGCTTATTATGGGGCTGGGTTAGTTTTTATGCAGCAAAAGCAGTATGCCCAAGCAGCACAAGTATTACAATATGCCAGAGATTTATATACTGCTCAAGGTAATCCCCAATGGGCGAAAAATGCCCAGCAATTGTTGCAACAAGCACAAAATTTAAATTACAAACCTCGCTGAGGCGGGATCGCTTAATATTGCGTAACATTAAAATATTGGGTGGACTGGTAGGTGTGGTGTGAACTTGTCCCAATTGAAATGGAAACTCATATGCAAAAGCGCTTCAAGAGTCGATTTTTATTTGGCGATCGCTGGCTTGATCGGCATTCAATTGTTCGCAACATGGAGGCTTTCCAAGACTTAATTGTGATTGTCCTATGTTTAGTTTTGTTTGCCGTCATGGTGATCCAGTTGTGGGGAATATTAATTGCCCTCGTGCAGCCATTAGACTTTCAAGAAGTGACTGCAAAAATACTCTTTGTGTTGATTTTGGTAGAGTTATTTCGACTCCTCATGGTTTATTTGCAGGAGCATAGTATTGCTGTGGGAGTAGCAGTTGAAATAGCAATTGTATCTGTACTCAGAGAAGTAGTTGTTCACGGTGCTTTAGAAATTTCTGGGATTCAGACCGCAGCAATTTGTGGCTTATTGTTGATTCTAGGTGCGTTGCTGGTGGTGTATGCTAAAACCCCACACATGGATTGTATAAGTGCTAACACGAAGTTTTGCCCTATTGTCCATCCAGGAAATAGAGAACGGCAAAACGAGTTGGAATTTCAGTATTCACGTCACTATGACGAAAATCAACCTCTTGCATAAATAAGCAAACAGACAATCATTCTACTAGTCTGTCAAGCTAGTTTTTAGGGTTTGTAGTAAGCACTTTAGTGCTTAGAAAAGAAGGACTAAAGTCCTTACTACGAACTTACTCATCCATCAATTTAAACATTTTTACAATTTTCAACTCAGTTCTGGTTGATGAGGGTAGGCGTAGCCCGTCCTAGACATCGCTTCCAATTCTACATTCTCGTAAAGGTCGGTAAAAGTGGCAGTTAGGTTAATGCTTTGGAGTTCAAAGGTTTGGTCATCGGGTGTATAGGTTTGTAGTACCCATAAGCCTTGGTCATTACGGCGGAAGGTTTCAAATCGTTGATGTTTGGTGTTAACTAAAACGTATTCCTCTAGGCTGTCTAGGGTTTGATAGTCGTTGAATTTGTCACCTCGGTCAAAGGCTTCGGTGGAATCGGATAGGACTTCAATAATAAGTTTAGGAAAGCATTTATAGGTGGAATTTTCTCGGTCTTTAGGGTCACAGGTGACGATGATATCGGGGTAATAAAAGCGGTTACGTTTTTCAATTCGGGCTTTAATATCGGCAAAATAAACTCGACAGTCTGACCCTCGTAAGTGGTTACGAATCAATAAAGCGAGATTTAAGGCAATGGTGTTATGGGTGTCAGTTGTTCCCGCCATTGCGTAAACTTGACCATCAATATATTCGTGTTTAATGTTGCTTTTTTCTTCTAGTTGAAGATATCTTTGGGGAGTGAGAAAAATGGAATCAGATAGGGCAATCATAGGTTAAGTTAAAGATAAATTTTAGTAGAGGATGCACCCCAGGCGTAGTACTTTAAAATTCTCTCGATTGTTTCCAAATTCAGTTGTTCACCTTGCCAATCTAAGCATTGTGGTTCTGCGACGGGAGTATCTGTCTGGTCAAGGTGCAAAACCATATCATAACGAAAACGGTTCATTGATTCATGACTTGGTGTTTACGTAGGGTAAATAATTGTTAATTGAGCAATAGAGTTAGTCGAGTTAAATGTTTTTCAGTAGTATGTGCGTTTTAAAAACCTTATGGTGATAAAGTAATAATTGTAGTTTGTGTTTACTCTTCAAAGCGTATACACACCATTGATTTATAGTGATTGCTTACCTGTGGCTAGGTAAAGCGATCACCTTTCTGAGATTTTGAACCTGTTCGCGTAGCGTGCGCCTTAGCGCAAGGGGATTTGCCAAAACGGGATGCTCCCTTTATAATCATTGTCATAGCAGCAGAGAAATCATCATCTGAAAGGTAAAGCAGAGGTTGGTGGTCGCATCTGTAGCAATTCCTAACTCTTCCTGAGCGTATAGTCAACCAGTTGGGTGACTAAGTTACCTAAACCCTGGAATCATTAGTCACTCACCTAGTTGATTGCACGCCTAGTAAGAGTCGGGAATTATTGCATTTGCGACTTCTAATCTACCTACGTTCAGTAAAACTTATAATAAGTAGCTGAGTGTAACAATTAATATGCAAATTTACAGAAAATAATTTTTATTTCTGGATATTCCATTATGGAATGCTACTTTGATGTTTGATGTTTCGATGCTGTTGTAAATCCACAGCACTAAGAAACTCATAAAAATGAATCCTCAGCAAAGGCAAAGTAAGAAGCAGAAACTCATTGATTTGTATGGTCATGACCGAATAAGGCAAAAGTAAAAAGTTAAAAGGCAAAAGAAAAAGAAAATGGTCACCAGTTTTAATTAAAAATTAAAAATTAAAGATTAAAAATTGAAAGAAATAATAATTTTTAATTAATTAATTAATTTTGGGTACAAGCCCCCACTCAATCTTTGATTTAGTGGTCTACAAGACGCTCGTAAGCTCGCTACCGCTACGCAATCAGTGGCGGGTACAAGCCTCCACTGATTGCAATTTTTAATTTTACATTATTAATTTTTAATTGAGTTGACTGCCCTTCCCATTCGATTAAATTCATAATATGAAGGAAAATCATAATGCACAAACTGTTAATTTTCCATGATGAAAAACTTCTACGCCATGCACTGACACATCGTTCTTATGTTCATGAAAACCCCACAGAAGGTGAACACAACGAACGTCTAGAGTTTCTTGGTGATGCTGTACTAAATTTTATCAGTGGTGAGTATCTTTATCGTCATCACCCAGAAAGGGGAGAAGATGAATTGACTCGTCGGCGTTCAGCACTAGTAGATGAGAAGCAATTAGCAAAGTTCGCTGAGGAAGTAGGTTTAGATTTTAGGATGCGCTTAGGGAAAGGTGCTATTCGAGACGGAGGCTACCAAAATCCCAATTTACTTAGTAGTACTTTTGAGGCTGTGATTGGTGCTTACTATCTAGATAATAATTCAGATATTGAAGCTGTTCGCGCTGTTGTAGAACCTTTGTTTGATTCTGTACCTGAGCAGATTGTTGTATCTCGCTCCAATGTAGACTCAAAAAATCGCTTTCAAGAATGGGTGCAACGCAATATTACTCCCAATCCTCCCAAATATGTCACAGTCCAAGCAGGCGGTTTGTCTCACGCGCCAGAGTTCGTTGCTAAAGTATTTGTAGGTGAAAAAGATTACGGCGTAGGTAAGGGACGTAATAAAAAAAATGCGGAAAAAGCAGCAGCTGAAGATGCTTTAGCGAAATTACAAAAACAAGGGTTGTTAGAAAAATAATGTTTTTTTACTTAGGAGACTATGGTAATTCAAAATTTTTTACCATAAAGGCACAGAGGCACTAAGTAATCGGACATAATTAATTACACAAAACGTCATTGCGAGCGAAGCATCAGGGCGGAAGCCTGTTTCCTGCCATAACTTATATATCTACTTGTAAAGGCAATTTCACAAAGAAAGTAGAACCAACCCCCACTTGAGAAATTAAGTTGATTTGTCCTTGTAGTAATTTCACTAAGCGGTAAACTATTGCTAATCCTAAGCCAGTGCTGTCGGGAAGAGGGGGCTGATTAGCAGAATTAGCACGAAAATAAGGTTCAAATATCCGGGCTTGGTCTTCTGGTGCAATGCCAATTCCCGTGTCAGAAATCGCGATCGCAAAGTATGGTCTGTTACCCAAAGTTTCCTCTGAAATAATTACCATTTTCCCAGAGATTGCGGGGGAGGAATTTTCCCAAAGAGAATTAGTCGGTAATATCGGAGCGATCGCCTGTCTATCATCATCCAACACTTGACACATTATCTTAATGGTTCCTGACTCAGTGTAGCGAATAGCGTTACTGACAAGATTAGTCACAATCTGCTGTAATTGTAAGGAATCTGTAATTACTTCTTCAGGAGCGCGATCGCAATTGACCATAATTTGTAAACTTTTCTGTGCAGCCATAGGCTCTAACATTTCGCACACGTTGTTGATTAATTCACGCACATTGGTTGGTGCTGCTTGGAGTTTTATCTGTCCTGCGTCGTAGCGTGAAATTTCTAAGACATCATTAATCAAGCGCAGTAAATGTCTGCCGTTGCGTAGCACGCGCTCAATATGTCCTATATTGACATCAGTATCTTTGACTTCAGTTTTCTGTCGTTGTTGGCGTAAAAACAGATCTGAGTAACCAATAATCGAAGTCAGAGGATGTTTTAAGTCGTGGGCTAGTTGTGAAATATACTCTTTATTAGCACTAACTAAGCGAGTAAGCTCTTGATTATGGCTCGTTAGCGATGCGTACAAATACTGGATTTCTCGCAAGCGCTCATCAACGTAACTTTTAAAACACCGAGCGATCGCTTCATCGATCACAGCGTCAATCAAACGTATAGAGCGAATTATCCCTGCGGGTGTTCTCCTCAATAAATCTGTTTCTATAGTCTCAAAAATGACTGTTCGCAGCAGATGATACTCACGGGCAATTTCTGTTGGATCAAAACCTTGTTCCGATCGCAGCACGCCATGCTGGAAACTAGCAGTTATGATCGACTTGATATCACTATCCTCCGATTTGGAAAGCACCGTTACCATCGCTTTCAAGACATCGGGGATATGATTTCTGATTGCTGTATAAGATAGGTCATCAGCACTTTCAATTCGCCTATCCTTGCGAACTGCTATCACCCAGTTATAAAGGATCATATCAGTTTTTTCAGCCAGTACTTGACTAAAATCCATGATGTTAAATTCGGCTAGGAGATAGACGAGTAAACTGTCATATCCAATTAGTGTAACTAGTGCGGCGTTCTTTTACCAAAATTATTATGAGGTTTAACCTACCAAAAGAAGTAAATTCAGCACTGCCGTCAATTTGCTTAATGGCTCTGTTAATTCTCGATTAGAAAATAACATTGTATAATATTTGTCTTTTCACTATTTATTTAGTCAAGCAGATAATAGCTTTTATACTTGATTGCACGGCATTGTTTTGCTAGCTGTATAAGAACTTTATTCATAGCACAACTACAGTAAGAATTTTATTTATTAGCGGAAATTAAGGATAACTATTTGATGTTGGTATTAAAATGAACAATTAATAACCAACATTTATCATCAGACAGATCTTTTACTGAGCAACGATGTTACTATGTATTTTATAGAGTAAGTCAGCTTAATTCAGCATGTAACGCTGAAGCGGAGGAACCAAATTATGGGGCGTATCTCTACAGAAGTATGAAGCATCAGACTTCATCCTCTAAGAGAGGGGCATCTCTCAGCCCTAGCCCGTCAGCTAACTTCGTAAGCATTGAGAGGAGACTGAAGAGACGGCATTTTTGTTTCCGCTCTCATCAGTGTCCAAGGCTGGTACTGCTCGAACTTTCTGTACCCGCACTTTAATCTGTTGAGGTTGTAAATGGTCTTGCAATTAAATTTAGCAGCGATCGCCGCCTGCCAAAAAAGTTTCACTCCGCCCCAGCCATCGGAGGCTGGATAGCTAGTATTTTGAATTTTAGATTTTTTGCACTCTTATTTGCCTCTTTGCATCTATGCATGAGACAAAAAATCATGCAATAAGTCTATAAAACAATTACTCGATATTTTCAGAAATATTTGATGATGGAATATACCTCATTATCAATTAATACTCAGAACCAATTTATTTCCCCACTACAATCTTCAGAAATTGGAAATTTATTCAAGTCTGATCCGATACAGCATAAAGGTAATGTTATCGTTCTATTTTGTAGAGGAAGTGCTAAAAAATGCTAATCGTGCCGAGAAAACTAGCATTGTTAACAAACATTTATCAATGGTAGACTTGACAGCGACTGATCAGCATCCTAATAGAATTTATCGAGATATAAAACAGCGAGTAGGTATTGCCATAACCTTAGCACTGCCCAAAAATGTTGTTGATAAATGAATCTTTTGGATCAATTTTAGTAGCGTCTTTCCCTTGTTAAAAGCATTAAATCCTCTAAAAGAGGTTGTTTCCAGTAGGCAGAAATCAAAAGAAGATTTTGAATTTCACAATTACTCTCTCAATTTTCTTGATAGATATTCTACTCAAAAAGAGTAAATTAGACTATCATCTCTTTAGTGGGTAGCCTAATTCAAATTCATTAAACCTGGATTTGGAGCGGAGAAACCAATGTTTGGGGCTAATCTTATGAGAGACACCTTCCAGTCTTAGCCCGTCAGCTAACTCCGTCGGCAATGGAAGGAACCCCCAGAGCTTATTAATTGTTATTGGGGTTTCCTGAAAGAAAGGATGAAACATAAAGGATGTTCGGCGAACGCCGTTGGTGCAGCCTCTCATAGAGAAGGTTAGGATGAAAAATATACTTCATCATTTGCACTTCAACCTTTAATTCTCCTGCTTCTCATTCATCATTCATTTCATTGGGGAGAAGTTATAACTGTGGAAATCAAGTCAATGTTAATGCGCCTGCAAAGCACTATAGGTAGAGATGATTTAATAGAGCAGATGGTATTGCTACCAGAGCCAAAAAAATCTTTGACTCAAAATGTTCAAAAAGAAAAATCAGTCAACTTAATTGTTGGTTATGACGCTTCCCCTAACAGTCACACTGCCCTAGATATCGCTTTCTGGATTGCTCACCAAACACGTTTAGCTACCAACAGCCAAGTCATAGTACAAGCAGTTTATGTAGTAGAACGAATTCACAAAAGTCACTATCCCGAACCTTTGAGTTTTAGCAGATATGTACCTCAATTAGAATGTGCAGTCAGCAACATCTCAAAATCTGTTAAACCCGTTTTAATTCAACCAAAATTGCAGGTAACTACAGCAACTTTACAAGATAAATCTACAGCTACTCTCCAAGAAGCAGACAGAATTATCTGGCAAGCCCGAAGTCTAGCTGAGGAATGGCAGGGTTCCTTCCAATCTCATTTGCGGTTTGGTGATATTGCTACAGAACTCAAAAAAGTTGTGGAATTAGAAGCTGCCAATATACTCTTTCTAGGCTGTAAATCTGTTAGTCATCCAATAATTCAGACACTAGGTGTTAATTTTCCTTGTGCCGTTGTCGGTATTCCTAATTGTATTGATGAATAATCCTGGTACTGAAATTCAGTAATTTTTCATTGAAAACGGCGGGAAACTTCATCCCCTTGTGAGTGGAGTTTTTCATCTAATTAAGATTTATAAATAAGTCACCTATACTTAGGTGGCTTTTTTCACTACTAAGCAATTAATAGATTTCGAGAGGTGTAATGTGGAAAACTGGCAAGCGCTCTTGAGTATTTTGACATTTGTAAGCGTGATTATTTTAATCATGACGGAATGGGTGCATCTAACTATCGTTGCCTTATTAGGAGCATTATTACTAATTTTTACCAACATCATGACTATGCAAGAAGCTGTTGCTTACATCGGCAACAGTTATGGCACACTGGGCTTGTTCTTCGGGGTTATGGTTCTGGTGCGGGCATTTGAACCTACCAAAATATTTGATTATTTAGCCACTCAAATAGTCATTTTGGCTAAAGGAGAAGGTAAGCGTTTACTACTTGGCATTGTAGCTATTGTCACCCCCATTTGTGCAGTTTTACCAAATGCTACCACAGTCATGTTATTAGCACCTTTAATTCCCCCAATGGCGCAAGAATTAGGCTTGAATTTTGTACCTTTACTGATATTAATGGTCTTGGTTGCTAATAGTGCCGGACTACTTACTCTAGTTGGTGATCCAGCTACTTTTATTGTGGGTGATGCCGTTAATATCAGCTTTGTCGATTATTTATTGCGCTTGAGTTTAGGGGGAGTAATTGCTGTTGCTGTTGTGATAGTAATGCTACCATTGTTATTTAGTAAAATTTGGAATACCAAACTAGCTAATCTCGAAGAACTACCACATCCACAAATCAATCATCCGCGAGCTTTAACTTTGGGTGCATTAATTGTAGCTTTCGTATTAGTATTTTTTGTCATCGGAGAATCTCTACCAATACCTATCTCACCTGCTGCTGTCGCTTTGTTAGGAGCAGCTTTGGCTTTATTGCTATCTCACAATAGCAAAATTGATTCGGTAAATAATATATTGCGGGATGTAGATTGGAGTACATTAATATTTTTTATGAGTATATTTGTGCTAATTGGAGGGCTAGAAAAAACAGGCGTAATCAATGGATTGTCAGGAGTATTGGCAGTAATTTTGGGTAAAAATATTGTTCTAGGTTCACTGGTGTTATTATTTTTTGTCGGGATATTATCCAGCGCCATACCGAATATTCCTTTAGTAGTAGGAATGGTACCCTTACTCAAACAATACATTGTCACTGTCGGACTAGCACCTGCGGAAGTTTTAGCACAAGACTTTCAAGGACAATTTCCTCCAGAAGTTTTACCACTGTTTTACGCCATGATGTTTGGTGCAACTTTGGGAGGTAATGGCACATTAGTAGGGGCATCTTCTAACATTGTAGCTGCCGGTGTTGCTGAACAGCATGGACGGCGCATTTCGTTTAAAACTTTTCTCCACTACGGTATTCCAATAACGCTATTACAACTTGTAGCTTCAGCATTGTATGTGTTGATTCGCTTTCTAATCTAGATATCAATTCGTTGTGGCACTGTCAACTCAATTAAAAATTAATAATGTAAAATTAAAAATTGCAATCAGTGGGGG
>JAYGHB010000133.1:0-32422 GCA_034931985.1 Halotia wernerae UHCC 0503
CGACCTCTGTGAGGGTTGGCAGCTTGCAAAAGAGACTTAACGGGAAAAGTCAGATTGGTGATGGACTTGTTTTTTCTCTTTTCCACTCTTTTGACCAATTCCCCGTGGACGGCAGGTAAACCAGTAAAGCGCAATCCCGATAATGGAGAAAAAGAAGATGATGATTGGCCAAGCTGCTTTCAGGGGTGGATTAACTGCTGTATTGACTCTGAGCATATCGTAAAGCGCCCAAGCTGCTCCTACAGATCCGATGAAATACCATGTAGCAACAAACCAGGGTTCAGCCAGAAAAGACAATAAGTTATAAATCATGACAGCATTTTTAAGATAAACAACACTGAACTCAATTCAGAATTTGCAGTAGGAGCTTAACTTATAAACCCCCAATTCTACTTAATAATAGGGAATGGAGGATTGTAGATATGCGAGCGATCGCGTATCTAAAAAAATTGCGATCAATTCATGAGCTTCTATCTTGAAGACAGTAATCCTGACAATCTTTTGCTTCTTTCGTCATCACTTTTTCTGGTTGTACCGCACACTTAAGATATAAATTATTGTTAAAGTAGCGGCATTTTGAACAAGGAGTTTTATGATTAATGCTGATGTTAGAAAAACGTTCTTCTGACAGCTTGCGAATGTCGAACCACTTGAGTACAATTACCATCAAAGTTAGAAAGAATAAAAAAGCAATTCCAGCTAATGTGCCGCTATCAGTAGTAATTTTCTGGTTTTTTAGGTGCTTCAATTAAAGAAGTTTGGGGCGAAACAGTCTCATTTAATACAATATGATGAGAATCTTCATAGGCATTCATCACTAGTTCCCCCTAGTCAAAAAATCTATCAAAATCACTAGAATTGATTGAATCCCCGGAATTTATGCTGGTTGTTGTACTGGCAAATTTTCACCCTTCCAAGCAATCCACGAACCGGGTATATTGATCACGTTTTCAAAACCGTGTTTTTGCAAAAGACTCGCAGCGATCGCAGCCCGATAGCCACTACCGCAGTAGGTAGCAATTGTCTGATTTTTATCCAATTTGTCTAAGTTTTGTTCTAGATGAGGCAGGTAAATATGCTTGGATCCTGGCACGTAACCGTTTTGATATTCGCCATCGCTGCGGACATCCAAGACTGTTAAATTTGAATCTTCTTTGTGTTGATTTAACTCTTTGACAGTCCACTGACCTATATGTTGTAAAGGTAATCCGGCATTTTGCCAACTTGTCATCCCATCGTGTAAATAACCAGCTAAGTTGTCGTAACCGATGCGGAACAAATGTTCTATTACCAAAGATATATCGCGATCGCTCTCCACTACCAGCAAAATAGTTTTATCCGGGTCAATCATCCAGCCAACCCAAGCTGGAAATGATGAGGTTAAAGCAATATTAATTGCACCCCGAATATGTCCGCCACCAAAAGCTAAAATTGAACGGGTATCAATAACTACCGTGTTTTCATCCTGCATTTGTTGTTGAAATTCCTCGACCGATAGCGGTGGTAAAGTCGGTACGCATCCTAAAACTTTTGCACCTTTAGCATTAACCTTTTTGAGGTAAGAATAATAGGTGGGTGGTTCGGGCATTCCGCTTAAAATCCACTCAACAAACTCTGACTCCGTTCTTTCTTTGAAAGCTTGACTAAAAATTCGTTCGTTACCAATAGTGCTTTGTTTTCTGTCTCCTATCGAACGTCCACAGGCTGAACCCGCACCGTGACAGGGATAAATTTCTATTCTGTCTCCTAAAGGTAAAAGCTTGTCAAACAGCGAATGATAAAGTTGTGCGGCTTGTTTTTTCTCCGTACTAGTACCCAGCAAATCAGGTCTTCCCACATCTAAATTAAACACCGTATCGCCAGTGAATAAACCGAATAGTTCTTTACCTTGCTGGGCATCAAATATCTGCAAACAAATGTGTTCTGGGGTATGTCCGGGTGTATGCAAAACGCGGAGCGTAATTTTACCCAGATGTAACTCATCACCCTCTGTCAACTGGTGCAAATCGAACTGGTAATCATCGCTTTTAGCGCCGTAAATTGGCGCACCCGTCCTGGCTTTGAGTTCGTGGGAACCAGAAACAAAATCTGCATGGATATGAGTTTCAATAATATGAGTAATTCTCAGACCGCGCTTTCTTGCCATTTGTAGATATACATCAGCATCGCGTTGTGGGTCAACTACAGCCACTACACCTGCCTTATCATCACCAATTAAGTAAGATAACTGAGCAAGTCCTACTGCATTAATTTGTTCTAAAACCAGTGCCATTGTGTTTCTTCCTTTAAATAGTTGATACTCTGCTACCTGGTGCGCTTCCCACCCTGCGGGAAGCCGAAGCGTCTACAGCGTCCCTTTGCGTTTAAAACTAAGCCAACTTCGCCCGTCGCAACATCACAGCATTAATTGCCACAATCACAGTTGACAAACTCATTAACAACGCTCCCACTGCTGGCGAAAGCAAAATTCCCCAATTGTAAAGCACACCAGCAGCGAGGGGAATAGAAATGACGTTGTAACCTGTCGCCCATGCCAGATTTTGAATCATTTTGCTGTAGGTTTTCTGTGCTAAATTTAGGGCTTTAACAGCGTCTAATGGGTCGTCTTCAATCAGTACCAAATCAGCTGACTCGATCGCAACGTTAGTCCCTGCACCGATCGCAATCCCAATATCCGCTTCTAAAAGTGCAGCCGCATCGTTAATTCCATCGCCGACAAAAGCGGTTGCACCTTCTTGTTTCAATTGTTTGATAATACTAACCTTATCTTCTGGCAAAACCCGACTATAGTAACGGTCAATACCTAAATCCTGAGCAACTGTCCGGGCAACAGCTTCCGCATCTCCGGTAATCATGACTACTTGAATATTTTTTGCTTTTAACTTATTGACTGTTTCTCGCGCCCGTTCTCGTACTTGGTCGGCCATTGAAATTACGGCAATAGCACTTTTAGAAGTCATTAAAACTACTGCACTTTCACCGCGTTCGTCTGCTTTATTTAATCCTTGACGCAGAGATGATGGCAAAGTCAGATTTTGTTCTTCTACCCACTCTGGACGACCGATTTGGTAAGTTTGACCGTTAACTTTACCCTCAACTCCACGACCAGTTACTGTTTTAAAATCAGTCATTTGGGGTAAATCAAGTTGACGGCGTTCTGCGGTTTCTACCACTGCTTTAGCTAAGGGATGTTCGGAAGAAGTTTCCAAGGCTGCGGCTATTGCTAAAGCTTGTTCTTCATCTAACGAGTCGCTGACAACTCTTTGAACTGCAAAGCGTCCTTCTGTCAGGGTTCCAGTTTTATCGAACGCCATATTTTTAATATCTTTTGCTCGTTCTAAAGAATCTCGGTTTCTCACCAAAATGCCGTTTTTAGCAGCTAGACTAGTAGAGTTGGCAATTACTAAAGGAATAGCTAAACCGAGAGCATGGGGACAAGTAATAACCAACACAGTCACGGTACGGTTGACAGCAAAGATTAAATCACTAAAAAATAGCCAAACAAAGAAAGTGAGACTACCTACAGCGATCGCAATTAGAGTTAACCAATAAGCTGTCCGATCTGCTAAAACTTGATATCTACTTCTTGAACCCTGCGCCTCTTCTACCAAGCGCATAATCTGACTAATCGTCGTATCGCCGCCAATACGAGAAACTTTAACTTTGACTGAGCCTTCACCGTTAACCGAACCAGCTACAACTTCGTCGCCTTCGTGTTTAGAAACAGGACGAGATTCACCTGTGAGAAAAGATTCATTAATATTGGTGTCTCCCTCAATGACAATCCCATCATTGGGAACCTGCTCACCCGGACGAATTAAGATAATATCTTCTGCTTGAATGTCGCTAACTGCAACATCTTCAACTTTACCATTAGTAAAGCGATGCGCTTGGGAAGGTACTAATTCCGCGAGATTTTCTAAAGCCCGGCTAGCACCTTGTACGGAAGCCATTTCTACCCAATGTCCCAGCAACATAATATCTACTAGGGTTGCTAATTCCCAATAGAAAGGCATTCCCCGCAAACCAAGAGAAACTGCCAAGCTGTAGACAAATGCTACTGTGATTGCCAACGCAATCAAGGTCATCATCCCGATTTTACTGTGCAGTTCGTTCCAAGCACCTTTTAAAAATACCCAACCGCCATAAAAATAGATGATGATTGCTAAAACTGGATTAATCCACTCAGAACCAGGAAAATTAATTGCTTCATAATTCAACCAATCTTGTACTTGGGTGGAAAAATACAAAATTGGTAAAGTCAGAACAAGGCAGATAAAAAAGCGACGTTTGAAAATTTCCGGGCTGTGTCCTGCGTGTTTACCATGTCCGGCGTGTCCACCATGCTCTAAGTGTCCTGGTTGATGTTCAGAATGGTGTTCATATTCGTTATGTTCGGGAATCGGATGTGTAGGTGTTCTTCTATTGTGGTTTGTCATGATCAATAGCACTCATTAGTATTTTATTTTTTTGGCATTTCACTGCCAGTTCCCATCATTTGTTCCATCTGCTGCATATTTCTCATCATTTCTTGCATTTGCATCATCATTTTTTGATGGTGCTGTTCTCTTTGCTGTGGGGTCATTCTTTGCATCATCTGTTGCATCTGTTCAGGTGTCATCTGAGACATTCTCTGCTGCATTCGACCCATATTGATTTGCATTTGTCCGATCATTTGGTGCATTTTTCCCATCTGTGCCATCATTTCTCGTTGATACTGATACATCTGTTGTAAGTTCATCTCTGAGCTTTGCTTGAGAGGACTTGATGTAGAAGGGATCGTTTGAGCTATAGATGGTACAGCACTCAATCCTAATACTGTAATAACAGTGACAAAATAATTAGCGATACTTGTATTTCTTGTAATCATTTTTTTTGCTCACTTTTGAAATTAAATCCTCTTGGCCTAACTGATACCCATCCTTGCCATCTCTTGCTCTGTTGTTTTCACTAACTTGCTATTGATAGCCCCGCACCTTTCCAAGCCATCCATGAATCGGGAACATTGATCACTTTTTCAAAACCGTGTTTTTGCAAGAGACTGGCAGCAATTGAGGCACGATAGCCATTACCGCAGTAGGTAGCAATTGTCTGATTTTGATCCAATTTGTCTAAGTTTTGTTCTAGATGAGGCAGGTAAATATGCTTGGATCCTGGCACGTAACCATTCCTATTCCATAAGTGATTTCATAATCCTGATCTCCTCCTTTTGTGCTGTAATAATCTCTGTGCATAGCTCTTGAATACGTGGGTTTGTCAGCGATGACTGCTCGCATACGAGAATAGCAGCAGCGTGATGTGGAATCATTGAGTGCAAAAATTGTTGGTTTCCTACTCCTGTTTGCGATCGCAGAAAAGTCCAGAAAATTGCTATCATTGCAGTTCCCACGATGAGAAGTGCGATATTTAACTTTTTGTTTTGGTACATTGAACCCATCGCCGTCAACATGATGATCAGCATCGCCGCTATCATTAGTCCTGCCATGTACACTTGATTAAGGCTGAGGAACAAGTTAGCAAACTCGTTGACCCGCGAAAACATCAGGGCGAACATTACGATGTAAGAAATTGACAGTGCAATCAGTAGGCTAATATAGGGCTTCATGTCAGATTTGGATTTCATCTTAGATTTCTACTTGTTCACTCTAGGGATTTGATGGGTGCAGCGTACAGAAACTTTCTGGATATCTACTCTTAGTCGAGAAAGATTGCCAGTTGGGAATGTATTTTGATAATGACAACTCTGTTTACTTCAATTTGGGTTTAGGAAAATGTAAGGCAAAGCTAAATCAGTTATCAGTTTTCACCTGGAGGGTGCGGCTCATCAAATAAAGGCTTGCCTTACGGTCGAAGTAAATTAAACTTATGCTGCTGCTACAGAAGCAATTTTGCTATATTCTTTTACACTGTCTCGACAAGCTTCTGCACATTTCTTGCAGTGTTCTGCATTATGCTTTTCGCACTCAGTAGCGCAGGCTTCACAGATTTCTGCACAAGCACGCGCCAAGTGAGAAATGTAACGTGAACCGCGCACCATGTAAGTTGCAGCAGTACGGCAGATTTCTGCACAATCAAGGCAGCTACGAGCGCACTGCACCATATCTGACATACCCATACAAGCTTCTGCACAGTGTTCGCATTCCGCTACACAACGCATTGCGACATCGAAGCTAGACTGGTATTCTTCGTGAACTAAAAGCATATAAACCCCTGTTTTCGTTATTTACACTTTCTTAGTTGGAAGAATATAAGAATACTTAAATACATTGCTTCTAACTAAGGGAATAGAACAAAATTTAAAAATTTCTTACTTGTAGATATATTAAATTTCATCTTGATTTCATTTTGATATGGTTATCTAAAAAATTGATAAAGCAAGATTTTAAAATTAAAATCAATTGTAAAGTTGTGTCTGATGTACTCAGTGACAGGTATTAAAATAATTAGCAATAATTAGCAATGATTTTAGTTGATTCTCCATCTAGCTGGAGAGTATAAACTAGAAAAAATGGTTTGGAACCACGAGCTACATCAAGTCATTATCAGTCACAAAAAATTAGTTTAGGATTTTGACAATGAAAAAATATTTATCTGACTGGATGAGTAAGTTCTCCCGTCCGTTTATAGCAGTAGTAATTACTACTGGAGTTTTAGCCACTACTTATGCAACAGTAGTTGGGTTGAGCAAAGGAGATAATGTTGATTTAAACAATAATCCACCAACAGTAGTAAGCAGTTCTCAATTAATTTCCACCACTAGTGTCTGGGATCAAGAAACTGAATCTTACTCAGGAAAACGAGAAATAACGGTTTATCGCAGTCCAGCTTGTGGCTGCTGTGGAGAGTGGATTGAACATATGCAAAAACACGGATTTAAAATTAAAGAAGATATAAAAACTGACGAAATGGAGGCAATTAAACAAAAGTACAACTTGCCTCAAGATTTAGCATCTTGTCACACAGCAATTATTGACGCCTATGTAATGGAAGGACATATACCCGCAGATGATATTAAACGTTTTCTCAAACAAAAGCCCAAGTTTATAGGTTTAGCCGTACCGGGAATGCCTTTAGGAACACCAGGGATGGAATCAGGCAATCGAAAACAGCCGTTTACAATTATGGCGTTTGATAAAAAGGGTGAAGTCGAAGTTTTTAAAGAGTATCAATCCTACTAGTTTTGGGAAAAGAGTCAAAAATCTAGAAGTGAAGTAATTATGAAAAAGATAAATCGCCGTCAGTTTATCACCCTTACTGCTGCTGGTGCTGTCAGTGCTTTGGCTGCTAGTTGGATATGGAAAAGAGTTAGTTCTTCTCAACTCTCAACAAAACCAGCCATTGATTTGCCTAAGTTGCATACAAGTAATAATGGTTTATTAGAACTTAACCTCGAAGCTAGTAATCGTTCTGTGAAATTGGGTGACAAACAAGCATATTTATTAACTTACAACGGACAAATACCCGCGCCTCGTCTGGAAGCAAAACCAGGAGATACCGTCCGCATTCGTTTTACTAACAACCTTTCTCAACCAACTAACCTTCATTACCACGGACTACACATTCCACCTACAGGTAATGCTGATAATGTCTTTTTGAGCATTGAGCCGGGAGAGAGCTTAAATTATGAATTTACCATTCCTCCTAATCATCCTGCTGGTACATTCTGGTATCATCCCCATCGCCACGGCTTTGTAGCCGAACAATTGTTTGGGGGATTGGCTGGTTTATTGATAGTGCGGGGTGAATTGGATGAAATTCCCGAAATTAAAGCCGCTAAAGAAGAATTTTTGGTGGTGCAAGATTTTGCCCTTGATGGTGAAGGAAGGCTGATGTCTTCAGCGCATATGTCAGTGATGACAGGACGTGAAGGAGATTTAATTACCATTAACGGTCGTCCCCAACCCACTTTCTCACTTCCGGCTCAGGGTTTAGTACGATGGCGTATTCTTAATGCTTCCACCTCCCGCTTTTATCGGCTGTCTTTGGAAAATCACCCTTTTTACCTGATTGCTACTGAGGTCGGTGCATTAACCCAACCTGTAGAAATTAGCGAATTGCTGCTGACACCAGGACAACGAGCAGAAGTGCTAATCAAAGGAGATCAACAGCCAGGAAAATACCGCTTGCTCAATTTACCTTACAATCGAGGCGCAATGGGAATGGGCATGATGGGCGGTAGAGGTATGATGCAGAGAAATGACAACACATCTACAGTTTTAGCAACAATTAATTACGGTGCTTCTGTAAAATCCGCTTCTTTACCCACAAAACTATCTGCAATACCAGCTTTACCCGAACCAAAACAAGTGCGTCGCTTTGAACTTAATCATGGTATGTCTCCTGGTATGGGTATGGTCTTTCTAATTAACGGTCAGCCCTTTGAGCGCGATCGCATTGATACGCAAGTAAAATTAGATACAATAGAAGACTGGGAGATTATCAATACAGGAGTGATGGATCATCCTTTTCATCTCCACGTTAATCATTTTCAAGTCATTAGTCGCAACGGCAAACCTGAACCCTACCCCGCTTGGAAAGATACAGTTTTAGTACCCAAAGGGGAAACAGTTCGCATTCGCATTCCTTTTCGAGATTTTGCGGGTAAAACTGTTTATCATTGTCATATTCTCGACCATGAAGATTTGGGGATGATGGGGACACTGGCAATTCAAGGGTGACCAAAAGAATGGGATACAAGCCCCGTCCTTCTAGGACGGCTTTTGATTCTTAATATACTCTTTCAATACTTCAATAGGTGCGCCACCCACAGAGCAAGCAAAATACGAAGGACTCCAGAGGTGTTCGACGTGGGGAGAATCAGCAAACTGTTTGCGGTACAGCCTCGAAGACACACCCTTGAGGTGGTTCACTAGCTGAGAGACAGAGTATTTTGGTGGGTATTCAACTAGTAAGTGAACGTGGTCGCCTTCCCCGTTCACTTCAATAATACTGAAATCCATTTTTCTAGCTACTTCATGGAATGCCCGAATCAGCACTTCTAGCCGCTCGGCATCAAATATGTTTTTTCGATATTTTGTCACAAAGACCAAATGAGATTGAAGTGATGTAACACTGTGTTTACCTCTTCTATACTCTTTATTCATAGCAGTAGACCAAATATGGTATCATCCTACTATGAAAGCACGTTACCGTTATCGAATCTACCCAGACAGCGCCCAACAGTTGCTATTAAGTAAGCTGTTCGGGTGCGTTCGTGTAGTTTGGAACGACGCGCTTGCTCATTGCAAGACTGAATATCTTGATGGCAACAAAAAGCCTTCATGTGCAGACTTGCAAAAACTGTTCATAACTCAAGCCAAGAAAAAACAAGAGAGGGCGTGGTTATCTGAAGTATCAAACATTCCCTTGCAGCAATCCCTAAACGACTTAGAGCAGGCATACCAAAACTTCTTTAAATCATCTAGGAAGGAACGCAAAGGTAAACCTGTCCGACCTCCCAAATTCAAAAAACGTCGGGCTGCTCAGTCTGCTCGTTTTCGCAAAGGTGGTTTTAAAGTGTGTTCGACATCGATCTACCTTGCCAAAATCGGTCAGGTAGATGTTGTTTGGTCAAGGGAGCTACCTGCTGAGCCATCATCTGTAACTGTTCTCAAAGATGCATCGGGGCGGTACTTTGCAAGTTTCGTGGTGGAGATTCAATCATCACCTCTACCGCAGCTAGACAATGCAGTTGGCGTGGACTTAGGCATAACAACCTTTGCCACCCTCAGCACTGGCGAGAAGATAGATGCACCAAAACCCCTTAAAAAGCGTATTAGAAGACTGCGACGACTCAGTAAAAATCTATCTCGTAAGACAAGAGGATCTAAGCGATACGAATCAGCGAGACAACGCAAAGCTAAACTACAAGCCAAACTTAAAGACACTAGAACAGACTTTTTACACAAGCTATCGACTAGGTTAATTCGTGAGAATCAAGCGATTATCTTGGAAGATTTAAATGTCTCAGGAATGCTCAAAAACCGGAAACTATCCTCTTCAATTAGCGATTTAGGATGGAGGCAATTTAGAGCATTCTTGGAAGGCAAAGCCGAAAAATACGGGCGCGAGTTTCGCATTATCAGTAGGTGGGAACCAACAAGCCAAACTTGCTCATGTTGCGGATTTAGAGGTGGCAAGCTCGACCTTTCAATCCGTGAATGGATTTGCTTAAGTTGTGAAACCACCCACGACCGAGATATAAATGCCGCGCTTAACATTAAAGCTGCCGGAGGACATTCGGAAGCTCAAAACGGACGTGGAGGAAAGCATCAGACTACCGCAAAGGTAGCAGCATCCTGTGAAGCGCCAACCCGCCAAGAGTTCATTCAGCTAAGTCTGTTTGAGTAGATTGGAATCACCTTGGCTAAAGCCCGGTGAGGATGTCAATATCTATTTCAATGCTCTTGGTTTTCGGATCACCCTTAACCTTTTGAGTGGGTATTGGATCAATGCAGCCCTTAAAAGCGATACGTCCACTTTAAAACTTAGAGTGCGCTCTAAGTCAAGCAGATTTTTATATTAAAGCGGCGGTTAATTTGTCGTAAACAGCTAACCGTGCTTGAGGCGATCGCGCTTTGCAAAGCCGACATTATTATTATCTAATGATTTACCACCTTGACAGGGCTAGTGGGAAGCTCTATGGATACAACAAGAAAGACAAGGAAGGATTATTGAATGGTCTACGACTCAGATTTAGTCAAGACAACTAGCAAGTGTTAATTTTACGGAACTCAGAGTGTCATTTTTTCAAGTAAAATTTTGCGTAAATATTGCAATTTTTACTGATGCTTTCTTTATCTAAGTTTCTCCAGAAAAAGCAGTTATCTCATGTAGCAGTGCTTTTATTATTGTTACTGCTATTAGTAATAGGAGGGGTTCCTGGATATCTGACAGGACATTGGCAATGGAAACAGCCACCGCCTGTCACTAGCCTTAAGGAATTGAAACAAATACGTAAGACAGGGTTAACCCTTCCTGGTTGGCAAACTGTTGACCAAGCCGAACAATTAGTTGGCGAACACAGATGGTCGTTACAGATTCTTAAGCAAGAAAATTCCCAAGTCCAAGCTATATTACTTTTACTGCCGCAAAACGGGCCGATGGATCAACCAGAGGTGGAGTGGACTGAGATAAATGGCTGGGGAAAGTCTCGTTGGGGAAAATGGGATATAGCTCAATATCGCTCAGCTCAATTCACTGTCAAACATCCCCCAACTTCAAAATCAAAAGCTGAAGTAAAAGTAGAAGCAAGATTTTTTCGCGTTTCCACAACCCAAGAAACCTTCGCAGCGTTGCAATGGTACGCTCTGCCGAACGGTGGAAACCCATTACCGATACACTGGTTCTTGGTAGATCAACTAGCACAGTGGCATAAGCATCGCGCTCCTTGGGTAGCCGTAAGTGTTCTCATTCCAATGGAGCCTTTAGGACAGGTGGAAACTACTTGGCCTTTAGCTCGGTCTCTTGGTGAAACAATACAAGCTACATTAATGACAGGCCCTTTATAAAATTGTTCTATAGGCTGGAAGTAAGCTCAAAAATGTAGTGCGAAGTTAAAAGCGGCACAACTAAAGGAGACATAGAAGATACTTCCAGAGTAAAATAACCACTCGGCGGTACATATTCGCAATTCAGCTTTATTGCACCAATGTTTATAGTTTCCAGTTATCAGATGCGTGCATTCATCGCCCTGTGTTTTGTGAGTGTTCAGGCAGGTGTTTTCTTAACAACTACTGTCAAACCTGTTGATGCTCAGAGTTTACCATCTCCAGGAACACAGCCAGGGCAGCCCCTCTTGTTCCCGCCTGGTGCTACCCAAAGGCAATTACCCTCACCCCCCCCAACTACCAATACTGATGTTGCACCTGTAGGTGTTAATGACGAAGCTTCTTCTCAACTTAGCCGCTATCTCTTAGGTCCGGGAGATGTAATAGGTGTTGTGTTTCAACGCCCTCCTGGCCCATATCGCTTAGGGCCGGGAGATGCAGTCAGTGTTGTGGTTCAACGCTTTCCAGATTTGAGTTTCCAAGTCCCAATCAATCCCGAAGGCAATATTATTGTGCCATTACTGGGTACAGTTTCACTACAAGGTTTAACTTTGCCAGAAGCACAAGAAAAAATTCGCTTGTTGCTCAATCGTTATGTCATTGATCCCGTAATAGTTTTATCTTTAATAGGACAGCGCCCGGATTTGAGTTTTCAAGCCCAAATTAGTCCTGAAGGCAATATTGTTGTGCCACAAGTAGGATTATTATCCTTACAAGGCTTGAGTTTAGAAGAAGCACAAGAGAAAATTCGCTTGAGTTTAAGTAAGGTTGTGGTCGAGCCGATGCTGGTGGTGTCACTGGTATCGCCAAGACCAGTGCAAATTACCATTACTGGGGAAGTATTTCGACCAGGAATTTATGGTGTAGCATCAGCAATTCCTCGTGTCGCCGATGCTTTGCTCACCGCTGGCGGTTCTACAATGTCCGCAGACCTACGACAAGTACAAGTGCGGCGGAAGTTGATGGATGGTTCTGTGATTTCACAAAATATTGACTTGTATGCAACCTTGCAAAATGGTGGTTCATTGCCTAGTTTACGTTTGCAAGATGGCGATGCCATAGTTGTACCACGTCGTGAAGTTGGTACTGATGACAGTTATGATCGCAATTTAGTATCGCGTTCATCCTTGGCTATACCACAGATTAGAGTCCGGGTTTTAAACTACGCTGCGGGAGGAATTGTCACTCAAGCGCTACCTAACGGTAGTACTTTTGTCGATGCTTTGGGAGGGATCAATTTAGATACTGCTAACCTCCGAGATATTGCCTTAGTTCGCTTTGATGCGGAACGAGGTCGAGCTGTTACCCAGAAACTTGATGCCAAAAAGGCACTTGCTGGTGATGCGGCTCAAAACGTGGCACTGCAAGACAATGATGTGATTGTTGTTGGTCGAAACTTAATCGCAAAAATTACTAATGTCCTTGGCACTATTACTCGACCTTTCTTTGATATCCGCAGCTTTATTCGCTTTTTTGACTTCTTGGGCGGCGGCTCAAATTAGTTGAACTATTGACTAACTTGTAGCCTGTTTCTATAGCTGTTGCCATAAAACCCTGTCCCCTGTCCCCTGTCCCCTGTCCCCTGCCATGACCCCACCAATTGTTAAACGCTATTTTATTGCTTTTGAGAAGTACAAATGGATTGGATTAGCCAGTTTTGCTTTAGTTGTAGCAGGATCAACGGTCATTGCCATACAGCCCGCACCACCAACTAGCTATGTAGCAGACGGCGCACTGACTTACAATCGTCCACCAGTCTCATTTTCTGCTACTGGCAGTGAAATTCAGCAACAAGGCCAAGAATTGAGCCAAGATGTTTTGCTGTCAGACCAAATTATTGAATCTGTGGCAGCAAAAGTCAATGTCCAACCAAAAACGATTGGTACAAGTGTTGCTCTCAATCTGCCAGAAAAAACTAGGGCTGGAGAAGTCACATCCACAATTATTAATCTGAAATATAAAGACACCGACCCCAAGCGTGCCCAAGAAGTTTTGCAAGAATTGATGCAAGCAATGGTCAAGCTGAGTGGTGAGATTAATACCAGGCGATTAACAGCAATTATTCAAAAAATCAATGAGCGCGTACCACAGGCTAAGGTAGAACTGCAAGCGGCAGAGAAGAAGCTAGAACAGTATGATCGCATCCAGCGACCGGCAATATTGGCAGCTGAAAATGGTACTTTGTTAGCGGCAGTTACTAATAGCCAAAATCAGCAACGGCAAATTAAATTAACTGTTTCTGGAATTGATGCCCAAATTCGCAGTTTACAAGACAAGCTTGGTTTAAATGTCAACCAAGCTTATGTTTCTTCTGCTTTGAGTGCCGATCCAATTTTAGCTAGCTTGCGATCGCAAATTTACCAAACTGAATCGCAAATTGCCTTGCTGCGTAAAGACTTGCGACCTGAACACCCGACGATGATTCAGTTGCAGCGTCAAAAACAAGCTATTGAGGAATTACTACAACAACGTGCTACTGAGGTAGTAGGGGGTGGTGGGACAACAGCTCCTTTAGCTGGTAATGTTACAGGTATCCGCGCCCAAAGCAGTCTCGACCCAGCCAGACAGCAATTAGCAAACCAGATGGTGGCGTTACAAACTCAACGAGAAACGCTACAACAACAATTAGCGGAACAAATTCGAGAAGAAGCAAAATTACGACAGGAATATTCCCAGATACCTAATAAGCAACTAGAGCGATCGCGTTTAGAACAAGAGGTGGGACTCAAAAAAGCTGTTTATGACCAAATGCAGGCGAAATTAACTGATGCTCAGACCGCAGAAGCAGAAACCGTTAGTAGCCTTAGTATTGCCAGACTTCCTGTTGTAATTGCCGATGTTAAAAAAGAGAATAATCCAGTTGTTACCTTGGGTATTGGTAGTTTCTTAGGATTGTTAGTTGGCGGTGGTGTCATATTCTTATTGGGATCTTTAGAAAATACCTTCAAAACCCACGAAGATATCCGCGACAGTTTCAAGCAACGGGAAGTTGCTCTTTTAGGAGAATTGCCTTTAATGCCAGTTGATGATTTAAATCAAGCTGCGATGCCAATATTACTTTCTCCCGATTCTCCCTATTTAGAGTTTTACGAGAAGTTCCGCAGCAATTTGCGCCGAATTGGTGGTAAAAATTTGAAAGTACTACTGATTACTAGCACCATTAGCCAAGAAGGTAAAACGGTGAGCGCCTATAACTTAGGTATCGCTTCTGCTCGTGCTGGGAAAAGAACCTTAATTATTGAAACAGATTTGCGATCGCCCTCTCGCGCTACATCCTTGAAAGTTACTCCTGACCCTGATGCTACTGTTGAACCCCTACGCTACTATGCCAGGTTAAGTGAATGTATCCGCTTAGTTCCTGATGTAGAAAATTTATACATAATTCCCAGTCCCGGGCCTGTGCGTCAATCTGCTGCCATTCTTGAATCCAGCGAAATGCGGCGGCTCATAGAAGATGCCCGTGAACGTTATGATTTAGTAATTTTAGATACTACTCCTCTCAGCTTATCCAATGATCCTTTGTTAATCCAACCCTATAGCGATGGCATAGTTCTTGTAGCACGACCAAACTACACACAAGAAAATATGTTAGGTGAAGCTATTGATCAATTGGTTGAAGCTGAATTAGGGCTGTTGGGTGGTATTACGAATGGTGCCGATATTGCCGTTTTTGTGCCTTCTTCAGACGAAACCTCATCAGTTTCTTCATCTCAAGTAGAAGACTCAGAAGAAGTTTCGGCTGGTGCTGGCAAAAACTAAGTAAGAGGCAAGAGGTAGCGCTATAACTACCGCAAGAGTCAGGGCAGTTATTAGAATGAAATCTAATTATCATCTGCCAAAACACAAGGCGCGATCGCCTCTTGTCACTTTCGGGTTAGTCTGTAAATAATCCTGTAGCAAATTGCAGCCCCGTGCTAGTAAATTTTCTAGTTTGAGATCTGCTAAATTACGGAAAATCACTGTACCATTGCCACTACCCGCAGCCAAAGTCTTGCTATCAGGACTAAAGCTAACACTGGTTAGTTCTTCCTTATCACCTTTCAAAGCAATTAACAAAATTCCTTCCCAATTCCAAAGCCTGACTTTGTTATCACTGGAAACAGCTAAAATCTTACCATCTGGGCTAAAGCTGACACTAATGAAACTGTCGCCTTCCCCTACAAGATTGCTTAACAAACGGCCGTCCCGACTCCAAAGTTTGACTGTACTATCAATACTAACTGAGGCTACTTGTTGACTATCAGGCGACCAAGCTACGCCGTTGACTCGGCGACTATGCCCATTCAGGGTATGTAGTAATTTACCGTTACGGTTCCAAAGCTTCACCGTTTTATCATCACTAGCAGAGGCTAGCAGCTTACCATCAGGACTAAAGCTGACCCAATTGACAGCATCTTGATGACCCTGCAAGGTCTTGAGTAATTTACCGTCACGACTCCAAAGTTTCACCGTTTTATCTTTACTAGCTGAGGCGATTTCTTGACCATCAGGTGTCCAAGCTACACCCAAGACGGCATCTTGATGACCCTTTAACGTGTTCAGTAGTTTACCGTCACGACTCCAAAATTTTACCGTTTTATCTTTACTAGCTGAGGCGATGGTCTGACCGTCAGGACTAAAACTAACACCCCACACTTGACCCTGATGACCCTTTAACGTGTTCAGTAGTTTACCGTCTCGACTTAAAATTTTGATAGTTTTGTCTTGACTTGCTGCTGCTAAAGTGCGATCGCTAGGACTAAAACTAATACTAGTAATCCAGTCATCATTATCAGTTTTGAGATTTCGTAGCAGCACATCGTCCCAATGCCAGAGTTTGATAGTTTTGTCACGACTAGCAGAAGCCAGGGTGCGACCATCAGGACTGAAACTAACGCTATTGACCCAATTATTATGTCCTTTTAAAGTTCCCAGCAACACGCCTTGGGAAGTCCAAAGTTTGATCGTTTCGTCGGTGCTAGCTGAGGCAATAGTATTACCATCGGGGCTAAAACTGACGCTAGTAACTCCCGCACTGTGACCAGACAAAATCCTTAACAGCTTACCTTGGGTGTTCCACAGTTTAATAGTTTTGTCTAAACTAGCGGTGGCAATCATTTGACTATCAGGCGACCAAGTGATACTTTTAATTGCGTCTTCGTGTCCCTGCCAAGTTTTGAGTAACTGACCATCCCGATTCCAAAGCTTGATGCTGTTGTCAGCACCAGCAGAAGCTATGATTTGACCATCAGGCGACCAAGCTACGCCCAAAACTGCCAGATTATGCCCTTTTAATGTATGGAGTAATTTGCCGTCTCGACTCCACAGTTTGACGGTTTTATCTGTACTGGCTGAAGCAATGAATTGACTATCAGGGCTGAAACTGACACTATTTACTACGCCCTCATGACCTAGTAAGGTAGCAAGCAACTCACCATCACGATTCCAGAGTTTGACTGTCTGATCCTGACTAGCAGATGCCATGAGTTGCCCATTAGGGCTGAATGTAACGCTATTAACTACATCATTATGCCCCGCCAAAGTTTTCACCAAGTTACCATCAAAGCGCCAGAGTTTAATTGTGTTATCTGCACTTGCTGAGGCAATTAAAGAGCGGTCGGGACTGAATGTAACACTATTTACTCCAGAAATATGTCCCTCTAAACGGTTATATTCTCTCGCCCCGAAAACTGCCTGATATAGTGCCGTTTGGACTTTTTCTTGTGTAGAAGCATCTATCCAAACAGAATGTTGGAGTTTTTTACCTGCTTTTAAAGCTTCTTTTAAAGCATCAAGACCTTTTTGGGAAGCAAAAAGCGCTTCACTAGATACACTCAGGGTTTTAATCTCGCTATCTACTGCTGTGACGATGGATACACTTAGCCCCAATATGGCTAGAAATGAAGCAGTCAGAGCGATTTTCAATGTCCGATTTAATCGCGCTTCACTTAGCCTTTGTTGTTTTTGACTTGCTGCTAGTTGAGCAGTTAATTCTTTTTCTTTGAGTTCAGCTCGCAATTGCTCAATTTCTAAGTGACTCAGTTCTTCACGCTTGCGTAGCTCTCGTAATTCTGCAACTAAGTCTAATCCTGGTTGAGGATGAACGTTTATTAGTTTAGCTTGCTGCTTTTTTTGGCTGAGTTCGTTTTTGAGTCGCTCAATCTCAGATTGGCTTTGATCTACTTTATAACGCAGTTGGTTAAGTTGGGCTTGTAAACTCGATTCTTGTTGTTGGAGGTAGCGAATCAAGTCTACTAAATAATCATGAATAAGTTGATAGCGTTCCGGCATATCGGGAAATAATACCACTAACCCGGAACTTACTAAAATGTCCAATACTAACTCTAATTTGTCAGTATCTTCGATTTCAGCTAACTCTGCTGTTAATTCAGCACGAGTTTTAAAAGGGCGTTGGTTGCTTTCATCTGTTAAAAAATACAATACTAGTAAAGCTGCTCGTTCGTTTTCTGGGCCGCAATCTCTGATCAGTTCTTTAATATATCGTTCAATAAGTTTATTCGGTCTATATTCCTGATATTGTTCTAGGGTAGTAATTCGCTCATCTTGGAGTTGCGCTCCTACAACTTGTAATTCAATGGGTCTGACTTCTCCTAATTCTGTTGATAAATCATCAACTAAAGCATCAATTAAGGCAGGCTCTAAGTTAAATTGAGAACGCCCTGTTAATTTACCAATGACGGCTTTGGCATATTCTGGTGAAAAATTGTTCAATTGATAGCGGATATTTTTATCCAGAATATTATTATTAATTGCCTCTAAGGCGGAGAGATGTTTAAATTCTAATAACCGATGCAAATAATCTTCTCGCAAGGTGAGAATAACTTTGACAAAGGATATATTGAGACAATTGCTAATAAATTTATCAAATTCTTGCTTTTGATGGCGATCGCTATACCCAAAGAAAAATTCTTCAAATTGATCAAAAATTAAAACTGTGATCAAATGGTTATCAGCATTTTCTTGTAATTGTTGTATAATCTGGGCAATATTAACGAGTGTGGTAGGGTCAGGCAAATCCTCCGATTCAATGGCTGCTTCTCCCTGAAGATGAGACACAGACTCGCTCAAAGATTTTCCTAATGCTTGCACCCAGTCGGTATAAACTTGTAAAACTACAGGCACGGCAATTTGATCACCAACTGCCCGATTTTGCAATGCCGGTACTAAACCCGCTGTGACGGTAGAACTTTTTCCTACCCCTGACGGGCCGTGAATCACTGTCAGCTTTTGGTCGGCGCGGCTAATTCTGCCGATTAAGTTATTAATATCTCGCTCTCGACCAGAGGCGGCAATTTCTAGGGCAATACTGCTGCTACTTGAAGGAGACATTAAGGCTGGGTTTGTCACTTGGCGTTGGGGTTGCAAACGCCCTGCACCAATGAAAGCCCGAAAGCCATACTGCTGTTCCACAGAACGCCGCTTTTGTCTAATGTAGTAGGCTTCTAAATATCTACCTGCCTCAAAATAAAGCGATCGCAATGTCCGCAACAATCGAATATAACGATGGGCATCGTATTGATGAGCGCTATCTTCTAAAGCTTCTGGCAGTTCCTTGGCAGCTTTTTCTAAATATTCCCGCGCTACTTCTTGCTCACCTAAATTTCGCTGTGCTTTAGCTAAAACTAAATAATAAACCTGCGCCAATAGTAAGGGAAATAAGCAGTGATGAGGGTCACTATGCTTTTGTGTCTCTCCTAACTTTAATAGCGATACATGGGCTAATATACTCGCCTGTATCCAGCGCGACTCCTGCACTGCCACTTGTGCCAAAAAACCGTAGTCGCAAGCAAGTTGAATTTGACTGCCATAAGTTTGATGCAACTCTAATGCTTTTTGAGCAACAATCTGTAATTCTGACCACTGTTCTAGATGTTGCAAAACTTCTGCAAGTTGACCAATAAATTCAGCAACTATATCTGGACGCTGAGCCACCTGCAAACTATTTAAACATTGCTGAAAATAAGATTTAGCTGTTTCCCAATTGCGGCGGTTTTCTGTTCGCTTTTGCTCTGCTAGGCGACAGTGACATAAACCGACATAAAACAACAAAATTCCCTGTCGTAGTGAAGGTGATGTGTAGTTATTGACAATTTCTAATTCTGTACCCCAGGAATCTGAAAGTCTCGGACTGTGATTTTCTGATTCATTTTGCTGTGCTAAACGCTGCCAAATCTGCAAGCTTTGGCGAAAATGGTTTAAAGCTATATTGATCCGATCGCTCACATAATTATCAAGACCGAAAACAAATTTTAAACTAGCGTGTAATTCTGGCTCTAAAGTAATACCGCGATCGTGCAACTCTTCAATGGCAAACTGAAGCTCATCGCTATGTTCCCAAACTTGCTCTAAGGTAGAATAATTATCACTTACTTGAGTTTTTAGAGATTCTACAGCATCAGTTGGCAGCACTTTGGCAAACAAAAAGTCAGTTTCTTGTTGCAAAAATTGCAGCAACTGGGGCGTGGTCATTTCAAATCTAATTGGTGTAGCTGCCCAACTAGCAAAATCCGGGGCTAAACGTACCGCTTTTTGCAATACTTGATCATTCACCCATACAATCATCGGAAATGGGTGGCGTTTGCGAAATTCATCACGAATTTGATTGATTGAACTTAATAGATCGTCAATTTCATCCACTAACTCTAAACCCAAAACCATCAATGCTGATGGTGGTTGTTTGTCAGTCAGCATCTGTAAATGAATGCTTGTATAAAGAGTTCTGGCATTGTGGGGAAGAATTATTTTTTGAATCTGGTGTGTTCCTAAAAATCTTTCTGCAAGTTGTTGCAGCATTTGCTCTTGCAAAACTCGATAGTTGCAACATACTAAAACTACAGAAAACTGACCGCTAGAGAGAGAAATTGCCCTTCCCAGACTCCGCAAAGCTCGTTCGTTAGCTGCTTTTATATTTTCTTGTGGGTGTCGTTCAACCATGATTTAAATTTTTGCGTTTCCTCTAAAACTGGGTTGACGGCAAACCAAGCTCCTTGGTGATCGCGGTATTCAAAGACAAACAAACTCCGCAATAAAGTATGATATTCTATATTTCCTCTCACTCTTTGCTGTTGCACAACTTGAAATATGAGTTCCCATTCATGGGGATCTATGGCATTAGCTCGGTAGTCTCTTTGTCTTTGAATCACTAACTCCACACATTCTCGCTCAAATGGCGGATCTTTTTCTCGCAGACAGTCAAACAGTAGCCCTAGTAAGTCGCGCACATGACCACCACTAATCAAGCACAACCGATCTAATGTTGCTAAATTATCAAATACTTCTGTGATCAAGTTTAAGCGATCGCTAGGCAGAATTTCTGGGAAGGCTCTAGCTAAAACCATTTGGCGGATCATTGCTAGTCCTTGGCTGAAAACTTCGCCAGAACGTAGACGCACGGGTATCATCGGTAAGACTTTCGGAGCTACTCCACCCCCCAAGCGATGCTGAAGTTCGGCGCTATCGTTGGAAAAAGTCAGAGCTAGGGGAATCGTATAGACAATATGACAATTTAGTTTGCGTAACTGTTCGCCTCGCTGAATAAATAAGTATTCGGGTAGCGATCGCCCGGATGGTAAAGGACGAATTGCTACCCGATCTAGGTTATCAACAATTACCACCAGACCTTTTTTACCCAAGGCTTTGAGTTGTTGGTTAGCACGCTCTAGCAGTTCCTGATTAATTGACTGCAAAATATTTTGGGTACGCGGTTCTAAATAATCTCTTAACCGCCGCCGCAATTGGGGACTTTCTTTCGTCTTGGCGGTAATTTTGGCGATACCCACAGACAACTCTGCTTCTACCCCAAGTTCAATTGGCGTTTGCATAAAATCGACAACCTCAGCAAACAATTTGGTAAAGTAGCTGGGTTTGAGTCGGATTTTCATCGCTTCTAGGCTTTCGCTAACTTGACCTGCGATCGCCAACAAAATATCAGTCACATCCACATCTGCCATTTCTAAGACATGGGTAGATTCAAAGTAAACTACATGAAATTTTTGCTCTTCTAACTCCGCTTTCAGTCGCAATAATTCTGTTGATTTTCCACAGCCGAGATGCCCCGTAAATAGCTGACAGGTAGGCGTATTCGGCGATATCCGAGTGATCGTGCGTTGTAAAGCCTCAATGATTTTGCCACCCCGCACCGCCGCAAAATCGATATAATATCGGCGATCGGTAGCATTTCCTATCATTAGAGGTCTGCTCGGATTACAAGCCTGATAAAATCTTTCTAAATCTAGGAGCATAACTAGTCAGGTTCACTTCAGAAAGGGGATGACGAAATCTGCTTAATAAATATATTGATTTTAGATATTTTATGCTTTGGTTTAATTTCATCCCATCAAATTAATAACCAAACTAGTAGCAATTCCAGATAATTTTGGATATCTATTTTTATGGGTTACACAGCAATTATGCCATTTATTAAGTAAGCCGCAATACTACTATTAATACAAATTGCCAAAATCTCTAATATAAAAACAGGTACTTTTATAAATCTTAAAAATATTCAGCAGAGTAAAAGGTAGTGTGATGTACAATTTTGTAGTACCCTAAAACAAATTGAATTTATCTTTTGGGATGTTTCTTTCCCCTCTGCCTCTTAGTTATCCTAAAGATAAACAAGTAATAATTTATCGTCCTAATCAAGCACCTGAGGTTTTACAATCTCCTAAAAATTTATTTGGTGAAGATATTCTCCCTGGTTTTGTTTTAAATTTAAAGTCGATTTTTGCATAAATGAATGATTATCCCTGTATAAATAAGTTCACAGTGATTTGAGTGAGAAGCTGCAACTTCAACTGAGCCTCAGCCAAACTAATTACCATCAATCTTTACAATCACCAGAGCGCAGGCACTCTCCTGTTTGTTCATCTCTAGCAAATATCTGCCACGGAGCTAAGTGTAACTGAGTATTTGTGCTGTGAACAGTTAAAGTATTGATTATAGAGATCTGGTCTTTTAAAATTGGTATGTTACCACTACTAGCAAAGCTAGCCTCGGCAGTGTATGGGTAAACAGGCAATGCCATCAGTGCAATGTAAATTGTTCTATTCATACAAGCCTCAGCAAAAAATTTCCGATTGCGTTATGTACGGATACCATCTTGATGAACCGGAGTTTAAAAACTGAGCATTGTATTTTGATTTTGCGTCAATTTACTTAATGCTACTGGCCGCAGAGACGTGATTTAGAAATTATCGATTCCACCCTTGTTGAGTGTAGATATGTCTACAAGATGGCTTCCCAATTAACTTATGCAGCGTCCAACTCGCAAATCAGGACAAAACCCTCCAGTAGCCAAAAACATATTTTGGTAGCTGCTTCCCCAGATAAAATAGTTAACAAATGTTGCCTACTAGCGGACTCATGACACCTTCACAAGATGTAGACACTATACCTACTCCGGATATTGACCCAGAAGAATATGGCAACTCGGAAAATGATCCTTTTGATGAGTTGCCAGGAGAGGTCGAAATGTCCCTGTTCGACCACCTAGAAGAGTTACGACAGCGGATTTTCTACTCGCTGATTGTCGCAATAGTGGGTATTATCGGCTGTTTTATTGCTGTTAAGCCGATTGTTCAGTTATTGGAAGTCCCAGCCCAAGGAGTAAAATTTCTCCAGCTTGCTCCAGGAGAATATTTTTTTGTTTCCATCAAAGTTGCAGGTTATAGCGGTTTGGTACTTTCTAGTCCTTTCATTCTTTACCAAATTATCCAGTTCGTTCTACCAGGACTGACTCGCCGCGAACGTCGCTTGCTGGGGCCTGTGGTTTTGGGGTCAAGTGTACTGTTTGGTGCAGGGTTAGTATTTGCCTATTTACTTCTCATCCCCGCAGCTTTAAAATTTTTCATTAGCTATGGAGCAGATGTAGTAGAGCAACTGTGGTCAATTGACAAATATTTTGAGTTTGTTTTGCTGTTATTATTTAGTACTGGTTTAGCATTTCAAATTCCTATTATCCAACTTTTGCTCGGTAATTTAGGCATTGTTTCTTCTGAAAGAATGATAGCCGGTTGGCGTTTCGTGATCATGGGAGCAGTGGTTTTGGGAGCCATTCTCACACCTTCTACTGACCCACTCACCCAAAGTCTCTTAGCCGGGGCAGTGCTGGGGTTATATTTTGGTGGTGTTGGTCTAGTTAAGCTGACAGGGAAATAATGCGATCGCTCTGCTTTAAAAAGAACCGATGATCATCCCAGCCAGCAATATAAAACCAATCCACACATTTTGCCGGAACATTATACCATAAGCAGGATTAGGCAAGTCTGGTTTTCGTAATTGCAGAAACTGCCAAAACCAGCTTATAGTACCAATGACTAAACTCATCCAAAAAGCCAGCTTCAGGTGAATAGAAATACCTAACCAAGCGAGTAAAATAATCGTCCCAGCAAAGAAAATACCAATAACTACAGATGCGTAATCCCCAAAAAATAAGGCACTAGAGTTAACACCTATGCGTTGATCATCCTCGCGATCGCTCATGGCATAAACAGTATCAAATCCCAATGTCCACAGTACAGTCGCCCCCCACAATAACCATGTTGCAGGTGAGAGGTTCTGCGTGACTGCACTCCAGCTAATTAATACGCCAAAACCCCAAGCAATTGAAAGAACTAGCTGTGGGACTGGAAACACCCGTTTTGCCCCCGGATAAAGCAAAATTACAGGCACTGCTGCCATACATAACCAGAAACTCAGGGGGTTAAGATAAAATGCCAAGCCTGCTGCACATGCCATTGCCACGATCGCAACTACAATACCAACTTTGATCGAAAGTTTACGAGAAGCGAGGGGGCGATCGCGTGTTCTTTCTACTTGTGGATCAATATCTCGATCCCACAAATCATTGACTACACACCCAGCCGCACTTGTGGCTAGAGTACCCAAGATAATAACGCCAACCAAAGGTAAAGGCGGTTTTCCAGAGGCTGCCAAAAACACAGCCCACAAAGCAGGAATCATTAAAATTAACCGTCCTTCCGGTTTATGCCACCGCAAAAGCCGGACAATGACCAACCATAAAGGTTCTGAGTTGCGTTCTGGCGTACTCAACATAGAAATTAAAAACTAAACTTTAGCATTTTATCAGCAGCGGGGAGAGCAACTAACTTATATATAGCAATCCTAAATGATATAGGAAAGAGAACAGTAATGTAGGGTGAACTTTGCCAGCCCTTTCAATGCGAACAAATGAACTACTAAATCAAAGGTATGCAAGTATGGTAAATATATTGTGACTGAAGAAAAGCAAGTGACTGACAAAATGTTTTTGCCTGAATCTTTGAGGGCGAAATTCAAGTCTATTTGCCTTTCAAAGGTGCAAGCATAAAGGAAATAATGTAAAGCCGTGCTTCCATCACGGGGTTTCTATCCATATTTCTGATGAATGAGGTTCTACGTGAGTTAGTAAAAACTTGGGTAACAGAAAACGAATCCCACTCATCTACAACTGAGAAAGGCAAAGGAGCGGCATAACCGAAACGACTATTATGATTCAAGCTTTACGTAAACTAGTAACCTTTGAAGATTTTGCAGCGTGGCGACCCGAAGGAGGAAGGTATGAATTACATGATGGCGTGATTGTGGAAATGGCACAACCAGCGGGAGACCATGAAGACGTTGTTGGTTTTATAGCAAGAAAACTAACAGTAGAGTTTGACCGATTAAATTTACCTTATACAATCCCTAAAACTGCGCTGGTAAAACCTTTGACCTCGGAATCTGGTTACTCCCCAGATGTATTGTTACTCAATCGCCCTAATTTAGTGAATGAGCCGCTATGGAAAAAAGAATCAACTGTAAGCCTTGCAGCATCAATTCCCTTAGTAGTTGAGGTAGTTAGTAGCAACTGGGATGATGACTACTACACAAAACAGGGTAAGTATGAGGGTATTGGCATTCCTGAATACTGGGTTGTAGATTATCTCGGTCTAGGTGCTAAAAAGTTCACTGGCAACCCCAAACAGCCTACTATATCTATTTATCAATTAATCGATGATGAATACCAAGTTACTCAATTTAGAGGCGATGACCGCATCGTATCACCTACTTTCCCCCAACTAAACCTGATTGCTCAACAGATTTTTCAAGCTGGTAGTTTCCAGGTGTAGCCTTAACAGGTAAATCTTTGTGAAGTCAAGCGATGTCTGGCGACAAGAAGCAGAGCTTCTACGCACTGCTTTTTTGTACCCAAAACAAACAAGCTAGGTTAATGAGCAAATACCAAGGACAGTCTTTTTGAGTATTTCAGAAAAATAATAAGCTATAACTATTAATAATACGTGATATGGGACTGAATTTAGTTTCAGCTAATTGGGAAAGTGTTAGTACTCCATTAGTTAAGCAACAACGGATTATTGCTGCCATTGACTTGGGAACCAATTCTCTGCACATGGTAGTAGTAAAAATTGACCCGACCCTACCAGCTTTTAGCATCATCGCCAGAGAAAAAGAAACCGTAAGACTAGGCGATCGCAATATTACCACTGGAGAACTGAAACCAGAGATCATTGAAAAAGCGATCGCTGCTTTGGGGCGTTTTCAAGAAGTTGCCAAAACTTTCAACGCTGAAACAATTGTAGCTGTGGCTACTAGTGCTGTGCGCGAATCTCCCAATGGTCGAGATTTTCTGCACAGAGTAGACACGGAATTGGATTTAAGCGTTGATTTGATTTCTGGACAAGAAGAGGCGCGACGCATCTATTTAGGTGTGTTATCGGGGATGGAATTTCACAACCAACCTCAGATGATTATCGATATTGGTGGCGGTTCCACAGAATTAATTTTGGGGGACTGTCATGAACCGCGGACTCTTACCAGTACAAAAGTTGGTGCAGTGCGACTCACTAGTGAGTTAATCACCACCGATCCCATTAGCAATATAGAGTTTCAGTACTTACAAGCTTATGCACGGGGTATGTTGGAACGTGCTGTAGACGAAGTACTGGTAAATATCCAGTTTGGTGAATCTCCCCGGTTAATCGGCACTTCTGGCACAATTGAAACCCTGGCTATGATCCATGCACGGGAAAATTTGGGTTCTGTTCCTTCTACCCTCAATGGCTACCAATTTAGTCTTCAAGACTTGCGAGAGTGGGTAAATCGCTTACGCAAACTGAATCATTCCGAAAGGGCTGCTATATCCGGTATGCCAGATAAGCGGGCTGAAGTGATACTAGCTGGTGCAGTCATCTTACAAGAAGCCATGACTTTGTTAGGTGCTGAGTCAATAACAGCCTGTGGGCGTTCCCTCCGGGAAGGCGTGATTGTAGATTGGATGCTAGCCCACGGTTTAATTGAAGATAGACTGCGCTACCAAGGTTCAGTGCGCCAACGGAGCATCTTAAAACACGCGAATAAATACCACATTAAATTAGAGCATAGCGATCGCGTGGCTTTATTTGCCCTAAGTTTATTTGATCAAAC
Organism: Halotia wernerae UHCC 0503; assembly: GCA_034931985.1. Taxonomy (GTDB): domain Bacteria; phylum Cyanobacteriota; class Cyanobacteriia; order Cyanobacteriales; family Nostocaceae; genus Halotia; species Halotia wernerae. The sequence goes on from JAYGHB010000133.1 coordinate 26,976, forward strand.
TCAAGGCACACTCCATAACTGGGGTGTCAACGAGCGACAATTACTCTGGGCTGCTGCGATATTACACAATTGTGGTCACTATATTAGCCATTCGGCTCATCACAAGCACTCTTACTATCTCATTCGCAATGGTGAATTACTCGGTTATACCGAAACCGAGATCGAAATTATTGCCAATTTAGCGCGTTATCATCGCAAATCTGCACCTAAGAAAAAACATGAAAACTATCGTAATTTGCTAAGTAAACAGCACCGACAAATAGTCAATCAATTGAGTAGTATTTTAAGATTAGCAGTGGCATTAGATAGGCGGCAAATTGGAGCGATCGCGGGAGTTAAATGTGAGTACTATCCAGAACTTGAACAGGTAAATTTACAAGTATTTCCATCTCAACTTGATGATGATTGTGCTTTAGAAATGTGGAGTTTGAATTTTAAAAAAGGAGTGTTTGAAGAAGAATTTAATGTAAAATTAGTAGCTAATTTAGAAAATTCTGCGATTCCTAATTTTTCTTAAAAAACAAATATGGTGCGTTACCCTAAAACGCACCTTCATACAGGAATGCTATTTGATTTTTGAAAAAATTCATAATCCCTTCTTCCCTGTTTTCTACCTACGTAAGTAAGTTCAGAAATCAAAGGTAATTGCTATATATTCATCCTATCGGTGGTTAAATAATAAGTTATTAAAATCTCAAATCATTTTATGTCCCATTCTCCTCGCTACCAACCTTTTTTGCTGCGAATTCTTCATGGTGTAAGTGGCATTTTAGCGATCGCCGCCATCATTACAGGATTTTTGGTTTACAATACCTTCGATGGTAGATTTGGTAAAATACTAATTCCTCCGATCGAAGCAATTATAGATATTCACGGTACATTTGCAGTCTTTTTCCTTGCTGCTTTCCCACCGTTCGCCCTTTATAGTTTTCATGCAGGAAACAAACGGTTGTTGCAACAAGATTCTTTACAGAACTTAACTCAGGTTGGTAGGCCGATTTGGTGGGTTAGCTTGCAAAGAATTGCTAATACCCTGATGCTGATAGCTTCTGTGTTAGCTGTGATTTCTGGCAGAATGATCAAAGAAGAATGGTTGCCGACAGGAGAGTTGAATCATAGTTGGTATTACCTCCATTTAAGTGCTTGGGTTGTGATAGTTTGCTGTTTAGCAATTCATATTTTAATGTCTAGTAAAGTGGGTGGTTTACCGTTATTAGTCTCTATATTTTTGTTGAAGGTACGCCCTGAAGATAGTCCTAGTCATTGGTTAAATCGTCTTAGTAATTGGGGGAGTAATTTATCAACTAATTTTGGGACAGCAATTAATCATTGGCAGCAAAATAATTTGCCTTTGAGAGTTATAGAGGTAATAGTGGTGGTTGGAATTATTGCAGCGCTTATTTTACCTTTATTTGCTGGTAGTGAATCGTAGAGTTTATTTTAAACGCAAAGGAGCGCAGAGGTTCACGCAGCGAAAAGTTCCTCGTTCGCGTAAGCGTTCCGAAGGAAAGCCGGGTTTCCCGGCGTAGGAAACTTTTCAAGACAGAGGAACGCAAAGGTTTAATTAAATCCAATTCACCCATAGCAACTATGCAAATCAAATCCAAGACTTAAACCACATCCGTAGTTTATAACCTTCCACAGAAAGTGGTAAACCTAAATAAACAGGTATCCAGAAAATAAAAGCAGCTAAAATAATAAAGGTAATAGTCACACCGACTACTCGAACCTGTTGATAATAACTGCGAAGACATTGATCGACAAACCAAGCGATCGCTAAAAATGCAAATACTACAGCAGTCATGTAATGGTAAATGAAAACGCACCTTGTTACCTTCATCCAAGGTACTAAGTTAACGGCATAATTTACAACTAAATATAAGGCGATCCATGTATCAATACCCAGCGTTGTCCTGACCAATAAACGCTTATATTTTACCACAGATATAATGATATTGCCTATTAACAAACCTAATAAAAATATAATCGCTGTCAGACCAAACCACCACAAAAAAGGGTTGCCCATTGCATGAATATCATAAATCACTTTTCCAGTGCCAGCAGGTAAAGGAGGCCCCAATACAGGTAGTGGATCGGCAGCACTTTGAGCCGTTTGATAATAATAAGCCATTGGTCGAGTCATCAAAGGCCATTTGTACCAAGCAGCACAGTAAGGATGAACTTTAGCAGTATTACCACCAAGGCGTTCGTGAAACGCCAATATTTGCTTGTGTACTTCTATCAATCCATATTTAGTATTTAATTGTAGGTGAGGAATCCAAATCAGACTGTAGACTGCAAGTGGAATAATTCCTAGAAAAAATATAATTTGTCTAATATTCAGTTGGGTTAAATTTTGCAGCAAAGAATGCTGATTGCTTGTGTAATTAGCAGGTAAATCATCTATAACATCCGTTGACTGTTCTGTGATTGTGACTATTCGTTGCCATATCCAACCTATGCTCCAAATAATATATACACCCAATAGAAAAAATAAACCATTCCACTTGGTAGCAACTGACGCACCAAAAGCCATACCAGCAAATGTTAAGTAAAATGTGCGTTTTTGTCGTCGGTTTGCCAATGCCAATAAAAACAATAACTGCCCTAACAAACCAAACAAAACTATATAAATATTAATCAGGGCATAGCGTGACTCTACAATAAATATGCCATCACACGCTGTAAATAAGCCGGCAAGTAAAGCAAAACTGCGACGATAACTTAAATGATAAGCAATACCCGCCACAATAATAGGAATAAATGACCCACAAAAGGCATTCATCCAACGATAACTCCAAGGCGATCGCACCGAACCTGTTAACCCATTTACCGTCTCATGCCAAAAAGGAACATGACTACCTAGCCATATTCCCATTGCTATCATATATTTACCTAATGGTGGATGACCATCAAAAAATGGCACATGGATAAGATAGTTATTACCAAATTTAGCGTAGTAAACTTCATCGAATACTAAGGTGTTAAATCTGTCTATCCCCCAAAACCGTAAGGCGAGTGAGAGTATAAATATACCTGCAAGTCCAATTCGGAACCACTTTTTAGTCATTGGTCATTAGTCATTGGTCATTGGTCATTCTAAGCCCTGTTAACCACAATAATTAGGCTTTTTGATCACGTTAATATACATGAATATACATGTCGTCCACATTGATTGTGAAAAATTTGGGGATAACAGCCAAATGTATAGTATGATAGCTGACCGCTAATTTCAAAAGTTTAAATAATATGACTTGGTTTTCTTTATCTATGAGACGGTGGAATAGGATTACACAATTCTTATCTTTATTCTGTCTATGTTTATTTTTAGTGATTAGCTGTGCGCCTCGTCCCCAAACAACGACCACATCTAGTTCTGGAAATAGCCCTACAGGTGATGGTCGCATTACTATCGGGACAACGCTGAAGCCGAGAACCCTTGATCCCGCTGATGCTTATGAATTAGCATCTTTGGGTTTAGTAATTAATTTAAGCGATCGCCTCTACAATTACGAACCAGGAAGTACGGAAATTAAGCCTCAACTAGCTACAGCATTACCTAAAGTCAGTTCGGATGGTCTAACTTATACAATTCCCTTACGCCAGGGAGTGATTTTTCACGATGGAACTCCCTTCAATGCTGAAGCAATGACATTTAGCATTCAGCGCTTTATAGAAAATAAGGGTAAGCCTTCCTTCTTGCTTGCAGATACAGTGGCATCAGTGAAAGCCACAGGCGAAAATGAGCTAACAATCAAGCTGAAAAAGCCCTTTGCGGCATTTCCCTCATTGTTAGCATTTTCTGGAGTGTGTGCAGTTTCACCCAAAGTTTACGAAATTGCTCCTGGTAAATTTCAGCCGAATATTTTTGTGGGGACTGGCCCATACAAATTATCCCAGTATGGTACAGATTCACTGCGATTTGATGTCTTTGACAAATATTGGGGAGAAAAACCAGCCAACAAAGGTATTAACGTCCAAATTCAAACTAGTCCGGTGAATTTATTTAATGCCTTCCGCACAGGTGCAGTAGATGTCGCTTATCTATCTTTGCAACCAGATCAAGTTCGCAGCTTGGAAGAAAATGCGAAAAAAGGAGATTGGCAAGCCATTACTGCCCAGAGTAGTGTAGTTAGTTATATGGTGTTGAACCGTAATCAGCAGCCTTTAGATAAACGAGAAGTTAGACAAGCGATCGCAGCTATAATTGACCGTCCATTAATTAATGAACGGGTTTTATATAATCAAGCTGATCCGCTTTACAGCATGATTCCCACTACCTTTAGTGTTTCCCAGCCATTATTTAAGGATAAATATGGCGATGCTAAATTTGATCAAGCTAAACAATTATTAACTAGTGTCGGTTTCTCTAAAACAAACCCTGCAAAAGTTCAAGTTTGGTATCCTTCTAGTTCACCAACTCGGAGTTTGGCAGCACAGACACTTAAATCATTAGTTGATACCAAAATGGATGGGATACTCCAATTTGAAGTCATTACTGTAGAAGGGCCTACCTTTTTTAAAGATATCTCCAAAGGTTTATATCCAGCAGCTTTGCTCGATTGGTATCCAGACTTTTTAGACCCAGATAATTATATTCAGCCGTTTTTAGCTTGTCAAAAAGGTTCAGTTGCTAAAGGATGCGAAGATGGTGGCAGTCAAACTCAAGGTTCGTTTTACTATAGCGAAACCATGAATAAGCTGATTGATCAAGAACGCCAAGAACAAAACCCCGAAGCACGTCAGAAGATTTTCACAGAAATTCAAACACAAGTTACTAATGATGTACCTTATGTTCCCCTGTGGCAAAACAAAGATTACGTATTTGCCCAAAAAGGTATTAGCAACGTCAAACTTGATCCAACTCAAAATCTGATTTACAAAACAATCAAAAAGTAGTCAACTAAAACGGGTAAGGCTGCGGGTGCGAGAAACGGTGCAGTGACAATCCGTTGGAAAATGAAGCCTTACCCATCCAACACAATATGGATGGATATTAACCAACAAAAAGAACAATTTAGCATCACTTGTATTAGAGCGATCGCTACCGTTGCGGGTTATTCTTTACCAGAAGTTGATAACGATAGCGTAGATTTAGGCATAGTCAGTAAAGGTGGTATAGGTAAAATCCTTTCCCCTAGACTAGAACTACAACTAAAATGTACATCTAGAGGTATTCTGGATGAAAACTATATTAAATATCCCCTCAATCTCAAAAATTATAACGATTTAAAAATCAATGCCCTTGTCCCTCGGATTTTAGTAGTCGTTTTAGTTCCCGAAAAAATAATAGACTGGATCAAACAAACAGAATCCGAACTGTGTCTAAGAAATTGTGCTTACTGGGTATCCTTGCGTGGAATGCCAGACACCAAAAATACAACCAATATTACTATTAGACATATCCGAAAACTATCAAAGCTTTACTGTGGCTAGCTTATAGGATG
>JAYGHB010000134.1:0-30111 GCA_034931985.1 Halotia wernerae UHCC 0503
CCAAAAATTAAGGGTTGTAGCTCCTGAAATTGTTGAACTTTATTATTCTTCTACACCAGGGGCATTAACGGAATATCAAATCAGGTCTAGTCCTATCTCTAATTACCGACTCTAATTTGAGGACATTTTTTAATTGAATTGCTTCAATAGCGAAAACCCCAGCCGATGTTAACTGGGGTTTTTCTCAAAACTGACTTAGTACAGATATTGACATACTTCCCCGAATTAAATTCGGTGGATTCTAGGGTCAAACAGCAATTGCAGGCATAGCCCGTCTGATATCGCCTAACCTAACAGTCGATGCCCTGACTGTTTCATGCACATTATTTTACCATTTATAGCCAAATAAATTTGGCTTTTTCGCTTATATCCCCCGGTTAAAAACCTATCCATTAGTCACATCTTTCTTTACAATCTTGAAACGCTTGTTTTGTAAGCATCTTAAACACTGAGGCGTGAAACATACTTGACAAGTTACCTCTTAATATTCTCGCTAAAATTAGGTTTTTATTGAGAATTAACGACGAACGAATCAGGGTTAGAAAAAGCATGAGTGAATACTCTCGCAAATGTTGAGAAAGATCCGGGTAATGGATAGGTTAAAAACACGGGGGCTTTACGCATCACGACTCGTAATATTGATTGAGTTACGAATCCTACATATAGTAATCTTCCTAACGGCTGTGGCAATGTGGATATAGGTACAAAGTTATAGCTGAGATTATAGGAAACAATGATGAACCGATCAAAAATAGTTGCCATTATTACAGGTGTGATTTCTATTCTTTTAGCGATCGCTTATCTGCTCTTAGTGCAAATTTTAGACTACCGGGACATGAAACCCGCGCCTATCAGCCAATTTGAAGTCCCTGCGATCGCAGCTGATAGTTGGCAAATGGATCATATCGCCTAAGTTTGGATGAAATTAAACCGATGTGTAGAGATGCGAGCGATCGCGTCTCTATATTTATTTACGAAGAAATTGGGAATCCTGTATGGGTAATGGCTATTGTGCAATAAGTATTTGTATTGATAAATAAATACAGAGTAAAAATCATAATTTTTACTCTGTCTTGCCTTTAGGTTGCTCTTTGGGATAGCTGCACCCTAATCACCCTAAATTCATAACGCCCTTTGTTTTGTATTTCATATCTTAAGTGGAATAATTAATAATTTCATCTGTCTTATGACTGGTTTAAATATAGTTGTTTTTGAAGTAATCTTTATCTTTTTATAGTGTATTGTCTGGAGACAAAATATCTTACCTTTAATAAAAGCATAATTAGCGGCAGTTAAAGTTATTACACTGTAGAATTAGATACTTAATAAAATAAACTTTTAATTATTTAAAAACATAATATTTAATCCGAAACTAAAGATTATGATTGTGCAGGTGTTGATCATTTCTATAAATATTGGTTGACTTCCCAAAAATATATCAAATTTCAATAGATTAAATATATAACATAAAAATTTTATTTAAGTTCTGAAAAATACTTTATTGTTAATAACACTTTGCCGACGTTACAGACAGAATCTAACATAAAAGACTGCGGATTGGATAGAAATCTGTACTTAAACACTAATTTATGCTATGTAGCCGAAAATACAACTCTAAAACCACATACTCTCAGCCCACCATCTGATTCATTCCAGCTACGACTAGCACTGCGGCAAAGTTCCGCGCTGAAGCTCCAAGAACCGCCGCGCAACACCCGGCGATGCATGTCACCGCCAACTTCCCAGACGGTTCCATCTGCGGGTGCGCCATGATAATTATTATGCCAAGCATCAGCACACCATTCCCAAACTAGCCCGTGCATATCATATAACCCAAAGGCGTTAGCTACCTGAAAACTGCCTACATCGGTTGTTTCTTTACGGTATCTGGTTCTTGCTTCAACAGAATAAGTATCGCTACTGCTACAGGTTACTAAATCAGGAGTAATCGTTTCGCCAAAGTGGAAAGATGTAGTAGTTCCAGCACGACAAGCATATTCCCATTCTGCTTCGCTGGGTAAACGATATTTGCGTCCAGTTTTTTGGGACAATCTCACACAAAATTCTACAGCTTCGTGCCAAGATACATTTTCCACTGGTCGATTGATGCCTTTGAACTTAGAAGGGTGAGGATTTAAGGTTTGTTTTACTTTGGGTAAAGCTGCTATAGCTCTCCACTGTGCTTGAGTTACGGGAAATTTACCCATAAAAAAAGGTTTAATGGTGACTTGGTGTTGAGGACGTTCGTCCGCATCTCCTTCAAAAGTTGGTGAACCCATTATGAAAGTACCCCCAGGAATTGCCACCATTTCGAGGGTTACACCATTACTCAATTCTTCTGGTAAGAATTTAGCACAAGAGCGATCGCGGCTTACTTCTCGTCCAACTGTGTCTACTGTCAACACTTCAAATTCAAAGGTTTGTAAAGGAGGTAATGGAGGATTTGATGTTTGTAGCGGCTGTAATTGTAGTAATGTAGTTTGGGCAGTTTCTATAATTTGTGTTTCAGTCGCCGATGTTTTTATAGACATCAAATCATTAAAAACTGCTGCGGCTGATTGGTATCTTTCACTAGGCAAATTTTTGAGTAACTTATCCAAAATTTGGCTTAAATCATCGCTAATGGTGACACCTTTGTTTTCTAAATACTCTCGCCACAACCACTTGCCATTCATGGCATCATAAAGACCATCATTAATGCTGCCAAAGCTATCTTGTGAAGGCAAACATTGAGTTAAAAGACGCGCACAAGTTACACCCAAAGCATATAAATCACTAGCATTACAAGCAAATCCAGCCATTTGTTCAGTTGGAGCATAACCAATAGTATAAATAACTGTAGCTTGTCTGGCTAAACTAGTTTGTGTTACCTGTTTTGCACCACCAAAGTCAATTAATACTGGTTTGCCGTCAGTGTCCTGGCGGATGATATTTTCTGGTTTGATATCCCGATGGATAACATTATGAGAGTGAACAAACTCCAGAACTGGTAATAAATCTACTAAAAGTTGGCGAATTTGTGCTTCACTAAAAGGCTGTTGCTGAACTTCTTGTAAGAGAGTTTGCCCTTGAATAAATTCTTGAACAAGATACAAACTTAAACCTTGCTCAAAGTAAGCTAATAATCTAGGAATTTGGGTATGATTTTCTCCCAATTCATATAACCGAAACGCCTCTTCTTTGAAAAATTGTGCTGCTTTAGTGCGTTGTACTGTTCCTTGAACTTGCGGGAAGAATTGCTTGATGACGCAAGGTGCATCTAATCTATCTGCGTCTTCTGCTGCATAAGTTCTGCTAAATCCACCTTCACCTAAGAGCCTCAATACGCGGTAGCGGTTTCTCAAAAGTTTGCCAAAGCTGCTTTGTCCGCAACTTATGCAAAATCTATTGCCGTCGGGGTTAAATGGATTTGAGCAATTGGGATTTTGGCAGATTTGCATAATAAGGGGAAAATAGCATCTTGTCCCAAGTTAGCCCCAATATTATCAAATTTAAAATAGATATTTAGACAAATAAAACACTCTGTCTTTTACCTGTGTAGATACTTACATTAGAAACTACAGATCAAGAAGTTTGGTTTATTTGTTGCTCTCTACTGGGTACTTTTTAAATAAGAGTATATGTGAGCGCAAAAATTTTATTTACAAAAAGAATAATATAGCCAAGCGATGGAATTTGTCAAGGGTGTTGCCATAGTAATCGAGAGGCTAAGATCACCGACTTCTTTAAGAAGACGGTGATCTTATTGTTCATGATGTATAAAATTCCTCCTATAGAATTGGAAGTTTGATAATAAATTCTGTCCCTTCTCCTAATCTTGAAATACATTCGAGTTTTCCCAAATGTTTTTCTTCTACAATTTGCCGACTAATCGATAATCCTAAGCCAGTACCTTTACCTATAGATTTAGTAGTAAAAAATTGTTCAAATACATGTTCTCGAACTTCTGGTGTCATCCCATCACCATTATCTTTAATTGATATGATAATATTTTGATTTAAAGAATCCAATTGGGTAGAAATGATGATTTGATTGAAGTTTTGATCTGTCTGCGGATTTTCCGAAATACTAGTAGATTCATCTAAAGCATCAATTGCATTAGCAATAATATTCATAAATACCTGATTTATAGAACCTGGATAGCATTCTAATTGGGGCAAATCACTATAGTATTTAATCAGTTCAATATGTGGACGTTGATTATTTGCTTTTAATCGATGCTTCAGAATCATTAATGTACTTTCGATACCTTGATGAATATCAATTGCTACTTTAGTAGAGGTATCGGAACGGGAGAAATTCCGTAAACTCTGACTAATTTCACAGATGCGTTCAACACCTACTTCCATAGAAAACATTACTCTTGGCACATCTTGAATCATTTCCTCTAAATCAATTGTTTGAGCATGATCGTTGATTTCCAATACTGGTTTTGAATAGTAGTAACGATAAAGTTGTAAATGCTGAATTAGGTTAGATGTGTATTGAGACATGTAGTTTAAGTTACCCTTAATAAAACCAACAGGGTTATTAATTTCATGAGCTACACCAGCAACTAACTGACCAAGGGCAGACATTTTTTCACTTTGCACTAGCTGGAGTTGAGATTGTTTTAAATCATGTAGCGCTTGAGAAAGTTCTACTGTGCGTTCTTGAACTCGCTGTTCTAGTTCTATCTTTTGCTGTGCAAGTTGTTGAGTTAAAAAATGTAGTTTTAAATGTATGTTAATCCTAGCTAAAAATTCTTCTGTTTGAAAAGGTTTAATGATGTAATCGACGGCTCCTATAGAAAGACCTTTAACCTGATCATTTGGATCAGATAAAGAGGTCGTAAAAATTACTGGTATATCTTGTGTCAGATAATTTGTCTTGAGTCTTCGACAAGTTTCAAACCCATCGATTCCCGGCATCATGACATCTAATAATATGAGATGTGGTTGATAAAATTCAGCTTGTTCAAGGGCTGTTTTACCATCACTAGCTACCAAAATTTTACATCTGGAGTCAGCGATCGCAGCATAAATTAATTGTAAATTTGTCTTATTATCGTCAACAATCAAGATAGTGGCATTATCAAAATACATCTGATTCATAGAAAATCACCCTGAGAAATCGCAGCTATACAAATTAGACGCATAGTAGTAGCTTTCCTCTGGAAAGACTACGCAGGTGGACTAATAGCCTCTGATTTCTAGTCTACGAGGCAATTTTATCTTTAATAGCAAGTACAAGTATTTTATGTGAACGTCAATTTTTTGAGTCTAAAACAACTTACTTATTTGTAAGCAAGCATAAAAATTAAATTTATTTATATTTTTTTGTCACAAAAACAACATTATCTTATTAGAGATATTGATTAATTGCCCTCAGTGCTATCACGGTATTTTTTATCAATTCAAATATCGTTTTAATTATTAAATAGGCTTTTTTAATACTCAATTAAAATCATCAAAAACATTGTTGAATTTTGCGACCATAACTTTTTTTACTTTTTATCTCCAAAAGCGCGAATTAATTCAGCTGCCAACGCGACAATTGCAGAGCCTAAAATTAAAAGGATGCTGAGAGCATTAATATCAGGCTTAACTCCTGTTCTAATGCGACTAAAAATCTCCATTGGTAGAGTGTTAGATCCACTACCTGCGGTAAAGCTAGCGATGAGAAAGTCATCTAAGCTGAGGACAAAAGCCAGCAAACAGCCAGCTATAATACCAGGCATTAACTGAGGTAGTAATACTTTTGTGAAGGCTTGTACTGGTGTGGCTCCTAAATCTAATGCAGCTTCTTCTAAGTGGGGATCTAAGTTGGTCAGCCGTGAGGAAACCACAAGCCCCACGTAAGCTAGACAAAAGACCAGATGAGCCGCAACAATTGTCCATAAACTCAAGGGGATGGCAAATGCTGCTAAAAATACTAGGGTGGCTACAGCGATCGCAATATCAGGAATAATTAACGGTAGGTAAGAAATACCACGATACAATTTCTTACCTGGAAATTGATAGCGTGCCAATCCCACTGCCATTAAAGTTCCCAGGACTGCGGAAATACCCACCGCACAAAAGGCAACTATCAAACTGTTTTTTAAAGCTGATAGAATCCTCTCGTCGCTGAACAATGCACTATACCAATTAAGGGTGAACCCTTGCCAACTAGCACTATAAGGCGATTGATTGAAACTATAAAAGCCAAGTACCAGTATAGGCAGGTACATAAATACGAATATGATTACTGAGAAAACCGCCTGCCATGTGACACGCGGTTTGTTTTGAGAGGGAGAAGTATTCACGCTGACGATTATTTTATTTCTATAGGCTAGACAGTATAGCTTACTTATTACAAACAAGTCAATATATATACCTCTACTGCCAGACTTATAGCAACCAGCACATTAGCTAGGACAAGGAGCTTAAACTCTTTATTACGCCTAGCCCTTCAAATAAACGGTACTTGTCCCAATCTACCCAGCTCTCAACGATTTTGCCGTCTTCAAATCGGTCGATCTGGATGCCTGTCCAAGTGACTTCCTTTCCCGTGGGCGCTAGCCCGATATAATCGCCCGTGTGGGTGGCCGTGAACTCCCACCGGGTACTGACCAGATCGCCTTCGGCTATTTGCATCAAGACAAGAGCCTTTGAATTGGAGAAGGACTTATGATAGTCGCTGACCAACTTTTTCCAGTTCTCCAGGTTCTTATCCGATACGCCGCCTTTGACGTCGGGTTCCTGATGGTTGACATAATTTTCTGCAAAGATTTCCTTGGGACTATCCGAATTGTTGCTGGCCCACATTTTGATGGCGCGCCGTGACATTTCCTTACAGTTGTTAACTGACATATCGATCTCCTTTGGCGTTGCAGAATAGAAATATGAATTAGAGTGATCGTGCTGTGACGTTCTAAGTCATCTCAAGAATCTATTCCCAGATGCTCCAACTTTTGTAATATTACGATCGCTAAACGGTTCTTTAGCTTCATCCCAATTACATGCTTGGATCTCACTACTTCGCGTCACTGTCGTGTAATCTCACCGCTTTAATCATGTGTCATCCTTAGATAGCTCTAACTCCATCAGAAGTAGGGGAAAACAAGCCCACACCTCTATCTTTGGAATCAATACATGATATACATTCTTTACTTAGTATATTCAGGCTATACCAACACTCAAGTACCTTACTTGTGCCATTGAAAGGGTAAATATTCAACAAAGAGCTTAAGCTCTTTGTCCTAACTGATGTGGCAATTGCTATATGCAATCAAAAAGCATAGATTTACAAACATCCTCCTAAAAAAGGAGGTAATTTTATTTTGTTGTCCAACTTGTGTGACTCTAAGTCTTAAAAAATCAAAAATCAGGCTTTTTGTTAGGCATTATATACTGCTGTAAAATTGACTAATTGCAGCAGTATATTGCGATAAAGGCAAAAAAAATCTTAATTATCACTTGCTTATTCAATTAAATATATTTTACTTCTTTGGATGAAGATAATTTCCCTACTTAGGTAGACAAAGGAAATATACGTAAAAGCTTAAAATCTTGAAGTTATTAAAAATAAAATCAGTGTTTAAAGTTATTTATGAGTGCGAACTTAATAACTTGTAATACTAATTATATGTGAGGCTGCACATAACGCCCGCAGGCTAGAAGCCTGGGGCTAAAGAAACAAAGCCTGCACAAGCAGGCTAATTATATGCAGCTTCATATAAAAACGGTATAAGCACATTTGTAATCAAAAGAAAGCAGATACCTGTAATTCAAGTTTTATTTTGTAGGAGATTGGTGATGCGAATTGCTCAAGTAGCCCCACTATCAGAAAGAGTTCCTCCTCTAGCTTATGGAGGTATAGAGCTAGTAGTGGCTTTACTGACCGATGAGTTAGTCCGACGGGGACATGAAGTCACACTATTTGCATCGGGAGATTCTCTCAGTTTGGCAGAACTAGTATCAGTTCATCCCCGTGCCCTCAGACTCGATCCTCATGTCAAGGAACGGGGTATCTACGAAATGCTGCAACTAGGTCTAGTATATGAACGGGCAGAGGAATTTGATATTATTCATTCCCACCTTTGCTGCTCGTCACTACCCTATGCGAATCTGGTAAAAACTCCTACAGTTCACACTCTGCACGGCATTTTTACCCCTGATAATGAAAAGATGTTTCAACATGCTAAACATCAACCTTTTGTCAGTATTTCCGATGCACAGCGAGAACTGAGGTTAGGACTGAACTATGTAGGAACGGTTTACAACGGAATTGATGTCAGTAGTTATCAATTTCATGCCCAACCGGAAGATCCGCCATATCTGGCATTTTTGGGGCGAATTTCTCCAGAGAAAGGAACACATCTAGCGATCGCGATCGCTAAACAAACGGGTTGGCATTTGAAAATCGCAGGTAAAGTAGATGTTGTTGATGTGGAATACTTTGAGCAAGAAATTAAGCCACAAATAGATGGTAAGCAAATTGAGTATCTGGGTGAAGCTAACCATACACAAAAAAATGCTCTGATGGGAGGTGCAGTTGCAACTCTTTTTCCCATCACCTGGCGAGAACCATTTGGGTTAGTAATGGTTGAATCAATGGCAGCCGGTACACCAGTTATTGCGATGAAACTAGGTTCTACTACAGAAGTAATTGCCCATGAAAAAACAGGTTTTCTCTGCAACAATATTGAAGAGTGCATCAGTGCTGTTGACAGAATAGCCGAGTTAGATCGTTACACTTGTCGGAAGTATGTTGAGGATCATTTTAGTCTTCAACAGATGACCAATGGTTATGAAGCAGTTTATCAACAGATTATGGATGAGCGATTTGCTAACAATGGCCATGTCCGTAGTGTAGTTGGTTTAGGTAGCAGTCGCGGTTAGACATGGCAGCCAAAATGCCTCACTCTAGAAGAGTGGGGCTATACAAACAAAGGTTGCCTCCTCAGCCTGTAAGGGTTTTAAAAGAAGGTTTCCCAACAAGCGATCGCGTTGCTTAATACAAGTTAGGATTTGAGTATTGACAGCAAAGGTCGAACATGGCTTAAATAAGAGCGATCACATTCCCCCTTTAGAAAGCGGCCCTCAACTCAATCTACACAGCTTGTGCGATCGCTCGGCTGTAGGTTATGTATTGGACTTGGGACAAAAGTTTATTCAATGCGGTTATTGATTAATAATCCTGTCGCACGCCACCTACAACTGGCTTAACATCAGAAAATGGATCGGTACCGCCAGCCCAGTTAAAGTCACTAATCCGGATGCTGATGCCACCCAATTCCAACACCGGATTGTAACGCAAGGTGAGACCATAGGTGCGGCGGCTATATTCCAAGATGTAGTCGGTACTGCTTTCTTCACCTGTATCCAAGTTAATTGATGTTTGAAAGCCTAAGCGGAATGGCCCGTAGATTTGTTGTGAAATTCCAGCACTCAACACTCGATTATCTACAAAACGATCAAACAAAAAGGGCGATAATCCACTGTTTAAGCCTTGAGAATAAATAATATTAAAAGCGGTGTAGTCTAAAAAGGGGCGAGAAAAATGACCCACCTGCCCTACTAAGCCAACTCTACCAGTCAGAGTGCTTTGGTTGTCTCCATTCGTATAATAGCTAGTAGTGCCTCTGATCCCAGCTACAGCCTGCAAATAAGGAACTACAGGGTTAGCTGTATATTTTAATCCTTCGGTAGCTGTGGGTGGTAGTGGTTTGCCTTGCCACAGTAATATACCAGTACTGAGATCAGCGCTGGCTTGTAAACGACCTAGGGAGATGCGATCGTTTTCCCGGTTGACTTCTAGTAAGTCTTGGCGGTCGGTGTTAGCGTTGATGTATTGAGCGCCTGCTTGATAGCTGAGGTTAACACCACTTTTACCTAAAGGAATCACCGGAGAGATAATTACAGCACCCAGGCTACTTTGAACGGTTTGAAAACCAAGAGTACCGTTATAAAGGCGATCGCGGTAGCTATATTCTAAATTCAAGATGTGGGGATTGATGTCGCCTAGTTGTTGGCGCAATCGCAAACTCGCCCGTAAATTTTCGTCTACCTTGTTCAAATTAAAACTGGTCAATTCCCCGGAACCTTTGATTGAAGCTCGTGGACTTAAAACAGCGTTTAGTTTTGTCTTGACACCAAACAGTGAAGATATATCACTTGTGCCTTCTTGTACGGCTTTTTGGACGAATAACTGGGGTGTGATTGTCCAGCGTGTTTGTTCTGTATCTACTGGTGTAAAGCCACGTTCTAAAAACAAACCACCCCGTTTATCTCCATCAAAACCAGGAGAGACGATCGCAGGTGTAACTTCCCTCTCTCGACGGTCAATAATCTGCTGATCCACTGGGATAGGTATAGTGATCCCTTGATCAAATACTAAACGCTGGCGCTCTGTCTTGATGCGGTCTACCAGCGGTGCTTCCCGCGTCATAGTTACTTTATCTGCTCGCAGTTCTAGTTCTGGCGGTGAAAATGGATCATTGGTCAGCCGCACATCCCTGGCTTGCCAACCTCGCGGGTAAAATTCAATTCGTGCAGCCTCAAACCGTACCCGCTTGACTACACCCCCTGCTTTTGGTGATGCAATATTTCTCGCATCTGCCCTACCACCCAATACAAAGTCAATTCCTCCCGGACTACTGACACCAGCAGTTGGCTGATTGGCTCGAATGCGATCGCTTGGGGGACGCTGGGGTACACCACCGGCTGTGATATCGGTAGGTGAGAAAGCAAAGTCTGTTTGGGCTGAGGGTATATTAATTTCCCCCCTACCATTTTCTATTTCCCCACTGTCTTGGACAAAGTTATAGGTAAAACGTTGTCCTCGTAATACCTGATCGCCCCTTGTCAAGGCTACGTTACCTTCTCCAACGGCAATTAAATTGTCTAAATTTACCTGCAAGCGATCGGCATCTACTACTGCTCCATCAAAGCGCACTACCACATTACCTTCAGCTGTGACAATTCGCCGTTGTTCGTCATACACCTGCTGATCTGATGTGATTTCTACAACTCTCACTCTTGCTGGTGGTGTAGGGGCAGGAGGTGCAGTTTGTTGGGTTTGTTGGGGTGAATTGAATTGTATAGTGGAGGGCGTTGCAGATGTATTTGTTGGGCTGCGAGACTTGAATTGTATAATGTTTTTTACTGGTTGAGAACTTGGTGAGTAATCAGCAGTAGATACAGAAAGATTGATTTTTCCGGGAGCCTGTTGTACTGTTGGAGCTAATTTTTCAGCTAAGACTGACGTTTTAGGTGGTAATGAGTCTCTACCGTTTGTGAGGCTGGGGACAGTAGGCAAATTTGGATTACTGCCATTATGAGGATTAGAGGCTTGAACCTGCTGCATAGGATAACCCACTACCTGGGGCTGCCCCAAATTGGCAGCACTCCTAGAGGCGTTGACAGGAGAAAATTCTGGTGGGAAGGTTTCTGGAGAGTTAGATGCTATTGAGTTATCTCTAGTAGCTTCATTGGTAGTTAATAGCCGTACAGAATCATTAGTCTGTCCCACACTTGGTATTTGTGGTGTTTCCCGTTGTACATGGAATTTTTCTAAATTTTCTGAGGTATTACTGTCAGTCTCTACAACCGAAGGAAACTGAATATCACTCTTCAATGAGATGGAATTTGCAGTTTGTACAGGTTCGATGACGGGAAGCAGTGCGGGCGGTGGAACTGAATGCAGCATATCTAGGAACAATCAAGCTAGCAAATAGCCAATTGATAGCCGGAAGGAGGAATTTACACTTTTAGCCTTCCGAGTTTGCTTTTTGCTTACAAACAGCAAACCGCCCGGAAGAAAACACTGCGTTGCAAAGAGTCACAAGTGCCGGAGGGATTGCCTCCGTTGTAGCAACTGCCGTCTTGTTGAAACAAGTGTTCTTAAATCTGGTGTTTTTCGCCTGCCGGCAGTCGCGGATAATTTATCGGGAATTACTCTGCATCCCGGCGTCCGGGGTTACGAGCTGGGTCATTCGACAAAAATCCAAAGATAAAGATACTCACGAAGAAGGCAACAACAATATAAACAGCGATTTTTAAAGTCACCATAGAAATATCTCCAAGGGTTATGAGAAAGAGAGCTTTTCTGTTAGTATCTGCCATGCAGAAAAAGATAGCTCCTTTATATTACCCAAATCTCGTCCCTTTTTCAGATGACTCTGGTTGGAGTAGAGAACCTCTTGCCACAAATTAACTAGATGCAGGGTAATCACAGAGTACCCCTTCTCTTGCAAAGACGCGATCACAAATCAAAAATACAGTAGCTTGGTAGGGAAACCGTGCTGCACTTGTGAGGCATTGCTGCGCGTTGACGTAGGTTGGGCTTTGATTGATCTAATCTTGTAGATGCACCTCAGAAGGTAGTTTTGAACTGTTTCCCTTGGTGACGTTCACTAACAGCATAAGTTTCCAGTCGCAGCTACTTATTAGTGTTTCTCAGTCAGGAGATGTCACTAAATCTTTAGCAATTCGGCTTTTGATCACTCGCGCAGGCGCACCTACAGCAACAGAGAAGGGGGGAATATCTTTATTGACAACTGCTCCTGCACCAATAACACTGCCTTGACCGATAGTAACACCATCTAATACTGTCACCCCATGCCCTAACCAACAATCATCTTCAATCACAATGCCCTTGCGAGTAACACCTTGATATTTAATTGGCTTCAGTGGATCTGTAAAATTATGGTGGTTGGCATATATGCCAGAGTGAGCTGCTATCATACAGCGTTTACCAATTTTGATGTTTCCAGGGCCAGCAATACAGACATCAGGCCCGATAAAGGCTTCTTCACTAATCTCTATATAAGTGTCTTCCATACACCCTATATCGACGTTACGCTCAATTGCAACTCCATTGCCTAGATGAACTCGATTATTTGGATGCCCTTTGGCATCAATACGCACACCTTTAAAAAGGTATACTCCCTTACCCATTTCAATATAGTCAGTGCCAACAAATTCAACACCATTTTGAATATAAACTGGGTTGCCCATCTGAGCAAAAATTCTGCGATATATCAAGTTTCGCAACTTTGTTCCGAGAGCAATGGTAGGAAGATCTCCTAACAAAGTGACTATTAATAGTTCCTGGAGGCGCTGCCATTTTGAGGAGTATCGCTTGTTATTCATGGCTGAACATATCTCAAATAAATTGTTGTTGAAAGTATTAAAGATTTATTGGGACTGTATCCTCTCTTCTGGTAGTAGTGCTTATCCTGTATATTTATAGCAACAGACATATCGGTTAGGACATCATATTTTGATTCAAAGGGAACGGGGAACAGAGAAATGTCCTAACAATTGTGGCGACTGCTATATCAAGTTAAGAATTTAGTTTGCAGGAATACGAAGTTTTCCAATATGTAAGGAAAGTGAGAAGCTGGATTCGATAATTACTTAATTTACCTGCACATCAATCATCTTAGCTGACAAACAACTTTGTCCCAGTATTTCAATATCAAAGCAAAGATACTGACGTTTTGTTGGGATCAATTTCTAAACCAATACTTCAGTGAATTACAGAGTCTAGTACCGCTGCGCGGAAGTCAAAAGTCAAAAGTCAAAAGGCTTGTCGAACAGGCTGTTTGACGATTTCAAATGGTATGCCTATTTACGCCGTGCTGTACTAGCTTCATACCATTTCTGTATGAAGATGCGTTTAACTAGCCTGCGTGGTGCGCCAAGCGCAGCGCAAGGGCGATAGGCAGGCTTTGTTTTATAGCCGAGGCATGTGTTGCGGAGCGAGTGTGGTCTTCTCCCTACAGCCCTTCTCCTTTAGGAGACGCTACGCGAACGGGCATCCTACGGCAGGCGTTAGCCTCTCCTTTTGGGAGAAGGGGCTTGCTGCATGGCAACTCTTGGAGACGCTACGCGTAAAGCCTACGGCATAGCTTCGCTTTCTTGAAAAGTTTTGCGCTCTTGTTACCCGGACGCGCAAACTTTTCGCTTTAGCGATACGCTTAGAGCGAGTCCGCGAGCGTCTGGGGGTTTCCCCCATGAACAACTCACGTCGAGGTTCCCGCCGCTCGATTACTCGCTACCGCTTCGCTATCCGTTGTAGCATGCCGTCCAGACTTCCAGTCTGAGGGGGAATAAAGCGCAGCCTCACATAAAATTGGTATCAGAATATAAAAAAATTGGGTTTTACAGTTGTTGAGCCTCAAGCTACTTCCTGTCAGGAAATTTCAGTTTTTTATGTTTAAAAACCCAATTTAACGGTTTTTTTCAACATTCCTACATTTTTATGGGGAAATCTCAAATTGTGAGGAGAATTTTTTCTATCCATCCAAATGTAATTATTGTTGAATTGCTTTTGGTCTTTTACCTAAGTACAAATCCATTAGGGTGGAGTATCCCCAACTTCAGCCATTACATTAAAATTCACCATCGGTGCAAATAAGTAAGCACTTCCCCGACTGCGATGACGATTTTCTTGCAACGAATTTCTAGAGTATGCTGCTCTAACCATGTTGCACACCGATGATTTACGTGCCAACCAAATCACGATTATAACTACATGAATGGCTTTTAATAATAATTGTCTATAACAATAACACATTTTATTTTTAGCGGATCACTCTTAGGAAGTAAGTTGACTTCTATATTATTTATATATAAAATTTGCTATTAAGCCAATATTATTACTTGTGTAATCATGGTTGTCAAATATTTTTATATGGATGCTAAAAAATATACATTACTAAGATTGAAACTTGCGACTTGCAAATCCATTAATATATACATTTAATCAAGCGATCGCCTAATGTATAAAGGATAAGCACTGATAACTTATATCATTCTATAGGCTTATACGTCCGGAAGTTATTCAAGTTATTATGAAATATTAAAGGAGTTATTTGCTACAGAACTACGTTAAACTTAAAAATGATATCTGCGATACTTTTCACAACTTAGGTTCTCAAATAACCAAAAAGTTAAAAGGTTTTTCTTATTACCCATAATCCAAAATTTGTCAATCACCCGATCAGGTGATCCAAATGGGTGATGTGTTCTGGTATCTACTCATTGTAAATTGTGGACAAAATCTACATACACAACAGCTAACTCGTACACAAAGGCATCATTGTTAACTCATACACTTGGTTAAAATTATGGTTTTAATTAAAGAAATTGTTCAACAAGCTTTATATACTGGCTATTTGAGTGTGGCAGATCAAAATCAGATGCAAGTGCTACTACAAAAAAGTTATGACTCAGAAGACCTAGATGCCTTTATCATTTTGCAGCGAGCTGTTGTAGCTGGTGATGTCAAGCAAGAGTCACGTACCCGCAAAACTTTTCGTTCTTCCCACAGTAAAGATACTGCATCTAATATCAAACTGGCTTATCAAATGGCAGCAGAGATGGCTTTTGCAGCAGCAATGGCTTTGACTATGCCTCAGGATCAGCCTTCTTTGGGTGCATAAATATTGTCTATGGAAAAGCGCCCTCCCGTCAGAGAGCGCTTTAACTCAGACTAACCATGAATTGCAGGTGCTTGTAAAGCTACAGGCATTGCCTCACCAGCAGCCAAGTCTAGGGGGAAGTTGTGAGCATTGCGCTCGTGCATGACTTCCAAGCCCAGGTTAGCGCGATTTAGCACATCTGCCCATGTATTAATTACACGTCCTTGAGAATCAAGTACTGATTGGTTGAAGTTGAATCCGTTAAGGTTGAATGCCATCGTACTGATACCCAAGGCTGTCAACCAGATACCAACTACTGGCCAAGCAGCCAAGAAAAAGTGTAAGGAACGCGAATTGTTAAAGCTGGCGTATTGCCAGATTAAACGTCCAAAGTAACCATGAGCCGCGATGATGCTGTAGGTTTCTTGTTCTTGACCAAACTTGTATCCATAGTTCACAGATTCAATTTCGGTTGTCTCTCTTACTAGAGAAGAAGACACCAAAGAGCCGTGCATGGCACAGAACAATGCACCACCAAATACCCCAGCCACACCAAGTTGATGGAAGGGGTGCATGAGGATGTTATGCTCGGCTTGGAACACGAACATAAAGTTAAACGTGCCGCTAATGCCTAGAGGCATTCCATCAGAAAAGCTACCTTGACCAATTGGGTAAATTAAGAAAACAGAGGTTGCAGCAGCTACAGGAGCAGAATAAGCAACACAAATCCAGGGACGCATTCCCAAACGGTAGCTTAACTCCCACTGCCGACCCAGCCAGCAAAAGATACCAATCAGGAAATGTAAGATAATTAGCTGATAAGGGCCGCCGTTGTAGAGCCATTCATCCATTGATGCAGCTTCCCAAATTGGGTAAAAGTGCAAACCAATAGCATTGGATGTGGGTACAATAGCACCAGTAATGATGTTGTTGCCGTATAATAAAGAACCAGAAACTGGCTCCCGAATGCCGTCAATATCGACGGGAGGAGCAGCAATAAAGGCAATGATGAAACATATGGTAGCGGTCAATAGAGTGGGAATCATTAAAACCCCGAACCAACCGATATAAATTCGATTTTCGGTGCTAGTAATCCATTGACAAAACCGTTCCCACGGATTGCCGCTTTCGCTTCTTTTCAGAGTTGTGGTCATAGCTATGTTGTTGATAAAGTACTAACAACAAACTTCCTCAAGTCTGATGATTTGAGAACTTTGCTGTTTGCAATAGTTTTGCTAAATACCGGGAGCATTCTGTTTTGGCGAATCAATCGCCCACAGACTAGAAGTCTGGGGCTATACAAACAAAGTTCGCCTACGCGGACTCGCTAAAACCCGCGTAGGCGGGTTTAGTTTGTATAGCCGCGATTTCCAATCGCCAGGTATTTCAAAAGTGGATGCTCCGCTCCCTAAATACCTTCTCCCTAACTGCCGAGACTCTCTAAACTGATCCCACACCGAAAATGCTGTTAACCAATTTCCCCAGGAAGACTGTATGAAAAAAGGGGAATTTCTCTCGGCTCTTAATATCACGTTTTACATTAACTATTTAGATTTTTCAAGGTATTTTTCTGAATTTTTGTTAAGCTAACTGCTGAACAAATTGTGTATGTTCTGGGGAATTTAACCCTTGTTGCAGCACTGCTAAAACTTTTGTCATGTCTCCTGTGATTAGCGAGTTAATCGATAACCATAAACCAGGAAACACTCGACTCTTGATTACACCATCTGCATCTGCCGCAAGTGGTAAATATTCACCATTTTGCAAATAGAACCAGTCAAGTTTGTTCTGCAAAACCTGCCAGACGATATATTCTTGTACCCCATTGCGGCGGTAGGCACGTTTCTTATCATACAAATCATTAGATGCACTACTGGCTGCTACTTCCGCTACTAATTCTGGTGCGCCTTCTACGTAGTCATCTTCACTAATTTGTGCTTGTCCCCTTGCTGGTTTATCTATCAGCAGCAGAACATCAGGCTGTGGTTCATTGTCTAAATCCAACCGCACGGTAGCATTATTGCCTAGCGCTACGCTTGGAGTGGAAACTTGATAAACTCCCAACCTAGTAATTAACTGTCCATGAGGTTGTCCATGACTTCTAAAACGCAGGGGTGATGCCAAGTAGACAACTCCTTCTATTAATTCTGCTTTTTTAAGATGAGGCATTGCTGTATAACGGCGCTCAAATTCATGGCGGTTTAAGCGATCGCCATTTTCTAGAGGAGGAATAAAAGCGTTGTTATTGAAGGCATGTTTCACAGAATCAGCCATATCTCAGAAAGAGTTGTAGCTTGAATCTAACATATTAGTGTCTATGTGCCTTTGTGGTTCAAAAATTATTTTTTACCACAAAGACACCAAGGAAAATCTATATTTTCTATAGTTGCCTTACCAATGGTTTACCGTCTTTAACTTCGCCAATTAAAACTAAATCTACACAGTTGACGAAAATACCATTTTCTAAGACACCTGGGATATTATTCAATGTTTTTTCCAGGTTAACTGGGTCGTCTATGGAATCAAATGTGACATCTAAAACCATGTTGCCTTGGTCGGTGATTACTGGCCCAGCTTTTTTTACACCCATGCGGAGTTCTGGTTTTCCACCAAGTTTCTTAATCGCATTGATCACAGGAGTAATAGCCATTGGTATCACTTCCACTGGTACGGCAAAACTTGATCCCAGACGATCAACTAACTTACCACTATCAACCACAACGATAAATTGCTCTGCCAAGTAATCGACTACTTTTTCGCGGGTATGTGCTGCACCGCCACCTTTAATTAGATTTTTTTGGGGATCGACTTCATCAGCGCCATCAATGGCGATATCAATGTGGTCAATAGCGTCTAGGGTGGTAAGCGGAACACCGTACTGCTTTGCCAGAACTTCTGATTGAAAAGAAGTAGGAATGCCAACGATATCTTTAAGTTCACCAGACTTGAGGCGATCGCCCAAAAACTGAATTGTATAAGCTGTGGTTGAGCCTGTACCCAAACCGACTATTGAACCTGACTTTACCAGGGCGGCGGCGGCTTTGCCAACTTCTTGCTTCATCAACTTTACGGGGTCTGCTGCTGCGGTCATGCCCAAATCTGCTCCATAAAACTTCTAAAATGAACATAACCTAAAGTTACGTACATTTTGCGCTTTACTTCCTGTTATGGCTATCGCCAGGTAGTTTAGGACATAAACTGCTCCTCATAAAATCCAGACAATAAATCTGTCCCCTGTCCCCTGTCGTCTGTCCCCTGTAACCTGCTATAGCTGTTGCTTGGAGATGTTAACGAGGCTGCTGGGATGAAAGTTGCGATCGCTTGTTAATTTCTGGCCAGTTCACCACATTCCACCAATTATTCAAATATTCGCCGCGACGATTGCGATATCGCAGATAATATGCATGTTCCCAAACATCGTTACCCATGATCGGATATGCACCATCTGTAATTGGGCTATCTTGGTTTGCCGTGGTGACGATTTGGAGTTTACCTTGGGGATTACGCACTAGCCATACCCAACCACTACCGAAGCGATCGCCACCTGCTGCATTAAATTGTTTTTTAAAGGCATCAAAACTGCCAAAGGTTTGATTAATTTCTTGAGCGATCGCTCCTGTTGGTTCTCCACCACCTTGGGGACTCATAATTTGCCAAAACATCGTATGGTTGAGGTGTCCGCCACCGTTATTGCGTACTTTTGTGCGAATATCTTCCGGTACGCTGTTTAAATCTTTCAATAAAGCTTCAACACTTCTTTTTCGCAGATTTGGGTAATTTTTTAAAGCGTCATTCAGGTTCTTGACATAGCTTGCATGATGCGCGTCATGATGCAATTTCATTGTTTCAGCATCAATAGCTTTTCCTAGTACCCCATAATCATAAGGTAATGGTGGTAGCTTCGCTGGGTTAGCACTCAATTCACCTTGAGCAGAAGCCACAGGAGGGCGCGAGCCAACAGAAGTTGGAGTTGCTGCGGGAGATTGCGATCCCGCTATTGGTAGTGGTTGACAAGAAATGAGTAGAATCCCTAACACAGATGTAAAAAGAAAAGCAGTTATTTTTTGCAAAATGTTTGTCATAAATATTTGCTATACATCAATTTTTTAGTGGAATGATGGAAACTTTACTGTTATTTAAAGACCCAAAAGGAGCGTATTTTTTCGATTATCTTAACTGTAGTCGAGAAATAATCAAAAAGCTGATACTGGTAACTAAATAAGTAAGGATTATGTCTAAAATCATAGTTGATCAATTTATCTACTATCTATATAATTTGATAACATAATGAAAATGAATGATATTTTTGACTCTATTTTTAGCTTTAATAATCCATGCAACTAGAAAGTTTTAAAGCATTTATTGGTAAGTTGTAATTCAGTTTACATAATAGTAAACACTAACATAAAAATACATATTCATCATCTAGTTTTTAATATACTCCTTTAGATATACAACCTTAAATAACAAGCAAAACTATCGGCAGAGATAGGATAAATTTTATTCTGTTAAATATATAATTAGAACATTGACTGTACTATATTTAGAACAAGCTACTGAGATATTGTATTACTTTATTTTCCTGCTTACGGTAACTGTCAGGCTGCGTCAAAAATATTCTGACAAAGACAAAACAGTAATTACAGTAAACGATTATCCGAAAGATAAAGTATTTTGAATCTCTGGTATCTGATTCTTTATTCATGCTAGCTAGTAAGTAGCAATTGATAGTTGCTGTTCCACAATTACAAATTATTTTTGTATTAAAAATCAAGGCGGTAAAAATACATAGTCAAGGATAAATAATATGTCTATTAAGCAAATACTGGAAAAGAACTTAACAGTCAATAGAAATATTCATCAGATAACTCGCAGTGAAGTAAAACAAGAGCAAGTACAAGTTGATGTTTCAAATGTTCCCGATATATTAGTATCATTGGCTCCTGTTGGTTTGCTTTCCAGTTGGGTAATTTTTTTTCTGATTTTACGAAAAATTCGAACAGCTTTAGACAATAAGATGGTTTTTGAAGTTAAGGGATTACATAAAGTTCCTTGCAAAAACTGTCAATTTTATTCAAATAATAATTATCTTAAGTGTGCAGTAAAACCTGATATTGTTATGACTGAAGAGGCTAAAGATTGCTCTGAATATTCACCCAAAAAGGGCGAGTATTCTCTCAAAAAATTCTTTTAAAATGGTACTAATTACTGATAGATAAATTTTGAGGTGGAATTGCTTATGTCTATTTCCAAAATAGTTAAGCAATTTGACCAAAGTCTCGCTTTCTTTGTAGCCAGTTAGCTATATCATTAGCAGTAATAATGCCTTTGAGTAAGTTGTTCTGAATCACTAACACCCGGCGGACTCCTGAATCTTGCATTTTTTGTAATACCTGAATCATCTGTTCTTCTGGACAAACTGTAACTCCCTTGTTTGTGGAAATCATTGTGTCTCCTACAGTGCGATAAGTCCATTCTTCACGCGGCACATCTTTGACTTGATTTAAAGTAATCATGCCTACAGGATAATTGTCTTGTATGACTGGAAAAGACTGATAGCGACGACGACTAAGGAAGTATTTGTCCACTAACTCTTGGAGTGTTATATCAGGGCTTACCGTTTCTGGATAGGGTGTCATGATTTCTACCGCCCGTACTCCTTTCAAACTGGTACGGAGCAAAATCTCTTCATAGCTGGCTTCTGCGGCATTGTGTAGAAACCAACCAATTAAAATAAACCATAGTCCGCTTAGAATGGCATAACCAAACATCTGCCAAACACCGAGAAAAATTAATAAGTAACCCAGCCATTTCCCTGCTATTGAAGCGATTTGTGTAGCTTTTTTCAAATTGCCAGTATATTTCCAGAGAATAGAACGAAAGACACGACCGCCATCTAGGGGAAACCCAGGTAACATATTGAAAATGGCGAGGGCGAGGTTAATATAAGCTAGGTAAGCAGCAACACCTGTAACTACAACACTCCAGCCAGCAATTGTGCCTATATACCAGAACAAGCCAAACAAGCCAGCAAGCACCACGCTGGTGAGCGGCCCAACTCCAGCTATTTGAAACTCATCACCAGGAGTTTCTGCATCCATGCGAGTCCGCGAAACTCCACCAAAAATAAATAGAGTAATACCTTCGACGAAAATTCCTTTTGCTCTTGCTACAAAAGAGTGAGAAAGTTCATGAGCAAGCAGTGATGCGAAGAAGAGTAGTGTCGCGACTATACCCATGCCAAAATAAGTGGCATTTGAAAGTCCTGGATAGTCAGATGGAAATATACCTGCACTTAAAGTCCACAGGACAAGGAAGAAAATTACCAGCCAAGACAAGTCTATGCGGATTTCAAACCCGAAAATAGAACCCAAGCGAAAACCTTGCATAATAATTCGTAATTAGGAAAAGCCTATTTGGTTATTCCAAAAGGTTTGTAAATATCACCGCAAGTATAGAAAGAGGTAATTGATTTTGCCTCTGGCAGACGATAGAGAGTTTAGATATATCTTTTGAGTTAGGTCTAGTTGACGAATGAACTAAAGTTACCCAATATTTTTGCTAAAAAATTCGAGTTGCCATAAAACTTGCAATAGTCTCTTTATCTTCACTTGCATGACTAATAAACACGTCATAAACATAAGTCATAATCCCAATTTAATATATTTGTTATTTACTCTTTTATACCAGAAACACGGACGATTATAAGAAAGCGTACGGCACGCTATGGCTAACGCCACGCTGCGTAAAACCCCACCCCGCAAGCGAGGAGGGAAGAAAAAGATAGGCGTTGAACACTATACAGCAGCGTTGCTATTTTGTGGGTAAAGCTTCTGGTTTGAGTACGATCGCCTGTTTGTTGCCATTACGATTGATAGTAATTTGCAGGCGATCGCCAATATTAACGGCTTCTACTTGTTGTTGCACTTGGCTAATGTCTTTAACGGTAATATTATTGATACTTTCAACGATGTCACCAGGACGCAAACCTGCACGAGCCGCAGGCGAGTTGCGAACGACTCCCAGAATAATCACACCCTGATCCTGGTTAATTTTAAAGCCAAGATTGCTCTGATTAATTTTGGTTTGCAACTGTGGATTTAATTGGGCCATTTGAATACCGATGTAGGGGTGATCCACTCGTCCTTTCGCTATCAATTGCGCTGCAATACGTTGAGCAGTATTAATCGGGATGGCAAAACCTAATCCTTGCGCTCCTTGGATGATAGCGGTGTTCATGCCAATTACTTCCCCTTGAGCGTTCAGTAAGGGGCCACCAGAGTTACCCGGATTAATTGCTGCATCGGTTTGAATAAAGTTAACTCGCTCTGTCGGCACACCGAGATCTGCTATAGAACGCTGAGTAGCGCTGATAATTCCTTGAGTAACTGTGTTGTCGAGTCCTAAAGGGTTGCCAATGGCGATCGCCCATTGTCCTGCTAACAGATTATCAGAGTTACCTATCTTCACTGTCGGTAATTTAGCAGCTTGAATTTTGATGACAGCAACATCAGTTACAGAGTCAACACCTACGACATTACCTTGAAAACGCCGACCATCTTTTAATACAACCGTAACATTATCTGTATCTGCTATCACATGGGCATTAGTCAAGATTAGCCCTTCTGCACTGGTAATAAAACCTGAGCCGATACCTCGTTGTACTTCTTCTTTTGTAGGAAACTGTTCACCGAAAAAACGTTCCAACACAGGATCTTGAAAAGGAGATGTTTCAACAGTACGAGTTGAGTCGATTCGCACCACCGCCGGCCCTACTTGCTGGACAACCTGAGTTATGTAGTTTGCGTCAGTTTCTGGGCGTATTTGTGGTAGTAAATTTGGTGCAGGTTGTGGAGTATTCCTGACATTTCTGGTGGAGATGCATCCAGTCATGAGCAAAGCTAGATAAAGCGCAGGTTGCTGGAAAATTCGTTTCATTAAACCCTCTACTTGGCTACGCCTGGATTGAGTTGAAGTAATAACCAAGTCAGATAAGTACCGAAAGGCCCCCAAAGAGCATAGGGGAGAAAAAGCCAGGAAGCTGTACTAGCAATAGGTTTAACTACAAAAGCCAGAATATAAACAAGTAGCGTTGCTAAACCACCCGCAACCAATCCCCCTGTGAGGCTGCGAAGTTCTACCACAATGGGACTATAAAGTGAGGTTAAGAGAGCGATCGCTGCATAGATAGCCATTAAGTACCAAGGACGAGACCGTTGTTTTGAACTTTTCTCCCACACGATAATTGCTGAAATTGTCAGGCAAAGCCAAATAAAAGTCCAAATAAACGGGATCAGGAACTCGAAGGTTAGCCAGCTAGGACGTTGCAAGTTCTGAAACCAAGGGTCGCGCAGTGATGTCAACAGACTACCGCCAAAAAATAGTGCCGCCGAAACTGCTGTGATCATCCATCTAGCTTTCACAAGAAATTCCTGTAATGGTGGGAATACACTTGTAGTTTAGGATAGAACTGCGATCGCCGCACCTATCTAGAGAAAAGGAACTAGGGGCTAGAGTGGGGCGCACAGCTACTCACATGACAAGCGAATTTAAACGTTTGTGGCGCTTGTTCTGTATTGACCAATCTCTACAAACTTCTCTGACAAGTTGTATTTCTTCGTCCTTCAACAATTCATCTGGTTTCCCAGATGCCAAAATCTTGGCTGCTTTCGCTGCTCTTTCGTATTCCACACCATACTTAACCAATTGTGTATAAAATATTTTCTCTTTTTCTGCCGCTGTCGTTGAAAACTTACGTTGCATAAATAAAAGGAGATTAAAATTTTTTGAAATTACATCCATAAAAAATGGATTTGTAATCTTAATTTTCACAAATCTTAAATTTTCTCACTTCTACCTGAGGATACATAAGCAAATATACTTAATACTTTCTTTATGATTCAATAATTCCTCCACCCAAAACTTGATCGCCGTCGTACCATACAGCGGCTTGTCCGGGGGTAATACTGAATTGAGGTTCATCAAATACCAAGCGGACGCGGGAATTTTCTAAGGGAATCACCGTTACAGGTTCGGGGTGGGAACGATAACGGATTTGCACTTGTGCGCGAATGGGGGTAGAAGGTTCAGCAATGGAAACCCAATTTACCCGATTTACTGTGCATTCTGGTTGAGTGACCTTGGTGCGATCGCCTACAATTACTTTATTATTCACCGCATCTAATTCAATCACATACAGCGGTTCTGGTGCGGCTATACCTAAGCCTTTACGTTGTCCAATGGTGTAATGATGCACACCATCATGTTGTCCCAAAATTTTGCCTGTGGTATCGACAATATCGCCTTGTTTGGGAGCGAGGTATTTATCCAGAAATGCTCGCATAGAACCGTTGCTTTCCACTAAGCATAAATCTTGACTTTCTGGCTTGTCAGCAGTTTTGAGTCCGTATTCAGCGGCGATGCGGCGAGTGTCGGTTTTTTGTAATTCACCTAGGGGAAATACGGTTGCTGCTAGTAATTCTTGAGACAAATCGTAAAGAAAATAAGACTGGTCTTTATTACGGTCAACAGCCCTTAATAGCTGATAACGCCCAGTAACTTCGTCATAATTAATTTGAGCATAATGACCAGTGGCAATGCGATCGCATCCCAATTGTTCGTGGGCGTACTGCACCATCGGCCCAAACTTTACTGTTTTATTGCACTGAGAGCAAGGTAGAGGTGTGATCCCAGCACCATAACCAGTCACTAGGTAATCGACAATATGGGTTTGAAAGACATCCCGCATATCTACAATTTGATGGGGAATGCCCAATTGTTCACAGATATAAGCCGCGTCGATCATTCCTTCAGAGCAACATTGACCTTTACCTTTCATCAGCCAAAGGGTCAAACCAATTACTTCATAGCCCTGATGGTGCAGAATAGCTGCGGCGGTGGAACTGTCAACGCCACCAGAAAGACCAACGACGACTTTTTTCATATATCTAAATCTAATTAGGCTAGTGCAGCACGGCGGAAATAAACAGACCATTAAAAATGGTAAAAAAGTCGATAATACAAGTCTTTTGACTTTTGACTTTTGACTTCCGCGCAGCGGTACTAGTGGCTACTCCCGACAAGTATTAATGCATTACTGAGTTTTTTTCAGCTATATTCTAAGCTAACACTATATAGTTGCTACAGCTTTGCATTCATTAATTTCTGCCACAATACTTGGCTAGCAACACAGAACGAGATTTAGCTTAGTAAGCGATCATCTATCACCTAAAGCAGCCATTTTCTTGGATTCTACGAGTTGATTGAGTCGTTTTGAGTTCTTCTAGGGCTTGGGAAAGTTGTTGAGTGCGATCGCTAACTTTCTGTTCGAGAGTGTTGTAGAGATTAGCATTCTAGATCGAAATGGCAGCTTGGGATGATAGAAGCTTGACAATTTCTAAACGTTAATACTATGTCCAGTCAAATATCAAGTAAATTTATCACATTTCAGATTCTGCCCTTATTTGTAGGAAGTTGGTTGGCGCTGATTTCCCACAGTCATCCAGCCCAAGCGCAAATCAACAACCATGAAGGCATTTTGCTAGCTCAGTCAAGGGTGTTTGAAGCTTTACCACCGCCCCCAAACGTCCCAGGAACTTTTTATGGTCAGCAGCCATTACCGCAGGTGCAACCCTCTCAACCTGGACAGCCTTATTATCCTTATGAGCAGAACTTGCAGCCGGCTCAACCAGTACAGGAGTATCAGTATGAATATCAGCAGCCCTCTCAACCTCAATATAACCAGAACTGGGAGCGTTACTTAGTATATGTTGAGAGTAATAATTACCAAACCCTACAGCAAATCAAGCAAATAGAACCTGGCGCTTATATCCGGCAATACAGAGGACGTTCTGTGATTCAGTCAGGAGTCTTTAGCAGACAATCAAATGCCCAAGAACGAGTTAGACAACTGCAATCATACGGTATCTATGGCGCACAGATTGTCAACTTCAATAACGGGCAGGAAGTACTTGCTTCTCCAAGTAGTACTAATATAGGCAACTCTAGGGGCAGTAGTTCTCAGTACTATGTCGTCATTCCTACTAGTTCAGAAAATTTGAATGCAGTTGCAGAGCAAGTTAGACGGGGTGTAGGACAATCTGGTTTTGTGCTGGAAAGACAAAAGCCATTAGGGCCACATGTAGCTGTAGGGCCTTTTGCTGGACGAAAAGAGACCACGCAATGGAATAACTATCTGCGAAATTCTGGTTTCGGCAATGCGAGGGTTTACTACGGCAAGTGAAGAAGTTGGGAGTTAGGAGTTAAAAGTAAATAGTGAAAAGTAGCACTTTCAAGGTGGGTAAAATTTTTAGTCAGAACATTCCTCTTTACTCTGTGGTTAAAGAAATTATTTTTAAACCACAGAGGCGCAAAGAGCGCTGAGAGAAAAAAGAAAGCTTAAGAGTCACGACTAAATAACTCAGGACTTAGAACTGATGCAGGACAGGCAAGAATACATTTCACAAGTTGTAGTCACCGCTGCACAAATGCGGGATATTGAAGGGCGTATCTTTGCAGCAAAAATGCCTGTAGCGGCTTTGATGGAAAAGGTGGCGGGACTAATTGCTCGTCGCATTCAAGTGATAGTTCCCCTATACCCCTTTTTAGATAAGAGAAAATCTCGTGTAGGAATTTTAGTTGGCCCTGGTCATAATGGTGGTGATGCTTTGGTAGTAGCCCGTGAGTTACACTTTTGCGGGTATGAGATTAGCATCTATTCAGCTTTTTCCAAGCTTAAGGAATTAACATCCCAGCATTTGCAGTATGCCCAAAGTTTGGGTATTCCATGTTTTCAAGAATACACGCAACTATCAGGTTGTGATTTTTTCATTGATGGTTTGTTTGGATTTGGTTTAGAAAGAGCGATCGCTGATCCCATAGCTTCTACAATTAATCAGATCAATGATTGGCATAAACCAATTATTAGTATTGATTTGCCTTCAGGTTTGCACACCGATACAGGCGAAGTCTTGGGGACTGCTATTCGTGCTACTCACACGTTTTGTCTAGGTTTGTGGAAACTAGGTTTTTTACAAGATCAGGCTTTAGATTATATTGGCAAAGCTGAATTAATCGATTTTGATATTCCCTTAGCTGATGTGCAAGCTGTTCTAAAAGATGTACCCCAGATTAAACGGATTACAAAAGCAACGGCACTTTCCACTCTTCCTTTACCACGTCCACCAGTTACCCATAAATACAAAGAAGGTCATTTACTTTTGATTTGTGGTTCACGCCGCTATGCTGGTGGGGCAATTTTAACTGCTTTGGGGGCGCGTGCTAGTGGTGTAGGGATGCTCTCAATTGCTGTACCAGAATCTTTGAAACAACTTTTGGTATCTCATTTGCCAGAGGCGCTGATTATTAGTTGTCCAGAGACGGAAACCGGAGCGATCGCACATTTACAATTACCAGAAAAAACTGATCTTAGTTCCTTTAATGCGATCGCTTGTGGCCCTGGTTTAACACTAGATGCTACTTCTATTGTGGAACAGGTGATCAACAGCGATCGCTCGTTAGTTCTAGATGCTGATGGTTTGAATATCTTGGCACAATTGGGGACGATCCCCACCTTACAAAAACGTCAAGCACCAACAGTACTGACACCCCATGCTGGTGAATTTCAACGGTTGTTTCCTGATATTGCAGATCCCAAACAAGATCGGGTGAAAGCTGCACAGTCAGCAGCAACGCAAACGGGGGCGTTAGTACTATTAAAAGGCGCAAGAACGGTGATTACTAACCCCCAAGGTGTCGTTTGGATTAATCCTAAAAGTACCCCAGCTTTAGCCCGTGGCGGTAGTGGTGATGTGTTAACTGGCTTACTGGGCGGATTATTGGCACAAGCTGCTACCAAACAAATTGCTGTGGAGGATATTGTGGCAACTGCGGCTTGGTGGCATTCGCAAGCTGGTATTTTAGCAGCACAAGAACGTACAGAATTAGGTGTAGATGCGTTTACATTGACACAATATTTAATGAGAGTCGTTAGTAATTAAAATTTAGTTAATACCATAATTG
The DNA here is from genome assembly GCA_034931985.1 of Halotia wernerae UHCC 0503. Classification (GTDB taxonomy): domain Bacteria; phylum Cyanobacteriota; class Cyanobacteriia; order Cyanobacteriales; family Nostocaceae; genus Halotia; species Halotia wernerae. Next base: position 28,415 of record JAYGHB010000134.1, read on the forward strand.
TCTTTGACTAGCACCTGCACTCAAAATATTTAATTAATTAAGCTCTTAAAGACAGACCATAATTTTCTAAAAATTTTAAAGGGATATCTGGAAGATTAACAAGCATATTATCCCACGCACTGTAAGTCTGTAAAGCCTCTATAACTAATGTAAGTGGCTCAGAAAAAATCTCCTGAAATTCGGCTTCTTCTGGAAGCTGAATTTTATAGGCTAATTGTTCTTTCGGAGGAGAAAAATGAGTATCAACCCCTTTACTATTTCCTCTGGCATCAACACGATACCAACCTATCTCAGGTAAATATATTGCATTAAAACCATGCAAACTATAAGGTTCACCATTGTCGTTAATGCTTAATCTTTGATAGCAAAATCCTGCCGGAATCTCATTAGCTCTTAGTAATCCGGCTAGTAAATGACTCTTGGCGAAGCAATAACCTGTTTTGTATTTAAGTACGTCTGAAGCTCGACAGGTTATAGGATTCATCTGATAGTCGTAGCTATGATAAATTTCATCCCGTACCCACTCAAAACAAGCTTTTGCAATTCCCTCCAATGTTTGATGTCTTGATGCAATTTTATTTGCTATTTCCAGGACTTTAGGATGTTGCCAATCAACAACTTCACTCACTTGCAGATATTCTTCCATTTAAGACATTTTAATCACACATACTATAAAATTTATACTAAAACTGCCCTTACTGAGAGTTCATGCAAGAGCAGTTTTTTATATTCAAGCCCAAACAAACCAAGGAACTATACATCCTCAAGTTCAAATTGAGCTACCGTCACAGCGTTAAAAGCAAAAGCGAAAACCAACGGCATCGGACATCTGAGTACAAAGGTAGAAACGACTGCTGCGACTGTACCAATCACTGCCGACATCGACCACAATCTTTCTTCTAGGGTTAATCCTTTTTCAGCTTTAATCACTCTCAGAACATGACTTGGAATTGGTTCAGGCATTACTCCTCCAGGAGGAAAAGCCCAGTAGTTATTACGCCGTTCGACAAATAATTCTGTCCAGCCATTTTCTTGGCACCATGCTTCAATCCAGTCAACAGAGTAATGTGTCATATCGGTGTGGGTAATTCGACTTGTTGAATTTATGTAGTGGGTGAATATAAATCTATAGGGGGATTTTAGAATAGTTAAACAATTACTATGCAGTTACAGTTAATTCTCCTCTGGTAAAGCTTGCTGAGCATATCATGCTCGAAACAATGCTTATCACTCACCTTAATTACAAAGACTAACAGTCAATAGTGGCTGTTAATCTCAAAAGACAATAAACTTTACTTGAAAAGCTTCAATATCAAGAATTGTAAACAACTCAGCGATCGCTTAATCAACTAAATATCCAATATGTGTACATCAGTATTATCTCAATACAATGCTCATGCGCCAATTGGCGATAATTAAAGATGGGCTGATGCTTTCATATAGCCTCGCAACTGCTACCTAAAAACAATGACACAGATCGCAGCAATCACAGAAGCGATTACCACTTTATTGGATGCAGAAAATCGATTCGGTAAAAAAATTTTAAATTTTTTAAACTCGGTGTATTTAACTAGTAAATTTATACACTTATGCCTTTTGTACACAACAAAATATGAAAATCCCATGTTCAACTAAAAACCCCCTTAAAGGGTGACAAGAAGCCTACATAGCTTGTTGAATAAGGGACAGAGCGTGCA
>JAYGHB010000135.1:0-28998 GCA_034931985.1 Halotia wernerae UHCC 0503
AATCAGTAGAATTGCTCTCTCCTAGTGTACTGAACTGGACTGATAACCGCTATAACGCCCAAAAACTTCATCTTGCAAGTGGCGTGGAGTTTTTCATAAGTACTATGAAGACTGAAGTCCACACAACGAACTTTTACCAAATTCGTTGTGTATTGAGTACAAAACTAGGTAAAATATTTTCCCCGGAAATAGTTTGAGGAAATTTTAAAACTTCCACATTTTGTCCTGGACGATAAATTTCTACTTCCTGTTTTTTTCGGTTGATTAACCAACCTAAACGACAACCATTTTCGATATACTCTTGCATCTTATTCTGAGTTTTTTTCAAGCTGTCATTAGGTGAAAGTATCTCGATCACAAAATCAGGACATAGGGGAATAAATTTTTCTTTTTGTTCTTTAGTCAAAGCACCCCAACGAGATTTTTCCACCCAAGAAACATCCGGAGAACGGTCAGCACCATTTGGTAAAGTAAATCCAGTAGATGAATCAAAAACTTCGCCCAATTGATTTTGGTCGTTCCAGAACCATATTTGAGCGTTAATAGTAGAATTACTTTTTCCCGTTTCTCCTCCTGTAGGTGGCATTATAATCAACTCTCCTTGGGCATTGCGTTCTAATTTTAAATCGGGGTTTTCTTCACACAATTGATAAAACTGCTCTCTTGTCAGTTTAATTACAGAATTGAGATTTAATGTAAGTGCTGTCATAGGAGTATCTCCCGTTTTTGTTAGCTGACTGGGCTACAAACCTATAGCAATCCTAAATGAGTGAGTCGTGAAAATCTCTGATTCCTCTCTCTGCGCCCTTTGCGTCTCTGCGGTTAATTTTAGGACTGCTATATATACATTTTGTTCTACACCACAATAAAAAGGGAACAGAGAAAAAAGGTGTGTAATTAATTCTGTTTAGGTACTTATCATGTTCGGTAAAGGTAGGAGGCAGAGGGAAAGAGGATTTCAAGCTTATGGCGCTCCAGTGAGTATATTTTTTGCCTTAAGATTCTGCAAAACCGATTCAGGTGCTTTAGACCCCTTACGGTAAAATACAGCAGGTTGTCCGAGGGGAGCAGGTACTTTTTGTCGTATACCTACCGTCAAACTACCGTAAATTTGACCACTCCATAAGTGAACCCATTCGCCAGCCGGAAAATATACATTGACACTCTTTTTGCCTGGCTTTAGTACTGGTGCGACTAAAAACTCACGACCCAGAAGAAACTGATCTTCAAGTTTGTAAACATTAGGATCATCGGGGTAATGCAGAACAAGGTGGCGAACAAGGGGATATCCTTTAATTGTCGCTTCTGCCATTAATTCCCGGCGATATGAAGCCAGCGCTGCATAGACTTTTGACCAATAACTGAAAGTTGCTAGGGTATCTTTGTCTGTATAAAATTGAACATTTTTATCTGGTTGATTGCCTTCATGGGTGCGGAATATGGGAGTGAAGGCGTTCATTTCCATCCATCGATAGAGCAGTTCCCGCGATCGCTTAAATCCTAAACCGATGGCTTCTAGAATTGGGTTAGCAATACTTGTATACCCGCCAATGTCGCTGTGATTTATACTAAACCCAGAGAGACCACCACTAATCATGCCTTTAAGAGCGCTTGTGATGCCATCATTTTTACCCCAACTAGTATTCTGATCTCCTAACCACATACTTGTGCTGTGAGATGGAGTTTGCAAAAATCCGGCTCGATTGAAAAACCAAGCATCGCCTTCCCTACCCGCTTCTTGAATAGCTTCCCGGTTAACTCTTACCCAATCAACTGGGTATTCGTTGTGATAAATTAGCCCAGATTCATCAGCAGCATACACCCCATCAAACGGTGCTGCTTCCGCAAAATCAGCCATCCAGAATTTAGCGCCTTTACCTAACACTTCGTCCTTGAGGACACTCTTGAACCATTTGCGGGCATCTGGGTTAGTCACATCGAGTAAAGCCGCAGAGAAGTCAGTACTTTCGATCAGGTATGGTTTGGCAACTTGATTTTTGACTACGAAGCCTTGTTCTATAGCTTCTCTATAAAGATGACGCTGTTCTTGGTTTGGCTGTAAAGGACGCTCGACTAGAAAGGGGTTGACATATACCCCCACTGCAACTCCTGCCTTGGCCAAGTCAGTTACTAACTGCTGCCAACCTGGATAGGTGCTTTCATCAAGTTGCCAGTTCCACCACAATTGTTTTCCCGCGATCGTGCGACGTTGACCAACCCAATCCTGAAGCCAGAATCCGGCAATGGGAGTGTCGAAGTCGCGCAACTGTGACCACACTCGTCGGACAAACTCCGTACCTCCTTGCATACCGACGATCGCTCCACTATTGAGCCAATCGGGAAGCGGTGGCATTCGTCCCACATAGTTGGTATAAAGTTCAATCATATCTAGGGGTGACTCACCGCAAAGGATGCGCCCTTGCATACAGCTGGATACAACTCGGATAGTCGCAATTTGCGGATCACGTAAGTTAAAAATTGTCGGTTCGGTGTTAGTTAAAAATATTGAGCGCCCCTTGTTAGTTAAAAAATAGGGCATGGGGGCATAACTCGAAAATCTATTACCAGCAACACCTAGCAGGTTGAGGGTTTTCGGAGCGCGATCGCCTCGACCAATTCCCCCTTCCTCGCAAACAATCGGTATCCATTGTCCTTTGCAGTCGATGTCAGAAAATTGCTCTCCAAAACCATAAAAGTGTTCGTCTGGGGAGGTGATGAATTGCAACTGTATTTGATTGACATTGCCATCGCTAATTTGCAGTTGAAAATCGAGTTCTCTTGAGCCTACAGTTTGCAATGTCAAGATATATTGGGGTCCATCATCCGCACTTTGACGACTTAAAAGACGACCATAAATTATTAAGGTATCGTCTTCTTCCTTGATGCCGTCAACAATTTGATGGGTAAAATCGGCATCTTTGTGTTCGTCAATTTCTATAGAACCTCGTTCCTGAGTGATATTTAGGCGAACATTACCGCCACTAACAAAGCTATCACCAGGAGATGTCTGCAATATTGCCAATGCTTCGTTACTTTGATGGCTAATCCGCAAACTGGATTGTTTTGTATTACTACCTTGCCAATCAACCGTGAATTGTCCCAACTTAAAACTTTGACTGGGTACAGAAGTCGAAATCTTACCGAGGGGAATCATCTTCCAACGACTCAGCTTTTTCAGTGGTTCAGCTAGAAGTCTCAAAAACCGTTTCAGCACCCAACCGCTACAAGCAACAGTGTACGGGGGGTACATAACTGGGTACGGAGATTGCCAAGGAGCTTTCATCAGTTCTATTAATTAAAACTAAATCTTATTTGATACAACTAACTAGGTGCAACTAATCTATCGTGTATTTAATAGTTTGATACAAATCTAGGGTTGGTCGAAATCTTAATTTATTTTTAGCTTTTTCTACCAAATCAAATTAAAAATCACAATAGAAATTATATTTAGACCAAGGCTGGCAGCTTAAATGGCTATAAAACAACAACCAACAGCATTGAACGATGTACGATGTACCCTTGCAAATATCCACTGCAAAACCAAATTACCAACCACAAGCTACTAATACAAATATAGAGGCTGATATTTATCTATTTACTCGATTACGGCAACTCTCCCTTTCTCAGCGGATAAAAATGTTTGCTGCCCATGACTGTAGTGTGAAAAAATTATGCCTTGCAGGAATTAAATCACGACATCGCGATGCTCCCTTGGAAGAAATTCGGCACATATTCGCTCGTGCCATGCTAGCAGAAAAATTTTCTCTTGACTTCGAGCCAAAAGGTATTAATGAAAGTATGTGGATTCAGGATTCAATTACGCTTGCAGGCGAACTCCACCAACTTTTTTTGTCTATTAATATTCCTTACTACGTTAGTGGGGGTGTGGCCAGTTCAATTCACGGTGAACCCCGTTCAACTCGTGATTTGGATTTGGTTGTCAAAATTCAACCCGACCAAATCGATTTGTTGGTTAAGACACTTGAAGCAGCAGGATACTATTGTCCTGTGGGTGCGGTTGAAGATTTGAAACAAGGATACGAACGGATGCTCAATATCACACATACTGAAACGATCGCTAATGCCGATTTGTACATCACAGATACTTCACCATTTGCAGTATCGCAGATGGCACGCCGAATATTGCCCGATTTAGATGGGATACCTCCATTTTGGATTGCCTCAGCGGAGGATATGATTTTGCAAAAGTTGCACTGGGGACGGGGTAGTCAATCCGAAAAACAGTGGCGTGATGTCTTGGGAATACTCAAATTACAAGCTCCAAATTTGGACTACGCCTACCTTACAGCATGGGCAGAACGCTTAGATTTAGTTGATACTTTCAGTCGAGCATTGACTGAAGTTGGTTTATAATCGCCAACAAGAAAGGTTGACCACTAAAAACTGCTATCAGACTTCTTGGTGGTGATTTTAGAGATTTTTGTAGTATCACTATTGGTTTAATATCTGATTTAAATAAGGTTAAATAATCTGTGCCACTAGACTTTAATGAACTTAACCAACTTCTAGTCATAATTGCTGAAAGTGACTTTGCAGAACTAACGCTAAAAACTGATGATTTTGAACTGACAGTGCGTAAATCTGTTGGTGTAAGCGAGCAACTGTTACTAAAAAACCAACTAGAGTCTCAAGGGTCTGTTGTTGCGGGATCGTCCTCGATTTTAGGTGGAGCGATCGCAGCAACACCTAACTCTGGAGTTAATATGACGATCAGTGGAATAGTTGGTTCTGCGGGGAATGCAGTTTCAGAGCAGTTAACAATAGCTGCATCGTTGCCAATGGGGCCAAAATTAGTTGATATGGTTTCCCCAATGGTGGGAACCTTTTATAGCGCTCCGGCTCCTAGAGAACCACCTTTTATAGAGGTAGGCGATCGCATTAAAGCTGGCCAAACGGTCTGTATTATTGAAGCGATGAAGCTGATGAATGAAATTGAGGCTGAAATATCTGGACAAATTGTCGAAATTCTGGTAGAGAATGGTTCCCCAGTGGAATTTGGACAACAATTGGTGCGAATCAAGCCAGAGTGAATAAGAGTAACTTGAGTGAAAAGCACTGCATTAAATGTTATGGAGTAAAAGTATTATGATGTAAGTATATTTTTTCTATGAAGTTTCTGTACTTAATACCTTATTTCCGTTAAACTAAATTGTATATTTACTTAATTTTCCAGTTGAATTTAATACATAAATCATTAGGAAATAAATAAGCTCCAGTCCAGTACTGTGTCAACCAAAAATTGAAGGTTTAGCAAGTTCGTAGTCAGGACTTTAGTTCTTATTACAAACCCTCAAAACTAGCTTGAAAAAGTGCTAGTCACATCCTGTTTTTCACTGGCTTTATGAATATGAATTAAACAAAATACAAAACTTATTTTTTGTAGTAAAGCACTATTGAGGACGCTTTTAGTTTATTACGTTTCTAATGCATCCTCTAAAAAATATAAGTTCTTAAATTTATGCTCCTTAGTCGCTCTTACTGGTAACCTATCAAAGCTTTTATACTTTATAGAAAGCAACAATTGCCTCTATTACAAAGTAGTGAACATTTAGGAAAAACTATTGTAAATTTCATCCAAATAGATTCAATCTTATAGGGATAACCAATGAAAAAGTATTACAAATTGGCAATTAGTGCTACTGTTATTTGTCTAGGATTAGGAGTAGTAGATCAAGCCCAAGCAGTAAATGTTACTTTGAGTACAGCAGATCGCCAGTTCACCGAAGGAACCAACAATCAAGGCTGGTGGAGTACATACAGTCCTCGTTTTAACTATAACGATAATTTCAACGACAGCTACCTGACTGGCAAACTGCGTTCAACTACTTATCGCAGCTATTTTACATTTGATCTTGGTACCTTAGCAAACAACCCTGTTTCTTCAGCAACACTGCAAATTCAGCGATTTATCGGTTCCGGTAATTCAACACCTACCATAGGTTTCTTTGATGTTTCGACACCTGCAAGCAGCCTGAATCAGAAAAGTAATAATCCTGATTTGGATATTTATCGAGATTTGGGGAGTGGAAAAAACTATGGAAAATTCCAAGTCACATCTGCTGGCGATCGCGATGAAATTCTGAGTTTTACTCTCAACTCAAACGCTATTGCAGATATCAACGCCGCAGATGGGAAATTTTTCTCAATTGGAGGTAAGCTTCTAAATAATGTTGAGGCAGGAGATCAATATCTATTTGCCTACGGTTATGATGCACCAGCTCAACTTGTAGTCACTACTGCTCATGCTCCTGAACCTTTGACTGTTGGCGGAACCGCGATCGCTGGTGCAATGGGATGGTGGTTAAAGCGGAAACGAAAAGCATCTTTAACTCCCTAGACAACATCGGAATCTGAGTTTCGCAAGGAAGTTTTACGACTTAACTGAGAAAAACCAAAAGCATATAAATCAAATATCAGTATATATAGTAAGGGGCGCACATCTAGTTGTGCGCTTTTTATATTTATTAACCATTAGATAACTCAATCTTTACTCATTACCATAGCGGAATATAGTAAGTAACTTCTAATACCTTTACTTATAATTTACCATAAATGAGTATTAAATCCAATCATCCATTGCAGCTAAACCGTCGCCAGTTTTTGCTACGTTCCGCTGTCACAGCAGGTGGCATTATTACCACAAATCTGGTCTCAAAATCACCCGTTTTTGCTCAATCCCCTGCATTTATTACCTCCGACAAAATGCGTCCTGCTATACCTTTTGGTGTAGCTTGTGGAGACATCACCGACGATCGGGTGATCATTTGGAGTCGCAGCGATCGCCCTGCCAAAATGTTAGTAGAATATTCCACCAGCGAGTCTTTTCGCCATGCACGGCGTGTTGTAGGGCCAAATGCTTTAGAAAATAGCGACTTTACAGCACGACTTAATCTCAACAACCTACCGCCAAATCAACAAATATTTTATCGGGTAATTTTCCAAGATTTAGATTATCAGAATACATATAGCACTCCGGCAACTGGGACTTTCCGCACTCCCCCGATGTATAGCAAATATGGACGATATGGACGAGATATATTCTTTGCTTGGAGTGGTGATACTGCTGGTCAAGGATGGGGTATCAATCCCGACTTTGATGGGATGAAAATTTACGAAACTATGCGTAAAGTTAATCCCGACTTTTTTATCCATTCTGGCGACAATATTTATGCTGATGGCCCTATCCAATCAGAGGTTTTGCTAGACGATGGCAAAATCTGGAGAAACATCACCACACCAGAAAAATCTAAAGTAGCAGAAACTCTGACAGAATTTCGTGGTAACTATAAATACAATTTGATGGATGAGAATATCAGGCGCTTCAATGCTGAAGTTCCCATTCTCTCACAGTGGGATGACCATGAAACCACTAACAACTGGTATCCTGGAGAGTTTCTTCTCAATGATGACCGCTACACAGTTAAGGATGTTTCTTTGCTAGCCCAAAGGGCAAGACAAGCCTTTTTGGAATATATGCCGATTGGATATAAGAGCAATACTACAGACAAAGCAAAAATTTATCGCTCTTTTGATTACGGCCCTTCCCTGGAAATCTTCATGCTGGATGAACGCAGCTACCGGGGGCCAAACACCCCTAATCGCCAGCCAGTACAAAGTAAAGAAACAGAATTTTTGGGTAGAAAACAGGTGCAATGGTTGAAAAAACAACTACACAAATCAAAAGCAACCTGGAAAATCATTGCTAGCGATATGCCCTTAGGATTAATAGTCCGAGATGGCAGCACTGATTTTGAAGCTTGGGCTAATGGAGACGGGCCAGCCTTAGGTAGAGAATTACAACTTGCCGACTTACTACGATTTATTAAATACAGCCAGATTAAGAATGTTGTCTGGTTAACTGCTGATGTACATTACGCTGCTGCTCACTACTACGATCCAAACAAAGCCCAATTTACTGACTTCAAGCCTTTTTGGGAGTTTGTAGCCGGGCCACTCAACTCTGGCACATTTGGGCCTAACGAATTAGAAAATACTTTTGGCCCACAATTAAAATTTCAAAGCATTCCCCCAGGTACAAAAGCAAACCGACCCCCCAGTGAGGGTTTGCAGTTCTTTGGCACAGTCAAAATTAGTAATTATACAAGGCTGATGACAGTAACACTGCGTAACTTGGCAGGGGAAATTCTTTACAGCGTAGATTTGCCACCAGAAATGTAAATCACCAAAAATATAGCCAGTTAGGCAATTTCTACCTTGCCTGCTGGCTGTTACTAAATTACAGCATTTTTATTACTGATCTAAGTAAGTCGGTGAGAATAAATCAAACTATGTTAACTAATATAAAGTTAGCTAAACTTATCTCGTAGTAAGGGCTTTAGCCCTTTTCTTAGGACTAAAGTCCTTACTGCAAACATTGAATTTTTTACGCCGTTCTACTTATAGCGTTAGGAACACACAGCTAAATAGTTTAGCTTTAAAGGATGTTTTAATTACCTGAAAATTGCTGTAATTATAATTTTTATATAATGGACACTGACAAAATAGCTGTCTGTAATTACCCCAATTATACTGAGCTAAAATTAGTCATAATTTTGCCATAAGCTTGCCACAACTTTGTAATAATTTTCTTGAGACGACATGTGATACTTATCGTCATGGTTTGGAAATAGAGTCACTCTATGACAAATACCAGTATTTACGAAGAATAATCATCAAGTAATGGTCATTATTAAGATGGATAATTCTTCAAATCTTAAACTTTAATTTTTGGAAGAAAAAAATGAATTGGAAAGTACTTGCTTTGATTCCCACTCTAACTTTAGCTGTGAGCCTACCTGCTTACTCTAAAACCCTCAATAACAGCCAGCATATTGCCAGCGCTACCCCAGCTGCTCAAGGTAGCCAGCCCAGTACTATGCAAAAACCTAGTGCTATGAAAAAGCCTAGTACTATGCAAAAATCTAGTGCTATGAAAAAGCCCAGTACTATGCAAAAATCTAATGTTATTGCAAACCACAGTACAGTACTAAGAATCGGTAGTAAGGGCAACGCAGTTAAAACTGCCCAAACTTTTTTAAAGCAGCAAGGATTTTACACAGCAAGTGTTAATGGTGTGTTTGATAATAAGACCAGATCAGCGGTGATGAAATTCCAGAAAGCTAAAGGACTAAAAGCAGATGGAATTGTTGGTCGTCATACATTGGCAGCTATGAATTGACATTTTCCCATCGCTGACTGCTTGCGCGGTATAGCGGGGGATTCTACTCATTAGTGCAGAGTCTTTACCAAAAGAGGAAAGTGTTTGTCGCCAAGAGAGAAGTTTTATTGGTAGAAACCGCCATTCAAAACTTCTCTTAATTAAATACTCTGCATCTACCCCTCTTCTGTCACTTTCCGGAATAAGCAAATAGTAAATAAGCTAAATCATCCAGAAGCATAATAGGGTTTAAATTGATTCATTGCGGCAATTCAATGATTAAATCCCAGCAATAAATGTGAATTAGGTAAGGGACTTCCAACTAAAAAAATATCCCATCGTTATAGAAGCAGGAGGGCAGCACTTCTCTACGAGACGCTGCGCGAACGGCTACGCGGTAGTTGAATCTCGACTTCGCTCGATTGCCGCGTAGTCGAAACTCAGTGACCGAGAGCAGGGGGAGTAAGAAAAATAAAATCTGAATAAGTTGGATAATTTATTTTTTGGAGTTCCCTTAGTCTATTTCTCCGACATCCCGTAGCATTGCATCAATGAGGCTAGGTCGGATATAAATACCAGGCGTTGCTGAATCATGGGATGAAATTTGATTTATTAGAATCTTAAACTCCTTATCCTCTCTGCGCCTCTGCGCCTCTGCGTGAGATAAATCATCCCGCAATTATGCAATGCCAAATACCATTAGTGCGTAACTGCTCTTAGTGATTCCTAATTCTTTCTTGATTATGGCTTACACCTGTCTAACCAGGATAACGATCGCACCCAGTAGTTAGTGACTTAAGTGTGCTGAGTAAATTGACAAAATCTCAAGCGATCGCCAGATTATTTACAATATTATAATGTTAAGTAAGGTAAAGACGTTTATGAGAAACCAGAGTTAGAATCAATGGCACTATTTGGATTTGGCAAAAAATCGGTTATGCCCACTCCTGAAGAAGCTTTGTCAGGAAGAACACAGCCTATATCCGTAAGCGATCATCACTACGTTAACAAAAATCAACTCAAACCTCCCTATCCTGAAGGATTGGAAAAAGCGTTGTTTGGCTTGGGCTGTTTTTGGGGTGCAGAACGCAAATTCTGGCAGCTAAAAGGAGTTTATACGACCGCAGTAGGTTATGCTGCTGGTTACACGCCTAACCCTACTTATGAAGAGGTATGTAGCGGCAGGACTGGTCACAATGAAGTGGTTTTGGTTGTATTCGATCCCAAAGTGATTAGTTATTCTGAACTACTAAAAGTTTTCTGGGAAAGTCACAACCCTACCCAAGGAATGCGCCAAGGTAATGACACTGGAACCCAATACCGTTCAGGAATTTATGTATATTCTGAAACTCAAAAGCAGCTAGCAGAAGCATCAAAAGATGCTTATCAGCAAGCTCTCAACGGCGCAGGTTACGGGGAAATTACCACAGAAATCTTAGATGCACCTGAGTTCTACTATGCAGAAGCCTACCATCAGCAGTATCTAGCCAAAAACCCCAACGGGTACTGTGGGTTAGGAGGGACTAATGTCTCTTGTCCTGTGGGCGTAGTTGAATCGCCAGTGAATTGATAGAAAAGGAGCAGGGGAATGGTTCTCTTGTCTCCTTACAACACACTTTTTAGTAAAGCGATCGCCCCAATCCACATCATGATACTAATAGGCGCACCAATTAACATACCTGCGATCGCCCAGCCTCTTTGATGAGCTTTGAATTGTTCAATACTGCGCCACTGTCTACTTTTCCAAGCCCATTCGTTACCTTTTGCACCCATTGCGATCGCCATTACCCAACCAACTTGGGGGACAAAACAGAACAATCCCAACCAAACTTGATTTGTCCACAACCACAACCAAGGTAGTAAAAACGCTCCCCAATTCCATCCCTGAATTTCATCAGGTACTACCTCATGATTATTATTAATTCCACAACCAGAATTGTTAATAATTTTCTTACTTGTAGATTTGACAGCAAGACCAGATTTCAGTACATCTAAGGCTTGACGAGCGCTAGTGAAACGTTGCTCTGGTGCAGGTTCTACCAACTTTTGCAGCCATTTAGCAAAACTGGGACTCAAGTTAACTCGCTCAGTAAATTGCAATCGCAAATCTTGCTGGGGTAATTCAGCAGGAGGAATACCAGTTAACAAATGAATCAAAGTTGCTCCTAGAGCATAAAGATCCGATGCTGGAACCGCCCGACCACCAAATTGTTCCATTGGTGCGTAACCATAAGTACCCACAACGGTAAATGTAACGCCCTCTTTGGCAGCTTTATCTTGAACTGCACCAAAATCTACTAAATAAATCCGATTATCTTCACCCCAAATTAAATTGCTCGGTTTAATATCCCGATGTAATACACCAGGATTCATCTCATGCAAATATATGAGAATATTTAAAATCTCAGCAGCAATCTTTTTAACTTGCTTTTCAGCAAATTTTTTGCCAACAGCAAGTTTTTCCTTTAGTGACTCACCAGGAATGTATTCTTGTACTAAGCCAAACCACAGTGTGCGGTCATCGATACAAAAATAATCGAAATACCGGGGAATGCGGGGATGGTTTAGCTGTTTGAGAATCTGCGCTTCTCGTTCAAAGAGTTTCAGATCATCCCACTGTACAGTACCGCCAAAGGCTAAGAGTTTGACTACAACTAGCGATTTTTCGGCATTAGAAGCTTGTAAATCTTTTGCTAGCCAAGTTTGACGAATTCCATTATTGCCGAGTTGGCTTTGGATTTGATAACGGTCTTGTAATATCTGTTCTGTTTGCAGCATCTGACACCTGCTGGCAATTTACGCTAAGTTGATTCCCCTATTATTCAAGGATAGTCACTATTTAAAGAAGTTGGGGAGACATTGAAGCTTCTGCTGCTGGTGAATACAAAGACGGTGAAAAAGTACTTTAGCTAGACTTTATCGAGCTTAATCCCACTTTTGCCCTTTGTACATCCTGTGAATCTAGTGACATCCTCCCGCTATGGGTACAGCGCGGGCTGACCAAGATCGCTCTTGGATGGATATTCCTGCCCCGCGCCACTTATCTAGTTAAAATAGCTGGTATGAGAGCCAGAATTGAAAATGAAGTGCTTTTTCTCCACCACGAAGACTTACCAGAGTTTAAGAAAGGCGGTTCGGTAGTCAGGAATTCTTATTTTTGGGCATTGCGTTCAATTGCTGGTCGAGCTTCGCGTTATCGTGATTGGGAATATGAGCCAGAAGTTTGGCTAGCACTTTCGCGAATGCTGTTGTCTTTTGCTGAGTCTGGGTATTTGGGTTATAAAGAAACTTTATTAGAGTTTCCCCTTGAGATAGGGGAAATTCCCGCTATACTGCGAAATGTGTCAACCTGGGAGTAAAGTAATATACATTTCACTAACAAATATTTATCTGGCGGGGTATTGACAAAAGATACATTCAGGATAGAGTATCGCAATCATAAACATATATTTGCCGAAACTACTAGATTGGGAAATTATTAACTATCCATCTAAAAGCGATCGCAATTTAGCAATTACAGACTGTGGAACAGCAACTGAAACAAACTAGAGAGTAACTAGGTGTTAATAGAGACAGAGATAGCAAGATTTCATCGAACCCACCATCAACCGACCTCTTCAAACAGCTAAAACTGAAGGATGATTAGAAGCACCTCGTCTATGACTTACTGACAGAATCGATAGTAATTTTGATGTCATTACCTACTATTTCTTTGTATGTACAAAGAAAATCTATAAAGATAACTGAAGCTGCATTTAGATATTGGGAGTAAATAGAATGAAACAACTGTAGGCTAAATATTATTAGCTCAAATCAGTGATCAAGTCGTGATTCGTGTGTTTGCAAAGCACACTGAATCAAAGTTAAGTTATTATTACTACATTTTTATACATGACTTTACAAAATTGGAGACGCAAGCGTGGTGTTGCACTTACTCCCAAAGGTTTACAGAAAATTCAAGAGGCGAAGCTGAAGTCAGAAGCTAAGGAAAATTTTGGTAATAGGTACACTCTTGAAGAAATGAGTGTACGTTCTGGATTATATACCGGTACAATATCGAAAGTATTGAATCGCGAAGGAGGAGTTGATAAACACACTCTTGAGAAGCTTTTTTCAGCTTTTAACTTAAAAATAGATAAAAGTGATTATTTAAGTTCAAATAATCGCCTAGATTGGGGAGAAGCTATATTTACAACTGTTTTTTATGGGCGTGTAGAAGAACTTGCCACATTAGAGCAATGGATTCTCAACGAGCAATGCCAATTGGTAGCTCTACTAGGCATAGGGGGTATTGGTAAAACGGCTCTGTCGATCAAACTTGCTCAACAAATTCAAGATAACTTTGAGTATATTATCTGGCGATCGCTACGAGAAGCTCCACCGATTCAAACTATCTTAACTAACCTGCTCCAATTTCTATCTAACGAACAGGAAACAGAAGCTAATTTGCCAGAAAGCTTAAGTGATAGAATCTCGCGCCTTCTGTATTATTTACGTAATCACCGCTGTCTAGTGATATTGGATAATGCAGAATCAGTTCTACGTAGTGGTAGTAGAGCAGGAACTTATCGAGAAGGATATGAGGAATATGGAGAGTTATTCAGAAGGTTAGGAGAAGTAACTCATCCAAGCTGCCTAATGCTAACTAGTCGCGAAAAACCTAAAGAAGTATCATTACTGGAAGGAGAAGCACCTGTTCGTTCATTACTTCTGAATGGTTTGAAGGTTTTAGAAGCACAGGAAATCTTAAAACTTAAAGGATTATCAGCAGCAGAAAATGAATGGAAAGTAATGATTGAACGTTATGCGGGCAATCCTTTAGCTTTAAAAATAGTTGCTACGACTATTCAAGATGTGTTTGCCGGTAATGTAACTGAGTTTTTGCAACAAAATACTGTTGTTTTTGGAGATATTCGTGATCTTTTAGACCAGCAATTTGAGCGCTTGTCAGATTTAGAAAAAGAAATAATGTATTGGTTAGCAATTAATTGTGAACCAGTTTCGCTATCAGAGTTGCGGGATGATATATTATCACCAGTACCACAACAAAAATTACTTGAGGCTCTAGAATCTCTAGTCAGGCGATCGCTAGTTGAAAAAAGTGCAGCAACGTTCACCTTACAACCTGTAGTCATGGAATATGTAACTCAGGTATTGATAGAGCAAATCTGTGAAGAGATTATAACTGAAAATATTCAGCTTTTTAGATGCCACTCTTTGATCAAAGCGAGTGCGAAAGACTATATCAGAGAAACCCAAATTCGCCTCATCCTCAAACCAGTAATTGATGGGTTGCTGACTGTATTAAGAAGTAAAAAAGGCGTTGAAAATAAATTAACTAAAATTTTAGTCACACTACGTAAAGAATCACCCCTAGAGCCAGGGTACACAGGTGGAAATGTTCTTAATTTGCTTTGTCAACTACAGACAGATTTAAGGGGCTATGATTTTTCTGAACTCACAGTTTGGCAAGCAGACTTGCGGAATGTGAAACTGCACGATGTCAATTTTCAAAACGCTGATTTAGCCAAGTCTGTTTTTACGGAAACCTTTGGTGGTATTGCCTCAGTAGCCTTTAGCCCTGATGGCAAATTTTTGGCTACGGGGGATACAAATGGTGAGATTCGCTTGTACCAAGTTTCAGATTGGAAACAACTTTTAATTTGTAAAGGACATACTAATTGGGTTCCATCACTTGCCTTTAGCCCTGATGGTACTATTCTTGCTAGCAGTAGTAGTGACCATACCGTGAAGTTGTGGGATGCTATTACAGGTCAATGCCTTCAAACTTTACAGGGACACGAACACGAAGTATGGACAGTTGCCTTTAGCCCGGATGGTAACACATTAGTAAGTGGCAGTAATGACCGGACTATCAGACTATGGAGTGTTAGCACCGCTGAATGCCTCAGAATTTTCCGGGGGCATACAAGTTGGGTAATCTCTGCCGTCTTCCACCCAGATGGTCAGATGCTGGTAAGTGGCAGTGATGACGACACGATGAGATTGTGGGACATTGGCACTGGTGAATGTATCAAAACCCTACAGGGGCATCGTGATGGAATACGATCAATCACTATCAGTCCTGACGGTAAGACCCTAGTAAGTGGTAGTGATGACCAGACAGTGAAGTTATGGGACTTTGGCACAGGTGAATGCATTAAAACCCTACAGGGGCATCATGCTGCGGTCTGGTCAGTTGCCATTAGTCCTCAAGGCAATATGATCGCTAGTGGCAGTCTCGACCACACAGTGAGGCTATGGAACGCTAGTACTGGGCAATGTCTGAAAATTCTTCAGGGACATTCGGGTTGGGTATGTTCTGTCGTCTTTAGTCTGCAAGGGGATCTTCTCGCCAGTGGCGATGAAGACCAAACAGTGAAACTATGGAACATTAGTACTGGTCAATGCCTTAAAACTCTTAGCGGTTATACTAGCCAGTTTTGGTCAGTTGTTTACAGTCCAGATGGTCAGATGTTGGTAAGTGGCAGTCACGACCACACGGTGAGGTTATGGGATGTCAATACAGGTCAAACTTTGCAAACTCTCCACGGACATCATGCTGCGGTTCGATCGGTAGCCTTCTGTCCAAAGGGGCAAACATTGGTAAGTGGCAGTGACGATCAAACAGTGAAGTTGTGGGATGTCCATACGGGTAAAACTTTGCAAACTTTTTACGGACATCATGCTCTAGTCTGGTCTGTTGCTTACAGTCCGGATGGTCAAACTTTGGCTAGTGGTAGCCATGACTGTACGGTGAAGTTGTGGGATGTCAAGACGGGTCAAGACTTACAAACTTTCCAGGGACATCATGCTGCGGTTCAGTCAGTTGCCTTTTGCCCTCAAGGGAGAATACTGGCGAGTGGCGCATGGGATCAGACAGTTAAGTTGTGGGATATCAGCACTGGTGAGTGCAAAAGAACATTAGAGGGGCATACGAATTGGGTTTGGTCAATTGCTTTTAGCCCGAATGGTGAACTGCTGGCAAGTGCTAGTTATGACGGAACAATCCGGTTGTGGAGTGTTAGCACTGGTGCCTGTCTTCAAACTTTTGAGGTTTGTGTAAATGGTATCGTTAAAGCAGTCGTCTTTAGTCGGGACGGTCAGATTTTAGCTAGCAGCAGTCCCGATTACACAATTAAGTTATGGGATGTCAATACAGGTGAATGCAAAAGAACGTTACATGGACATTCAGCTTGGGTCTGGTCAATCGCCTTTAGCCCAGATAATCAAACTATGGCTAGTAGTGGCGCTGATGAGACGATTCGACTTTGGGATATCATTACAAGCGAATGCCTAAAAACTTTGAAAGCTAAAAAATTTTATGAAGGAATGAATATTAAAGAGGTTACAGGTTTAACTGCCGCAACCATTACTACCCTCAAAGGGTTGGGAGCAATTGTTTAATAAAAATAACTTTGGCAAGGAATTATATAAAACTAAATAGCTATTTTATAACTCTGGATAAAACTACAGTCATAAGGACTTACGCACTCGTGAAAAAAAACTAAGCCTTTGCGATTACTTCGCTGCGCTCGTAATGACTTAAAATCGTGATCTGTGTGTAAGTCCTGAGTCAATACGGTTCGGTTAAAGATTGTTAAATGTATAGAGACGTTGCATTGCAACGTCTCTACATAGGTCAATTATCTGATCTATTAAACCCTATAGATAGGCAGAAACTAGAAATCAGCCATAGGAATGTCGCTTGGTAATCCTTTTGCAAATTCCTCGAACATGATTTTTTCCAACTCAAACTCTGTGTCATCCAATATCTCTAAATTGCTTTCGCTGAGGCTGTTAGCAGCATCATCAAAACTCAAAGATTGCATCTCGATAGTTGCAGTTGTTGCTGTTTCCATGATCTTCCTTTTGTAATTGTGCTGAGTTGTATACTGTGAAAACTGTTTTAAACAAGTCACGCTTAGTTGTTGGGTGAGTGCGTCAGTATTTGATAACTAAGCCTCACTCATAACGTTCAGAGTCGGTACTTTCCAAGTAGCATTAACTTAAACAATATACTTGTTTAACTACTCGGTTCTAGGGCTACAGACAAGCGTCACACATCTATAGATAGGAACTTTAACACTTACTCTGAACGTAGTACAAGAGGTACTAACTTGGGTAAGGTAGGGCTTCAGCGTTTCCTGAAGCCTCCGAATTTAAGCCGGGGGGTTGCTTACGTTTATTTCTAAGCTGTTAGTGGTTCTAACACATTCTCAATCTCCTTATCTGATATGTAAGCTTCGTTGGGTGGGCTGAAGCGCAAAAATGCAGCTTGGTAACAAGCTTTTGCCACACGTTCGCGCTCCTCAGAAGTAAGCCCCGCAATCATCGCAACCGTCTCTTTTACGTGTTGCATCTCGGTGGTGCTAACAGCACTGTGGGCGCGCAAGCAACGAGTAGCTTTAACATCTGGTGGTAGCAGTGCTTCTACACTCTGGATATAACCCTCTCCTATACATATCCCTAAACGTTCTGCTGTATAAGAATAGCCCACACAATCAAGGGGATATGAGTCTTCCGCGCTTTGGACGAAGTAATCTAGCAACGTCTTGGCAGCGGGAGGAACAAGCGCTTTTACAACAGCTTCGGCTCTATATCCCATCGACTCAATATCCCGCAGGGCGAGTAGGTCGTGACCTGTCTCTTCTTTAGCTTTTTGCCCAGCCCACTGCGCCAAACTCTGACGATTTGCCAAAGCGAAGCGCTCTTGCGCTGACTTCATCAATCGCGGGGTAGAATGACACAAATGGTAAAAACCTGCAAGTCGCCATACCCAACGTGTAGGGGTTAGGGCTGGTGGTCTGCGATCAGTCTTTACTGCGTGCCAAGCATTTACTATTGAATTATTTAAAAGCTTTCGAGTTTTAGCTAAGGTGTCTGCATCAATCATATTTTGAACAAAGGAATTGTCGTTCTTCGGATGTTCGGGTTGATCTAACGAAGTACTATTGGCAGTCTCCACCACTACTTCGTTAGCCGAAATATATGCCGATTCAGTATCATTTAAAGATTTATCACACATTTTACACTTCTACGTCTTCTGGTATATTAACTACTACTTTTGCTACCAAGAGAGATGGAGATGGCTTGCTATAGGATACCTTTTTAGATGAACTCTACGAAACATCTCCGAAAACAATCAAAGTTTGTGTCTGAGTAAGTTATGGGGTGCAAATGCAATTATGAACTAGCTGATATATAGCATAAAATATGGCTTTAAGCGTTTATTTGAGCATAATGTGTTTCGCATCTGAACATTGGTTGAATGCTTTGTTTTACACAAAAAGGGACTCTGGCTTTTTAAATTCAACTGGCAAAGTTAGGTTACAGGCAACCCGCAAATGAGTTCCCGAATTACATCCTCTGCGGCTTTGCCTGTCTGTTCACAATATTGTTCCAAACTTTTGGCTTCATTTAATGTTAAGTCTATGGCGATTTGCTGGACTACCGATTTTTTACTGGGATCTGCAAAAATAGAAAATCTACGGGTGGCAGTTTTATTCATTTTTTTTGGAGTTGGACAAAAAAAGTTTTTCTTTGTCAAGATTGCCAATCTATGAACACCTTTACCAGTGAAAATCCCGATTTTGAGATTGAACTTAAGCCTTTTTAGGTTTTCTGTGCTGATATAAAGCACAAAAGCTACGAAAAATGTAGCGTTACAAACAAAGGCGATCGCTGATACACCACTAAATGATTACAATAAGATTTATTACGTAAATAACATACTACACTGATAATAATAGCTTAATAGCTTGATGTAGTTTTGTAAAGTTAATTACGAAATTGGCTCGAAAACCATTTGAGGAATCAAGACTTCACCTTGTAATTGTCCAATACCCAAAAAGCGAGTTTCTTGCTCATAAACTCTCACCATCTCGGAAACATCCAGAGTTAGGGTAATTCGCTGTCCCTGACACCATTTTTGGGCAGATGTTGCGGGTAAATTCACAAATGGTAGATGCTGTAAGGGAGTATCAGGAGCAATGGGTTGAAATATTCCGGCTTGCAATTTAGCTTCTAAGTCGTTGAAGGTGAGACTGTTTGTTAAGTTGAAGCCGCTGCTTTGGGTGCGCGTTAAAGCGGCAAGAGTCCCACCAGTTGCTAAATCTGTACCTAAATCGCGGGCGATCGCTCTAATATATGTACCACTACCACAGGCGATCGCAATATCCAATTCCGGGAAATCTCCTTCTCGCCAATCCAAAATTTCTGTGTGGAAAATTTCAACTATTCTGACTGGTACTTCTACTGTTTCGCCTCGACGTGCTAGATCATAAAGCCGTTTACCATCCACTTGAATGGCACTGTAAATGGGTGGTATTTGCTCAATTTTACCCGTATATTTTGATAGAGCAGTTTTTACCTTTGCCAAACTTAATCCAGCACAAGGCTGAGAATGAATGATTTCACCCTGTAAATCATCGGTTGTGGTACGTACACCTAGCCGGATAGTAGCTTCGTAAGCTTTGTTTTCTGGTAGATATTGCAATAATCTTGTCGCTTTACCAAGTGCGATGGGTAACACCCCGGTAGCAGCTGGATCTAAAGTTCCTGCGTGTCCCACGCGCTTGAGGCGCAAAAGTTTTCGTACCTGTGCTACACAGTCATGAGAAGTCCAATCTGATGGTTTGTTTAAGTTGAGAAAACCTTGCACAGTTAAATCTCATTATTTTACCATAAACTACGCTCGCAAGGGCATTGAGCATTGGGAATAGGTTAGTTATTATTCTCTTCCCCTGCTCCCTGCTCCCTTCTCCCTTCTTCAATCAAGCACTGATTCTTCAAGAGTTGGGGTGCGGAGGTCTTCTACCATTGCTTGAATTTCTAATGGTGGGGGTGGGGTGAGACGAGAAACTACTAAGGTAACTACAAAGTTAATCAGCATACCTAAAGTCCCAATTCCTTCTGGAGAAACCCCAAAAAACCAAGGTTGCATACCCCCAAACTTAACCCCGATGATGTAGGCTATGGTAAAAATTAAACCACTTAACATCCCAGCGATCGCTCCTTCGGAATTGGTGCGCTTGTCGAAAATTCCTAAGAAAATTACCGGGAAGAAACTAGCAGCGGCTAAACCGAAGGCAAAAGCTACCACTTCACTCACAAACCCCGGCGGATTCACCCCAAAGTAACCGGCAACAACAAGGGACAAACCTACCATAATCCGCCCGACAAACACGCGTTTTTGTTCTGAAGCTGTGGAATCTATAATCCGGTAATAGATATCGTGGGCGATAGAACTAGAAATTACCAGTAATAAACCTGATGCTGTAGACAAAGCAGCTGCTAATCCACCAGCTGCTACTAAAGCAATTACCCAAGGCGCAAGTTTAGCGACTTCTGGGGTAGAAAGTACGATGATATCCCGATCAATTGTAATTTCGTTAGTGCTTTTATCGGGGGTCAACTGAAGACGACCATCCTTATTTTTGTCTTCAAAGGCTAGCAATCCAGTTTTTTCCCACTTAGTCGCCCAATCTAGCTGCTGCACTTCTGCAACCGTATGATTGTGCAGAGTATTGATCAGGTTATAGCGGGCAAACATTGAGAGGGCAGGAGCCGTGGTATAAAGAATGGCAATAAATAACAATGCCCAACCAGCAGAGAAACGGGCAGCCCGTACACTTGGGACTGTGTAAAACCGAACAATAATATGGGGTAAACCAGCAGTACCGACCATCAAGGCAATAGTTATGAACAGTACATCAAGCATGGACTTGTTCACAAATGGCTGAGTATACTCCTTAAACCCTAAATCAAGTTGGACTTGATTGAGTTTGTCGGCAACATCGCTAAAGGTAAATGCTAATTGGGGAATAGGATTACCTGTGAGATACCAGGCGATCGCAATTACCGGAATTAAATAAGCAAAAATCAACACACAGTACTGTGCTACCTGTGTCCAGGTAATGCCTTTCATCCCCCCCAACACGGAAAAAAAGCCGACGATCACCATACCGATGATTACACCCGTATTGATGTCAACTTGGAGGAAACGGCTAAAAACAATGCCCACGCCCCGCATTTGCCCAGCAACGTAGGTGAGGGAGACGAAAATAGCTGCCACTACTGCCACTAAACGAGCAATATTTGAATAGTAGCGATCGCCTACAAAATCTGGCACTGTATACTTACCAAATTTCCGCAGGTAAGGAGCCAATAGCAATGCTAATAGCACATAGCCACCAGTCCAACCCATCAGATAAATAGAACCGTCATACCCCAAAAAAGAAATCAGCCCCGCCATTGAAATAAACGAAGCTGCGGACATCCAGTCAGCCGCCGTGGCTGCACCGTTAGCAATTGCAGGTATCCCCTGTCCGGCGATAAAAAAGTCTTTACTATTTTTGACTCGTGATTGCCAACCAATATAAATGTAGAGAAGAAAGGAGAGTCCAACCAACAAAAGAGTCCAAATTTCGACTGACACGGTTTTTCCTCACTTCTTGATATTATATTTGCGGTCTAACTTGTCCATTTGAAAGGCATAAATGAAAATCAAAGCCACAAATATCAGGATTGATCCTTGCTGTGCCATCCAAAAGCCAAAGGGTACGCCGAAAAAACGTACCCCGTTCAATAGTTGAACCAGTAAAATACTAAAAACGATAGAAACCAATGCCCAGACAATTAAAAGGTTACGAATTAAAGCAGTATTAGCACGCCAGTAAGAGCGACGCTGATCTTCGTCCATTATTTTTTATAGTGAGTGCATCAAGAATAATATCAAGAAGCCGCTATTATTCTTTCTAATTACTGTGTACTTTTTTTAATTGTTTAGTAAATATTATTGAAGTGCAGGTAGCAAAAATAGCTCATTGTGCGGCAAGGGCGTTGTGTTTTGATTAACGCAACGCCCTTATTTTTGGATAAAATTATCTCAAAAAATAAGTTGAATCCTTCCAGAAGCTGTTATTTTAGGGTCAAAGCAAGATAAACAATTAGGTGAAGCAATTGTATTGACTAGACCAGTGTGAATAGAAAGCTAGGAATTGCCAGTTGAAATTAAGATATTACTTTCAATTCCTAACTTATTGACTAATATCTAACGATATGCAGAATGTCACGCAGAACGCTATAGCCTGCTAAATCCCAAAGTAAATAAGCCAAAAAGCCAATCATTGCTAAGCGACCATTCCAAATTTCAGCTTGGGGAGTCCAGCCAAATATAAAGGCATTGCGATCGCGGCTATTGTATTCTGGTGCAACGGGGGGTAAATCAGTAGATGGACGAGTTTCCATTATTTTTTTCTCCTAACTAACATTAATTAGTAGCCAATTAAGTGCAGAACATCACGTAGGACGCTATAGCCTGCTAAATCCCAAAGCAAATAGGCCAAAAAGCCAATCATTGCTAAGCGACCATTCCAGATTTCGGCTTGAGGATTCCAGCCAAATATAAAGGCATTGCGATCTAATCCGTTGTAAGCTTTGGCAACAACTGGTAAATCGGTATTAGGACGAGTTTCCATGTTTTTTCTCCAACCAAAATTAAGTGTGTTTCTAGATATTTAATTTTTTAGTAGCCAATCAGGCGCAGAACATCACGCAGGACGCTGTAGCCTGCTAAATCCCAAAGTAAATAAGCCAAGAAGCCAATCATTGCTAAACGACCATTCCACAGTTCGGCTTGAGGATTCCAGCCAAAGATGAAAGCATTACGATCTAAGCCGTTGTAAGCTTTAGCAACAACTGGTAAATCGGTATTAGGACGAGTTTCCATGTTTTTTCTCCAACCAAAATTAAGTGTGTTTCTAGATATTTAATTTTTTAGTAGCCAATCAGGCGCAGAACATCACGCAGGACGCTGTAGCCTGCTAAATCCCAAAGTAAATAAGCCAAGAAGCCAATCATTGCTAAACGACCATTCCACAGTTCGGCTTGAGGAGTCCAGCCAAACAGAAATGCATTGCGATCGCGACCGTTGTATTCTGTAGCAATTATGGGTAAATCTGTAGAGGGGCGAGTTTCCATTTTTTTCCTAAACAATTTGTTTTGTTTCTTAACTTAACTTTAGCTATTCATTAGCAAGTTGCTTTCCGCCAATGGTTACAAACTAAAGGCACTTCTTATGGACGATGATTAGAAACTTGTTAGCCGTGACAAATATGCCTTGAGGGGGTGATAAAAAATATATTTGTAAGTAAATGTAAATCTTTAATTATAATTCTGTAATAAATCTATTGTTAACATTTTGGGATTGGAGAAAAAATATGTCTAATGTGAGCATTGCAAAAGGTAGTTGCCTGTGTGGAGCAATAAGCGTATCCACAACCAGTAGGAGTAATCAAGTGGAAGCATGTCATTGTAGTATGTGTCGCAACTGGGGTGGAGGGCCTCTATTAGTAGTTGATTGTGAAAGCGATGTTAACTTTTCTGGTGAAGAAAATATCGGGGTCTATCAATCTTCAGAATGGGGAGAGCGTGGATTTTGTCATAAGTGTGGTAGTCATTTATTTTACAAATTAAAACAAAATAACCAGTACTTCATACCTGTTGGACTATTCGATAACTGTGAAGATCTGGTTTTTGATCATCAGATCTTCATTGATGAAAAACCCAAATATTACTGTTTTGCCAATGAAACCAAGAATCTGACAGGCGCAGAGGTATTTGCACAGTTTGCATCTCTATCAGAGCAGTAAACAGTAGAGTTACTTTTTACCAGTTTGAGGATTGCGTTTCCTTTTATGGCGCTTGTAACGACTTGTGAGGTCGCGGTTACGAGCTACATATCATCAATAGTAAGCAGGTAAACAAAAATATTTACAGTCATTGCTTCGCTTCGCTCCATACCCTACGGGAAGGCTTACGCCAACGCAATGACAGTGTGTAATTAATTGTGTTATGGAGCAATATCCATCAAACTGGTAATTAAAGCTTATATCCCTTGGTGAGATATGACGATGGCTCAACGACATTTCGTTTGTTCTCCTCATGAACTCTTGCTTGCGGTTGGTGTTTTCAGCAATTATCATCATTAACTGCTTTCGTCCCCGCTTTACAGATTTGATAGTCAGTCTCTTCTCTACCCTTACATCTTTAGGACTACCCCCCTACGTTTAAATATCAATCGGAAGTAGGATTATTGAGCCTCTATTTTAGATTTTAATGCTAAATATAAGCTCAAAAATTGAAGTTAAAATGAAAATATTTTGATTGATGCTTATTCTTTGAAAAATATTGAAATCAAATTTTTGGTTGCATAATAACTTACTAATTTAATTAGTAGCCATGATTTGATTAATAGTAAGCTAATACGCCTTTTAGTTACATCATCATCATATTTAGCTCTGGAATATAATTTGAACGATTATTAACTTATGAGATTGCTGGTTAGCTATTAGCCTCGAAATTAAATTAAATTTTGCTCTATTTAAGCTTTACGTTACGTTTTGGGAAAATCATCAATCAAAGCACATTTTCTAAGAGTAGCAAAGTAGGATTATAGACCTGTTTAACCTTTCCCAAATACTGTGTATGCTGATGCCTACTAAAATATTTTGATGAATGAAAATAAACGTTGGAGAATCAACATGGATACATATCCTAAGCTCGACTTTATCCAAAATTAAGAACTCGGTTTCTTTATCCAACCAAAACCCTGGCTTTTTGTTTGGTAAATACTTTTTCTCTGTTCACGTTGACATTCATTAACCTCTTGAAGTTATGAAATTTTTTAGTTTATTCAAAAAGAAAAAAAAGGAAGAAAGCGTGAGCAAACAAGTGATCTCTACACCTATTGTTGATTTAGTTATCGTCATTGATACAAGTCCTTCGATGAAAGATGAAGCACAGGCGCTGAGTGATGCTGCCCAAGAAGCGATCGCCAAAGCTAAATCTAGTTGTCCTTCAGATTTACGAGTAATTTGGTTGGGTATAGAAGGTACTTGGAAAGGTACAAATTTCGACCAAACTATTAGAACTTATTTAACTCAAAAAGCTAAAGTATCTGAATCCCAACTCCGGGGTAGAAAAAGAGGAGAACTTAAGGCCTCAGGAGCGCAAGAAGATGCAGCACGAGCAATTGAAGATATTGCAGATTGCTTCGATTGGCGTGAAGGTGCAGCGCGAGCAATCTTTTATCTTGGCGATGAAGCACTTGAAGCAGGTGGAGCTAAAACAGAACAAAAGGATATCCAAGCTGCTAATTCGGCTATCGAAACAGCCAAAGCAGCAGGAGTTACTATTCACACCTATTTTGGAACTTCTAAGAGCAGACATCAAGAAGGTATCAAAACTGAATACGCTAGACTTGCAACCTCAACAAGTGGACAATCTTTTACAGATAAAGACTCTATCAATGGTTTTAGTGCAGTCTTAGAAAAAATTATTTGTGGCAGTCGCACACCTAAAAATATTAAGCTCAAACCAGGAGCAGTTTATATCCAAGATTGTGTCTCTAATGAATTAAGCAAACTTTACACTCTGGATTTAGCCACAGGTAAAGCTACTTTGATTGGTGAGATAGTTACAGAGGTTTCTGACATTGCTTTTGTTGGTTCCCAACTATATGGACTTGATAGAGAAGGCGATCGCACTAAACTCGTTAAAATTGATTTAAATTCAGGTGATGCGATCGTGATCGGTGATATCGGTTTTGTTACAGCAGGTTTAGCATATAATCGCCAGCGTCAAACTCTCTACGCCACAACTGCTAAACAACTAATTGCTATTAATCTTGAAACAGGTAAAGGTACGCCAGTCGTAACGGTAGCAGACAAAAATTACAACTGTGGTGAAGTTGCTTTTGATGCTGATGGCAAAGCTTATTTTACTTTGATTGGTTACAACAAGAAGAAGTTATTAGCAACTTGCAACCTTGAGACAAAGGAAGTCAAAAATATCGGTGATATTGGGTTTGCTGATGTTGCTAGTATTGAATTTATTGATAATGTTCTCTATGGAGTGACAGGTAACTTTTTTAAATTAGGTAAAGACGGTCAATTAATCTGTATTGATACTACCACTGGTCATGGAACTTTAATTTCTACAACCGATCCTATCAGTCGTTGGGCAGGAATAACTATTTATGAACCAGCGACAGTAGTAACAACGGAAATTACTCCGGAAATAAGCTCAAACAAGAAATCTGAACAAACAAAAACTTCGCTAGAAATTAAAGCTATCAAAGAGGAAAACATGAATATTTTAACCATCGATACTAAAAATAATTGCTACGTTATTGATGCTGACCAAATGAATAACCTGCAACAAAGTGTTGCAGCCTCTTTTACCTTCGATCAAGGTACTTTTGACATCAAAATTAATGATGGTCGCTACAGTTACGCTAAATCTGAGACAGAAGGAGAACCTTTTGTTTTACTTTGGATATATGGGGTTAATGGTAGTACCTTTATCAATAAAAATACAGGTTTTGAGGTCGGTGCAACCTGGACAACATTAAATGGATATAATGATAGCCTTAAGTTAGAAGTTAAAGAAAAAGTAGTTCTCAACGCTCTATTTTTTGATGTCAATAATACTAACAATAGTGGCTTAATTAATCTCTCAATAACCAGTAATAAACCATTCTTCAATCCTCAGATTTTAACAATAGATAGTAAGCGCAACTGTTATGTATTAGACGAGAATTACCTTTCTAATCTCAAACAGCCAGGTGTCAATTTTGTTGAATTAAATCCAGGAAACTATCGCCTCAAAATTCGTGAAGGCAATGCTAACTACTGGTCAGATAATCAGAAATTTAACATAGAACCTTGGGCTTTAATTTTGGTCAAAGGTGGAAAGGTTATTACAAAATTAACTGGTATTGAAGTTGCACAAACTTGGGCTTCATTGAATGGTCTCAAAGATGAAGTAGTTTTAGAGGTTAAAGAAAAAACTACACTGACAGGTTTATTTTTTGATACTTACAATGAGGATAATGAAGGGCAGATTATTCTGGCAATAGAGCCGATAAGTGCAGCTGAACTAACTAAGATCAAAAAACAAAAGCAAGAAAAAACTGTTACAAGTAATTCTGGAACTACTGTTACAACCGAGACTGTTACAACTACTGGAGGTAATGGTGGGTCTGTAAGTCGTGAATCAGTGGGTGCTAACAGCTCAGTAGAGTTCACCTTTAGTTTTAACGAAGAGGAGTTCAAGAAGAAGTGGGAGGAGCAGTTACAGCAGATTAATACATCTATTAATGTGATAGATGCAGCCGATGTAACTTTAGAAGCTAAATATTGGGATCAACTCGAACAGTGGCTACTGAAAAATTACGAGAAACACTTTAAGAACCTGTCTGTAGAAGTGGCGAAAGTCAGGTTTTCAATGGATGCTTATATGCAGCAGATTGAGTTTAGTCTAAATCAGCATTTACAAGGCTGGTCTGGGTACTTGGACAAACTTATGGAAGATAGGATAAATGTTGAAATATCGAAGAAAATTAACCAGCAGGTCAACCAGTATGTTGACCAAACATTTGAGCAAAGAATACGTAATAACATTGGATTAATTGTTAGCAATATTGTCAATAAGCAGGAGCTTAACCAGTACATTGATCAACATATAAATCAGCAAATCGATAACTCTTTCGAGCAACAAATACGCGACAATATTGAATTAATTGTTAGCAGCATTGTCAATAAACAAGAACTCAACCAGTACATTGATCAGCACGTCGATCAGCAAGTTGACCAAAACTTCGAGCAAAAGATCCAAAGTTACATTCAAGTGATTACCCAAAACATTATCAATGATAATGATGTCTTAAACCAGTACGTTGACCAACGCTTACAGCAGACTGTCAACCACAACACTGAAGTTAACAACAATATTGTGAGTATTGTTGCCAACAGTACAGAAATTAATCACAAGATTGAGAGTATCCGTAGTGAATGGAAGCAAACATTCATTAGTTTAGTTACCGAACAGGTTGACGAACTGATCAACATCATAGGTGGTAGAGAGGCATTCATCAAACTAATTACTCAAAAAGTTGTCAATAACAACACTGGAATTAATCAGTACGTCAGCCAGCAAATTGATAATACTTATGAGCAAAAGTTACGAAATTACGTTAGCTTAATTACTGAGAATATAATCAATAATAATGACGTATTAAACCAGTATGTTGATCGACGTTTACAGCACAATGTTACCAACAACAACGTCATTATTAACCAAATCTTTGATAGTGAGCAAATAACCCAGAAGCTTCAAAATATCTTGCTCGATAATTCTCAAATTCATCAGAAAATTGAGAACGTTGTAATCAACAGTACTGAAATTAATCACAGGATTTTGAACTTCGTTGTCAACAGCACTGAAATCAACAACAAGATTAGTAACGTCTATAGAGATATTGATATCAAGATTGAGAACGTCCGCAACGAGTGGAATCAGACATTTATCAGTTTGGTGAGACAGTATGTTGATGAACTGATTACTATCATCGGTGATAGAGAGTCATTCAACATCCAAATTGCGAATGTGATCAATGTCAAGGTAGACGAACTGCTCAACCAAATCTTGAGAATCAGAAACGAACTGACTGTAATCATTAACAATGCAGACAGACATCTTTATGAGTGGACTTTAGGAGAACTCATGGACATCAAGGGCTGCTTGACTGACCGCCAGGCTCTTGTCGAGCAGCTAGTCACTTTCAGTTCTGAACTGAGAACTAAGCTAGATAACACAACCTGTGTAGATATCAACACATTCAAGCCGTTCAAACCTATCTCAATCAATCCTGTACAACCACAGCAGTTACCAAAAAGCAAATAACTAGACTCTACCCAGGTTTCTTCTAAGAAACTTCTTGTGGTGTGGGGTTAACGATTAAATCGCAACCGATT
>JAYGHB010000136.1:0-26962 GCA_034931985.1 Halotia wernerae UHCC 0503
CTACTTATCCTGACTGATTTTCGCCCTCTTTGCAAAAAACTGGGATGCTCCCAATAAGAACGACTACCATCAGCAAATTCTAAATACCTACGTCCGGTGATGTCGGTATGGGCATAATTATCTTTAATAAATGACCGAGTACGCCGCACCATGTAAAATTTCATTAATTCTCGCCAGTCGTCGGTATGTTCGCTTTTTTCAAAAGCCGCTAAAGACCGCACAGAACATTGATACTTTTTAATAAATTCTAATTCTCCCAGTGACCCACCACCCAACTGATTAATTAAAGTTTCTGGGCGAAATCCTAAATCTTGGTCTTCTGGGACAAATAAGCGCAATTGGGCAGAAAGGTCAAGATAAGTTTTATTATAAGGTGTGGCAGATAGTAAAATACATTTACTTTCGTTAGCCGCAATATATTCTGCGATCGCTCGATATCTTTTACCTTCACGATTTCGCAAATTATGGCTTTCATCGATTAATACTAAGCGATAACGGCGCAGTTTTGGTAATTGATTTTGCACTTTACTAATCGGCAATACTTTAGCATATAAACGATATTTATCTACATATTCTTGCCACATGGTTACTAAATTTTTCGGGCAGATAATCAGTGTTTCTAAAAAGCAATCTTCTTGTAAAATTTTAGCTAAAGCTGTACCAATTAAAGTTTTACCTAAACCTACTACATCCCCCACCAACACACCACCGCGTCTAGTTACATGACGGGCTGCTAACTGCACAGCTGCTTTTTGAAAGTCAAATAAATTATTAAACTCACGGGGTATCCGAAACTCTGCAAGTCCAGCAATGGCTTCATGAGATAAGTGATAAGCCATCTTTAAATAAATTTGGTAAGGCGGAATTAATTCTGATCTCGCCCAACTCGCATCAATAATTTCTGCCAGTTCTTGAGAAATATCGACACAACCGTATTCTTGCCAACGATCATCAAACCATTTTTGCAGTTTCACACAAGCATCATGATCTAAAATATCAACATTTAATTCCCCTTGTTTAGCCAGTCCCGGCAAAGTCAAGTTACTACTACCTAAAAATCCTACAATTGGCGTATTTGCATCTTGCCGATGAACAAGATATAACTTGGCATGGAGAGAATAACGCAGAAATAACTTAACAATCAATTGTTTGCGTTTTAGCTGTGTACTTAATCGCCGTAAAGCTGCTTCATCTTGATTTGTGGGTGTACCAATAGTTAATTGCTGACGAAAATCTGCCGCTACCTTTTTTTTGAACCGGACGATGGCACTATTATCAATTTTTCCCTCACGAGTTCCTAAAGTAAAATATTCCTCAACTTCATGTTGAGGTAAACTTTGCATCCCTACGAGTAGCCGACAACAAGCCCCAGTTTCCCCCACATATTGGGCAATTAGATCGTCAATTTTTTGCCACCCTCTCAAGTTAAAATAACCTACACAAAAGTCTGCCCTGTAAGATGACTTTAGGGTTTCTCGTAAACTGGGTAATAGCTGTAAATCAATATTGTCAAAAATACGTGGCATGATTTAAAGAAAGTGGGATAATAAACTGCTGCCCACTGTCTTTTTAATCTGCAACTCCCAGAAATGGCAAGCAAAAATAATAAGTTCGTAGTCAGGACTTTAGTCCTGGATTTTTAAGCACTAAAGTGCTTACTACGAAACATTAGATAGGATTTATTAAAGTACTGATAGATGCGGAGGAAAGTGTGACCACTACAGTACACTGGCAGCAACGAGTTGGTAATCAAAGAGATTGGGTATGGCGGGGTTGGCAAACTCGTTATACCTATATTCGACCTGCTCAAGAAAATCGACACACAACACCCCTGATCTTGCTACATGGGTTTGGTGCTTCTATTGGTCATTGGCGACATAATTTAGAGGTATTGGGAGAACACCACACAGTTTACGCCTTAGATATGTTGGGTTTTGGTGCTTCCCAAAAAGCTCCTGTGAATTACAGCATAGAATTTTGGGTAGAGCAGGTGTACGACTTTTGGAAAGCTTTTATTCGTAAACCAGTAATATTAATCGGCAATTCTAACGGTTCGCTGATTTCCTTGGTTGCCGCTGCTGCTCATCCCGACATGGTACAAGGGATAGTGATGATGAGTTTACCTGATCCTTCTTTAGAACAAGAAGCAATCCCGCCTTTCTTGCGACCTTTGGTCAAAGCTATTAAAAATATAGTTGCTTCTCCATTGATACTGAAGCCTATATTTCACTTTGTGCGCCGACCTAGTGTGTTGCGCCGCTGGGCTGGTATTGCTTACGCTAATCCAGAGTCCATCACTGATGAACTAGTAGACATTTTAGCTGGCCCTCCCCAAGACCGAGGTTCTGCTCGTGCTTTTAGTGCCTTATTTAAAGCTGCGATCGCTGTTAATTTTAGTCCTAGTGTCAAGGCAATATTACCAAATTTAACAATACCAATGCTATTAATTTGGGGGCAAAAAGACCGATTCGTTCCCCCTGTACTTGCTAATCGATTTGCTCAGTACAACGAAAAATTACAACTACTGCAATTAGAAGACGTGGGTCATTGTCCTCATGATGAATGCCCAGATCAAGTAAATCAAGCTATTTTGAATTGGATTGGATTGATGGATGTCTTGATGACACCCAGCATTTAATCGCTCTCAAAGATGAACACAAAACTAGCTAGCCAATAGTAACTTGACTAGTGTCAACATCTATAGCGCCATCTACTGATTGTGCTACAGAAACCATCTTGTTAAGAATGTCCTGGCTGGGAACTTTGCCTTTCAACACTACAGTACTGGTTGTTTGAGCTACCCAGAGAGTATCAACATCGTCAAGTTGCTGGTCTTGATCGAATGCCAATGCTACTCGTTTTGCCAGTCCACTTTGGTCATATTCGCCGTTCAATCCTACACGCTCTGGGGGAATTGATTGAGTAGCAGTAGAGGCAGCGCTAGTAGTAGAAGCTTGCGGTACTGCCTGGGGACTAGGATTTACTTGTGCATTTTGAGGTTTTTCTAATCCAAAAAGCCTTTTTAACCAACTCATACAACTTTTTCTCCCATTAGAAGTTTATAACATTACAGGATAAAACTTTTATCAAAAATCCACATCTGTCCAAAAAAAGATATGGATTGAGGAAGGCTTCTGCTTTCAGTATGATTTATCTCTAGAGAGTGTAGTGAATGCAGGTATTGAGTTTACAATATAAGGTTAGACCTATAATTTAGCAATTTAAACAGTACGTGTAGGGCAGTCCTTAACTAGTGTTTGCGTTAGTAATATGCTGCCTGAGCCGATGTTGGCGAAGATGAAACATACCCTTTCAGTTTTAGTAGAAGATGAGGCGGGTGTTCTGTCCCGCATTTCGAGTTTATTTGCCCGTCGCGGCTTTAACATAGAAAGCCTTGCTGTTGGGCCAGCTGAACAAGGAGGAGTTTCCCGAATTACGATGGTTGTACCTGGTGACGATCGCGTAATCGAGCAACTCACTAAACAACTGTATAAGCTGGTCAATGTTCTCAAGGTGCAGGACATTACCGAAACTCCTTGCGTAGAGCGAGAATTAATGCTCGTGAAGGTGAATGCTACTAGTAGCAATCGCTCAGAAGTAATCGAACTAGCTCAGATTTTCCGGGCGCGAGTCGTAGATGTGGCAGAAGATTCTCTAACTTTGGAAGTTGTAGGAGATCCAGGTAAGATGGTAGCGATTGTCCAGGTACTACAAAAATTTGGTTTGAGGGAAATAGCCCGCACTGGCAAAGTTTCCCTGACTCGTGAGTCGGGTGTAAATACTGAGTTACTTAAGTCTTTGGAAGCAAAGGTTTAGTCAGGAAATGCGATCGCTACTATATTTATTTACGCTACTTTACTACTGACAAAACTCTATCCCCTCGTGGATGGAGTATTTTATCACAGGTACAGCGAAAGAAAGTTATCAACGGAAATTTAAGATGTTACTTCAGGTAAATCAGCAAGTTCAATCCGGGAATCGTCCGAGAAAGTGTCCACAAAACCAACGTAATATAAAGTACGCCTAGACTCCACTGATACCATGCAAGTGCAGAGATGATACCTGGTAAGTGTTCGTCTCGGAGGCGAATATCATTAAATCCCAATCGCACTAGGTTATTCAGACTAAAGTCATAGTAATTTAGCCAGTTCCAACGGCGATCGCACAATAGAGGCATATATCGTTCGCGGAATATGATATTTCTAGGTATGACTGGTAAGCGTCCAATTAACAGTCGTAACTGCCGTAAACTACCGTCTTCTGTAAAATAGGAAATATCCATTAAGTCGTGATAACGACCTTGTTGGTAAAGTCGGCACAATAAACCAATCGGTACGGGAACAATAATCGTCAACAGACATCCTAGTGTCAGCCAAGGTTGGGCGGAACTGCGAAAGATGGCTAGTAAGCTGAAGAATGTTAAATAGCCAAAACTTACTAAGATCGCCACGGTTTCGTAATATGTGGGAATAATTGGCGTAGGATGCAGGCGGCGGTAGCGATCTACTAGCCAAAATAATAAACCAAAATAGGCGATCGCTAGTCCTCCCACACCAAACACTAACCAAAAATCCGTACCATAACCACTCAATAACAGCAGTACACTCGACGCTAACCAATTCCCAGCTTGCAGTAACCAGCCACCAATTGATAAGGGCTTAGCAAAAATGAGGCGATCGCGCAGTTGGGTGTAGGTTTCTACATCAATGTTTGGTAAGCTGAGCAACTCACTGCTGTTGCGAAAGAGTTGGATAACACGGCGGTGGGTTATTTCTTGCGCCTGAGTTGCCGAAAATCCCAAATTAATTAATTTTGTCAGACTTGCACTATTGATGTTTGTCGCCACTAAACGATGACTTAACTCTGTAATTCGTAATTGCTGTTTTGTGTACTCTAGCTGATTAGCATCGGCAACTTGTTGTTGTTGACGGAAATTTTGCCCTAAATTCCGCAAGATATTTTGATTACCTTGCAATGTTGGGATGGAGAACATCTTACCAATTTCGCCGGGATTACCTAAAATTTTCGCTTGGTTAGAATTAAAAGTTAGACCTGGTACATTTAAAAAAGCCGCTTTAGCAAACCCCGCATCACTAAAATCTGCTTGATTGAGAATACTAGCACCACGCAGATTTACGGGTTGGTTAAACTGCACTTCCCGAAAGATCGCAGCTTGTTCAAAACTTGCTTCTGTGAGAAAGAGAAATTGATGGAAGTTGGCTCTGGTAAACTGTGCTTGATTAGCGAAGCGTACATTTGAAAAATTTGCATTTCTTTGCCACTGCACATTACTAAATTTAGCCAACTGTTTAAAAGTAGCTTGGTTGAAGTTGGCTGTATCTACAAATATGCTGCCATTAAAATCAGCGGTTTCTTGAAATTGGGCTTGCTTAAAATTGGCTTGATTAAAAAAAACACTACCCTGAAAATTACTCAGCTGACGCAATGTCGCACCCTTAAAGCTGAAGGAACGGCTGAATCTGGTTTCAGTCCAGTTAGTGGGTTGGAGAAAAGTTGCACCTTGAGCATTGACAGATTGCAGAAAAAATGTATTTGGGAACTGTACTTCCCCATTGAAGCGAGTTTGCACTAGTGTCAAAGAACCACGAAAAACCGAGATTTCACTAGATTTAGTTAACTCAGTTCCCAAAAGTGACTGACAGTCTTTAGAATTGGGTAAAGCGATCGCTAATAACTGTAAGCAAACCAAGCGTAAACTTTCTAGTTGTTCTTGTTCGGTGGCGGTGAATATAGGAGCGATCGCTTGGGCATATAGAGGTGTTCTTAAACCCAAATCACTACCGACAAAATCCCCTTGAATTAAAGACTGACTAAGATCTAAACCCAAAGGTTTTACACCCAGTTCTTTTCGCAACAGTTGGTAAAAAGCGTCGCGGAAAGTTACATTTTCAGGTCGCAAATCGATAATCATCTGCCGTAAATCTACGGTCAAATTACCTTCGCGGAGTATCGGTGTGTGTAATCGCTCTTGCAATAATTCCAGGGTTAAAGGTGTGCGTTCTGGTTGTGTTTGTGCTGCCTCAGCTGGTAAGGGTAGCAAAAGGAGAATTAATAAAACGCAGAGGCACGCGGAGGTTAAACGCAAAGGTACACAGAGGGATTTCTCTGCGATACTTTGCGTTTTCCTCTGCGATACTCTGCGTTTTAAAAACAATTTAGGCTTGCACAAAGTCAGTTTGTCTATAAAATTAAACAATAGGTTCACCAATTCGGAGTCCCATAATTATTAAATCTCGTTCAATCCCGTCAAGTTCTGCAACTTGGGGTAAATGTCCCCAAGATTGAAACCCGAATGTTTCAAACAGTTTTAAACTAGGTTGATTGTGAGCAAAAATAAAGCTTACTAGGTTTTTTAAACCTAAATTTGGACTTTCGCAAATTGCTTTTGCTAAGAGTTGCCGTCCCAAACCATGTCGATGAAAAGCTGGGGCAATATAAATACTAATTTCGGCAGTTTTACTGTAAGCTGGTCGCCCATAAAATGATTGAAAACTTAGCCAGCCAACAACTACACTTTCTAGGTCTATCACCCAAAGCGGGCGTTGTGAAGGCGATCGCCCCCGAAACCAAGCAAGGCGACTTTCTATGGAGACTGGCTCTAAGTCAGCGGTGGCGGTGCGGCTGGGAATTGCAGCATTGTAAATTGCCACAATTGCAGGTAAGTCAATTTCAGTCGCATGGCGGATAGTCATCGCTGCTGTTTAGGAGAAAATATTCAAAAACAATAGTGGTAACTGGTTTTTGCTCGCAACTAACACCAAATTCGGACAACACGACCCTTTAATTCTTGTCCTAACCAAGGTGTATTACTAGAAAGCGTGTAAAGATTTTTCCTTTCAACTTTCCAGTTAGCTTGGGGATCAAATAAAGTCAATTCGGCGGGTTGATTAGCAGCGATCGCACTCGTTTTTTGTTGTAAGCACTTGGCTGGGTTGGTACTTAAAGCCCGCCATAATTCTAAAGCTGTAAATTCTCCTGTTTCTACGAGATTGTGCCACAGCAGAGGTAATGCTAATTCTAAACCAATCGCTCCTGGGGGGGCTTCGGCAAAAGCCTGGACTTTTTCTTCGTAGGTATAGGGTGCATGGTCTATAGCGATCGCATCTACAACCCCAGCTCGTACACTCCTACGCAATGCGGCTACATCACTGGGATTGCCTAAAGGCGGAGCTAAATGCAAACTGGTGTTGTAACTTTTAACTGCTTTTGTATCTAATAATAAATGCATCCAGGTAGTGCTGGCGGTAATTGGTAAACCAGCAGCCTTCCCTGAAGCGATTAGTTCCACACTGCGAGCTGTGGAGACACGCATGATATGTACTGGTGTACCTGTGACGGCGACCAATTCTAACAAAGCTGCGATCGCAGTAGTTTCAGCACTGGCGGGTATGGGTGGTAAACCAAACCGCAACGCATCTGGACTTTCTCGCATCACTCCATTGGCAATTAGTTGGCGATCGCAAGGCCAAAATGCTATTGGTTTACCCAATGGCTGGAGATATTCTAATACCCGCCGCACCAATCCTAAGTTTTCCCACGGCTTACCATCACTAAAACCAACAACTCCAGCCGCAGCTAAATCTGCTAATTCTGTCATCTGCTTTCCAGCAACATCTAAGGTAATAGCACCCCAGATATGAAGCAGGGGAGAAACATACAAACTCTCCCCTACCTTCCTCTGCTTCTGCAACTGTGCTACAAGTGCAGGGTTATCAATAGCCACAGATGTATCGGGTAAAATGCTAACTCTGGTAAAGCCTCCAGCCGCAGCAGCTTGTAAGAAAGATAACAAGGTTTCTCGTTCTTCAAATCCCGGCTCGCCTGAGTGGCTATACAAATCCACTAATCCAGAGCCGAGAACTAATCCCTGACAATCTCTGATTTGAGTATCAGGACTGCTCTGGGAAATGTGCGCGGCGACGGCTTGGATTTCCCCATCAGAAATTAGTACATCAGCTAGTTGGTCAGTTTCAGAAATTGGGTCAATTACCCGTACTTGTTGTAGCAATTCAGCCATAACTGTTTTACAATGCCCCGGCTGCCGTTTTATCTAGTACACCTCCACCCAAGTGACTAGTAATATTCATTGCTTGCAGTACTGGTAAACCATTTAATCCGCAGGGGTAGTCAATCACGCTGACTGCACCATTACCTTGACGAAAATTCCAGAAATTTTCCGTTGACAAACCTAAAATGTGACATAGCAAGATTTTATTAGTGGCATCGTGAGCTACTATTAATCCGGTTTTGAGTTGATTTGTTAATGCCGCTTGTACAATCAACTGCCAAGTTTCAACGCTACGCTCCCACACTTGCTGCAAATTTTCTCCTTCAGGCATTTGTACTACTCCTGGCTCTGTTCGCCAGCGCTGTAACTCTTTGGGAAATTCTTGCTCTATTTCTATTTCTAATTTTCCTTCCCAAAGTCCGTGACTGATTTCTCTTAAACCACTCTGTAACTCCAACTTTACACTAGGATGATGACTCAAGATAATCTCTGCTGTTTCTTGAGGACGCAGCATTGAGCTAGTAACGGCAAAGTCAATTGGCAACTTTTGCAGAAATTCACCTGCTTTTTGCGCTTGTTTGCGGCCATTGTCGTTTAGAGGCACGTCAATTTGACCTTGAAATCTAGTCTGACGATTCCACTCAGTTTCCCCATGACGCACCAACAATAATCGCACACCCTGATGATCCGGTCGCAACGAGGGCAGAGTCTCTCCCATGTGTTGCGTCTGATTCATCGACTCTAGTTGAACTGCTTCTGCTAATCCCCCAGCAAAATTTAAGACAGTGATCCCACAGTTAGATTGCTGTATGCAATGGTAGCGACTTGGGGGGATGCCTAGAGCTGTACTAATCAGGGCGCGATTAATACCGTTGTGTCCAACTATAAGAATGGTTTCGCCATCATGGCCAGACAAAGTTTCTTGCCAAAACTGCCGCGCCTGTTCATACAAAACTAGGACAGGGAAATGTTCTTTTTTTCCCTCAACATCATCAATCAGCATCCGCAATTCGTGAGGGCGTTCTTTCCAGGTGCAGTAGTCTTCGGCAAACTTCCGCTTAACTTCAGCAGAGAGCATTTCTGCCCATAAAGGCAGGTCAATTTCTAACAGATTATGAGAAACTTCAAGAACAGGCGACTGTCCAGAGCCAATTTCTAACTGACTGTGGATAATATCTGCTGTCTGTTTAGCTCGCTGGAGGGGACTGCTGTAAATTGCATTAAATAAAATATTACTGAGGGCTTTGCCTACTTTACTGGCATCATCACGACCTTTTTCTGTCAATCTGGACACATCAGTGCGTCCTTGAATACGCCGTTCAGTGTTATAGGTGCTTTGACCATGACGCACAATGATGACACGAGCCATCTGTCTTACTCTCCTCTATCTAAAGGACTAATTTTACTGCAAATTGTTAGCAAAATTATCTTTTTAGATAGATTTAGCATGTATGTTAGAAGTCATATTGCCGAAAGGAGGTTATAGAAGTAAGCAACGAATTGAGCATGAAAGGAAGAGAAATTTTAGAAAAGGCCGTCATTGGCATAAAGGTATAGAAGGACGTATTAGTTTTCTGAAACGATGCTTTGGCTTCCAACGTTGTTTGTATAGAGGAGATATCGGATTTAAACGTTGGGTGGGTTGGGGAATAATCGCTCACCGTTATCAGTTTTTTTCTGAAACCCAATCAGGATAAATGTCGGTTAACCCATAATATTGCCGCGACTGGAACCATAATATTGCCGCAAAGGAGGCTGTAATACTCATTATTTCGTGAAGCGATCGCATCCTTTTTTGATGGCTTGGAAGCATAATATTGCCGGAAATCAAAAATGAAAATTATAAGCTTGCCAAAAAAAGGTAATCTTAAGATTTGATTTTTAGGTGGGTGTAGGATTGTCAAATACTTATGCCAGAAGAGTTTCAGTTTTTTGGGTGACTTCAATCCTACATTAGTGTAAATCTTTCCACAAGCTCACACGCACACGTCCTCATTTTGGGTCATTTATTTCCAACACAGATGTTGCTTCACTCCATGTTGTTGGCTCATTCAGTTTAAATTTATCACCATGCTTTTTGGGTCGCCCCTTCTCAGAATAAGCTCCAGGTTCACCCCATAAACATAAAGTAGAAAAGTAGATCAAGTCGATTTTAATTAGCAAAATACCTGATTGCTTTCTCAAAAGACCTAATTGCTTTCTAGTTTTAGTGTTTTCCACAAACAAACGGCAGTTTACTTGCTCATTTTGCTTAAATACTTTCTAATTTCAGTAGATCGCGTATTCATTTTGGTATTTTCCGCAAACAAACGGCAGTTTACTTGCTCATTTTGCTTAAATACTTTCTGATTTCAGTAGATCGCGTATTCATTTTAGTGTTTTCCGCAAGCAAACAGCCGATTACTTTCTCATGTCAGTAATTCCAGCACTCATAACAACTATTGCTATGTAACAAAAGCCATTGTAGATTTGCCGAAATTCTCTCAGGCTGATCAATACGGAAGTTTTTTAAGGTAAAGAATATTAACCATACTATTTTACAAGGTGTATATTATGGCTCGTAGAAAAAGAACTTCTCCGGTATTACAAAAATCAGTGCGCCGTGCGGCTGGTATTAATTCAATTGATCCAAATTTAGATTTAGGCAATGGACTGACTCTATCTGCTTTTTCAAATCTAATTGAGTCAATGAGAACTCAAGAAAATGCATACAATACTGCCCTTTCCAGCTTGGATAAGTTATACCGTGAAATGCTAGAAAAAGAGCGCGAGTTAGCAGATATGGCAGAACATATACTGTTGGGAGTTGCGACTCGATATGGCAAAAGCAGTGTAGAGTATGGCATGGCTGGAGGAGTTCCTAAGAACCAGCGCCGCAGGAGACTACGAGGCGAGTCGCCAACTCCTAGTTTTAAGCAACTGTCATTTGTTTCCAGTATGAACAATAACGAGAATGACAATAAACCAGCAGCGACAAGTTAAAGCGGCTTGTCGTAGATAGCAAAGAGCATATAGGGGACAGGGAAGAAGAAATAGAAGTGTACTGAGTTGATTACGGAACCCATCTTAAAAAACACCGATTACCTTGCTGTTCGGTAATTTCTGCACCTAAGCGATGATAAAAACTCAGTCCACGGGTATTTCGAGCGTCAGCATTCCAAGCAAGATGGGTACAGTTATTTTCCTGGGCAATTTGAGCGAGTCGAGCCATTAATGCTGTTCCTGCGCCTTGACTCCTCACATCTTGATTCACGTACAAATCATCAAGCCAGATACTTGGCTGACCTAAAAATGATGAGTACCTGAATCCATATAAAGCAAACCCCACCTCAGACTTTAAAGATTGTGCAAACAAAACGTAAGCAAAAGGAGTTGTTCTAAAAAGTGTCTGGCGGATCTTTGCTTCGGATACTCGCAACACTCCAGAAAATGCACCAATGTTTCGATCAAATTCTGATTTCTTCTGAATAAATGAGAAGATTAACGAGACATCATCAACAGTAGCAGGTCTAACTTGCATTAGTTAATCTGCGATCGCTTCAAAATTTCCTCACATAGTTTAGGGTGTTTGGGGCATAGGCATAAAATTAATCTCGTTGTTTGGGGAACAGTGAATTATGCATATTAACCAAGAACTATCCCTTCCTAGCATGGGTTGCGGGACTTGGGCATGGGGAAACCAACTGCTCTGGGGATATAAAGAAAGCATGGATAACCAGTTGCAAGCTGTCTTTAACCTTTGTGTAAGTAACGGTGTCACTTTATTTGATACAGGCGATTCTTACGGAACTGGGAGATTAAACGGCCGCAGCGAGTTACTTTTAGGAAGATTTTCTAGAGAATATCAAGGCGTAGGTCAAGAAAATATTTGTATTGCCACTAAACTTGCTGCTTATCCTTGGAGATGGACGCGCCAGTCAATGGTAAAAGCTTGCCATGCTTCTGCCCAACGCTTGGGAAGAAAGGTAGATTTGGTACAGATGCATTGGTCAACGGCTAATTATGCCCCCTGGCAAGAAGTAGGGTTATTAAATGGTCTAGCAGATTTATATGAACAAGGACAAGTTAAGGGAGTGGGGCTATCTAATTACGGCCCTCAACAACTCCAACGTGTACATCAAAAGTTTGCCGCGCGAGAAGTACCGATTAAAACTTTGCAAGTTCAGTACTCCCTACTGTCCACATATCCTGTTACCCAACTGGGGTTAAAAGATGTTTGCGATCAGCTAGGAATTAAACTGATTGCTTACAGTCCTTTAGCTTTGGGGATATTAACAGGAAAATACTCCGAGAAAGGCTCTTTTCCCAAGGGCATCCGAGGTTTATTATTTAGACAGCTATTACCAGGAGTGCGATCGCTTTTAACATGTTTACGAGACGTGGCAGAATCTAGAAACAAAACCATGTCACAAATAGCAATTAATTGGTGTATTTGTAAAGGCACTATTCCCATACCTGGAGCTAAATCAGTGCAACAGGCACAGGAAAATATTGGCGCTTTGGGTTGGCAATTAGACTCTAATGAAATTGCAGCTTTAGATCAAGCGGCTGCAAGTACAGATAAAGTAATGGTGCAAAACATTTTTCAGACGAAGTAAGAAAAAGGTCTAGGGGTTAGGGACTAGGGACTAGTGTTTCTTACCTCATGTTTGCTTGGTTAGTTATTATTCCAGCAAAAATCTTAAAATCCTTTTTCCCCTACCCCCTACTATATTACTCCTCCGCTGCGGGAAGGGGAAAGATTTCGCCAGCCAAGTAAGCCTGAAAATGCTTTTGGAAGTACAACCAAGAGGTCATATCTTCTCCTTCTATGAATGCTTTGGGAGCTTGCTTGTATAAAGGAATGCGGTGATTAATT
Organism: Halotia wernerae UHCC 0503; assembly: GCA_034931985.1. Lineage (GTDB taxonomy): Bacteria > Cyanobacteriota > Cyanobacteriia > Cyanobacteriales > Nostocaceae > Halotia > Halotia wernerae. Next base: position 12,888 of record JAYGHB010000136.1, read on the forward strand.
TCGTCTTGAAGAAACTGGGGTAATTCTGTTAAACCACTGATTTTACTCCCAGCAGCACTATAGATCAGATTACCAGGGCGATCGCCCATTTTCATCCAAGGAAGCCACTGACCAATCCGATCCCAACTAAGTCTGAGTTGAGAAACTGAGGAAATTTTGGGGTTGCTTAAATCTGCGGTTGGTACTGTTAGTTTAAATAATTCTGCTGCTTGATAAGTTGGATATGGACTGTAAGCAGCAAATTTTGGATCTTCTGCTAAGGGATTGGGGTAAGTGGGAAAAATATCAAAAACAAAAGTTGTAGCATCTTTTTCTACTTGCGCGGGAAATTTACCCCGAAATTGACCCTGCACGGGATTATTGGCAACGTGTAATACTGGTACTGTCTCGCCTATCCAAGGATTTTCCCATTTTCGCAGAGTCTCATTTGTCTCTGGGTTAAGGTAGTAAGTCAGTTCTCTAGAAGCAAAATTCCAGCTACCTTCTGCTGTGGGAATACACCTACTAACGCTTAATCCCACCATTCTAAAAAGGAGTTGTCTTTTTTCACCTGGGATAAAGCTGTAAATTTTACCTGTCCAGATCAAAAATGTGGATTGGGTAGGATCAAGGGAAGAACGAGTTTTCACCCATTGTTCAGCATCTAATTCTTGGATTTGGGCAACCATTGACAATATCCTTTTTTCTGCAAATACTACTATACAAATCTCATCTAATACCGTTTTTATATAAAGCTGCATATAATTAGCCTGCTTGTGCAGGCTTTGTTTCTTTAGCCCCAGGCTTCTAGCCTGCGGGCGTTATGTGCAGCCTCACATAGAATTGGTATAAGGAAAATAATCACTACAAGCGATCGCTCCATCAATTTACTGACCGACCTGTACAATTGAGTATGAGACATCAAAGCCGTTCAGTACTTTGAGTTACTCACTGAATTTTTTCTATAGATGCTTGTGAACTTTTTTATCGGATGTGCAGTTTGGGCATATAAGGGTTGGGTAGGTGAACTTTATCCCCAAGGAACTCGTGCAACCGAATTTCTCTCTCTCTACAGCCGTCGCTTTACTACGGTTGAAGGTAATACCACGTTTTACGCTGTACCTAACCAAGAAACTATCACCCGTTGGGCATCTGAAACACCCCCAGGATTTAAATTTTGCCTAAAATTGTCACGGGATATCACCCATAAAGGTTTACTACAACCCTGCATTCCTGCTGCTTTAAAATTTTTAGAGGTCATGCGCCCTTTAGGTCAGCATCTTGGCCCTATATTTGCCCAGTTACCACCAAGTTATGCACCTGTATTACTAGAAGATTTAACTGCCTTTTTGGAAGCTTGGCCACGTACAGAAGCACCACTAGCATTAGAAGTTCGGCATCGCGATTGGTTTAGTGAACCTTATATTAGTGATTTAACAGCAGTCTTAGAAAACCTAGGTGTGGGACGGGTAATATTAGACTCGCGTCCCATTTACATTGGAGATGATGACCCCCAGTTAAAATCGGAACGCCGCAAACCTAAACTACCAGTACAATTTAGTGTCACTGCACCTTTTAGCCTGATTCGGTTTATTTCTCATCCAGATTTACCTGTGAATCAGCCTTTTATGAAAGAGTGGGTAACGCAAATTCAACAGTGGTTACAGACAGGAACGCAAATTTATTTCTTTGTTCATTGTCCTCTAGAAGAGCGATCGCCTAGCACAGCGCGTTACTTTCAACAGTTGTTAGAACAGAGTGGTCTAGCAATCTCGCCTCTACCTTGGAATAACCTTGACTATCCCCCCAATCAGCTTAGTTTATGGTAAATACGGTAGGAAACAGGTCTGAAAATCTCTTGGTGTCAAGGTTTTATGATCAGCTTCTGAGTATAGGACAAATTACTGGAAGCGACCAATCGAAAGAGAACTTACTTAAACTGAAAATGCAACCGTCAACAGAAGCGCTGGTGTAGTCTATCTCAACTACTAAGTCTGGTGGTGGGTCTTGGGTTAAGTCTAGATTCTGCTTTTGTCGCATCACGGGTTCATTCTGCTGGATGTAAAAACTCGAATCTGGTTCTACACCCCGTAGCAAATCTGGACGCTTACAAGTCACTGAAACAGTGCTTTTCAGGTTGAGGTTGAGTTGTTCTGCTAGATTATCAATCAGCTTCTCAATTAGTCTTTTATTATGCTCATCAGGCATCAAAGGAGTCATAATTTCCAGTGTTCCGTGGTCATAAGCCAATCGCGTGGCACGATTATTCAAGAAAGATACAACTAATTACCGCATCAATGGATTGCTGTTTTGTGCTGCTGAAATTATGGTTTGCTCGATTCTTTTTAACCTAGTTTCTGGACGTTTTGCACTGTCAATCCAAAATAAAATATTCTTCTTCAATGAATTATTAAATACCTTGAAATTATGGTTGGCTATTGCGTTTGCTTCTAATGCCTGTTTCAAATCTATTGGAATTGTTAATGCTTCAATTGCATCCAAGGAGTTCCATAAGCCATTTTGTTTTGCAGCTACAATTTTTCCTAGACCTACCTCAGTCATCAAGCCTTGTTCAATTAGCTCTTGAATATATTGCTTATTTAATTTTGACCATACACTTTTCGGTTTTCGAGGTGTGAAGATTTGCTGATAACGCTCTTCATCCAATGATTTGATTTTACTGTCAATCCAACCAAAGCATAGAGCTTCTTTGACTGCTTCGCTGTATTTAACACTTGGTGTACCACTTTTGACTTTGTAGTAAATCAACCATATACCTCGCGAGGTGAGATGATTCTTTTCTAACCATTCTCGCCATTCTTTGCGATCGCTGGCATAAATAGTTTCCAGTTGGTCATCAAATTTTGGCATTACCGGAGATACTAAGGTAACTAAATATTGAAAGTCCAGTAAATAATTTTACTATACAAGTATTGAGTTAAACAACCCGTTTAATTAATAAGAATAGTACTGAACTGTATTGATTCATAAAGGATTGGAGAGGTAGTACCGCTTATTTTGCTTGCTCAGTTGGGGTTGGTAAAGATGAGACGATAGATGAGTTCATCTGAAAGTTTTCCTTTGACCAACTCTGCATTTTTATTGACTTTATGCAATTCAAACCCTAGCTTCTCAAGCACCTGACGAGAAGCTAGGTTTTGCTCGTTCACTGAAGCGTGCAATGTGGGAAAGTCGAAGCGCTCTCTGGCTAAGGCGATCGCTTTTGAACAATAACCAGGAGCGTACCCCCGTTTTTGGAAGTCGGCAAAAGTCATAAAGCCGATTTCTGCATATCCATCATCGAAAATACCGATCTCAACAACTCCAACGAACTGGTGTTTTGGGGCGATCGCAACCCACTTTAGCCACGTCATCGTGTCGTTATCGGGCGATTTTTCTAGGGCGGCAAACTTGAACTTTTGCTTCAGTTCCGAGAGCGTCGGGATCTCGTCTTCTAGATATTCGTATAATATCGGATTGCTCAGATGGGAGTACAGCAAATCGGCGTGATATTCAGTCACCTTTTCTAGGCGCAAGTTTACCGCAGCTTTGTCCATGTCAAGACGGCTATTCTCGAAATATGATCACAGTAAATTTTCACCACGTCGATAAATTTCACGGGCATAATCAGTCCAAGCGCCTTGTCCCCAATACCGAAAACAGCTAGTTTGCAGCAAAAGATTATGCAGAAGAACATGACGATATTTAGATGAATCAGTTGGCAGCAATTGATCGAGTTTTTGATGAAATAAACTGCTGAATTGATTCATCGGAGACAAAACATTTTCATAGCCCTGTACCCAACTGATATGATTTGTCCATGAAGCACCATCAATATGGAAATTAGAGTTGCTTTGTTTTAATTCTGCAATGGCATTTTCTACGGCTTCAGGTTGTAAATTTTCTAGTGAAACTTGCTGCCAAATTTGGTGTTGTCCTGCTGGCTGGCAAGTTGGGTAATCTTCTGGTTTACAACCAGCTGCTTCGATTAATTCTAAATATTCTGTACCACACACCCCGACAACACCAGATTTTCCTCCTCCTTGATGTCCCATCTCATGCCAAGCTTGTTTGAAAGCACTGGGAAATTCATTCATCATCACACCACCATTTTCGCCATCACCAATTTGACTGACGATTGGTGGGATCAAAACATTACCGACTTGTTGTAGAGATAAAGTTTTGGCTTCATAGTATGGTTGCATCTGAGCAACTAATTTAGTATCCGAACCTTGGGTTTTAATCAAGGCTGTGATACTAATTGTTTCGCCTTGAGAATTGCGGGCAATCAGACGGTGTGGTAAATGCTTATGGTTAATAGGTTGACCAGTAATAGTTTCTATAGAATGTTCTTGTACGAGTAGCCAGCGATATCCACATTCTTTGAGGGCTTTGACAAATTCAAACAGAGTATCAGGGTGATTTGGCAAGTGCATTTCTGGAGGAGAAAAGCCTTTGACTCGTGCGAGTGCAGACCAACCAAAAACTGCTGCAAAATATTGTTGCCATGCCAGGATATGCAATTTAATATCTGGTATGGGTGTGGAAGGGATCACCGCATGACTCCACATTGTACCCAGCCACTCTACATAAGGTTGATAGGTGGGATCGCAAGTGATTCGCTTAAGGTTGTCTAAAACATCAACTCGTCCCATTTGTCTGAGTCCCCACAGAAGATTACCAGAGTAATCCAACATCACGCGGGGATTGCAACCTTGACTGACGAGTTCGGGGATCAAGTCTCCCATGCGACTATAACAATAAGCAAAAGGCCCGGCGTTGTGGTTATCTCCTTCGTTGGGATGCTCAAACATATATTGCAGATTATTGATCAACCCACCATCACCTCCCGCAGGTATAGTTGGCTGATGCATGTGCAAGGCGATCGCAAATACTGCTTTGACATCTTCTAAGCGAATATTTGTCGAGGCTAAGAATACAGGCGCATCATGGTTCACAACGGCGAGAACTTCTGTTTCCGAACCAGAAATATTTGGCAAGCCATCAATGATTTCGGGCAAAGAAGAAAGAGTAGCAGGTGATGAAAGCATTTCTGGTTGCTCCGAAACAAGGTATGTCTAATTATGCGATCGCAGTAGCAATCTTGATTTTTAATATGCATTACTCAACAATCCCACGTTTTTTAGCCGTAGGATTGCCAGTCTTAACACTCGTCATCTATAGATTTCACGCTTAGGACTTCCGTGCAAACACAAAATGAACCATGTTTCTAGAAAAAACAAAATCGCTGAAACGTTGGATTTTACTCCAGAAACTCAGTTTTTGCTGAGGTTGTGGTCTTTTTGGCGCTGGCGGAGTTGCTATATGTAAAACCAACTCTAGCAACCAAGGGGCTAAGCGTTGACACCACACAGCTAGATGACTTTGCCATCCAACTAAAATTTCTGGTGCATCATTTTGCAGTCCGATGATCAATGCTTGCGCTACTTTTTGGGGACTCATGGGGATCACCCAGCGAAATAATTTTAAGTCGCGCACCATGTCTGTGTCTGTCAAAGAAGGCAGTAATGCCTTTACCTGAATGTTGTGTTCTGCTAGTTCGCGCCGCAAGGCTTGGGTAAATCCTAAAATGGCAAACTTTGTCGCAGAATAAGTCGCCATTGTCGGTGCGGCTACTTTCCCCATTAAGCTTGATACGTTCACAATTGTCCCTTGTCTTTGACTAGCCATGCGTCGGGCGATCAGACTAGTAAGGGTATACATTCCCAATAAATTCACAGAAAGTTCTTCTTGAACTTGGGGGAGTTTTGAACGCAAAAATGAGGTTTGATATGCAACTCCTGCACAATTCACCAAAAGATGAATCGGGCCATAATTGCGCCATAGTTGGGCAATGGCAATATTGACCTCAGCTGTGCGAGTCACATCTATTGCCAAAATCGTCGCTTGGACACCCATCGCTTCGATTTCGTCGGCTACCTCAACTAACTTTTGGCGATCGCGTGCTACTAATATCAGCCGCTGCATTCCTTGTTGCGCCAATTCCAGCGCGATCGCTCTTCCAATTCCACGAGAAGCCCCAGTAATTAGGGCAACTTTACCTTGAATATTCATCGGTTTTTATCTCCAGAATCTAGGTCTTACCACACTTTTCGTCTTGCATCCTGGGTCAGGTAAGACAAATCAATCGTCATGAAAATAAGCTTTTGGCAAATAAGATACTTCTGGGCTAATCTGCTGATACAAATCAAATTAGCCTCATTTTCCAGATTGAAAATCAACACTTCACGCTACTTGGTTGGATGGATATAGCTCATAGGTTTTACCTCTCTTAGATTTAGAGCGCTCACCAGTATCGTTGCCAAACACACGCTAACAATTAAATCAAGAGATTGCAATATTTTTTAATAAGTATTTCTTAATACTTGTTAACAAACAGTATATATATAAGCAACGGTTTGAGAAATAAGTTTTTATGAATACAGGCAGATAAATATAGAATTTTCTTGAAAATCAGTAAAAAGGTATATAATGACTTGGAAAATTGTTACGCCTTAAGTCATAGTTGAGACACAAAAAAGACATATAGTTTTGGGAACATTGCAGAGAAAATTGTCGTCGGCAGATTTACTGGATTTATGTAATGAACACTCCCAGTCATGCCATTCTGAATCTGTTTATTTTGAAGCAACAGATACAAAATTCGGCAAGCTACGCAGTTTTTATCGACGCAATTTTGCCAGATGTTCCTATATTTGGGTTCTATTTTTTGATGAAATTTGTATATCGCCTGCCAACACAACAAATTTGGTCAGAAGTATACTATCAGCCCTTTTGGCAAGGGATCATCAGTACATTTCACTCTATTCCTTTAGCACTGATTGGGTTACTAATCGCCCATATTTTGAGTTGGCAACTAATAGAGGTAGGATTGATGAGTACAGTGCTGCATAGCCTTTTAGACCTCCCAGTTCACAATAATGATGCCCATCGGCACTTTTTCCCCTTTAGCGATTACCGCTTCATCAGTCCTATTTCTTACTGGGATCGCAAACATTACGGCGGGATCGTCGCTTTGGTAGAAATTTCCTTGGTATTACTGGCAAGTATTCATCTATTTCCTTTGCTGCGATCGCACTTTAATAAAGGGCTATTAATAGCAGTGAATCTATTTTATTGGTTGGGGTATTTGAAATTTTATTTAGTAGGTAGTTAAACATGAATACCCATTAGTCCGCTTGATGAAAAATGAGCTACAGATAAATATGAGAATCTCTTGCTTACCTGTGAGTATCAATATCTTCAGACTGGATATTTAAAAGTAATGGGTTGATCCCTGATATTATTACATCAAATAAAATTTTGTAGACAACTTTGCTTTCAGTTCAAAACTGCTTATTTACTAGCACAGTAGCCATTCATTTCCTTAACTATTGCAGCTTCCTCGTTACTACTCTTTTTCAAGGATGCTAAAAATTTACTTGCAGCGGGGATGTTTTTTTTATCTATAGCTATTGCTGTCTGATTCAAATTCTTGCTACTATCCTGATAGAGTTTGAGAAATCGATCCTGAAAACCTTGCAGTTTTTCATCCTTGATTTCCAGTGCTTTCATTTCTGTGGCTATTTGGTCTATCTTGCTAGCAATTTCGGTTAAGCCTTTAGCGCTTTTTACAGACTGAGAGTTTCTGCCAAGTTTTTGACCTAAGACAGTTGCCTGATTTGCAACTTTGATTAGTTTATTACATTGGACAACTTTACTTTCACCACAACCAGCAAATAGTAATGCGATCGCAGCAGCAACTGAAAGTATGGCAGTTCTTTTCAGCACACTTGGCATTTTTTCTTTGACACTCCGCACTCGTAAACTGATCCCCGGATTCAGTAACGCCGATTATTGAGGAATTAACCTCAGTTTTGCAGCATTATTAGTCTGCTGTTTCCATAGGATTGGGTGATATTCAATCTTACGCCAGGGATCAACCATATCAGTGTAATGTTGATGGAAAGCATGACCTGATTGTCCAGGGGCATGAATAGCGAGTGAGTTATCCAGATTGCCCAAATCTACTATCATCCGCATAGAAGGAATATCAGTTACTGCAAAAGAAGATTGTTCTGCCTTCCAGCGGTTAGCATTCAAGGTTTCCCCATTCCCCATAGTCATAAAAGCACCACGATTAAATAAAGCTTCAATCGGTGCAACTCCAGATTTACCTAAAGTTGCATTGCGAAAAGTAATAGTATGCAGCTTACCCCAATGCCAATTTTTTGGGTCTTTGCTTTGCAGGCGTTCCAATTCATCCACAGCTTCGATGAAAGCTTGTTGCAAAATTTGATCGCGATTTTCAACTTTTGGGGTGTTGCGATTATCCCACCAGATGCTATTGGGCTGTTTAACGATATTTTGGATTACAGCATACCAGCGATCGCCTCCATCAGGAAAGTATTCTTGCGGCAATTGATCGTGGAAGGTATCTGCTAGCAAGTGCTGCCAAAATGCTTCAAATAAAGCAGCAGCAGGCGATGTCATTCCTAGTTGTAAATCCCAATTCAGCAATAATTTTCGCGCTGCTTCCTGACGGGGAGTATTTTCGGAAATTTCCCAGGCATTTGGTAGCCAATATTGCCTGCAACATCAGCATAAACCAAGTTTTGCGAAGCAATATCAAAGTTGCTCGCAGCCGCCCAGAACTCCTGCCAGTTTTGGGCGCGATTCATCTGTGCATCCATTTGCTGGATTTCTTGCTGTGCGATCCCCGCCCAACCCATTGTTCGCAGATATCGATCAGTTTCCACTTGAGAAGAATCAAACATTTCTGCTAGTCGCCCAGAACCGATGTGTCGCCAGAAATCCATTTGCCAGAAGCGATCTTGGGCGTGAATATAATCCTGCGCCATGAATAAATCGTGGGAGTTGTCAGCCCAAATGTGAGGAACACCCCATTGATCGCGCTGGATTGTAACTTCAGCCTGCATTTTGGGTAATGCGATCGCCCCACTTTCTACAGGAAAGGAACACCGTACAGTATAAATGGTAAATCCTACCAGCGACAGCCCCACTATTAGCAGCATAACTAAAGTGATTTTGAGTCCCTTTCGCAACCAACGTTTTTTGGGGCTTTTCATCGGTGGGTGTCGTGTGTGAAATCACGCGACATTATACCCTGTGGAGTTATGTTTCTCTCATATTTTGGATCAGATTTATTGATTTTAGACTTGTTGCGAAAATAACTGTGCAATAAAAGTGTTAGATGGGATGATTAAGATAACCTCAAAAAAAAGGAGAGCAATTGTTATTTTCCCCCCTTCTATTCTTGTTGGAGGATAGCATCGCAGTATTTAATCAGAGTTATCAAGCGATCGCCTATTGTCTGAAGTCTAGCTTGTGCAGTAGCTGGCTGCCGCGCTCCTTGGAAAAACATCACATCTATTTCCAACAGGCGCAGTTGCTTACTCATCTCCGTCCGATAAGACTGCTCTTTTGAGTCTGCATCAGCCAAAGGGACAATTTGTTGTCCAAAAAATTGCTGTAAAGAAGCTAAACGCTGCCGTAGTTGGGCTGCATCTAATTCGGTAGTAGTAGCATCAGAGCGTAATTTTTCTAGCAATGTTGCTAGCGCCTGATATTTCTCATGTTTTAGAGACATCCAGTGCTAGTTAAGATAGTATTAATGTCAAGAAAATTTTCTTCTACAATAGACTTTAATCAGCTTCTTATCAAAACCACAAGCCTCAAGTCATGCTTCGAGGCTTAGTTTGCCATAAATGGGGATTTTCAGCATGATGATTCTTTAAACCCGGAATGGATGATTACCATAGGCAATTAAAGGATCATCCTTAAACTACTCATTTCTAGTCTAGACCACAGCATCTACCAACAGCAGTGCTGTCAGTTTTTCCCATTTCTTGCCTATCCACCGATCCCCTCTAGTCTTAATTGTATGAGCAGTATAGCTATAAGTTCCTCAAGTGATCTTGCCATTCCGGAATGGTTAAAGAAATGTTTGAAAGAGTCATTGGTAAATAGCAGCGAAACAGAAGACGACCGCAGGCATAATGATATGGCCTTGATTGGTCGGGCATTTGAATTTGCTTACCAATTACATCAAGATCAATACCGCAAATCAGGCGAGTTGTATATTAGTCATCCCGTTGCTGTAGCTGAATTGCTACATGACTTGGGAGGTAGCCCTGCCATGATAGCAGCTGGATTTCTTCATGATGTAGTTGAAGATACAGAAGTTACAAGCGAAGAAATAGAAGAGCGTTTTGGCCCAGAAGTGCGGCTGCTAGTAGAAGGTGTCACCAAGCTTTCTAAAATTAACTTCAATAGCAAAACCGAAAGCCAAGCCGAAAATTTCCGGCGGATGTTTTTGGCAATGGCGCAAGATATCCGAGTAATTGTGGTGAAGTTGGCAGACCGTTTGCATAATATGCGGACTTTAGAGTATATGTCAGAAAGTAGCCGTCGCCGCAGCGCTCAAGAAACGCGAGATATCTTTGCACCCCTAGCTAATCGCTTGGGGATCTGGCGAATTAAGTGGGAACTGGAAGATTTGGCGTTTAAATATTTGGAACCGGAGGCTTTCCGCGAAATTCAGCACCATGTTTCCGAAAAACGGACAGCGCGGGAAGAGAAATTGGCTAAAGCTACCAAGATTTTGCAGGAACGTTTGCGCCAAGCTGGAATTCACTACCAGGATATTAGCGGCCGTCCCAAACACCTTTATGGAATCTACCAAAAAATGCAGCGGCAGCAAAAGGAATTTAATGAAATTTATGATTTGGCAGCCCTGCGGATTATTGTCCAGACCAATGAGGAATGCTATCGAGCTTTGGCAGTAGTTCACGATGCCTTTCGTCCTATTCCTGGTAGATTTAAGGACTACATTGGATTGCCTAAGCCTAACCGTTACCAGTCGTTGCATACTGGTGTGATTGGGTTGACAGGTCGTCCTTTGGAGGTACAAATTCGGACAATGGATATGCATCATATTGCCGAGTATGGAATTGCGGCTCATTGGAAGTACAAAGAAACAGGTGGTTCTAATAGCCAATTAACAACGACAGATGAGAAGTTTACTTGGTTGCGGCAGCTCCTAGAATGGCAAAGTGATCTTAAGGACGCACAAGAATATCTTGATAGCGTCAAAGACAATCTATTTGAAGATGATGTCTATGTCTTCACCCCTAAGGGAGATGTTGTACCTTTAAGTCCTGGTTCTACGAGTGTAGATTTTGCTTATCGGATTCATACAGAAGTCGGAAATCACTGTACTGGGGCGCGGGTCAATGGGCGGATGGTACCTTTGTCTACGCGATTACACAATGGCGACATTGTGGAGATTATGACCCAAAAGACTGGCCATCCAAGTTTGGATTGGTTGAACTTTGTCAGAACATCGGCAGCAAAGTATCGGATTAAACAATGGTACAAGCGATCGCGCCGGGAAGAAAATGTTGCCCGTGGTCGAGAATTGTTAGAAAAAGAACTGGGTAAAACAGGTTTTGATAGCTTGTTGAAATCAGAAGCTATGCACACTGTAGCCGAAAAGTGTAACTATCACAGTGTAGAAGATTTACTCGCTGGTTTGGGTTACGGGGAAGTGACGCTAAACTTGGTGCTAAATCGTTGGCGAGAAGTGGCAAAGGGACAACAACCCGCTACCACTGCAATCCCATTTCTTCCCAAGGATTCAACTACAGCCAAAGCTTTACGGGAAGCGCCCCCGGCGACTTCCCGTGCTACTGATTCGCCGATTGTGGGAGTGGAAGGGTTGGTTTATCACATCGTTGGATGTTGTAGCCCGATTCCCGGCGAACCGATTATTGGCGTAGTCACCAGAGGTAGGGGAATTTCAATTCATCGCCAAGGCTGTCATAATCTGGAGAATGTGGAGTATGAGCGCTTAGTACCAGTGAGTTGGAACTCAGCAATCGAAAATAGCGGTCGTCCTCATACTTACCCAGTGGATATTCAAATCGAGGCCCTTGATCGTGTAGGGGTATTAAAAGATATTTTATCCCGCTTGAGTGACCAAGGGATCAATGTGCGTCATGCTCAAGTGAAAACTGCTATTGGTCAACCAGCATTAATGGACTTAGGAATAGATATACGCGATCGCTCTCAATTAGAACAAGTGTTTATCCAAATTAAAAAAATGAGCGACATTCTCAATATCCGCCGCCTGGGTCAGATAGATGAGTAACACAGGTAGATATTATAGCAGGGGACAGGGGACAGTAGAGAAGTGCGGTCTTCTCCCTACAGCCCTTCTCCTTTAGGAGACGCTACGCGTAGCTTGCTTAAGCGCAGGGGTACGGGCATCCTACGGCAGGCGTTAGCCTCTCCCAAAAGGAGCTATCCATTAGTCACATCTTTCTTTACAATCTTGAAACGCTTGTTTTGTAGGAATCTTAAGCACTGAGATGTGAAGCATACTTGACAAATCAGCTCTTAATGTTCTCGCTAAAATTAGGTTTTTATTGAGAATTAACTACGAGCGAATCAAGGTTAGAAAAAACGTGAGTGAATACTCTCGCAAATATTAAGAAAGATCCGGGTAATGGATAGCAAAAGGAGAAGGGGAGACGCTGCGCGAACGGGGGAAAGGTTTGAAAGTCTGTTGGTGTCCGGGTTTTATGATCAGTTTATGTCCTAAACTAACTGGCTATCGCTATAATGCACTTGTTTAGTATGGGCGTTAGTGCGATCGTTTTTTGATATTGAAGCGTTTTCGAGAAGTAATTAATCTTTTAAGTTACTTTCTTTGTGGGTTAATCACAATAGGGATAGCACTATCGGGTAACCAAAAAGTAACCCTGCCATTCTTTTCATAACAAAAAGCATTAACACGGTCGAAATTGACTACATATTCTTTCCTCTCGGAAAGGATTTTCACCCAGTACGCCACAACATTTCCTCAAGTCCGATAGCCCATCATCAGCGATAATTGATAGTCAAAGTGTCAAAACTGCGGCGATGGTAAGCCAAGCGGTAGGTTATGATGCAGGCAAAAAGGTAAAAGGACGCAAGCGGTTTTTGACAGTGGATACATTGTTATACTCTAGATTTTCCTCGAACTATTGCATTGTTTTAGCATGAGGGATAATTACTTAATACTCATACTTAAATCCAACCACTTTGACTGAGTAATCGGCGCACTGCTAGAAATATAGTCTACACCCGTCTCTGCCACAGCGCGAATAGTCTCCAACGTCACATTCCCTGAAGCTTCAATTTTCACGCTACTATCCTGCTGACGAATCAACTGTACTGCCTGACACATCATATCTGGGAGCATATTATCCAACATAATAATGTCAGCTTTGTGCTGTAAGGCTTCTTTCACCTGCTCTAGGGTTTCCGTCTCTACTTCTATTGTTAGGGGATAAGGAATCTGAGAACGAATACAGATAATAGCTTCTGCAATTCCCCCAGCCACCGTAATGTGATTATCCTTAACCATCACTGCATCATCCAATCCCATACGGTGATTAGTCGCCCCACCTACCGCAGTCGCGTACTTTTCCAAAATTCTCAATCCTGGTGTAGTTTTACGCGTATCCACCAACTGAGAAGGTAAATCGGCAATTTGCTCTACATATATATTAGTGAGTGTAGCAATCCCACTTAAACGCATAGCTAAGTTGAGCGCCACCCGTTCCCCCATCAGCAATGCATCCAGCGAACCTTGAATTTCTGCCACTAGCTGTCCTGGCTGACACCGTGTACCTTCATCTGTAACAGCCACAAAGCTCACTTTTTCATTTAAAAGCTGAAATGCCCTAGCTGCAACTGGTAAACCGGCAATTATCCCACTGGATTTAGCGATCCATTTAGCTGTTCCTGGCGTGACATCTTCTACTAATAGACTATTCGTAGTGCGATCGCCCCTACCAATATCTTCCAACAACCAACCTCGCAGTAAGGGATCTAAAACTAGCCAGGGTGGCAAAATGCTAGACTTGCTCACAGACTTATTGCTTCCTTCGCAACTTCCAGGAATACTATAGCTTAAAACCTTTACTCTATATGGGTTTGAAGTAAGATTAAAACCATTTTCCAAAATAGCTGAGGAAAAGGAGTTGACAAAGCTATGGGGTGTAGATATATTAGATAAGTGCCAAGAG
>JAYGHB010000137.1:0-26648 GCA_034931985.1 Halotia wernerae UHCC 0503
CCTTCCCGTAGTAACAGTTTAGAATCCCCGTCCATTTATGGCGGGGAGAGGTCAATAAAGGTAAAACCCATGAAGCGCAACCAATTGATCGGAGTTTTGGTAGGTGCGATCGTTCTTAGCACTGTTGGGACAGCTAGCATTGCAACTGCTCAAATTCGTAGTACTAGAACTCCTAACATTATTGGGAATTTAGCCGTGAGAGTCTGCAATCCCAACTCGTTTGATGCGATCTTAAGAACTGATTTTCGCGGTATCAGACTCAATCAGCGGCAAAATGACACAATTCAGCAAGCCTATCAAGATTATCTCAACTGGGTACTCGATGACCCTCGTCCCACTCCATGTTTTGAAAATGGAACAATCAAAAATGCTTGGTTGCTTGAGTACGGAAGGTATGAAACAACAGTTAGGAGAACACTAGATCAACGACAGTTGCGGCAATGGGACCGTAACGTCGTGCAGGCAATTCTTCGCAGCAGAGGTTAGACGAATCAATCAGGAACGTAGCAAAGCTCAAAAGGGCGATCGCACTCCTCAATTCAGTCAAGATACGATCGCCTGCTACCCTGAAACTACTGACTCCCGACCAAGCAGAGAAAATCGGAGTCAAGATCGGACAAGACTTGGGAACGAAAGGAACGAAGCTCGACCACCTCACGATTCAAGGCTCAACTGAATCTTGCAATCGATTCGTGCGGGGCATTGTTCAAGCTGGAAAGTAGCAACGTTGAAAAGAGCGATCGCGCTTTGATTGTATTGCAAAGTGCGATCGCCTGCTGTTGAGCGTAAACTTCTATAATCTTGAATGCAAGCGAACAACCCATAGCTTACTCTCTAAACCGATAACTTAAGCAGCCCAACGTTCCCGCTAACCGGACGCAAATCACCTTTGCTTCTCACCGATAACCCGCCACAGATAACAAAACTATCACCTCTAATACCGTTTTTATATGAAGCTGCATATAATTAGCCTGCTTGTGCAGGCTTTGTTTCTTTAGCCCCAGGCTTCTAGCCTGCGGGCGTTATGTGCAGCCTCATATAGAATTGGTATAAGCCGCTACCTAATAAATCTGGTTGCAACAACCCCAAACTATCTGGACCTAAGAGTATGCCAAATAGAAGCAGGAAGATAATGCTCGGAAGTTGGAGATAACTGGCAATCACTTGGGCTGCAATGCCAGCAACAACCGTTTCACTTATTAAGAGCGTGATTTTTAAGGAATTGTTACCGTAATAACTTTGACAAGACTCTGACAAACTGCTGATAAACAAGTTGCTTAGATTGTAGTTAATAAATCAAACAAGGCAAAAACGCTACGAAAACTAGATCGCCATTATTAACATAATTTATATCTCAGAGGAAAAACAAATGACTTTTGTGCAGTATAAACGAGCGGTAGGCGTTATTCCCAACCGCACTGACGTTGAATTAGCATTGAGAGAACTAAAAAAAAATGGTTTTCCACTAGATAAAATTTCGGTGATCGCACGTCAAGGTAGTGAAGAGATCAAAGACATCGATGGGACTCCACTATATCACCACGTAAATAATAAAGCTAAAAAAGGCTTGGCTACGGGTGCGATCGCGGGCGGAACGTTAGGAGGATTTTTCGGACTGCTTCTTGGTTTAGGTACGATGACTATAGTTCCTGGAATTGGTCATGTTCTTTTTGTAGGTACTGTCGCTCATACTATTGTCACAACTATAGCTGGTGGTACACTAGGTACAGCAGCAGGTGGCTTAGTTGGAGGTTTAATTGGTTTGGGAATTCCTGAAGAACAAGCCAAAACTTACCATCAGCAAGTAGTTAATGGATACTACTTACTGATTATTGAAGGAACAGAACCTGAGATTGAATATGCCGAGCAAATCTTAGATAAATACAATATCCAAGAATGGGAAAAATATGATGTGGATATAGATACCATTATGAGCGATCCCCAATATTATTTACGAGCGATCGCGGTATTTTCCTGTCTTAAGGATGCCAAAAATGCAATTATAAAACTAATCGAAACAGATTTTAATCTAAGTGCAATAACTATGTTTACAATAGATGAGGAACGCCATGATTGGTTTCCTAATTTAATTGTACATGATTCCCTTGATCACATTTTTGAACACTTACCCGATACTCAAAGAATAATGTTCCAAGATTATTTTGATCAGGATGCCTATATATTTGTAATCAATGGAATAGAATCTGATTTACAATGCGTAAAATCAATTTTTCAGTTGCATAATCTAAAAATTTTCTATCATTATAATCCTTTCCAGCGAGACTTAAATAAAAATGCTTCTACCGATCTTCCTCTAGTACGTTAAGGCAGACGGCGCAGCCAGAGATAGATTTAGCACTCATACAGTTTACTAGCGACCAAAACTACCGCGTCGCCACCTTAGCAAACTACGACATAGCTAAAGATGATGGGTTTATTTTTGTTTCTGGGTGGACAGGTTTAAAACCCGGAAGTAAAGAAGCACAGCGGCAGTTCACATCGGGGAATGTCGCATCAAATCTTTTAAAGAGCCGCACCCATTTAATTCGTATATGGGATGTGGGCAAGATGCCCGCACTACAATAATTTTACGTTTTCGTCTTATACAATTTAGCTACACATCAGGTTATTGCACAACCGAGAAGCGCTATAGATACTCCTACCCTCTAATACCATTGACATAAGCAGCAGTTAAAGCGTGTTGCGGTGCTGTAAAAATCTGCTCGACTGTACCATACTCAATTAATCGTCCCACTTCTTCTTGTACCCAGAACAGAGCAGCGTAATCGCCAATTCGTCTAGCTTGAGCGAGGTTGTGGGTGACAATTACTACTGTGTAACGTCCTCGCAGACTGGCAATTAAATCCTCTACTACGCCGCTAGAAATCGGATCGAGGGCGCTACAGGGTTCATCCAATAATAAGACTTCTGGTTGTAGAACCAAGGCACGGGCAATACATAATCTTTGCTTTTGTCCGCCAGACAAAGATAAGGCAGAGGTATGGAGTCGATCCTTTACTTCTTTCCACAGTCCGACATCTTGAAGTGTGGTTTCAATTAACCAATTAAGTTTTTCGCGGTTTTTGATTCCGTGTTCTTGTAGCCCAAATGCTAAATTCTTCCAAATTGAGAAAGGGAAAGGATTGGGCTTTTGGAAGATTGTACCCACACGCCGACGTAGTGCGATCGCATCTATTTGCTCATTCAGAATTTCTAAAGAATCTAAGCGAATGCTTCCTGTAACCTTGGTGTGAGGTATTAAATCAGTCAAGCGATTCAGACAACTCAAAAAACTACTTTTGCCACAGCCAGAAGGCCCTACCAGAGCGGTAATTTTACCTGCCTGAATTGGCATAGTTATATCTGTAAAAGCAGCTTTTTTCCCGTAATATAAACTAAGTCCCTCGGCTTGCATTGAAGGCAGAGATGACCGAGGATTTTGGGTGAATTGAGATTTATTCATGAAGATGTAATTCTTTGAGCTAACAAAAATTGGGCTGTCCAAGTTGCCATCCCATTAACAAGTAACAATAAAATCAACAGCACCAAGGCAGAAGCGTAGGCGTTAGCATCCCCACCAGCCACATTCATTGATAAATCGAAAATATGAATCGATAGCGATCGCCCAGAATCCAGTAATGACTCTGGCATCCGATCTACGTAGCCACTGGTATAAATCAGTGCTGCTGTCTCGGCGATCGCCCTGCCAATTCCCAGCACCAATCCGACTACCAGCCCCGGTGTCGCTGCTGGTAAAAGCAGTTTCCAAAGGGTGGTGGTGCGTGATAATCCCAAAGCGGCTGCTCCTAATCGATAATCAGCCGGAACAGCCCGAAATCCTTCTTCTGCGGAGCGAATCAGAATCGGTAACACCATACAAGCCAGAGTCAAACCACCAGACAAAATCGAAAAGCCTAGTCCCAACTTAATTGAAAAAAAGGCATTACCAAACAAGCCAAAGACAATTGACGGTACTCCTGCTAATATATCCAAGCTGCGACGCACTAAACGCCCAAAAAGACTTTCAGTTCTGGTAAACTCAGCTAGAAATACGGCAGTCCCAACTCCGATGGGTAAAGAAACTGCCATGCAGACCCCCAATATCAAGCAAGTAGAAACGAGAATAGGAGCAATTCCTCCTTCGCGCCCAGCATTTTGAGGTACAGTTGTCAGAAATACCCAAGACAGTTGACCCACACCGTGCCAAACAATATCGCCTAAAATCCAGCAAAAAACGGCGGTAACAAATAAAGCGATCGCCCAAACAATCAAAGTGGGTAGTGGAAGTCGATTTTTTGACTGCTTACCCATAGATGTTTCTCCTGCCGATCCCTTCAGCAACAACTACCAGTAAGGCGATCGCTACCATCAGCAACAAGCCACTGACGAACAATGCTGAACGGTGATTTCCGGTAGCATAAGCCATCTCTAAAGCGATATTGGCAGTGAGGGTACGAACAGGATCAAATAAGCTTTTGGGTATTTGTACTACATTGCCACAAACCATCAGCACTGCCATTGTTTCTCCAATCGCCCGTCCTGTTCCCAAAATCAAACCAGTAAATAAACCAGACTTAGCAGCAGGAAAAACAATGCCTTGGATTGTTGTCCAGCGAGAAATTCCCAAGGCGGCCGCGCCCTGTAGATACTCGTTTGGGACTTCAGCAAAACTGGCCTCTGCTGTTAGGGCGATCGTTGGTAAAATCATTAATGTAAGGATGGCAATTCCGGCCAGGAGACTGGTTCCTGGTGCTTGGAGTTTGCCAATCAGTGGGACAAGGACGACCAAACCCCAGAAACCATAAACTACAGAAGGAATACCTGCAAGTAAATTAATTAACTGCCGATAAAATTTAGCAATTGGTAGAGGCGCATAATACTGACAAAATATCGCCGAGCCAATTCCTAAAGGTGCAGCAAAAAGTACGGAACCAATCGTCACGAAAAGACTCCCCCATAACATTGGCATCAGATTATAGAGTCCTTGAGCCGGATACCAAGACGGATCGCTGATAAAACGCAACCATCCTATTTGTCGCAGTACTGGCAATGCTTCCAATAGTAAAAATACTGTAATTAAAATGACAATTATACCTGTGAGCAGCGCAAATAACCGTAATATCCACAACAGAAAAATATCACTTTGAAATGGGGACAAAATCTTGTTTTTTAACAATGTCATGAACTTTTGCCGACTCTGCAAACTCGATAAATACTTTATCTAACCCTTGTGGCTGGGTTTTAGTAACCAAATTCAGAGGGCGGGAAAGGGGAAACGTCCCATTCTGAATATTCTCTGTGGTGGCAGCGATTTTATTTAGAGGCAATAACTTAATGGGAACGCTGTTGTTAATGCTATATTCAGCCGTACCAATTGATACGTAACCAATGGCATTAGGATTACCTGCTACTGTCTTAATACCTTGCTGATTGTCCCCAATGATAACTGATGATTTGATATCGCTATTCTTAAGTTTAAAGTAGCTAAGAAACAGTTCCAGGGTAGAACGTCCCTCAGCTTTATTGACAACCGTAATTGGTGCATTTTTACCACTAACTTGTTGCCAGTTGTTAATTTTACCATTGTAAATATCAATAACTTGTTGATTTGTCAAGGATTTTACTGGATTTTCTTTGTGTAAAATAATGCCAATTCCATCGCGGGCAATAGAAAAAGCTTGTAAATCTTTTTCTTCATCTTTGAGGGTACGAGATACCATCCCAATATTAGCGACTCCTGTACGAGCATCGGCAATACCGCGAGATGAACCTCCCGTTTGCACATCCACTCGTACATTAGGATGCTCTGATTCAAATCGCTTACCAATTTCTGCTGCTAATGGTGCTACTGTACTAGAACCTGTTAAAACTAACTTTCCTTGTAACTTATCTGTTTGTTGGCTGGCTATTTTGGATGGTTGCGTACAAGATTGTAGCCCTAAACAAATTGTGAAACCGATATAAATAAATGCTAGAGTTTTGAGTTTTGTCATCGAAAAATTGCTGCTAATTTTTATTCAAAGGAGAGCAGACAACAGCCAAAATCAATTGTCTTACCAGTGTTGTCTTGTCAAATGGTAGAAACAAAAAGCTAGAATTGCTTTTTTCTGTATTTAGCCCATCTTTATGGGCTTTGTTTGTGTAGCCTCAAGCTTTAGCTTGAAGGCAAATAGAACTTGTGTGTACACCTTAGCTTGTTTATCCTTGGGATGGATTGAATAGCTATTGATATGAAATTTTTTTAAGCCTACATTATATCTAACCTCTCACGAAGGGCCAAGGGCATTCTCAAAGAGTAGCTGCTATGTATTATTACAAGTAACTTTATATAAACTTCATATAATTAGACTGTCAAAATTAAGTGCGTAATCCTTATGTAGTCTAGATTTTGACAGCACTTAAAATAAATTTATTAAACTACTTAGATTAAAGTCTTTATTAATATTGAATGAAATTAGTTGATTAGACTTACGTAGCTAGTAATATCAGGTACTAATGGTTTTCATAAAAATTACCAGTACTCATTTGAGAAAAAGTTTACGTCAATATTTATTCTTGGTAAGAGTTTAATTAAAGTAAATTTACATGAAAGCTGCCCAATTTGCAATTAAACCACTAAAAAATACCCAATTCTGGCTGCTAGGGATAGGAGGGGGCTTAATTGCAATTCTCCTGACCATAACATGGAGATCTGGAGATCCTTCTCATCTAGGCATGAGTGTCCTATTTTTATTAGCTGTAGCCTCTATACTTAATGAAAAATACAAGAGCTTAACCTTAAAAAGTGGAATTTTTTCTAGCTTTTTAGGTGCATTAATTATTGCTTTTGTGTTATGGCAAAGTGCCACTTTAGCGAATAGTAAGTTACTAGCAATATTCACTCACGTATCACCGTTTATATCTGCATTAGGTCTGGCCTTACTCGCTTCTGGGCTGAAAGGATTAAAACAGTTCTGGCAAGAACTAACAATAATGTTCTTTCTCGGTATACCAAAATTATTACTATCGTATCCCATAGATATTTCCCCATTAACTGCCAAATTTTCGGCTTTCTTACTTTGGTACTCAGGTTTTGAAGTATCTCTTCAGGGATTTTATATAAACTTGCCAACAGGGAGTATCAAGGTTTATAGTGGCTGCTCTGGTGCAGAGTTAATTAGTCATTTGTTAGGAATAGCAGTAATTTGTTTGCTGATGTTTCCCTTAGAACGAAAAAAGGTAATTCTTGTGCTACTTGTGGCTATCACCTCAGCATTTATTATCAATGGAATAAGAGTAGCCCTCTTAGCAATAATCATTGCCAAACAAAATATACAAGCATTTGATTACTGGCATGAAGGTGACGGCTCTCGACTATTTGGGATATTTGGGGTACTGATGTTTGGTTTATTTTACCTTTTTATGCTGCGGCAGCAGGAAGCAAAAAACCAAGATATTGCGGAGTCTTGAAGGCTATGCATCTGTGGCAAAAACTGCGAATTATATTTTTAGCCATAACCTTAGGTAGCGTTGTATTAGTGTTTATTAAGATTTTACAAACTAAGACTATAAACAAGCCAAAATCAGAAGCAGCTATACTCTTTGAAAATAACATTTGCATAGTTTCCCCTAAAATGAGAAACTATGATGTTGTTTCTTAATATCAAACGAATTGAGAAAAATAAAGACAATATAAGGTTTGTATATAAACCTGATTTTTCTATGTCTCCCAATCTTCATCAACTGTCTAGTGTTTTTTGCCAAATTTTTAATACTCAATCAATCCAGCTTTTTTATATTTTTCTAAGAACATGACAAAATCAAGTAGTGATAAATTTATCCCCCTAATACAAGAGCTACAGGAGTTTGCTTTCAGCCAAGTAAGCTCAATGACTCTTTTGCGAATTTTAGGCTATGGTCTGTTGCTACTAGCTTTATTTGACGTCATAGAGATGTTAATTCCATTGAGACTGATGAATCCCTCTTGGGAATTTCAAACCTTCGGCGCACTAGTTGAACGAGTGCCTGTACCTTTGATTGGGTTAACATTAGTATTTTATGGAGAGTTACACGCACGAAGAAGATGGGAATTTCTAACTTTAAAATTCTTTTCTTGGCTAAGTTTATTGCTGGCTGTATTGTTTTTATTAATGATTCCTTTAGGAGTTGGTAACACTGTCAGGCTCAACAGGCAAAGTTATGCTCAAATCAATACCGTATCCCAACAACAGATGTCTCAGGCTGAACAGGTAGAAAAGCGATTAAAACAAGCTACACCAGAACAAATAGATAATTTTTTGAAGAGCCAGGGACGCTCAACAAATGCTAAAAATCCTCAAGAGCTAAAAAGCCAAGTTTTGTTAGAAGTCTCTAAAGCTAAGGAAAAAATCAAGAATCAAGCACAAGAAAATCAATCTACTCAGCAGCTAAATTTACTCAAAAATTCTGTGAAATGGAATCTCGGAGCTTTGATTTCTGCTGCCTTGTTTTTTAGTATTTGGAAAGTAACCCAATGGGCAAGAATAGGTAGATAAGAGATTAATATAGCATGAACAACAAGATCCCCGACTTCTTTGAGAAGTCGGGGATCTGAGCATCTCTAGTAAAACACTTATCGTTAAAACCGCAGAAGGTAGGGGAAAAGAGGGTTTTAAGATTTTTGCAAAGATGCTCAAAATAATAATTAATCAAGCAGACCTGATATAACTTGAGATAATTGAAAAGGGCAATCATTAGCGTTGATTGCCCTTTATTTTTTTGACCTTCGTAACTAAAACCTAATGAGACTCGTAACTTTAAACTTTTGCCAGTTCTGGCGCGGGACGTTTGCTGTTGCGAATGGCTGTAATTGCTTCAGCATAATCTTTGGCCTTAAATACAGCTGAACCTGCCACAATTGCGTTAGCTCCTGCTTCTAACACCTGCCAAGTATTGTTTGCCTTCAGCCCCCCATCTACTTCAATCCAGGGGTCAAGACCGCGTTCGTCGCACATTTGACGCAACTTGCGAATTTTAGGCACTACAGTAGGAATAAAGCTCTGACCGCCAAAACCAGGGTTGACGCTCATAATCAGTATTAAATCACAAAGCTCTAGAACGTATTCAATTAGCTCTAGAGGACTACCAGGGTTGAGTACAACTCCAGCTTTCTTACCAAGCTCTTTAATTTGCCCTAGGATGCGGTGCAGGTGTGGCGAAGCATTGTGTTCGCAGTGTACAGAAATGATATCAGCACCAGCCTTAGCGAAACCCTCTACATACTTTTCTGGCTCCACAATCATCAAGTGGACATCCAGTGGCTTTGTCGTAATTGGACGAATTGCCTCCACAACCAGAGGGCCTATCGTAATATTAGGTACAAAACGACCGTCCATTACATCAACATGAATCCAATCTGCTCCCGCTGCATCTACGGCGCGAATATCTTCGCCCAGACGACTAAAATCGGCTGATAGGATAGATGGAGCAATCACAATGGGCTTTTTAGATAGGTTTTGGGTCATGGCTAGTGGGTTTTTAAGCGTCCTCGTCTGCGAGCATTGTAACAAAACATTGAGCGATCGCTCATAACTTTGATCCCGTCTTTTTTTTGGGAGAGGCGTAGATCAAGGAGATGAGGGAGAATAATAATTCCTAACTCCTAACTCCTAACAAATGACTAAAAAACTCAGCTGGATAATTTGGGGATTGAGTGCTTCTTGTTTGAGTTCGCCAGTACTGGCTTCAGCTTTACAAACTTTCTTAGGAACTAACGGCATTGATGTTTTAAAACTACACCAACCTCCTTACAATTTGACTGGTCGTAAGATTGGTATTGGTCAAGTAGAAATTGGTCGTCCGGGAATGTTCGGTTGGGATAAAGCTGTGTCTAAAAATCGTGCTGTATCCTTAGCTGGTGTGTTCTTGCGTAATGGACGAGCTAAGTCTAATAGTGGTGTTGACCCCCACGCTTACAATGTTGCTGGTGTTATGGTTAGCCAAGACAAAGGTCTACCTGGAGTCGCCCCAGGAGCGCGACTATATTCGTCTGCTGTGGGTTCTACAAAAAACATGGGTCAGCCAGAAGAGTGTATATCAGCACAGCACATAGCGTTGCAAAATAGCGGCGATGTCCGAGCTATTAACTTTAGCTTTGGTGAATCTCTCAACCGCGATCCGCGACCAGAAGCTACGTTGGACGGTAAAGCTCTATTAACATTGTGTGTTGACTGGTCTAGTCGCTTTCATGATGTTGTGTATGCGATCGCTGGTAACCAGGGTAAAGGAGGCATTCCCATTCCTACAGATAATTTTAATGGCATGAACGTGGCTTTTTCATCCCGCCGAGGAGGGATTTTTAATAAAGTTGACGTTTCCAATCTGGCGGGTGCTAATCAAGGAGTCAGCGGTCGATTAGCTGGTAAAGAATTTAATCTTGGTGAAAGACGTGCCATTAGTTTAGTCGCACCTGGTAATAACATTCCCTTGCTCAATCCAGATGGCAAATTGAACAAAGTCACAGGTACAAGTTTTGCAACCCCTCAAGTTACCGCGACTGTTGCCTTATTACAAGAATTTGGCGATCGACAAATACGGACAAAACAACTCAATTGGAGCATTGATAGTCGCCGTCATCAAGTCATGAAAGCTGTATTACTCAATTCAGCGGACAAAATCCAGGATAGCCGTGATGGTTTGCGACTGGGAATGATGCGGACGCTAATTGATAAACAAAACCAAGACTGGTTAGCCTCTGATGCTTACAAAGATCCGACAATTCCCTTAGATTCCCAAATGGGAACAGGTCATTTAAACGCATTTCGCGCTTATCAGCAATTTAGCTCTGGTCAATGGCAGCCATCAGTTTTTGTACCTGCCATTGGTTGGGATTATCGCACAGTTAATGCCGGAGCATCGGCAGAATATTTATTAGCCAAACCGTTAAAGCAGGGAAGTTTTGTCGCTGTCACCTTGACTTGGGATCGATTAGTAGAGCTAAACGATCAGAATAAAAACCAACAATTTGATGTTAACGAAAATTTCCGCGATCGCGGTTTGAATAACCTTGACCTCTATCTTGTCAAAACTGATGCTAAGAATTCCGATGCTGGTGCTGTTTGTTCTTCAATCAGTTCAGTTGATAGTGTGGAACATATTTTTTGTCCCGTTCCTGCTACTGGGAATTACAAAATCCGTGTTCAGTTTCGCCAACAGGTCAACGAAGCAACTCAACCTTATGGTTTAGCTTGGTGGAGTGTTCCTGTTAATTGAAGTCAAAATTACGGATGACATATAAATAATATTTTGTACTACCTCAATGTGGGGTTTTACCCTACATACTCTTCTCGTTATTATGTGCATAGTAACGAGAAGCTAGGTTACTAACTCTCTCGCCATCACAAACAAAACTCACTTTTCACTACCTGGAAATTTCCTAATGGATAAAAATGTAGCGATTTTAATGTGGGTAAAATACACTACTCTAGCCCCTAGTTCCTAGTCCCCAGTCCCTTTTCCAATTTCCAAGCTAAAGTATATTGTACACAGATGAGAAGCGCTATAAGCACAGAATGCATTCAAAAACCATTAGATTTATTTATAACTATAAACATAAAAAATGTACTCATTTAAGCATTAGGTAGTTTACAATACATTTACTAAAAACTTTTAGTCATTATTTCAAATCAAATCACTTCACAATTAAGCCTGAATCAGCAACCTATATAATATAACTTCCATTTCATTACTTCCAACTGCTGACTGTTACCAAAACTGTAACCATCGAATATTTTGGCTATTATCAAGGCAATATTTAACAATTGACACATCATTAGCGTCAAACTTTACAAATAGCTAAAAACGTTTTGTAAGCGAGGTGGCAGAATGAATCGGCAAAAGTTGAGTGGTGTAAGAGAAAACTTTTTGCAAAGACGTTATGGTGTGAGTCTGGGAAGACGTTACGTTTTGGCAGCAGCTAGTGTTGTTTTATTAGGCGTATTAGGATGTTCTCAGGTTAATAATAATGCGAGTACGAGTGCGCTGCTAAAATCTGATCTAAGTCAGTCGGAGTCCCCGTTGCAAAAAAAAAATGACATCTGATACAAGGCTTGTTAATGCTAATAATCAATTTGGCTTCAAGCTGTTTTCAGAAATCCTCAAAAATGACAGTAGTCAAAAGAACATTTTTGTTTCACCTTCTAGCGTAGCGATCGCCCTTGCCATAGCTTACAACGGTGCTAGTGGCTCTACTCAGCAGGCAATGGCTAAAACCCTGGAACTACAGGGTATGAATCTCCAAGACATCAACTCTGCTTATGCAGCATTAAAAAAGCTAATAGAAAATCCTGGTGAAAAAGTGCAACTGACAATTGCTAACTCGCTATGGGCAAATAAAAATGCTAGCTTACAGCTAGACTTCCTCCAGAAAGCCCAGGATTTCTATAAAGCCAAGGTGACAAATTTAGACTTTCAAAATGCTACAGCTCCCAGCATCATCAATAACTGGGTTAACGAGAGTACAAAAGGTAAAATCAACAAAATAGTTGAAACGATTCCACCCGATCAAGTGCTATTTCTGATTAACGCCATATATTTCAAAGGGAAATGGAGCAACGAATTTGATCGAAATCAAACTGCTGAATATCCCTTCTATCCCATGTCTGGTAACCAGAAGCAGCACCCAATGATGTCACAAAAGGGTGACTACAAATACTACGAAAACGAGCAATTTCAGGCAGTTAGTTTACCTTACGGCGAAGATGGAAAAATTAGTTTCTATATCTTTCTGCCTCAACAGAACTCGAATCTCAAGGCCTTCTACCAAAACTTAAATTTTGAGAGCTGGGAAAAATGGATGACTCAATTTAAGAAGCAGGAAGGTTTTATTCGTTTACCCCGTTTTAAAACCGAATACAACGTTACACTTAATGACGAGCTAAAAGCTTTGGGTATGGAGGAGGCTTTTACTAACAAAGCCAATTTTTCCGGTATGGGTAAAAATTTAAGCCTTAGCCAAGTTCAGCATAAAACTTTTGTTGAGGTGAATGAAGAAGGTACCGAAGCAGCAGCAGCAACCTCAGTAGGAGTAGTGGCGACATCTTTAAGACAAAAACCAGAACCATTCCGGATGATTGTTGACCGTCCCTTCTTCTGTGCGATTCGGGATAATCAGACAGGGAGCGTTTTGTTTATGGGTGCAATAGTAGAGCCATAGTAAGCTATTACTTACAAGGATTGACCTTTTTTTGTTCAAAATCAAAAATATGCTAGCTGAGGAAGTAGGAAGTTCATTATGAACTGTCTCAAGGTAATGTTGGCTCTGAAACACTCATGTTATTTTTGGCTTCAGCTTTAGGAGATTCTTCTGATTTAATGGGTGTAGCTATCTCTTCAGTGGCGATGCTCTCGTCTGCTTCGTTACTTAACCTCTGAGGACGTAGAGCAGTTAACGCAGTCTTAATAATTACAGCAGTTGGTACAGCTACAATCACACCTAAAAGTCCCCCAACTCTTGCCCCTGTTAACACAGAAATCAGTATCCAAACTGGATTTAAGCCAGTAAAACTACCTAAAATGCGTGGAGCAATGATGTTTTCCAAGATTTGCTGGACGATAACGGCTGCTAACAAGACTCTGGTTCCCATCCAAAAATCTTGCAGTGCCACTAATAAAGTAGTAAGAGTGATACCTACAGAACCACCAAAGGGAACCAAGGCCATAATGCCAATAGTTAAGCCAAATAACAAGCCAAATGGCACTTTCAGCCACAAAAAGGTAGGAATGAGCGCTGATGCCATGCAAATAGACAAAATCAGCTGAGTAATGAAAAAGTTTTGAAAGCTCAGACGTACTGTTTGAGAAAAAGGGGCGCGAAATCTGGTAGGCAGCCATTCTACCAAACTCTGCCAGAGTTCACCTCCATGTTGCAAAAGATAGAAAGTCAAAACCATTGTCAACAGAAAATCTAGCAGGCTTGTGAATGTGACAACAGCCAGATTTAAAACTTGTCCGGCGATCGCTTGCAATTGTCCTTTGACGCGATCGTTGATTTGCACCACCAGAGCATCAAGATTAATCGGTAAGCCAGCAACTTCTGCTTTCTCGTTCAACATCATTAACTGAGAGCGTCCAGAGTCAATCAATTCAGGTAAGCGAACCACCAATTGTTGAGCTTGGGTAAGGGCTAAGGGAAACAGAGTCACACCCAGCGCTAATAAAACCGATAAAGCTAATAAAAAGACTAGAATAGCGACTTGCTCTCGTCTTCCACCCTGACGCTCCATCCAGGTAACAGGGTAGTTGAGCAGAAATGCTAGAACTGAGGCTCCGACTAAAATGACTATCAGAGAGTGGAAGTAATGAAAAATTGCCGAAATAGCCCAGCCATTGAGAACTAACAGTGGGGCGCATAAAGCGATCGCCCCGATTTGAGCTATTGGTGTGAGTGTCTGCCACCAGTTGACTAGCTTGCGTGTCTGCATCTTTAGCCGATTGCGGGATAGAACTAAATAAAATCCTGATTTACAGCTTAATTATCTCTAACTACATCACCAAATTTCATCCCTCTAGTTTAGGATTAGACTCATCCAAATGGACAATTTTGAATCAATTGGCAATTTAGGCAGTACAAAAGAACAAGAAGACAAGGGAAATAAGGGACTAGGAAAGAGTTTTCCCCATCCCCAATCTCTAATATCCAGTCAAAATGCAGCTACATCACAAAGACAATTACTGTTGTATTTAATTCCAGTGATTGGTTTTTTTCCATCTTTGTGGACTCTCTATCGCCGCCAAAGCAGTCGGGAACAACAAATCGTTAGTCGTCTGTCTATTACTCTGGCATTTACTTGGCTGTTGGGTTACTTTTTGTTAGCAACAGGAGCAGAAACTTCAGCATTTTTTACATTACGTTTATTAATTCTTAATAGCTTTCTCACATCTAGTTACTTTTTAGTGAGCGTCTGGCTCATGTTTCGCATCATTCAGGGTAAATCTAGTCGTTTGCCGGGTTTTAGCAATTTTGCCGAGCGAATACTGGGTAAATACTGACCTTAATTTCTACAAGCGATCGCTAGATTAGTATTATTACTTAAATGCTTATAAATAACAGATTATCTACTACTAGATCTGGTCAAATCGCCTTATTGTTGTCATACTGCAATACAACATCTACCAATTTGCCACAAAAAATTGGGAAATGCTGCTAGAAGTGTTGTAGTTGAAGTAATAGTAAACAACTCAGCACGATTCATTAAAAATTAACTATTATGAGTTAATTTGTCTGCATATTCTTTAGTCTGCAAATTTACCGAATTTGATTCAGTTAAGTGTGAGGAAGTCTGTGACCATTCAAAGAACTTCGGCGGAAGAAAACCAGTCGTCAAGCGCCCCCAACTCCAAGGGCAAAAATTCTCAGAACTCAAAATCTGGACGTTGGCTTTGGTTCTGGGTAGGTATGAGTGGTATTGCAATGGTATCAGCAACAGCAGGGGCGCTGTTAGCTGTTTCTTTGACTAGTACTCCGTTGCAGCAAGCCCAGCTAAGTCCCAAAGACGAAGCAGTCTTTGATGGCGATCGCATTTCTGGCGGTGGGTTGCGATTTTCGGAATTAACTCGTCCCGTCAATCTCTTAGTTATGGGGATGAGCGTACTACCGCCAGATATTCAAAATCCTCCTGCTGAAACCAAAGATCTGAAATACCTGCCCCAGGTCAACTCCTTTGATGGTCTTTCGGATGTAATGCTTTTGCTCAAATTTGATCCAGAGACAAAAAAAGTAGCTATGCTCTCTATTCCCAGAGATACCCGCATAGAAATTGAGGGGCATGGCATAAGAAAGATTAATGCTGCCAATCTAGAAGGCGGGCCAGCTTTGACTGCCAAAACTGTCAATAATCTCTTGGGCGGAGTGGGAATTGATCGCTATGTCCGGATTAACGTTCTGGGAGTAGGCAAACTAATTGATGCCTTGGGTGGGGTGACAGTCTACATACCCAAAGATATGAAGTACCAAGATGATTCCCAGCATCTATATATTAATTTAAAGGCAGGTAAGCAGCACCTCAATGGTGATCAGGCACTACAATTACTACGTTTTCGCCATGATGCATTAGGAGACATTGGGCGGATTCAGCGCCAGCAAATTGTACTGCGGGCTTTGATGGATCAGACCCTCAACCCCGTGACTGTGGCTCAACTACCCAAAATTCTCAATGTAGTTAAAGAACACATTGATACCAATTTGACAGTTGAGGAATTAGTGGCGCTAGTGGGCTTTGGAGTGCGGACTAATCGCTCCAATATGCAGATGTTAATGCTGCCAGGTCGCTTTAGCGAAAAGAACGAGTATGATGCTAGCTATTGGCTACCTAGCAGACGTGGTATTGCCAAACTCATGACTCAATACTTTGGCTTAGAATCTTCAGAATCATCCAGTGACGCACCCCATTTCACTGATCCAGGTTCTTTACGAGTGGCAATCCAAGATAGCACAGGTAGCGATCGCTCACAACTACGACCTTTGCTGAGAGCGTTAGAAAGAGCTGGCTATCGTAATGTTTATATATCTAAACCTTGGAGTGAACCTCTAGAAGTTACTAATATTATTGCTCAGCAAGGAGATGGTGAAAGTGCTGAATCAATTCGCAATTCTTTAGGATTCGGAGAAGTGCGAGTAGAAAGTACTGGCAATCTTGAATCGGATATCAGTATTCAAGTAGGTAAAGATTGGTTACAACAAAAAGATATCTTTTTAGAGTCTCGGTGAACCTAATAAGGGGCATGGGGCATGGGGAAGAGAGAGTTTACTTACCACTCTGCTAAGGCGATCGCTATTCCTTGTTGCAAATCTGGTGTCAGTGTGGCGTTACTTGCCAACTCCTGCAATTGCTGATATGCAACTTCCTCATCCAGTTTTTTGAGTGCGGCGATCGCATGTAGTCTCACTACTTGATCTGGATCTGCCAGTAACAAAATTAATGGTTTAATTGCCTGTATATTACCTAACTGTCCTAAAGACAAAGCGATCGCACTTTTAATACTGGCAATTTTGATGGCTGGATGCTGCGATCGCAACATATCCATTAAAATCTCTGCGGCTGGTGTAGTTAACTGCGGCTTTTGTACTCGCCCCAAAACTGTGACAATTTCTTGCCACACTGTCTCTGATGTGTTTTGATCAAGTGCTTTTTGTAAATATTCCAAACCAGATAGTGTCTCTACCCAAATTAAAGCGCGGATAGATTCTAATTGCAGTGGTTGCGGTGTGTGGGGTGATGTCAACACCTCAAATAAATGCTTAGCAGCGTCATCACAACGCATTCGGGAAAGAGCGATCGCCGCAGCACAACACACCTCAAGATTCAAGTCATAAAGTCTTGGTTGCAGTTTTGTCACCAAATCTAATTCTGTACATAAATCAGGACGAAAACCTAAACCCAAAACTGCTGTACGTCTGACTATGACAGCTACATCATCCAAGGCGTTCAAGAGTAATGGTGGCACACGTTCATCATGAAAACTGCTGAGAGCTTCTAGTGCTGTGGTGCGTACTACTGCTTGTGAATCTTGTACTACGCTCAACAAAGGCGTGATAGTTTCTCTACTATGGATATAAGAAAGCGATCGCACTGCCAAAAGTCTGGTATTTTCTTCTGTTAAAAGTTCGGCAAGTTTAGTAATAGCAACAGTACCCATTTGCCCTAGTGCTGCTGCGGCGATCGCTTTGAGTTCTTCATCTTCGCTAGTTTTTAGCAAGTCCAACAAAGAGCTGATGACATCTGGGTGCTGAAATTCGCCCAAAGTCCGCGCTGCATACCAACGCAATTCTGTTTCTGCGTCTTCATCTTCTAAGATTTCAATCAACGGTAGGATGGCAATATTTCCTAAGCGAGTTAACACCTTGGCAATCTCCCAACGTTCTTGAAAATCTCCTTGTTCTAAAATTGAGATTGCTAATTCTAGCAGTTGTTCTGGATTAACTATCTCTGGATGTGTAGAGTTTTCTGCCAGAATCAACTGCTGCAAATATTGAACTAGCAATGACCAATCAGCTGCATCATGTGCTGCCTGTGCCTGCACTAAAAGCTGCTTGAGATTATTCACCAATTTTAAACTTAGGTTTGCTTAACTACAACTGAATTGCCCTCAATCTTGGCGGTGTAAGTTTTTAGGGGTTTTGTAGCTGGGCCTTTCTGCACTTTACCATCAACTTCAAATTCAGACTCATGACAGGGACATAAAAATGTTTTTGTTGCCGATTCCCACCCTACCGTACACCCTTTATGGGTACAGGTGGGGTTAACAGCAATGAGATTTGCAGTTTTAGATGTACCGATTACCAAAACAGGACCAACAGGCGAATTTTTAGCTAGCAATTGACCAGTCTGATCTAATTCTGCCGAAGTACCTACTGTTTGCCAATCTCCAGATGCTGAAGATGTAGGTGTGCTTGTTTGAGAAGAACAGGCAGCAATTGCCACAGGTAGGCTACTAACTATCCAACCTAAACCTACCCAATTGATGAAATCACGACGTTTCATAACTAACTAAAATTATGTCTAATTTTTTATATCATGCGTAAAACGCATTACGTTGATACACTTTCAGCAATTCTACTAGAATTTCGTAGCTATTTATACGATTTTATCGTAAACATCACTTTAACCTGAAAAGTATCGAAATTGTTACATAAACTTCGTAGCAAATTGAAAATAAGACTTTTTTTTAACGCAGAGGAGCGCAAAGGTTGGCGCATTCGCCGTTAGGCGTTCCCGCAGGGTAGGAACACAAAGGATTGGTATTAGGCAAATATCTCCTAAATTTCTTACTGGATTAGCAACTTGCAATGAGAGTCAGATTATGACAGATACAGGAACTACTACCAAAACCAGCCTGAATAAGTTCGAGAAATTCAAAGCCGAAAAAGATGGACTTGCCGTTAAGGAGGAGATAGAAAAATTTGCTTCTCTAGGCTGGGAAGCAATGGACGAAACAGACCGTGATCATCGACTTAAGTGGATGGGTGTGTTCTTTCGCCCAGTCACCCCAGGCAAATTTATGATGCGGATGCGTATACCTAATGGTGTTCTCAGCAGTAATCAGATGCGTGTTTTAGCGGCAGTGGTACAGCGTTACGGTGATGACGGTAGTGCTGATATTACCACAAGACAAAATATCCAATTGCGGGGAATTAGAATTGAAGATTTACCAGATATCTTGAATCGATTTCATGCAGTTGGTTTAACCAGCGTCCAATCGGGGATGGATAACGTCCGCAATATCACAGGCGATTCTGTGGCAGGTTTAGATGCGGATGAGTTGTATGATACGCGAGAGTTAGTACAGCAAATTCAAGATATGCTTACCAATAAAGGAGAAGGCAACCCAGAATTTACTAACCTCCCACGCAAGTTTAACATTGCGATCGCTGGTGGACGAGACAATTCAGTTCACGCGGAAATCAACGATTTAGCTTTTGTTCCAGCCTTTAAAGAAGGAAGTCAAAAAGTCTTCGGTTTTAACATCATTGTTGGTGGTTTTTTCTCAGCCAAACGCTGTGAGGCGGCAATTCCTCTCAATGCTTGGGTGTCTCCAGAAGATGTGGTAGCTATATGTAGAGCAGTTTTGGAAATTTATCGTGACCACGGCTTACGTGCGAATCGGCAAAAATCCCGGCTGATGTGGCTAATTGATGAATGGGGTTTAGAAAAGTTTCGCTCCCACGTTGAAGAACGTTTGGGTAAGTCATTATTACCCGCAGTTGCCAAAGATGAAATTGACTGGGAAAAACGCGACCATATCGGGGTATATAAACAAAAACAACCAGGATGGAATTACGTAGGCTTGCATATTCCTGTAGGTCGGTTGTATGGCGAGGATATGTTTGAAATTGCCAGTCTGGCAGAAGTTTACGGCAATGGTGAAATTCGCCTTACCGTTGAACAAAATATTATTATCCCCCATATCCCTGACTCACGTTTAGCAACATTTTTAACAGAAAATCTCCTAGAAAGGTTTTCAACTAACCCAGATTTACTGACGCGATCGCTCGTTTCTTGCACAGGCGCACAATTTTGTAATTTTGCCCTGATCGAAACCAAAAATCGCGCCCTAGCAATGATTAAAGCTTTAGAAGCGGAGTTAATCCTCATTGATCCAGTCCGCATTCATTGGACAGGTTGCCCTAACTCCTGCGGACAGCCGCAAGTTGCAGACATCGGTTTAATGGGGACTAAAACTCGCAAAGATGGCAAAACCGTCGAAGGGGTTGACATTTATATGGGTGGCAAAGTTGGTAAAGACGCTCATTTAGGAACTTGCGTTAGTAAAGGCATTCCCTGCGAAGACTTGCAATCAGTATTGCGACAACTACTGATTGAAAACTTCGGCGCACGTTTACGAGAAGTAGTCACAGTTTAGCTAGGAGCTAGGGGTTAGGGAAGAGAAAAGTTTTTTAATACCAAATCTGGGCGATCGCATTATTGCCCATAGATTTCTCTATGCAATTTTTTGATTTTTTAGTGAGGAAGGCTTCATGCTTCAAGGATTATTTTCATTTAGCGGACGCTACCGCATCTTGCATTTAACGTGGTTTGCGTTCTTTCTATCATTTGTAGTCTGGTTTAACTTTGCCCCCTTTGCTACAGCGATTCAAGAAACTTTTAGTTTAAGTCCAGGACAAATCAGAACCATTGCTATCTGTAACGTTGCCTTGACCGTGCCAGCTCGGATTATTATTGGCATGGTTTTAGACAAATATGGGCCACGCATTACCTACTCGATGCTGCTGATTTATGCTGCCATTCCCTGTATTGCCTTTGCAATGGCACAAAACTTCAGTCAGTTGGTGATTAGCCGCTTAGCATTGAGCATCGTGGGTGCTGGTTTCGTTATCGGTATCCGCATGGTTGCTGAATGGTTCCCGCCTAAAGAAATGGGCATCGCTGAGGGTATCTATGGTGGTTGGGGTAATTTTGGCTCAGCAGCTGCGGCTTTTACCCTACCTTCTTTAGCTGCGGTAACTGCCTTTGTGGCTGCTGGTCAAATTAACTGGCGATTAGCGATCGCTCTGACTGGAATTGTCGCTGCTATTTACGGATTTATTTATTTGTTCAGCGCCCAAGATACTCCCTCTGGCAAAGTCTATCAAAAACCTACTCGCCACGGCGGTATAGAAGTAACCAGTAAAAAAAGCTTTTGGTTGTTGATGTTGATGAATATTCCCCTTGTTGGAATATTAGCTGTACTAGCGTGGCGCATTAGTAATTTTGGTTTACTGAGTCAGACTCAACTGCTAATTGTTTACCTTTTGTTAGCTGGTCTGTACATTTTCCAAGGCTACAAATGCTGGGATGTAAATCGGGATTTGATGACAGGTAAGAAGCAGTATTCCCCCAAAGAACGCTATGAATTTTCTCAGGTGGCTTTATTAGAACTAACTTACTTTGTGAATTTTGGTTCAGAACTAGCAGTTGTTTCAATGCTCCCGGCATTTTTTGAGTCAACCTTCACCCTTAGTAAAGTTGTAGCAGGGATGATTGCAGCTAGCTATGCATTTATGAACTTGGTAGCCCGTCCCGGTGGAGGCTGGATTTCTGATACTTTAGGCAGCCGCAGATGGACAATGACTGTACTGACCGGCGGTATTGGTATTGGTTATTTACTAATGGGCGGTGTTAACAGCAATTGGTGGCTACCGATCGCAATTGTGTTAACGATGGCTTGTTCATTCTTCGTCCAAGCTGGGGAAGGTTCAACCTTTGCGATCGTACCCCTAATTAGGCGGCGAATTACAGGTCAGATTGCTGGTAATGTCGGTGCTTATGGCAACGTAGGGGCTGTGGCTTATTTAACTCTTTTCAGTTTGTTACCTGAGGGTGATATCGGTAATCGAATCTTCTTCCAGACTCTAGGAGTTAGTGCCTTGGTTGTTACTTTCCTTTGCTGGTTTTTCCTCAAAGAACCCAAAGGCTCTTTTGCTGAACACCATGAAGGTGAAGAACCAGAATTAGCAATGGATTCAGCAGAAGCGTTTCCTTTCATAACCGAAGAATAAAAATAAGGAGAGGTTAAAGAGATTAATTTTGCGGGGCTGCAAGATCCCCGACTTCTTCAAGAAGTCGGGGATCTGATCACCATCAGGTAGCCTAAAAATCTGTTTATCTGCGTTTATCGGCGGTTTATTTTGACTTATGACTGAATTTACTAAAACCCTTTGTCCATACTGCGGTGTTGGCTGCGGTCTAGAAGTTTCACCCCCAGCACAACCTAACAAAGCCACCAATCGAGATAGCAAAGGAAATCCGACTTGGCGCGTGCGGGGAGACAAAGCCCACCCGTCTAGTCAGGGTATGGTTTGTGTCAAGGGTGCAACGATCGCAGAATCTTTAGATAAAAACAGATTACATTACCCAATGGTACGGGATTCTTTAGATCAAGCATTCCGGCAAGTTAGCTGGGATGAAGCCTTTGATCTGATTACCCAGCGGATTCAAACTGTGCGCTTTACCCAAGGGACAGAAGCCTTATGTATGTACGGTTCCGGTCAATTTCAAACCGAAGACTACTACATTGCCCAAAAGCTTTTTAAAGGATGTTTGGGAACTAATAATTTTGATGCCAACTCGCGTTTATGTATGTCTAGCGCTGTGTCTGGCTACATTCAAAGTTTTGGCTCAGATGGCCCCCCCTGCTGCTACGAAGATTTGGAGTTAACTGATTGTGCCTTTTTAATTGGTACTAATACCGCTGAATGTCACCCAATCGTTTTTAACCGACTCCAAAAGTACCACAAAAAAAACCGCAAAGTCAAAATGATTGTGGTTGATCCCCGTCGCACACCGACCGCCGAAGTTGCCGACTTACATTTAGCGATTCGTCCTGGTACAGATATTGACTTGTTAAATGGTATCGCCCACCTGTTAATGCGCTGGGGCTACCTTGATCCGCTGTTCATCGACGACTGTACTAGCAACTTTCCTGCTTATGCTGAGGTGATTCGCCACTACTCCCCAGAAGTGGTAGCCCGTCAATGTGAGATTAGCGTTGAAGATTTAGAAACAGCAGCCCGCTACTGGGGTGAAGCGCAGCGGGTACTTTCGCTGTGGTCAATGGGTGTAAATCAGTCATCAGAAGGGACAGCTAAGGTTAGAACTATTATTAATCTGCATTTAATGACAGGACAAGTTGGTAAACCAGGAGCAGGCCCTTTTTCCCTCACAGGTCAGCCGAACGCAATGGGAGGACGAGAAGCCGGAGGTTTAGCACATTTATTACCGGGTTATCGGGTAGTGAAAAATCCTCAGCACCGTGCAGAAGTTGAAGATTTTTGGGGATTAAAGCGCGGACAAATTTCTCCCAATCCTGGTTTAACTGCTTGGGATATGATTACTGGGTTGGAAACTGGCGATGTGGGGTTACTGTGGATTGCTGCTACTAACCCAGCTGTGAGTATGCCAGATTTAGAACGGACTAAAAAGGCATTATTGCGATCGCCTTTTACAATCTACCAAGATGCTTATTACCCCACAGAAACCTCAGCTTATGCTCATGTTCTTCTCCCCGCTGCTCAGTGGGGTGAAAAAACTGGCGTAATGACCAATTCCGAAAGGATGGTAACTCTGTGTCAAGCTTTCCGCCAACCGCCAAGACAAGCAAAAGCAGATTGGGAAATTTTTGCAGAAGTTGGACGTAGGCTGGGTTTTACAAAAGAATTTGCTTTTACTAACTCGGCTGAGGTTTATGCAGAGTTTGTCCAGTTAACAGGCGATCGCCCCTGTGATATGACGGGTATTAGTCACGAACAATTACAATCCCAAGGTGCAACTCAATGGCCATATCCAGAAGAGAGCAGCACTTCGACTGCGCTCAGTGACCAAAGAGCAGGGGGAGAAACAAAGCGTCTTTATACAAATTTACGTTTTCCTACTTCTGACGGACGCGCTCGATTTGGGGCTTATTACTCCAAGGGATTAGCAGAACCACCCGATCCCAATTATCCTTTTGTATTAACTAATGGGCGACTTTACGGACATTGGCACACCCAGACGCGTACTGGTCGCATTGAAAAAATTCGCTCGATGCACCCGGAACCATTTATCGAGATTCATCCCCGTGATGCTGCTAGTTTAGGAATTACCGATAACCAGTTGGTACAAGTGCGATCGCGTCGAGGAAAAGCCAATTTTCCGGCGAAAGTGACTAAGGCGATCGCTCCTGGTACAGTATTTGTCCCCATGCACTGGGGAGCGCTATGGGCTAAAGATGCCGAAGCCAACGCCCTCACTCATCCCGAATCTTGTCCTGATTCTCTGCAACCAGAATTAAAAGCCTGTGCAGTGCAACTGATCCCAGTTTCTGTAGAAGTTACCGTCACAAATTATCAACTCCAGTCCTCCCAATGGTAAGCTGCTAGGTAGATGCCTAAATAGGGAAATAAGCAATCAATAACGAGTAAATTAATCAATAGTCGCTAGTCAATAGTTACTATTATATTTTTTTATGCTTTACTCTCAATGATTACCCGTTCTCTCAATTTTTTCATCAGCTAACTTTGTTGTAATGAGTAGTTATAGCGTCTGGTTTATCCTCTAGATTTATCTGTAGGATTTTCTTTTTTTATTATTTGCAGACAGGGTGTGGAGAATGAAGAAATTGCTCAGGCAACTTATAGGAATTACCAGAGATGATAACTTTATACACCTGATTGGAAATCTAGAGGTGCTTGTCTCTAAGTTACTATCAGTGGCAATGATAGTAGTAATTGCAGCGGCAATATTTGATCTAGGAGTATTTCTAGTTAAAGAATTATTTACTAGTGAGTATGGTAAATTTAATAAAACTTTATTTACAATATTTGGACTATTTTTAAATATTTTAATTGCATTAGAAATTTTAGAAAATATCACAGCTTATCTGCGAAAACACGTTGTTCAAGTTGAACTAGTGATTGTAACTTCCTTAATCGCAGTCTCGCGCAAAATTATTATTCTTGATTTAGAAAAAATAGGAGGTTTTGAGATAGTTGGATTGGGAGTTGCAGTTTTTGGTTTATCGATCAGTTATTGGATTATTCGCAATAGTAATGCTAAATCTTAAATGACTAAAAATTATGACGAATTTTTTTGAATTTGAAGCAGATTTTGTCAATTCTCTGCGTTGTATACCTATGCAAATCCGCTACAAACTAGATAGCTGCGGTATTAAATTAAAATTGTCTGACTGGAACCAAATGACTCACGCTGAACATGAAACTCTAGTTGAATTACCTTGCGCTACGGAAGCAGAAATTAAAGTTTACCAGGAATATCTTCAACAGCTAATTTTAGAACGCACAGGTACATCAGCATCAAAGTTGCCCATTGAAGATTATCCCGCATGGATGGACTCTAGCATTGTACCAGTGAGTCTTCAAGAAAAAGCCCAAGAAATAGGCGTTAACCTCACATTACAACAGTGGGAAGCTTTAACTCCCTTACAGCGTTTTGCCCTGATTAAACTCAGCCGTTCTGGACATGAAAA
Organism: Halotia wernerae UHCC 0503; assembly: GCA_034931985.1. Lineage (GTDB taxonomy): Bacteria > Cyanobacteriota > Cyanobacteriia > Cyanobacteriales > Nostocaceae > Halotia > Halotia wernerae. The sequence continues at coordinate 25,477 of JAYGHB010000137.1, forward strand.
TAAAAACTTTCCTTTAGCCCTAGCAGAATTTCATCTGCTGTAGCAATCCTAAATGAGTTATAAACAAACTACCTCTTGTTCTAATTTATAAAAATCAAATTTTTGTTGATGAATAAAAAAGTAAAATCTTAGATTTAAGATGTACTATATTTTTGGGAATTAAATCGAATACCATAATTATTATAACAAGTAATAAGTACAAATATTTTAATTCAAAATATGCTTTTAAATTGTTTTACTTGTAAAGCTCTTGTAGATGCTAAAAAAAATAGCTAGTTATAAAGAAGAAATCAGTGATGATGACCATTATCAAACTACCTCTTATGGGAATGAATTACTTAGAACATTTCAAGAATATATGTTTTTAAAATGTCCTCAATGTTCAAACCCTTTTGTTATTTCTTTTATTTATGATAATGAATATCGTAACGAATCTGTCATTTTATATCCAAAGCATAATAAACTTATTAATTCGGAGATACCTATCTCCATCAAAAATGCATTTGACGAAGCTTTACGCTGTTTTGAAAACGGAATATTTACAGCGTGTGTAATTATGTGCAGAAAAACTATTGAAGGTATATGCAAAGAACATAATGTTGAGAATAAGAATCTTAAAGCTCAACTAATAGTTATGAAAGAACAAGGTTTAATAGACCAAAATCTTTTTGATTGGGCAGATATGTTAAGGCTTTATGGAAATGATGCTGCTCATGATTTAGATGTTACTTTCTGTTCGGAAGATGCCCAAGATGTTATTGATTTTACTTATGTAATAATTGAGTATGTTTTTACTTATAGGAAGAAGTTTGAGTTGCTTAGAGAAAGAAACAATAACATAGATAAAAACCGAAAATAATCTATACATACGCCTCAGTTTATATTCCAAGATCATGATATCAATGATCAAGTATAGGGTTAGATATATCTTTGGCAAATTCAACTCTCAGAGAAGGATTAGGGGTGATTTTTCCGGGTTCAATATCTACTATTGTTCTCCGACATGAAAAACACACTTGAGCTAATTTCTCTTGTAAGCGATTTTTGAAGTTCCGCACATTTTTTAATATGCGTCCATAAGCTTTCTTAGTTAACCTATCATTTGGTAAACTATTCAGGTTCTACCGATCCCCTTATGAACCAAAAAGTATTTCAACCGAAAAAAAGAGCTA
>JAYGHB010000138.1:0-26077 GCA_034931985.1 Halotia wernerae UHCC 0503
CTCAATTTATTTATGGGGATTATCTTTTTACTTTTTACTTTTTACTTTTTAATTCGTTTTTGACAGTTGTAGTATAGTTTATTACTCCCGATTCGCCCATTTTTTCGGGAGATTTAAGAAACTGGTTTGCTAATTGCTGCTACTGTACCTCGTAACAGCCGGAAATGCTGTATTGTAAAACTTAACACGATCGCGTCCTGCTGTTTTTGCCTCATACAACGCCCGATCAGCTACAGCAATAATTGTTTGAAAGTCAGAACTTGGCTGAGGAATTTCTGTGGCAACCCCAATACTAACGGTTACATAAGAACTAACTAGAGAATTTCGATGGGGAATTGCTAGGGTTCTAACAACAGAGCAAATTGTTTCAGCCAAGAAAATAGCACCCTCAATAAATGTGGCCGGTAAAATCACAGCAAATTCTTCTCCTCCATAACGAGCAACTAAATCGGCAGGACGGTTAATAGTATTTTGGATGGCTCTACCAATTTCTTGAAGACAGCGATCGCCTGCTTGGTGTCCGTAATTATCGTTGTAAGATTTGAAAAAATCAACGTCGCAGAGAATCAAAGATAAGGGTAGTTGCTCCCGTGCCATGCGCTGCCATTCTTGGGTACAGTACTCTTCAAAGCGTCGGCGATTAGCTATTTGAGTTAACCCATCGATCGTCACTAATCGCTGTAATTCTCGATTAGCAGCCTCCAGCTTTTGCTGCATTTGAAATTGCTGAATTAAGCGTCGTACCCGCTGACGTAAAACCGGCCAATGAATTGGTTTGGTAACGTAATCTATTGCACCCACTGCAAATGCACGATCAACTGACTCTTGATCCTCTAATCCCGTAATCATTAAAATTGGAGGAATATATTGGCCACCTTCAAGGGACTGTAACTGAATACAACACTCGAATCCGTCAATATCTGGCATGATGGCATCAAGGAGTATTATATCCGGGCGAAGTTGTTGAAAAACAACTAAAGCTTCTCTACCATCTTGAGCTTCTGCGATCCGATACCCTTCACGCTCGAAAGAAAGTCGCAACTGTTTGCGGATAAACGGCTCATCATCAACAATTAGAATTAAAGCTCGGTATTCTGCAAAAGTCTTTGTGATCATGCTTCTTTTTTCAGTTCTATTAACAGAGCAGTGTTGACTTGCTCAAACTCTTGATCAATTCGTAAATAGATTTCTCCACTTTCTTGAAGATTGTTACTTCGTCCTTGAATTTCTAGCTGCTGACAAAGCTGTGCGAGAGTGGTGGCTCCCACAGAAGCACTGCTAGATTTGAGGCTGTGGGCTGTCTTCCATATAGCTTGAGCATCCTGATTTTTGACTGCGGCGCTAATATTTTTGATTAACTTGGGAGTTTCGCTCAAATAACATTCCAGCAATTCTGCAAGTGCTGCCTGATCTCCTGCCAACATATTGCGTAAAGATTGCAAAATTTTGACATCAATTACGCCGAGTTGTATGTGATTTGGCGCACTCGTGGGGCTATTTATAAAACTCGTTTCTAGATTTGGGGTAGTAAAATTTGAATTTTTTCGGGGTCGGCATTTGCTCAGAACATCAATTAAATCCTGCATTTGAACAGGTTTACTAATATATTCATCCATACCAGCAGCTAAACAGGCTTCGCGATCGCCCCGCGTAGCATTGGCAGTGATGGCAATTAGATAAGGACGAAAACTAATTTCCCATTGCTGACAAATTCTCCGGCTGGCTTCCAGCCCATCCATTTCTGGCATATTAATATCCATTAACACGACATCGTAGGGCTGACGTTGTAATGCCGCCAGCACTTCTAGTCCATTAGTTGCTACATCTGCTCGATAACCAATTTTTTGTAGCATCAAAAGAGCAACTTTCTGATTAACCACCATATCTTCTGCGAGCAGAAGCCGCAGCGGTAGTTGTTCTGACAAATTGAGATTAACCTGGCGAGGATAAGAGACATGAGCTGGGAATGGCTGATTGTCCCAAGCATGGGCAAGAAGATTGTAAAGTTGAGTTTGTTTGATTGGTTTGCTCAAACAGGCACTCAGTTGGAGATTATGCAGATCAAATTCAGCGCCTTGTTTACCTAATGAAGTTAGCATCACTAAGGGCGTATTTTCATAGCCAGGGTGCTTGCGGATTTCATGAGCTAAGGTGATACCTTTCATATCAGGCATCTGTATGTCCAGAATGACAATATCAAACTGTGTTCCATGTTTGAGTAGAGCTAAAGCTGCTTCGCCGGATTTGGCAGTACAAGTTTGCATCTGCCAAAACTCTGCTTGCAAGCTTAGTATTTGAAGATTAGTAGGGTTATGATCTACGATTAACAACTGCTTACCCATAAGTGGAGCCAGCAATTCATCTAATTCTTGATTAGCGACTACTTGGGCAGTAATGGTAAAGTAAAATATAGAACCTGGGAAAGGATATGTTGATGAAATTAGCTTTTCTGGTTGCCATCCCAAAGAGGAATTACCACCGATACAACCTTGGCTTTCAACCCAAAGGCTACCGCCCATCATTTCACCTAAGCGTTTGCTAATTACTAGTCCTAGTCCTGTACCACCATATTGTCGGGTCGTGGAAGCATCTGCTTGAGTGAAGGATTGGAATAAACGCTTTATTTTCTCTGGTGCGATACCAATACCTGTGTCTTCGATCGCAAATAAAATTTGGCAACTATTTTCTACTTTTGTACTTGCAGTTTGCCTGGCATGAATAGAAAGTATAACTTCTCCCTGTTGGGTAAACTTAATGGCATTGTTGAGCAGGTTCATCAAGACTTGACGCAGACGAGTCAAGTCGCCAATAATTTGTACGGGTACTTGAGGATAGATCAGATAAGCCAGTTGAATATTTTTCTGGGCTGCTGTTGGTGCAAACAGATCAATCACCTGCTCTATGCAAATTCTCAAATCAAAAGGCTTTTCTTCCAGTTCTAGCTTGCCTGACTCGATTTTAGAGAAATCCAGAATGTCGTTGATAATGGTGAGCAAAGCATCTCCACTAGTATGCACTGTTTCCACAAAGTCTTGCTGTTGGGGAGTCAAGTCAGTATCTAACAACAGTCCAGTTATACCAATAATGGCATTCATGGGGGTGCGAATTTCATGGCTCATCATGGCTAAAAACTCACTTTTTGCCCGATTTGCAGATTCCGCCTGACGTTTTGCCTTCTCTAGGGCAAAGTTTTTCCAGGTGAGTTCTTCCCTTTGGCGGGTTTCTTGCTCCAATAGCTGAGCTTGTGTTAAACCAATGCCTAGTTGAGCCGCTACTGCTTCTAATAATTCAATTTCGTCTGGAGTCCATTGGCGAAAATGGCTGCACTGGTGTAGACAAATGATTCCATTGGGTTTTCCTTGATAGGAAGTACGGATGATCAACATGGACTTCAGCCCAATTTCTTTACACAGAGGTACATTAGCTTGGAGTAATGGCTCAACGTAGACATTGGGGGAGGCGATCGCTGTATCTTGTGCTATTATTTTCTCGGCATGAGCATTGCCAGTTATGGGGATTTCCCTGTCTAGCATCGAGCAGTAACCGGAAACAATATACTCTGCTACTAAGGGAATGCGAGGAATAGGTTGACTTATATAGGAGTGAATTAGACAGCGACTAACTCCAAAGGCTAGTCCAATTTGGGTAGCAGCCGTTTCAAAGATTTCTTTGGTTTCGAAACTCTGGCGAATTTTATAAGTGATGCGTTCTAGCAGCAGCGTCCGATTTAATTGTCTTTTCAGTGCCTCTTGTGCTTGCACACGTTCAGTAATGTCTTTAGTTGAGCCAACCATTCGCACCGGATGATCTTGTTTATCCCATTGAGCGATCGCATGTACCAACACCCATTTATAGGTGTCATCATTACAGCGTAGGCGATACTCAACGATATAATCAGGAATTTGGCGATTGAGATAATCTTGCCTAACAGCCATGACTTGGTTGTAATCATCGGGATGGATGCGGTTAACCCAATCATCATTATTGCTGCTGATCAATTGATGTTCTGTTTCTCCTACTAATTCAGCCCACTGGGCTGAACAGAAAATTTCATTAGTGATGATGTTCCAATCCCAAATTGCGTCATGGTTGGCTTCAATGACCAATTGCCAGCGCTCTTCACTTTCTCTCAAGGCTGCTTCTGCAAGTTGACGTTCGCGCAGCGCAGCTTGCTGTTCGCTAATATCATTTTGAATGCCAATAAAATGGGTTAATTGGCCGTTTTCGTCATAGATAGGAGAAATAGTTAATTCATTCCAAAACAAGGTGCCATCTTTGCGGTAGTTGCGGAGTACAACTTTACAGTTCATGCCAGCGTTAATTGCTGAGCGCAGTTCATAAATTGCTGGTTGATTGATATCTGTGCCTTGTAAAAATCCACAGTTATGCCCAATCACATCGCTAGCACTGTAGCCTGTAATTTGCTCAAAGGCAGAGTTAACGTAAATAATTGGATTATTTGCCAGTCTGGCATCGGCAATAATAATGCCATTACTAGTAGCAGCCAGCGCCCGTTCTCTCAATCGTAAGGTTTTTTCAATTAGTTTCAGGTCGGTAATATCAAACATGAACCCCCGTAAGATGGTTGGGATTCCTGCTTCCTGAAATACATTTACAATGTCTCGCAGCCAAACAATTCGCCCATCTGCTGCCAACATCCGATATTCAAATTCGTAATTTTCTCCCCTGCTAACTGCTTCTTGGCAAAAACTAAGAGATTTTTCTCGGTCATGGGGATGTAGATGATTAAACCAAAAATTTTCCTGATACCATTCTTGTAGGGGATATTCTAGTAACGTTTCTGCTTGGGGACCAACATAGGTAAATCGCCAAGTTTTCAAGTCTAGTTCCCAAGGGATAACTTTGACTGTTTCTAATAACTGCCGCAGACGAGTTTCGCTGGCACGCAGAGCAATTTCTGTTTGCCCCTGCTCAAAAATTTTCTGGGCTAATTTTTGATTGATGGCTGCTATCTGACGGTTGCTCAATTCAGTTGATTGGGCAAAATAAATTGATAATGCCAGCATGACAGCAATTAATAACCCTGCCAACAATACAACTGTTAACAGGAGGGAGTGGAGATTTATTAATAATTCTGGAGTCGGGTAAACCTGGATTCGCCAATGAATGTTATGCAAGTCTAGGTTCACCTCTTGTTGCCAAGGTGATGACACTAGCAGTTGTAAATCATTGCTATAAATTAATTCTTGATCATCAAAGATCCTCACTTTGTAACCTTTCGGTATATGGAGAACTGAATCTAATAGGGTTTGATGTCGAAAAACTCCTAATATAAAACCATCGAAGCGATCGCTGACAAATAAAGGTATGTATGCAATAAATCCTTTGCCACCTTGGACAAGGTTAATTGTAGAAGTAAAGGTGGTATGGCGGCGATCGCGAGCTTTTTCTAGCGCAGTTCGTCGCTGTAGTTCCTGGTTGAGGTCAAAATTTTGTGCAGCTTTATTTCCGGCTAACGGTACAATCCAGCGTACCCAAAACGATGGGTCAACTCGTTCGATTGCTTGATATCCTCCATAATCATTAAAATAATCTACTGCCTCTGCTTCCCATGCTGTTTGAGAAACGCCCTGATGTCGTTGCCAATGTCTTTGCATTCGCTCTAATGCTAGAATGCGAGTATTCAGTTCACTATTTAATTCAGTTTTAATGGCGATCGCCTGCTGATGAATCAGTTGTTTGATATCAGCTTTTTCTTCTATTATTAGTCTTTGCCAAAGTATAATTACCGCAATTGAAACTAAAATACCAATTAAAAGTGGTAGCAACCCTCGTTTACTCAACAGGTTTACATATCCGAATTGGTGAGATCTGTGTTGCCTAACCACTGATTCGTCCTCCAACACATTCAGTAATCATTGTACAGAATGTTATTCGGAAATTATTAAAATTAAGTAATTAAAACATCAATCACTATGAGGCAATTATGGAAATTAGCTTCTTAGAGGATGTTTGAAAAGTTTTGGGCGAATATAATTCGCTACTACACAAACAAAGTCCCTTCGGGTTCGGGAGTTCGCAATCGACGGGAACCGCCAAGACTGCAACTCCCTCAGCGCCTGCGCGGACTAACACAAAATCAAGGTTTTCAACCCACGGAGGTGGGTTTTGTCTGTGTAGCCGCGACTTCCAGTCGCCTGGGCTGGTATTAAATTAGACTTTTCAAACACGCTCTTAAGCAAAGCTAACTTGATACAACACTACCTAATCATTTAACAATTCTATTAGTTGTAAATAGTGTTTTTTGGAGTTGATTTTAATTTAAAAGTTAACTGATTTAAATCAGCTTTATAGTCTTTGCATTTGACTAACTTCCAGACTGGATTTTTTTAATTAATTCATCAAAAGGCTGCCAATTATCTTCCTGAAAGATTGGTTCCCAAACTGATTCAATCACTGGTCTTAATAATGTAGTTTGAGGATTTTGATTAATCAAAGTTTGGGAAATGACATCTAAGTGATCAAGGTCGAAATCATTCAAAATTTTGTGGTACAGTACGCACCAGTCATCAAAAATTGGAGACGTACCGGAAGCTGGCACAATATCAGAAGTGTTCAGTACAAATGCTGGCTCATCTCGCCATTTAGGTGAAAAAGTACGAGCCATTTCATAAAAAAACTCGTGATAACCAATTTGATTATCTTGTAAAAATTTAATCGTTAGATATAAGAGATCATCTGCTTCTGGATGAGACAATTCCTCAAAGCCTAATTTTTTCAACATCAAGGAGCGATATATAGTATGATAATGCTCGTTAAACCCTGCTAGTCCTGCTTCTAAATCAGCCGGGTCAATAATTGCCTTTAAGGGTTCTTGGAGCAGTTCTAAATTTAACTTGCAAATACTTGGTTGATGGCTGTAACAATAACGTCTGTAATAGTCAAAATATGCAGCCGTAAAGTATGGATCATAAGTAGGAATAAATGCATAGGGGCCGTAGTCAAAACTCTCACCAGTAATTGACATATTGTCAGTGTTGAGTACTGCATGGCAAAAACCAGCAGCCATCCACTGCGCTACTAGTTCTGCTGTTCGTTTGACTAATTCTGCATAAAATAAAGCATATTTATCTTTTTCCCCCAGTAAGTGACGGTAATAATGTTCAATTACGTGGTCTAATAACTTTTTGCTTAAATCTGGACGGCGGAAAAAGTGCAAACGCTCAAAAGTACCAAAACGAATATGAGAACTACTCATCCTCACCATCACAGATGAACGAGTAGGTGAAGGTTCATCACCCCGCCAGAGGGGTAAACCCGTCTCAATCATCGTCAAACAGCGGGAGGTGCGTACTCCTAAACGATGCAGTGCTTCTGCTGCTAAAATTTCTCGCACGCCGCCTTTAAGGGTGAGCATCCCATCACCACCACGAGAATAAGGTGTAGTACCGGAACCTTTCGTGCCAAAGTCATAGAGTTCGCCATCAGTGGCGCGTACTTGTCCGTAGAGAAAGCCTCTACCATCCCCTAATTTAGAGTTATATTCACCAAATTGATAGCCGTGGTAACGCAGTGCTAACAATGGCTTACGTCCCTGAAATTGACCAAAGGCGGTGATAAAATCTTCGTCTGTTACTGCTTGAGTATTTAGTCCTAAACAGGGTAACATTGCGTCATTGCGCCAGCGGAGGATGTGTTGAGGAAATTCCGCTGCTACAACTTCGTCGTAGTAATCATTACCCAAAGACTCTAAAGCTGGTTCGTAGTTGAGGGTGAGAAAAGGATTATGAGAATTTTTGTGGTTGGGAGTTTCAGCCGGATTCATTACGAGCAAAGCTAATTGATTCTTCCTTTTATCCTACCCTTGTCTTTGTGGCGAGAAAAATTAATTAACCACGAAGACACTAGTACCGCTGCGCAAAAGTCAAAAGTCAAAAGTCAAAAGTCAAAAGATTTATAATTTGGTCTTTTTAACTGTTTAGAAGGGTAGCTTTATTTCCGCCGTGCTGTAGCTGTACTAAGTAAAATCATTCAAATCTGGGCTAAAGCGCCGTCTCTTTAGAGCGGTGTATGCTTAACTTAACCAATTGACGTAAAAAAAAGTTTTTTTAAACTGTATTAGGCTAACTACAATAAATAAATCACCAGGGCAAAGGAAATTAATTACACTTTTACAAAGATTACGTTTGACGAATATCAATCGTACTTGGTTTAAGGGTAATTCCTAATCGCTCTGGTGCTTCTTTAGTGGAAGTTTCCACTATAAGGGTAAAAGTAAAGGGTTTTCAAACCATATAACAGTTATTTGAAAAATATTGTATCAGCCCACACATTTTGATCTTCAATTTGAGAGTTTTCTAGAAATGCGATCGCCTGAACTGTAGCTGTCTTTGGGTAAAATATTTTGTTACCAATCAATAGGTTGGCGATCGCGGAAAAATCCACCAGTAGCATTTCCATCAGCAGAAGTTGCTAGCCAGATAATTGTATCTACTCCTTGTTCGGGAGTTCGTGATGCATTTGCTCCCCCCATATCAGTTTTCACCCATCCTGGACACACAGAATTAACTAAAATATTTGTGTCTTTTAATTCACTGGCAAAAATTCGGGTAAGAGCATTCAAAGCTGTTTTAGAAATGCGATATGCTGGAGAGCCTCCACCCATATCATGTAACTGTCCCATCCCAGAAGAAATATTCACGATGCGTCCGTAATTATTTTCCTTCATCAAAGGAACTAACGCCTGAGTTACTTGCAATGCACCGTAAACATTAGTCTCAATTGTTTGCTGTAAAGTGTCAATTTTGGCATCAAAAATGCTATTGCTACTTGCTTGATCATCAATGTAGATACCTGCATTATTTACCAATACATCAAGTTTACCAAACCGCTGACGAATAAATTCAGCCAATTGCTCGCTACTTTGGTGGTTGGTGACATCAAGGGGATGAGAAATTACATCTAATTTCTCAGCTTGTAACTTGTCAGCCGCAGCTTTGCCTTTTGCTTCATCCCGACTGGTGAGAATTACTTGATATCCCTTTTTGGCTAATTGCCGAGAAGTTTCAAATCCTAAACCGCGATTTCCACCAGTGACGACTGCAACTTTTTGAGTTGTACTCATCAAGTTTTTCTCCTGTTACTAATCAATTACTTCAGTGCGTACTCCAGATTATATTCAACTAACTCAATTTCGTTACCATCTGGATCATTGACATAAATTCTATGTTTGGTTTCAGGTGCTGTCATTGTGTAATATTCAATGCCTTCAGTATCAAGCAATTTAATCATAGCTTCGCCATCTTTAATCACAAAACCAACGTGATTAATACCAATATTTTCGTATGGCTGATGCACTCGCTGTTGTCCAGAATAGTCATTCAAAGACAGATAAAATTGATCGTTGCCAAAATGCATCCAGCGATCGCCGTTGAATACGCCTTCAGCACGCACATACCAATCAGGGAAAATCGTTTGATAGAATTTCTTGCTAGTTTCGATGTCTTTGCAAGCAAGATTGATGTGTTCAAAGCGAATAAAGTTCATATTTTGCTCCTTGTGATCAAGAAGTAATTTCAACGTTAAATAGTCAACAATCAGAACTTTTTACCAGCCCCTAGGGGGCGGGAACAGGCAAAGAGGGAACTCTTAACACAGAGAAGAATTAGCCCCGAATAAGGCAAAAGAAAGAAAAAGAAAATGGTCACAAGCCCTCCCAAGTTCCCTAGGGTGGGAAACCCGCCTACAGGACTTCTCTCTCAATTTATTTATGAAAAAAACGAAGTATTTGAAACAAGATGGCGCAAGCAACGAAGTTTCAATACGTCCTGATACAAATCCACGCCAGTGACGCTCGCAGGCTCGCTACCGCTTCGCTAACGCTCAAGTCGGGGAACCCCTTCGGGTGACGCTCGCAAGCTCGCTACCGCTGCGCTAACGCCAGTTGCCTGCGGAGGGAAACCCTCCCGCAGCACTGGACTCACCGCCCACGCGACTGGCTCCCTACTTTTAAGTATGGGGATTTCCCTGTTGCCTGTTTTTAATTATTTATGGCGTTGGAAGAAGACACCTCCTTTAAGAATCCCTGCTTCACTACCGTAACTACTGAGTGTTAGCGATCGCAGATTGTTAAAAAATGGTTTGCCTACTACTTTTACCAGCTTAAGAATTGGTAGCTGGCGTTCTAGTAAATCTTGACTCTTTGTCCAATTTAAATACACGTAACCCTGATTTGGTCGGGGAATAGCAGCGATACTATTTTGGAAACTGCGATCTTTAATTAAGGAATTTTCCTTGAGCGCGATCGCTTCATTCAAAGTTTCCAAATTGGAGGCGAAAATTTCATAGTTTCCTAGGGTTGTATGTACTCCTTGGACTTTTGCTTCAATAGCATATTTTGGTCGTTCTTTAGGATCAATCTGTTGCATAGTAGCAGTTAACTCTGTCCAAGCAGAGATTTTTTGCTGATCTAGGTTAAGGGAACTAGTACTGAATCCCCTAGATGAGGCGATCGCATCTAAACGAGAAATGCCTGCTGGTACATCTGCTAATTTTTCTACTACAAACATCCAGTCAGGAGTTATTTGATCTTCACGAGGTAACAATGCTAAGGCGTATTCTCCTTGTACCCAACTGAAGATATCTTGTTGCAAGTTGATATTTTTGCTTGCTTGCAATTCTGCCAAGGGTTGTACTACTCTAGAAATTATATCTGTTTTGGAACCCGATATAGCTGTTTTTACTTGTGTCCAGAGTTTGGCTAAATCGCTGTTAGGCAAATCGCTCAAATCAGAACTAGCAATTACCAAACTTGCAGAAGTTGGGATATATTGCAGCGCATCTACGGGTTTAGATCGTGGCGAGGATGGGGGAACAGTTGCCGATGAAGTCAGAAAACTCGTTTCTGCTAGTAAACCCTTGGGGTTCAACGTCAAGCCAATAATCTGGCTATTATAAGTCGGTTCTGGTAGTTCTAACCCTTGCCATTGTACAACGGTGGGGAGATTCAGGAAAGCTGCCGCTACAGATCCTTTGGGCAATTGTTGAGTGGCTTTTTGGTATTGGGGAGAACTGGTTAAATTGAGATCGGGAACCTGGACATTATTGATTGCATCTCGTAGCACTTTTGGATCATTGGCAAACAATACAAAGCCATCAACAACTGTACCGACAAGTAAATCCTGCTTCGGTTGAGAATTATCATAGAGCAATTTTGCACCTTTGTATTGTTCAACAACTAAGTTGGCTCCAGCTAATACCCGCTTGGAAAACAACAACTCTACGAACTCGCGGCTTTTTTCTGGTTTATTGGTTGCTAATGCCATCAAATACCCTGGCTGCTTGCCGTTTTCAAAGTCCCGATCAATGTCTAAAGTGGTGACAGCTAATGTAATTTCATTACCTAACCAAGGTTGAATATCTTGTTTGTAATCTATACCACTTTTAGTTAATAAACTGGTTTTGAGTTTAGATAATTCTTCTTCACGCTCCCAAGCCTGTAATCGGTCAGGATTTGTCAACAATGACACCATCACAGGGGCTAATTTCGACACAAATATAGCAGCATGAGGCTGAGTAGTAGAAGCACCGAGATTAACTGGACTTTTGGCGAAGGAACAGCCAGCGATCGCAATTATTAGCACAGTGATCGCACCAGTTACTAAGAAATTGAAGAATGAACGTTGCCTATACAGGTTAGACATACTAAAAAAAGTATCAAGGATAAAAAATGAAGTCTGAAAATTTGTACTTCATCCATCAAAGTTAAAAATTAACTCAAGACCATCAGTCATCTTTAATAAATGCTGATGCTAGGATACAGATTTTCTGTCACCATAAATCATATAGGATTGCTCAGAAAAACTTCATGACAGGGAAATCTTTAGGTCAACCTATGATCCAGATTAGTGTAGAGGAACTAGCACAACGGCTGTCTTCTGGCGATACAAATATTCAGCTAGTAGATGTACGAGAACCACAAGAACTAGCGATCGCTAGCATTGATGGCTTTGTCAACCTACCCTTGAGTGAATTTGTCGAATGGGGCGATCAAGTCCCCACGATGTTCAATCCCCATGCTGAAACCCTTGTACTATGTCACCACGGCATCCGTTCTGCTCAGATGTGCCAGTGGTTAGTGGCTCAAGGATTTACAAATGTTAAAAATATTGTGGGCGGTATTGATGCCTATTCTCTATTAGTTGACTCTTCAATTCCCCAGTATTAGCCCATCACCTTTGAACTATAGCATTGCTCATTTGGGACTTACTCTTCCATAGCAGCAATGCTATTCTTAATACAAGATTGCGTAAATTGATAGTCCACCAGTGATCGCCCGCAATTGTCTAATTCAGAGAACTTGCTACTATGGGTAGATCTGAAACAGTCGCAAAAATAAGTATTTCAATATACGATTTTCATATAAAATTTATGCAAATATACTTAAAATATCCCATGATTGTACTTAATAAACGCGAATTTACTAGCAAAAGTCAAGCTCTGTTAAGATAGCAATTTCCAAACACTATTCTTAGCCATTACAATATAAATAAATATTTCGCCACCTTAATTAACTATTATTAATCTTTTATTCATGGTCAAATTTAAAAATTTTTCCCAGTCTTTGATTAAAATTTGCCTTCAGCAAAACATACCCTATGGAATTTCAGTTGACAAATCGACAACAGCATATACTTTGGGCAACAGTACGTCACTATATCGCTACAGCAGAGCCTGTTGGTTCAAAAGCTTTGGTCGAGGAGTACGATTTGGGTGTCAGTTCAGCCACTATTCGTAATGTGATGGGCGTTTTAGAAAAATCTGGATTACTTTACCAACCACACACCTCTGCTGGGAGAGTACCTTCAGATTCAGGCTATCGCATTTATGTTGACCAACTCATTACACCTTCTCTGCGAGACGTTACGCGAATGGAAGTTTTAGCTAAAGAAACAGAACTAACACTTCAACAGCGTCTTCATTGGGAAGACTGGAGTTTAGAAGCTCTATTGCAAGGAGCTGCCCAAATTTTAGCAACCTTGAGTGGTTGCGTTAGCTTGATTACCATGCCGCAAACCACCACAGCAATTTTACGACATCTGCAATTAATGCAAATTGAAGCAGGGCGAATTATGCTGATTGTGGTGACAGATGCTTATGAAACCCATTCCAAGTTGATGGATTTACCACCTGTAGGGGAAGAAACACAACGGGATTCTGAAGTAATTGATCGTGAGTTGCAGATAGTTTCTAACTTTTTGAATACCCATTTACGGGGGCGGAGTCTGTTGGAATTGGGTAATCTTGACTGGAGCCAATTAGATCGCGAGTTCCAACGCTATGGCGAATTTTTGAAGAGTTCGGTAGCAGAATTGACTCGTCGGACTTTGGCGCCAACTGCAACACAAATTATGGTTCGAGGTGTGACAGAAGTGTTGCGTCAGCCAGAATTTTCCCAAGTAGAGCAAGTAAAAACGATTATCCACCTACTGGAAGAAGAACAAGATCAACTGTGGCGATTAATATTTGAGGAACCGGAAGCAGAAGAGGCAGGCAAACAACGGGTAACAGTCCGTATTGGTGCAGAAAACCCCCTAGAACCGATACGCACCTGTACTCTGATTTCTTCGACCTATCGCCGAGGTTCTGTGCCAGTAGGAAGTGTAGGAGTTTTGGGGCCAACACGCCTAGACTATGAAAGTGCGATCGCTGTTGTGGCTACTGCGGCCGACTACCTCTCAGAAGCGTTTAATTATTTTAACCCCTAATTTTTTTCTAGACTTTGCGGTTCTAGTTTTTTTAAACCCAGAGGGGCAAAGAGTAAACGCAGCGAAAAGTTCTGTTCGCGTAGCGTCTCCGTCAGGAGAAAGAGGGTTTCCCTCTGTAGGAAACTTTTCAAGACAAAGTGACGCAGAGTTTTGCCAAATTTAATTCGCTACGAATTAATGAAATGTTGTACTTAGTTACAGCAGTTTTCGACCAAACCCGCTACAAAATAAATCGCAGAATGAATTAATTACTGGCTTTGATTATTTCCGTCTGTGGCACGATTGATTGCAATTTGCTGTAATTATAACTAATTTAACCCCTAGCTTCTTTTCTA
The DNA here is from genome assembly GCA_034931985.1 of Halotia wernerae UHCC 0503. GTDB lineage: Bacteria > Cyanobacteriota > Cyanobacteriia > Cyanobacteriales > Nostocaceae > Halotia > Halotia wernerae. Next base: position 14,063 of record JAYGHB010000138.1, read on the forward strand.
GAAGGTGTAGGGGTTTTTTAATCAGTATTTACCAGAAAATTAGCGAGAGCGTGAAAGCCCCTGAGAAAAAGCAACGCAGTTGCGTATTTCGTGCAATAGATGCGGGGATGAAACGCGAACGGCAGGATAAATCCCGCCGTTCCACGCAATCTTAACATTATAAAGTCACAAATAATGAGATAATGAATAATACTAAGGTTTTATTATTGATGGTCGGCATCTCAAAAGCTTAAACCGTTGGTACAACAAACAAGTAGCAACAATTAAAGAGAATAAATCTCAAGGGTTTTGGTCTAATAAACTTGCTGCTATCACCGAGAAACGCAACCGCCAAATTAGAGACGCTATCAATAAAGCTGCGTGGATTGTTATTAGCCACTGCTTAGATAATCGCATTGGTCGAGTTGTTTTTGGATGGGGTCAAGGCATCAAGCAAGAGATTAATTTAGGCAAGAAACGTAATCAACAATTTGTCCAAATCCCAACTGCTAGACTCAAGCAACGAATTGAGCAATTATGCCAACAGTACGCCATTGAGTTCATTGAAACAGAAGAAGCTAACACCTCAGCAGGCTCATTTGTTGATGGTGACACGCTGCCAAAACACGGTGAAAAACCCGATAACTGGAAGTCTTCTGGTCGTAAAGTACAACGAGGATTGTTTAGAACGGCAATGAATTGGTACATCAACGCAGATTGCAACGGTGCAGCCAATATCATCCGCAAAGTTAAGCACAACACTTGGACTTAATCTCAGTGAAGTGTCTAGGGGTGCTTTGACCAGTTTTAATTAAGAATTAAAAATTAAAGATTAAAAATTGAAAGAAATAATAATTTTTAATTAATTAATCCTTCGCGTCAAAGCCCCCACTAAATCAAAGATTTAGTGGTCTACAATCAGTGGCGCTTCCTTGCCTCTACTGATAGCGTAGCGAAGCGCGAGTCCGTGAGCGTCTTGCAATTTTTAATTTTACATTATTAATTTTTAATTGAGTTGACTCACCCCACCCGGATCTTTATCTGGGTGACAGCTAAAAAGAAGCGGAGCGACGTGGTTTTAACCCGTCGCGTAGCATCCTTTTAGAATCCCCCGAATGAATTCGGGGGAGTAGTCAAGCGTAAGCGTGAAAGTAAATTAAAGAGAAAACTATTAATCTCTCAACAATCAACGTTAGGAATTAAAAACAGTATTTTTACTGAAAACATTTGGACTAGGTTATGAGTAATATGCGTAAGCCTGCCTTTATAACTTTGAGTAAAATTTACTTAATTTGTACAAGATATTTAGTGTGGACTCTTCCGCAGTATTTATTAAGTGTTTTACTAAGATTAAAAGCTTGCGATCGCAGCCCAGATATATAAACTCACTGCATCTCAAGCTTTACTGTGATTATGTTGGTATTAAGCAAACATAAAAAAGTCACATTATTCCCCCCATGATATTAAGTATATTATCTTAAGTGTTTATCTTCAGGAAAAGTTGTGATACTTTAGTTGTCAGTATTAGTTTTCAGTACTACTAAACCAGAAATTTAACAAATTTTGACACTATATGAGTCTCTAGAGGCAAATGTCCAACATATAAAAAAAACAAATCACTGTATAAAATCTATAAAATCATGACAACTTAACCCAGTGATAAACTACCGTCAATCTTTTTACAGTATCGTCACTTTGATTTAAGACAGTCCATAAAAAGTGTCAAATCTAACGAAAAGTAATGTGATGCCAGTTTTGCTACCAAGCATCAACGATCACCAAACCCATAGATAAATTGATTGACTGAACTAGGAATGACTTATATTAAGAGCGAATTTCAAGAATTTATCACGACCCTAGAGGGGTTTGACCAATTACCATCTGAGGCGATCGCTACTTTATCAGAACAACTGCAAGCTTGGCGATATCGGATTGGTCAAAAAATTGTTGGTAAAGAAAAAATCCCCGATCAAGTGATCATTCTTTATGAGGGTCAAGTCCGTCTGTTAGGATACGACCCCCAAACGCAAATACCAACTACCCTAAAATTGCTACAATCAGGAGCAATTATTGGTGAAGTAGATTTGTGGCGTGAGGTAGCTTGCGAAACAGCGATCGCCTCTACCGAAGTGGTATGTTTAACCTTAAGCGCTACTGAATATTTACGTCTTTTCTCTACCTACCCAGCATTTGCCAATGCACGCCAAAACCACACTCATCTCGTAGAAGTTTTCGATATCCTAGCTTCGCAATTAGAAAAACAAGCCAACGCTACAATCAATCTCAAAGAACTTACACAACAAGTTCTACCAGAAGCCAAAGTACATTACCTACCTCCAGGAAAAACCCCCTTTAATCAACTAGATAGCAAAAGCATTTGGTTTGTCAGTGGCGGTGGTACAGTCACAGATTTCCCCCCTGGCTCTCGTTTAGAACCGATTGACGACAAACAAGCAATCGAGGTTAAGGGAACTAATCCGGCTCGTTTAATTGGTTTATCTTTGGCAGATTTATCATTCCTCGATAGCGACACTCATCAGTTGCAGCCTGTACAACTGACTGTCAAAGAGACTCAACCAAATCTTACCGATGACATCGAGATTCCCTACGCATCTGATGAAGAGGTTCCTCAGTCAGCATCTTATTCATCAAAAGAGTCACAAAAAAACCAAAAATATCCATTTGTTAGCGGTAAAGGGGAATTAAACACAGCTTCCGCCTGTTTCCAAATGCTCACGAAACACTTGCAAATTCCCTTTCGTCGGGAAGTGGTTCGCCGCATCTTAAATGAGCAAATTAAACGCCAAGGTAGCATATCGTTTCAAGTTTGTGCATACCTGGCAGAATTAATCGGACTGAAGGCGCAATTAATAGATTTACCAGTTGCCGCAGTGACACGTATTCCTACACCGGCACTGATTCGCTATGGTGATAGTTTTGCTGTTTTATATGCAGCAGATGTCAACAATATTGTTGTGGGTGTCCCATCCCAAGGAATTGTTCGCTGCAAACCCGCGCAACTGCTAGAACATTTAGATGTTGATGAAGCTAATTTCCCGCCTCAGATCAGAACATTGCTGCTGGCGACTACTAAAGAAACACCCCAGGAACGCTTCGGTTTGCGGTGGTTTCTTCCTTACATGTCGCGCTACCGCCGAGTTCTGATAGAAGTTTTTATTGCTTCTTTCTTTGTGCAGTTGGCACAATTGGCAAACCCTTTAGTAATCCAGCTAATCATCGATAAAGTTATCGTTCAAAATAGTATTAGTACCCTGAATGTTCTGGGTCTATTGCTATTAGTCGTAGGCATATTTGAAGCAGTTCTCACCACGTTACGGACTTATTTGTTTGTCGATACTACCAACCGCATTGATATGGGTTTGGGGTCACAAATTATCGACCATTTATTACGTCTACCCTTACGCTACTTTGAACGCCGACCTGTAGGTGAACTAGCCACCCGCATTAACGAACTAGAAAATATCCGTCAGTTTCTCACTGGTACGGCTCTCACAGTGGGGTTAGATGCTCTGTTCTCGGTGGTTTATATCATCGTGATGCTGTTCTACAGTTGGCAATTGACTTTGGTAGGCTTGGGTACGATTCCCGTCTTTGTAATTATTACTTTAATTGCTTCTCCTACCGTTAGTAGACAGTTACGTTCTAAAGCCGAACGCAACGCCGAAACTCAATCTTATTTAGTTGAGGTCATGTCAGGTATTCAAACAGTGAAAGCGCAAAATATCGAATTGCGATCGCGCTTTTCCTGGCAAGAGCGTTATGCTCGGTATGTAGCTGCTGGTTTTAAAACTGTTGTCACATCTACCCTAGCTAACTCTACTAGCAACTTTCTCAATAAACTTAGTAGCTTACTAATTTTATGGGTAGGCTCTTATCTAGTACTTAAAGGCGAATTAACTTTAGGGGAATTAATCGCTTTTAGAATTATTTCCGGTTACGTCACTGGCCCCATATTACGTTTAGCTCAACTCTGGCAAACCTTCCAAGAAACTGCACTGTCTCTAGAGCGTTTAAGCGATATTGTTGATACACCACAAGAAGCAGAAATCGATCGCCACAATATTCCTTTACCCGCCATTGTTGGTGCAGTGAAATATGAAAATGTTTCCTTTCGGTTTGCACCGAGTGGCCCTATGCAACTTTCTAATGTCAATTTAGATTTTGCAGCGGGGAAATTTGTCGGCATTGTCGGACAAAGTGGTTCCGGTAAAAGTACGATGATGAAATTACTGCTGAGACTATACGAAGTAGAATCTGGCAGGATTTTAATTGATGGTTACGATATTTCTAAAGTGGAACTTTACTCACTGCGGCGACAAGTTGGTGTAGTTCCTCAAGATCCGTTGTTGTTTGATGGCACAGTTCAAGAAAATATTGCTCTGACCAATCCTGATGCCACAACAGACGAAATTATCGAAGCTGCTCGTGTTGCAGCGGCCCACGAGTTTATCATGAACTTGCCCAATGGTTACAACACACGAGTTGGAGAAAGGGGTTCTGGACTTTCGGGTGGACAACGACAAAGAATTGCGATCGCTCGTTCTGTTTTACAACGACCAGAATTATTAGTTTTAGACGAAGCTACTAGCGCTTTAGACTATCCCACAGAGCGACAAGTTTGTTTAAATCTAGCTAAATCATTTGAAGGTAATACCGTCTTCTTTATTACACACCGTCTCAATACCGTCAGCCATGCAGATGTTATTGTCGTGATGGATGGTGGCAGAATCATAGAACAAGGCAGCCATCAAGAACTAATGACTGCTAAAGGTCATTATTATTACCTGTACCAGCAACAAGAAGTTAACTTGTAATAGTCATTTGTCAAGGGTCAATAGTTTTGAATTATTGACCATAAGTAATACTTTTTCAGCCCAAATTCCACATTCTTTAAAAGATAAAATTACTATGACTCAACTTAATGGAAATCGCCTGAATGGCCAGAATAGTAACGGCAAGCATGAAAACAAAGTCAAACCAGATTCACTGGTAGCTATAGATCAAAAGAAGGCTGTTAAGAAACCTTTAAATAATCAATACAACGGGAATTTTGACCAATCCGTTGTGCTACGCCAATCTCCAGTTTGGTCACGCACAATTATGATCACTCTCGTAGGGTTAGCATGTGTTGGAATTGCTTGGGCTTATTTTGCTAAAATTGAGCAAGTCGTGCCTGCGACTGGTCAGTTAAAGCCTGAAGGCACAGTTAAAGAAGTTCAGGCTCCTGTGAATGGAGTAGTAAAAACGGTTAATGTCAAAGATGGACAAACAGTTAAACAAGGGGATTTGTTATTAACATTTGAAACTGTTGCCACCCTTGCCCAATTAAATTCTTTAAAACAGATTCGCACCGCATTAACGCAAGAAAACCAAATTTACCGCCAACTGATGAGTGCAAGTGGTGCTGTAGCATCTGAATCAGAATTTTTACGTAGCAAATTGCCAATAGATGCTGCCTTTTTGTTAAAAAGTCGGGTAGCCTTAGTTGCAGAAAATGAATTGTTACGTACTGAATTGAACAACTCTGCTGCGAGTGCAGGGTTGGGAATTGATGAGCAACAACGTCTGCAAAGTTCTAGAAGAGAATTACAATCTCGTGCTGCTGCGGCACAGTTAGAGGTTGAAAAAACTAAGAAACAACTTGCTCAAAATTTAGTTAAATTGGCTGATACCAAGTCAGGTTTAGCTATCCAACAGGAGATTTTAGATAAACTGAAAATCCTATCCGAAGAAGGCGGAATTTCTCAGCTTCAATATCTTAACCAGAAACAACAGGTGCAAACTCTAATTGCAGAAGTAGCACAATTAGGTGAAGAACAGCAACGTCTCCAATTTGATATTGAGAAAGGAAGACAAGATTTAAACAATACTGTTGCTATTTCTTATAAAACCATTTCGGAAAAGATAGCTGATAATAAAAAGCGCATTGCTGACATTGATAGCCAATTTATGAAGATTGTGCTAGATAATGAGCAAAATTTGTCAGATATCAATAGTAAAATTTCTCAAGCTCAGTTGAACTACAAATATCAAGAACTTCACGCTCCTGTATCGGGGACAGTTTTTGATTTACAAGCTAAAAATCCTGGCTATGTAGCAAATACTACCCAAAAGCTTCTACAAATCGTACCTAACGAGAAGTATATAGCTGAAGTTTTTATCACCAATAGAGACATTGGTTTTGTCAAGAAAGGTATGAAGGTTGATGTGAGAATTGATTCATTTCCTTTCAGCGAATTTGGGGATATTAAAGGAGAATTAGTTGGGATAGCATCAGACGCATTACCACCAGATGAAACACATAAGTTTTATCGATTTCCTGCAAAAGTTAGTTTAGATAAACAATCCCTAAATATTAAAGGCAGAAACATCTCTTTGCAGTCAGGTATGTCGATTAGTGCCAATATTAAAGTCCGCGAAGAAAGAACTGTGATGAGTCTGTTTACAGAGATGTTTACTAATCAAGTTGAAAGCTTGAAAGAAGTACGTTAAACCAATACCTTTGCCAAAATAAGAGCCTAGATAAATTTTGGCAAAAGTGGCAAAATTAAGCATACATAAGCGTTTCGATGAAAAGGTGGTTTTTCATCTGAAACCCTTATCCTGCTGTCAATACGTTAAAAAACCCTTGTAGGAAACCTTAAAGGAATTTTTAGGACTGATTGTTTTTGCCAACCCTCAAAGAAATGGGAGTTAATGGTTAAAGCATCATCATCTCACCCTCGTAAATTGGCGAAGGTATTGTTAAACAGAAGCTAAAAGATAATGAACTTCGGGGAATAAAGAAAAGCAAAAAAAACTGTTTTTCTTCCCCAATGCCCCATGCCCCAATGCCCCATGCCCTACCCTCAACGTATCAACCCTGCTCCTGGACAAGAATCAGTTTGGGATTATCCACGTCCCCCTCGCCTGGAGGATACAAGCAAACATATCCAGATTATTTTTAACGGAGTGACAATTGCAGATACCCACAGCGCTAAGCGTGTTTTAGAAACTAGTCATCCGCCTGGTTACTACATTCCCCCTGCCGATATAAAAATGGAACATCTGCTACTGACACCACAATCTAGTTTTTGTGAGTGGAAAGGAAACGCAGGTTACTATACCATCCACGTTGGTGACAAAGAAGTGCAGAATGCTGCTTGGTTTTACCCCAACCCGACACCAGCTTTTGCATCTATCAAAGATTATGTAGCGTTTTATGCCCATCTCATGGATGCCTGCTATGTCAATGAAGAAAGGGTACAACCGCAACCAGGTAACTTTTACGGTGGTTGGATCACCAATGATATTGTTGGGCCATTCAAGGGTAGCCCTGGTACTTGGGGATGGTGAAGGTTCAATGTACAGACTCTACCGCTATCATGAAATCAGAGCCAAGTCAGAACTACACAAAATAATTTTTTAAACCTGACCTTGGTGAAGGTAAACAATGGTAACGATAGTTGTCGTCATTAACACCCTCATCTCGTTAATACTATTTTATGTGGCTTGGCGAGTAGGGAAACTCAAGCAGATAATAGGGCGAATAGCCGACAAACTGACAGTCTATGAGCGTAATACTTATGCAGCACTATATAAAACACCGGAAAACATTTATACTGGACAACGAAATATTCATAACTTACGCCAGGGAAACCAAGGGCTACAAGTAAAAATCAAACAAGTGCGGCAAATTGTCGGCCTGCTGTTTCTAGGACGGCGAGTCTGGGGGCGATCGCTTCGCAGGACAGGGACTAAACTAAGGAAAAAGGCGATCGCTAAATAAAAGAATCACAGCAACATTTCTAGCTAGTATATTGTCACGATACATTAATTAGATAAAATCATTTGGGTCTTGCAAGGGAAATAAACCCACCTAAAATGATTGTAAGGAGATAAACAATAACATGTCTAATAACAATTCTGGAGTATTTTTTGGCGGTTTGATGCTGGGAGCTACTATCGGTACTTTGACTGGTTTGCTAGTTGCTCCACGCACAGGGCGCGAAACGCGTAAACTTTTAAAAAAATCTGCCGATGCCTTACCAGAATTGGCGGAAGATTTATCAACGAGTGTGCAAATTCAGGCAGACCGTCTTTCTATCAGCGCCCTGCGAAACTGGGATGAAACTTTAGATAGACTACGAGAAGCGATCGCCGCTGGCGTAGATGCTAGCCAACGTGAAAGTCAAGTCTTGAAGCGTCAAAAGGCTCAAGAAGACTCAGATCCTCTTCCCCAAAAACTAGAACACTCATAAATGGCATAACCGTGATTGATCCCCTGTTTTGGCTGGGACTATCTCTACTTTTAGTCGCTATCAGTCTGACTGCTGTTTTGGTAGCGGCCATACCAGCTTTACAGGAGTTGGCACGCGCTGCTCGTAGTGCAGAAAAGTTTTTTGATACCCTTGCACGAGATTTGCCACCGACGCTAAATGCCATCCGTACAACTGGCTTGGAAATTACAGATTTAACCGATGATGTTAGCGAAGGGGTGAAAAGTGCTAGTCAAGTTGTTAGGCAAGTTGATCAAAGCTTGGATGGTGCGAAAAAACAAGCTCAAAATGTTCAAACAAGTACACGCAGCATCTTTGTTGGTGTAAAAACTGCCTGGAAAACCTTCACGCGCCAAAAACCTGCACGGCGACCTGTTGAACGTCTGCCTATTAATGAAACACCACCACTAACGTTGCGAGAACGTGAAGCACTCAGACAGGAAGAACGCCGAACAAAAGCCGAGGCTTACCGCATTAATAATGGTTACAATCAGCCTCTTAGCAGGGAGGACGATGATGAGAATCTTCTCCCCAAATCCACAACTTCTGATGATTGGTATAACCAAGATTAGAGAAGTGTAAGCAGGGAACAGGGGAAAGAATCAATCCCCCAGTTCCTGATCCCCAAAAATCAATAAAGCGACAGAGACTTTGCTTAGATCTCTAAGATTAGAGTAAAGTAAACAAGTGTAAAGAAGTATCACTTTTACCATACTCTTTTAAAACAACTTGTTCACTTTTAACGTAGATATTTATATACAAACGTCTATGCAGCTTTGTTTTTGGCGACGACTTCTAATATCCATTGCGGTATTTTTATTGGCTGGGTCAATTTGGGTGATGCATTCTTCCCCAGCACTGGCTTATGAAAATCCCGACTTATTACCCGATACTTTTACCCCAGTTGTAGATTTAGCTAGATCTCTGCCTGATCTGCAAGAACAAAGGCTTGTCAAAGATTTAGAGCAATTTGAAGCCGATACTGGCTGGAAACTGCGAGTATTGACCCAGTATGACCGCACTCCAGGTCGGGCAGTGATCAATTATTGGGGTTTGGATGACAAAAGTATTCTGTTAGTGGCTGATTCTCGTGGTGGTAACATCCTCAGCTTTAGTGTCGGTGATGCTGTTTATGAGTTTCTACCCCGAACTTTCTGGATAGAACTACAAACCCGCTTCGGTAATTTATATTTTGTGCGAGAACAAGGCGAAGACCAAGCCATCTTGCAAGCCTTAGATTCAGTTAAAGGCTGTTTATTGAAGGGTGGTTGTAACGTCGTTCCCGGACTACCGCAAGAGCAATGGATTCTCACCTTGATTACCTCAGTCATTGGTGGGTTTATTTGTGGATTTGCAGCTCAACCCCGCACTGAAGGACAAGTTTTTGCTTGGCAATGGGCTTTAATTTTCTCGCCTTTATGGGGAATTTTGTTTATTGCTTTTGGTATTGGGCCAGTGGTAACACGCACCAGCGATTGGGTGCCTTTAGTTCGCAATATCTCCGGTTTTCTCATTGGTGTTCTGGTTGCCTACCTGTCTCCTGGGTTTAGTCGCCCTTCTTCCAATGCCAATTAGGAGTGAGGATTTGATTAATCGTAACCATGCCCAGAGGTTCAGGGAATAATGTTTCAAAACCTGGACAGGAACCAAGCCGCTATTTCACTGAAGACGTGGGGATTCTAGGCTCAAACAGCAATTACAGGCACAGCCTGTCTGACATCGCCTAACCCAGCAGGTAAATATTTAAAATAGCGTAGTACAATGTGAAAATCGATATGCTCTGCAATACCTTCGCCAATTTACGAGGGTGAGATGATGATGCTTTAACCATTAACTCCCATTTCTTTGAGGGTTGGCAAAAACAATCAGTCCTAAAAATTCCTTTAAGGTTTCCTACAAGGGTTTTTTAACGTATTGACAGCAGGATAAGGGTTTCAGATGAAAAACCACCTTTTCATCGAAACGCTTATGTATGCTTAATTTTGCCACTTTTGCCAAAATTTATCTAGGCTCTTATTTTGGCAAAGGTATTGCTCTGTTAACAGAGTTATTAGTTGTAAATTTTTCAAAAAAGCTTTATTTACTAGACTTAGGACGTCGTTTGCAAGCACAAGATATTAAGGATAACTTAAAGTCCCTCATCGAGCAAGCCTCCTCGATAGATTGTAATTTAGCAAGAAGATTGGATGAAATCAATCGCTGGGTAAAGCATATCAAGCCAGGTTCCCTGACTGCTAAACCATTTGTCCTAGCTTTTCTCTTAGAGGTAATTACAGATTCTACAATTTGGCTGATTATTCAATCCTTACCTTCAAAAGAGGAACAACAAGCCAAGTTTGAGCAAATGACACCTAATGAAAGATACTGGTATGGTTATCTCTTTCCTAGGTGGATCAATGCCAGTGACTCCAAATTTTATATTTGGAAGCAAAAACTCATGGCAGGAGATTTTAATCAAGTCGATGATGATATCATTAAAGCTATAGCTCAAGATATTGTCAGTCGTGAAGGTAGTTTTTGGCAGCGTTATATCGCCGACCTTTCAATGGCAACGGATTTAATTGTTAGTAGTCATCAACAAAAACCACTATGTATTCAAGTTACCAGTGTATCGGAAGAATTTAATCACCAAAAGTATCATTATTGGAAAAGTACACTACACTCGTGGGAAATAGAAAGAGGACTGTTTTTCAGCTACAGTCCCAAAGAAGCTAACTTTATCAATCAATTAGTTAATGTGGCTCTATATAACAGTGATTATCTTGTCGGTGGCAAGTATCTAAAATTCTCGTGATCATTTCAGGAATTTGAACTTTAAAATTTGTGTTCTAGCCTACATACTTACTTAGTCATCACAGCTTTTATGGCTAATCAACGAGAAACTAACAGTTACGAGAATCAAGTGGACGAGTTTACTGAAGCTTTAGCAACAGCCCGAAAAATGCAGCAAGACTGGCTAAATTACGGGTTAAATTTTATCCATCTGTACGTTGAAGACGTTGATGGAGATTGGCTAGAAACGTGGAGAAATGAAGAAATATTAAATAGTCCACTGTTAGATACTATTAAGGAGTTTCTGGTAAGTGATGATGATGTAGCTGTAAGGATAAGACAGTATTTAGGGGAGCAATCCTCCGTCACCGAAGCTTCGTTAACGCTGTTTGATTTAGCAGTGAACTTAGAAGAATGTTTAAGAATCTCTGAAGCACATAGTCGGCTATCTGCTGTCAAAAATCTGTTAGCTGTAGCTGGTAACAGAAGTGACCTTGATATCAATGATGATGTAGAGCTATGGCATTTAACAAGTAGTTTGTTAGCTAAATTGGTAGAAATTTTGTGAAGCTATACCTAGCAACTTTTAGGGAATACCAAAAAGTAAATAGGGTTTCATAGAGTTATTGTGTAAATTCTAATTGGAAACGATGCTAAAACTATGTTATTGATAACTTAGATCCGTAATTGGTGTTCTGTTATGGAACTATTCATTATAGATCACTCAAATCACAGAATTGAAGCTTTTATCGAGCTTTTACAAAAATATGACGTAACTGCTCTAGCTGATGTGCGATCGCATCCCTATAGTCGCTACCTACGGCATTTTAACCGTTTACCGCTTAAAGATGCTCTCTCAAGCGCGAAGATTCATCTGTTGTTTGTTTGTTGTCTAGGGTTTTGAAGCGAACAACAAAATAATTAAGTAATCAATACCTCTGCCAATTTACGAGGGTTCAACACCTGTAGAAACGCTATGAATACG
>JAYGHB010000139.1:0-25167 GCA_034931985.1 Halotia wernerae UHCC 0503
TATTTTTTTATTCTCTTATTCAGAATACCCGGAAAGTGACAGAAGAGGGATATCCAGAAATTACTGAAGCAATATCGAAACAGTGGAACAGTTGAGCCAAAGGCACATGGAGGTGGTAACAAGGCTAAACTCAGCAGTGAACATATGGCACTGGTAGTCGCTTTGATAGAAGAAGATAATGATGCAATTCTGGTGGAGTTGTGCGAGCGATTAAAGGAGCGGACAGGTATCCAAATTAGTCGCGCCACAATGGGCAGAATCACCCAAAAGCTGAATTTGACACGTAAAAAAAAACATTGCACGCGAGCGAAAAATATACAGAACGAGTCCAGAAACTAAGAGCAGAGTATTGGACAACCATTGGCTCAGTCAACCTAGAAGACTTGATATTTATCGATCGTAAATATCATTAAGTTGCAGCAGGTTAATATTAACGATTTCTGCAAGTGCAGGAATCGCTAAAGTAACTGTCGCTAGTACCTGTAAAACTACGCTACAAACTTTTTGGATAAGTTTCATATTTAGCTTTGAATAACTGTACTCTACGGAATCGATTTTAAGCGTTACTGTTTATCAAAGCTAGTCTAGCTAAAGCCAAACAAGCTTTTGGCTTAACTACGTTAGAAGGAGAGTAGCCGCTGGTGCGTCTATGTGGTTCGTTTCTATGTCAATAATGAAAGCCGGAATTGATAGGTCGCATTATAAGTTGGGTATTATACATGTGGGCTTTACCAATCGTTGAACAAATTGCTCAATAATTAAGTAATTACTTATGGCTTTCCAAATTAAACAAACTCGTTGGCTATATGCCAGCCTCAGTATTTTAAGTTTGTGTTTAGCATTTACCATTACACCTGTAAAAGCATCTCTTTTTGAAACTGCACCTAGCGCGTCTACGCTACCACTAACAACCCCAGTTCTTTCTTCTTCTCAACTTACCAACGGTCTAGAACAGGGACGAAACCTCTATCGTGCAGGACGTTTTACTGAAGCTGTTACGGCTTGGCAAACGGCAGTGCAACAATATCATACTCAAGGCGATCGCTTAAACGAAGCTTTGAGTTGGAGTTATCTTTCGCTGGCACAACAGGAACTTAACCAGTGGGAACCAGCCAAAAATTCCATCGAGCAAAGTCTCAAAATTTTGCAAAGCACTAAACCCTCTGCCGATGCAATTGTCTGGGCGCAAACACTGAATACTCAGGCAAATTTACAACTACGTACTGGGAAAGCCGAAACCGCGATCGCTACTTGGCAACAAACTCAAAAATATTACGAGCAGGCTGGAGATATAACGGGAAGTTTAGGTAGTCAAATTAACCAAGCACAAGCTTTACAAAGTTTGGGGTTTTACCGCCGTTCGAGACAACAGCTAGAAACACTAACGCAAAAATTAGCAGCAATGCCAGATTCGGAAGTCAAAGTTAGTGGATTGCGATCGCTGGGTTTAGCCTTACACGCTATTGGCGATCGCGAAAGCCAGCAAGTATTAGAAAAAAGTTTAGCAACAGCGAACAAAATTGTAGCCAAAACCCAGTTAAGTTCTATTCTCTCAACTTTGGGAAAAGTTGCCTCCGACTCCCAAGACCCGGAAGCAGCATTAAATTACTTTGAAGATGCCCAAAAAGTCGCGACTAATCCTAATGAAAAATTACAGGCGCGTTTAGCTCAGTTCAAATTATTGGTCGATTACGACAAACTTGAATATGCTATCCCCCTCGCACCTCAGTTAAAGCAACAACTGGAAGAACTACCCCCCAGCCACAATTCCCTTTATGCAGCGATTAATTTTGTAGCTACCCTGAATAAATTGGAAAAACCCGACCAAATTTTACCAAGCAAAGACCTAGCGCAACTGATGGCAGCTACAGTTAAGTCTGCACAGCAGATTCAGGATGCTCCCGCCCAAGCTCATGCATTGTATCAGTGGGGACAACTTTATAGCCGCAATTCGCAATGGTCGCAGGCCAAGGAATTAGCAGATAAATCTTTGAATATTGCCCGTCAACTCCAAGCTGACGATATCATTGCTCAATCGGCATGGCAGGTGGGAAAACTATATAAGCAACAGGGTAATAAACCGCAAGCAATTGCAGCCTACACCGAAGCTGTCAAGGCATTAAAGGGATTGCGTTCTGATTTAGTTGCTGTTAACCCTGATGTGCAATTTTCTTTCCGCGAAAGTGTGGAACCTGTTTATCGGGAACTGGTGGGTTTACTTTTGGATGAACAACCAAGTCAGACACAACTACTACAAGCCCGTGAATTGATTGAATCTCTGCAAATCGCCGAACTTGATAACTTTTTCCGCGAGGCTTGTTTAGATCAAGCACAGCAGATTGACAAAATTGACCCTACAGCAGCAGTTATTTACCCAATTATCTTGCCCGATCGCCTGGCAACGATTGTCTCTCAAACCGGACAACCTCTGCGTTACTATGTGACGCGCAAATCTCAAGTAGAAATTGAACAAACTCTTGACAATTTTTTAGTTTCCCTCAACCCAGTATCAGATTCCCAACACCGAGATAAATTTTCCCGGCAAATTTATGATTGGCTGATTCGTCCAGAAGAAGTAGAGCAAGCTTTTAAAGATACTAAGACTTTGGTGTTTGTTTTAGATGGTAAGTTGCGAAATATTCCCATTGCAGCCCTATATGACGGTAAGCAATATCTAATCGAGAAATATGCAGTTGCTCTCTCACCAGGATTGCAACTGATGACTGCTCACTCGTTCCAGCAAAACAAAATTAATGCGATCGTTGGTGGTATTAGCGAGTCTCGCGCTGGTTTTGCTGCTTTACCTGCGGTGGAATCAGAAGTGAAGAAAATATCTCAGTCAGTACCGTCTAACCTCTTACTCAACAAAGAATTTACCAGTCAAGCCCTAGGCGATCGCGTTAAGTCCAGTAACGCCGATGTTATCCACCTCGCAACCCACGGACAGTTTAGCTCCCGTCTCGAAGATACCTACTTACTTACCTGGGATGGACGAGTCAACATCAAGGAGTTGTCCGAACTTCTGAAAAATCGCGGCAATAATTCATCGCAAGCAATTGAATTACTGGTACTAAGTGCCTGCGATACTGCAACAGGGGATGATCGCGCTGTCCTCGGTCTAGCGGGTTTAGCTATCAAATCCGGTGCCCGTTCTACCATTGCCACCCTCTGGCCAGTCAAAGATAAAGCCGCAGAAATGCTCATGACTCGCTTCTACGAACAACTGCGACAACCAAAAATGACTAAAGCAGAAGCACTACGTCAGGCACAAATAAACCTGATTAGTCAAACTGATTTTCGCGATCCCTTCTTTTGGTCTACTTTCGTTTTAGTTGGCAATTGGAATTAGCTCCGTAGTATCACCAACAAATTTTGTTAGAAAAGACGTATTTCCTTGGTGGTATTTTACTCTATATTCGTTTACAACAGCTAATATACGCCCTACTTAGCTTGGGCTGAAAGTTAGAAAAGACTTTTGGGGCGAATCACGTTAATACTAATGGTGAAACATCATGAAACGTCGATATTTAGTTAGTACATTGAGCGTGATCGCTCTTTTGGCTAGCAGTACATGGGCTAGTGTCTATGCTGTAACATTTACTCCACCTTCCAGAAACAGCACTCCCAGTCAAGCAACGGGAGGAGCTTCTAGGGGTAACTTATTTACGCCAAAGCAAGGCAATAGCGCCCCCAGTCAAGCAACGGGAGGAGCTTCTAGGGGTAACTTATTTACGCCGAAGCAGGGTAATAGTGCGCCAAGACAAGCAATGGGAGGAGCTTCCAGAGGCAATTTATTTACCCCTGGCAAAGGTAACGGCGCTCCTCAACAGGCAAGTGGCGGTGCTTCTCGTGGTAATCTTTTTACCCCTGCTAAAGGTAACAGCGCCCCTCAACAGTCAAGTGGTGGTGCTTCTCGCGTTGGTACTTACTACTTGAATCCTTCGACTGTCGCAGCATCTACTCCAGCAGCATTAATTGCCCTTCTGCCTCAAAGCTTCTATGGCACAACAGTGTCTGAACGTCCTACGATTATGGTACATTTACCTGCTTCTAATGCAAAAGAAGCTGTATTTAGCCTCAAGGATGAAGTTGGTAATACGCATTACAACATGACCATTCCAGTTACTGGAAAGTTGGGTGTGATTGCAGTGAAATTGCCTGCGGATGCGCCTGCTTTAGCAGTTGGTAAAAACTACCAATGGTTCCTAGCCCTGAAAGTGGATGGACAACTCAGCCCCAGTACGCCTTATGTCGATGGTTGGATTCAGCGCATCCAGCCTAGTGCTGAATTGGCAACGGCAATGCAACAAAAAGACGCCCTGAAGCGGGCAACTGCTTTGGGTACAAATGGGGTGTGGTATGACTGTGTAGCAACATTAGCTACCTTACAAGCTGCCCAACCCAATAACCCAAGTATTACTAAACAATGGGAAGAACTTCTTTCTTCGGTGAACTTGAAAGAGATTACAAAAGCTCCATTAGTAGCATCTGTAAACTAAAAAACTAGGTTAATTTCAATACGGTTCAGTTCAGACCAAAATATTGCCTCAATCGTCCTCGACTGAACTGTATTGAGACTAATTCTAGACAAGTATTTGGTGGGGCAATGCCTCACCAATGCTAATTAATATTATTTCAGCGTGTAGCGTAATTATGTGGCACAAATTCCCAGCTTTCATTCAACGTACTCGCAGCGTTTTGATTATTACTCCTAGTGTTGCCCTGACAGTGATGATTGGGCAATCCTTGGGACTTTTCAACTTACCTGAATGGAAACTTCGCGATGAATGGATGCGGCAAGCTTCACAAAAGACAATTGCTGATGAGATAGTAATCGTCACAATAGATGAACGCGATATCCAATTTGTAGGGAAATGGCCTGTTCCAGATTGGTCGCTGGCACAATTACTCGAAAAAATCCGGTCACAACAACCCCTTGTAATTGGGTTAGATTTGTATCGAGATTTGCCAGAGGGAACAGGACATGAGCAACTTGTGGAAATTTTCCGCACTACTCCCAATTTGATTGGAGTTGAAAAAATCATTGGCGAGCGTGTTAACCCCCCACCGGAACTGCAAAAAAATGACCAAGTGGGATTAGCTGCTGTAATTCTAGATGGCGATCGCCATGTGCGTCGCGCCCTCCTCACAGCTAAAGATGATCAAGAAGATGGCAAAATCAAAGCGGGATTGGCAACCCTTGTCGCACTCAAGTATCTAGAAGCTGAAAAGATCACCTTAGAATCTATTGACGAAAAGCAGCAGAAGTTTCAATTGGGCAAGGCAATTTACCAACCACTGAGTAATCAAGAAGCAGGCTATAGTGATGCCGATGTCGGAGGTTATCAAATTCTGCTCAACTGGCATGGTTCCGAAGCAGCATTTCGGACAGTTGCCATGCGTGATGTATTAGCCGGAAAAATTCCAGCCAACTTGATGCGCGATCGCATGGTGTTGATTGGATCAACTGCCACCAGTACCAATGATTTCTTTAGCACGCCCTTCAGTTCTTCCTTGATTTCTGCCCAAAAACCAACTCCTGGTGTCGTTGTTCACGCCAATATTGCTCTGCAACTGGTACGAGGGGCAAAAACAGGAAAAACTAGCCTCCACGGTGTATCTGGTAATTTTCTGTCACTGTGGATTGTTTTGTGGACTGTAATTGGTTCTACAGGTAGTTGGTGGCTAGCTAGTGCGCGTACAGAACGATGGATTCCAGGGGGGAAAATTCTTTGGGCAACTGTAGGTATCAGTACAACATTGATGGGAAGTGGTTACGGAATGTTTTTGGTTGGCCTGCTGATTCCGGTCACACCTGCCTTAGCTGCATTCATCAGTAGTGTAGTTGCGACAACCAATGCCTATAAACAGCAGAAGTTAGAAGAAACAAATCAACAACTAGAAATTGCTAACACTCAGCTATTAGATTATTCCAAAACCTTAGAAACAAAAGTCGAAGAACGAACTCACGAACTTTTGGAGGCAAAGCAAGCTGCTGATGCTGCTAACTATGCAAAAAGTGAGTTTCTCGCCAATATGAGCCACGAGCTACGTACACCACTCAATGGTATTTTAGGTTTTGCCCAGGTATTAGCACAATCGCCCAACTTAACAGAGAAAAACCGCGAAGGAGTCAGCATTATCAATCAATGTGGTTCGCACCTATTGATGTTAATTAATGATATTCTCGATTTGTCGAAGATTGAAGCGCGCAAACTCGAATTAGTCACCAGTAGCCTAAATTTGCCAGGTTTTCTACATGGTGTCACAGAAATTTGTGGTATCCGAGCCGAGCAGAAAGGAATTAGCTTTAATATTTTAATTAGCGATCGCTTGCCATCTACCATTGAAACGGATGAAAAGCGATTGCGACAAGTGTTAATAAATTTGCTGGGTAATGCGATTAAATTTACAAATAGTGGTAGTGTTACGTTTAAAGTCGAGCTACTAGAAACCAACCTTGAATCTGCTCAATCCCCAACTGCAAACATTCGCTTCCAAGTAGAAGATACAGGAGTTGGGATGTCATCCGACCACATCGAAAAAATCTTTTTGCCTTTTGAACAAGTCGGTGATTTGGGGCAACGTTCTGAAGGTACTGGTTTGGGATTAACTATCAGCCAAAGAATTGCAGCATTAATTGGCAGCCAAATTCAAGTACAAAGTAGTTTAGGCGAAGGAAGCATTTTTTGGCTAGATATAACAGTGCCGGCATCGCTTGACCAGGATTGGCATTTAAAAGGAAGCATCTCAAGCCAAGAAAAAATTATTGGTATTCAAGGTAACGCACCTCAAATTCTCATTGTTGATGATGATGCAAACCACCGTTTGATATTAACCAGTTTGCTGCAAGAAATTGGCTGTCGCGTTCAAGAAGCCAGCGATGGCAAACAGGGTTTGCAATTAGCTACTGAAAGTAAACCCGATATGATTTTGCTTGATTTAGCCATGCCCAATATGGATGGCTTTGAGTTCATGGTTCATCTGCAAGCAAATCCGCAAACCCATAATATTCCCATTATTGTTTCCAGTGCTAATGTATTCGAGTCAAATCGCCAGCAAAGTTTACAGGCAGGTGCAGCCGCATTTATACCGAAACCCCTTCAAAGAGATGAACTGCTTAATGCCTTGCGTTCGCTACTAAAAGTTAATTGGACTTATGCAGAATCTACCAAACAATCTATACCCCAACCAAAACAAACTACTGCCAATAGTGAATTAATGTTGCCATCTCAAGATGTTTTGCAACAACTGTATCACCTGGCAATGATGGGGGACATACCGGGAATAGAGGAAATGTTAAAAACCCAAGTAGAGCAAAACAACCAACTAGTTTTCTTTGCCACTGAGTTAACTAAACTTACTGCCAGTTTTCAAACTGCAAAAATACGTAAATTCATTAAATCGTTAGTAGCTGAGGAAACACTGAAATGATCGAAAATTCTCTCGCCAAATCAATGCATATTCTTTTAGTAGATGATAATCCGAATAATCTCAAAGTGCTATCAGAAGCGATTCAGGGATATGGCTGGAAAGCACTGATGGCAACGGATGGGGAGTCAGCGATTGAACAAGCAGAATATGCTAAACCAGATTTAATTATCCTCGATGTGATGATGCCTGGGATTGATGGCTTTGAAACTTGTCGGAGATTAAAAGCTAATTCAATTACCCAGAATATTCCAGTAATTTTTATGACAGCCCTGTCTGATTCTACAGATAAGGTAAAAGGATTAGAAATTGGTGCAGTTGACTATGTTACCAAACCCTTCCAACAGGCAGAAGTTATTGCTCGATTAAAACTACACCTGAAACTATCCCATCTTACCCGGACTTTAGAACAACAGGTGGAGGAGCGCACCGCAGAATTGACCAACTCTCTACAGCAGCTACAACACACCCAATTGCAAATGATTCAGAGCGAGAAAATGTCAGCACTGGGTAATTTGGTCGCAGGGATAGCTCACGAAATGAATAATCCCCTGGGGTTTATTTCTGCTACCCTCAAACAAGCAAAACCAAATGTTGGCGATATTATCGAACACTTGAAGCTTTATCAAGAAAGCTTACCAAGTCCCAGCGAAGAAATTATCAACCATGCCGAAGAAATCGATTTGGATTATTGTACAGAAGACATATCCAAAATGATTGACTCGATGATAGTGGCTTGCGATCGCATTAAAAATATTAGTAATAGCTTAAGAACTTTCTCTAGGGCAGATCGAGACTATAAACAACCATTTAATTTGCATGAAGGGATTGATAGCACCATTTTAATTCTCAAGCACCGTCTCAAAGCAAACGAACTACGTCCGGCAATTGAGGTATTTACGGAGTATGGCGAGATACCTGATGTAGAGTGCTTTCCAGGTCAATTAAATCAAGTGTTTATGAATATTCTGGCAAATGCTATTGATGCCTTGGATGAGTCTAACGCAGGTTTTAGTTTCGAGAAAATTCAAGCTAACCCCAACCAAATTACAATTACAACTTTTGTCGCAGATCAACAAGTAAAAATCATCATTGCTGATAATGGTATTGGCATCAGCCAAGAAGTAAAACAACGTATATTTGACCATTTATTTACCACAAAGGAAGTAAATAAAGGTACAGGTTTAGGGCTGGCGATCGCGAAACAAATTATTGATAAGCACGATGGACACATAGATTGTTGGTCAAGTCCGGGTGAGGGAACAAAGTTTATTATCGCTCTGCCGATTTAGCTTTCCCAAAGAAAATCCTTGTTTAATTACAATACCTTTGCCAAAATAAGAGCCTAGATAAATTTTGGCAAAAGTGGCAAAATTAAGCATACATAAGCGTTTCGATGAAAAGGTGGTTTTTCATCTGAAACCCTTATCCTGCTGTCAATACGTTAAAAAACCCTTGTAGGAAACCTTAAAGGAATTTTTAGGACTGATTGTTTTTGCCAACCCTCAAAGAAATGGGAGTTAATGGTTAAAGCATCATCATCTCACCCTCGTAAATTGGCGAAGGTATTGTAATTAGATAAAAGTATATAAATAAAGAGACAAAACAAATTAACTGAGCTTGGCTAATAATCGAATAAACTCCAACGGTAAACCATCAGCATCAGCAATAAAAGCGACTTCCCAGATGCGATCGCCTATTTGCTGCTGTGTTGGTTCCAAAAGCACTTTCAGAGGTTGTAACTGTTCTGGTTGGCTTTCTGATCCCAAGGCCATACGTTCTTTCACACTTGTCAACCAGCTAGGCAAATCTACTGTGATCTCAGTTACATCAAATGAGAGATGATAATATCCCACATAGTGTTCATCTGCAAATGCATCTGGGGCTGGTTTTGGTTCTGGAATTTGAATTAGTTCAATTCTACCGCCCAGTCCTTCCATCCAACAAGCTAGGGTGTAGCCTGTAGTGAAGCGTTCACAAACTGTAAACCCCAACTGTTCATAAAAGGCGATCGCTCGATGAATATTCGCAGTCCGAATAGAAGCGTGGTGCATAGGAAAGAGAAACTAGGAACGAGAGACTAGAGACTATGGATAAATTCACTTTTTGCTTTTCCTCATCCCTAGCCCTTAGTCTATCTACTCAAATAGCCTGAAGTATGGGTAGCGCACAGGAACTCCCGGCTCTTTTTCCAAATCAAAATTAATCACTTCCCAGCAGGGATCTTCTGATGGATCAGGACTAAAATCTACAGGTAAGCCGTATAACCTTGCAGATGTTACTTCTGGCTGTCCAGAACGCCAAGGCGTGCTGCGTTCTAAATAGCCACCCATCAATTCGTGATAACGTCTAGCAATTATTACTCTTGTTGCTCGGTAGCCCTGAGTATACAACTTATCTAGTGCTTCGTGAATTTCAAAGCGAATACCATCGGGATGAGTATGTTGTCGATACCATTCATCATTCCACCTCCGCCAGTGACGACCCGACTGGAGATGGATCAACTCCCCCGTTTGAGGATTAGCTTCAAATGCGCCATGACGAGGACATAGATAAGTATCTGTTAGTGTCAGTGCCGGAATAGTCTGACGACAGTGAGGACACTGAATTTCGGGGCCAAACATGGGGTACTGCAAGCCTGGATTCATCATGAAGTGCATACAAACATAGTTTAGTCTTCACCAGCACCATTGGGTTATATTTTACACTTCGGCTCCGTTACTTTGGGGAATTTGCTCACCATTGCAAGCACATAAAGTTGCACCGGGAACAATTTTCACTAGTTTTTTCCTCATTTATAGAGGCTTGACACCGTGATATCCTGGTTGTGCAACCAGACCAAAGGTTGGAGTTTCTCCAGTGTTCCTGGGTACCATATTCATATTCTATCGTGTCTACCGCTTCTTACTGGCCCTCTCCCGATTTTTCTCAGGCAACCTTCGTTGCAGCTAATGCTGTTGTTATTGGTTCAGTCAACATCGCAGCAGGGGTCAGCATTTGGTATGGAGCAGTGATTAGGGGAGATGTAGAACGCATTGACATTGGTGAATGTACAAATATTCAAGATGGAGCAATTCTACATGGTGATCCTGGTGCGCCAACAATCTTAGAAGATCATGTTACCGTAGGGCATCGTGCTGTGGTGCATTCTGCTTACATTGAACGTGGTAGTTTGATTGGCATTGGCGCAATAATTTTAGATGGGGTGCGAGTGGGTACTGGTAGCATTATTGGTGCTGGTGCAGTAGTTACTAAAAATGTACCCCCCTTATCTTTAGTCGTCGGCATTCCTGGCAAAGTGTCGCGCCAACTTACAGACCCCGAAGCCGCAGAACTGATCGAACACGCTAAACGCTACCAAAAGTTAGCCTTAGTTCATGCTGGTAAGGGTACTGATATTGGTTTTAGTTCAGTTTAACAAGTGGGAATTATTGAACAAGTCTCTTTGTTTTCTCCCCAAAGCAAAGCATGGTTACTCAAGCGATCGCCTGACCGAAATAATTGAAAATTAAAAATTATATCGGTTATAGCTATCAAGAGAAAAAATTAAAATCTGCTGCGATCGCGTAGCTGATCAATTGCCCGCGATCGCGTATTGTTTTAAATTGATCACGACCAAGTTATGTGGCGTTTCTATGAGGATTAGAATCGCTCTTACTGCTGATTTCACCAACTCGCCTTCATGGTTCATACGCCTCGCTGCGATGGGCGATGGCCACAACAAATACCTGTACTAGTTCATTGTCTACCGAGTATATGATTCTGTAGTCCCCAATTCGGTAGCGATAGTACTCTGCATAATCTCCCTTGAGAGCTTTGATGTTGGGGTGCGAATAGGGAGTTTGCTCTAACTGCTGCAAACATCGAGTAATTTTCTTTGCTAGAGCTTTAAGTAGGTAAACAAAAATATTTACAGTCATTGCGAGCGAAGCGTAGCAATCCCAACCCTTGCGGTTGCTTCATTTCGCTTCGCTCCATTCGCAATGACAGTGTGTAATTAATTGTGTTTAGCTACTTATCAGCATTGATATAAACCTTTTGGGCATCGGGGTGGAGAAGAACTTCATACATCCGAGCGAAGGATTCTCCAGTTTGTGTAATGGGTTTTAGGAGTTGCTTGATTTTGCTTAATTCGCTCTAGCAATCCAGGAATTGCCAAAAGTTCCTGGGTTGCTGCTTCGCTTTCAGCATTTACCAAGTAAGACGCAAAATCAGCAAGCACCTGTAATCTCTCTGGCGATAGTTGCTGGAGCAACTGATTAAGTTGGTGTTGTAAATCTGTCACAGATATCACAACCGCCGACGATATATCCTCTGGAGAATTATCTGTAGTATCCATCTTAGCGATTTCAAAGTTTAGCAATTATTATAACGTTGGCTAATATTCTCTGCGTTCTTGAAGGTTGTCGAAATTTCAGTTTGCAGGGAGAGCAAATTTTTTGAAAGTGCGATCATATTAAAATCAACTTCCTGGGTACTTGCGACTCGAACAGCTTTTGCACCAGCCGTCATTGTAATAATCTCTAGGGCTTGGTCATGGAGCTAGTCCGTTCCACAACAGTGAAATTGCATCAGCTACAGCACGATCAACCTTTGTTTTGGGTGCGCCAATTGTCTCGTACAAAGCAATGTTATGCAAGTAGGAAAGCAAAATATCGATAGCGATAGCAATATTACCCTCATAGACTCGTCCTAACTTTGATTCCCCAGCGAGGTAATCCGTCAGCTTTCCACTGAGTTGCATAGCGGGTACACTATGCCGTTCGAGAAAGGTTTGCATGCTGAACGATGGATGACTAATGAGTGTCAAAAATACTGGCATCACCTCACGGAAATAATTAACAATTCTCAAACTTACACATTCAAGGTTTTCGACTACGTTCCCTTCTCCAATTTGGATACAAAATATCGCATCAAGTCGTGCCTTTGGCAACTTCATGGCAGTGAAAAAAAAATCTTCTTTTGTGCCAAAACGTTGATAGATAACAGCTTCAGAGATACCAGCTTGTTTAGCAATATTCCGTGTAGAGGCATTCACACCCTCCTTGAAAAAGAGTGTACGAGCCACAGCGAGAATTTCTTCATCAGTAATTGTCTTGTGACGAGGCATGAAAATGGCGGTTGTAGTGAATCTGTGCGTGTGCGATCAATCGCGAAGTGTCTGGTATAAAATCGCCGCTCAATGTTAGACAACTATACCGTACTCACGACGAATATCACACAATGGTTGCTCTTTCAGTTTCGCAAGTTCCTCTAGGGCTAACCGCTTTTTCATGCGTAAGCATTTAATAATAATTGTAAAAATTCGTGGGAGACAGCCAACCCAAATGCTGAATAATTTAAAGTGACCAATACCTAAAAGAACATTGCGATGTTCTCGGTTTGCGACAGCGTGATGCATCTCACTAAGTTTTGCAGTTGTGCCAAAAACCATCCATGCGTGTGCAGCAATTTCATCTTGAATTGCAGTGCCACAACCAAACAAGACATGTACTGCGTCGTGATGCTCAAACGCCTGCATCATTCCACTTGACATTTTGACGGATACGTCCCTTTTTTGCTCTTCCACAGCACGTAGCTCTTGAATGGCTTCATGTAGAGTCATTGTGGAAGTTGGATCAAAATACTTGAGCATATTGATACTCCTATTCTTGAAAAGCCTAACGATTGAGGTAGCTAGGCAAAGATCACCCCTACAAGAAAATGATCTTACGGCACCCCTCTTAAATAAGCAAGCACATGCTTATTTATTCACTTTACCAGAGATTCAAGACTACGGTTCTATTGGCAATGTGAGCGACATAACAACCAAAGAGCAAGTTTTTTAACTGAAAATTAAGTCCCGTTGGGATGCCTTTACTAAGGGCTGGCTTGTTTGTTCTGGGAGCAGTGACAATTTTAAGTTTGTTTGGCTTGCTCTCATCCTTTGCCGGAACTGTCATGGTGGAGTATCGAGGCTATATCAACATTATCGTGGGACTGATTATGGCTGTGATGAGTCTGTGGTTGATGGGGGTGGTAAATCTACCCTTACCGCAAATGAATGTGAATCTCCCCCAGGCTGGGTCTTATGGGGTGGGGTTGACCTTTGCTCTAGTGAGTTCTCCCTGTGCTAGTCCGGTGCTATTTGCAGTATTGGCGGCAGCTGCGGCGACAGGTTCGCAGATATTGGGTACCTTGACGATGGTTAGCTATGCTCTAAGTTATACCATTCTGATTTTTTTAGCGAGTTTATTTACGGGACTGGCGAAACAAAGTAAGCAATTGTTGAAACATTTATTTACTTCGGTAGTCTGGCGCTAATTTTGACTGGGGCATATTACCTATTTGCCGGCACTCAATGGTTCTTGGGAGGTTAGGTTCATCATGGTCGAGAATCTGGTGATTATTGGCTCTAGCCCGAATGGCACTAAGAAAAGCTCGAAGCTATTCTGCTTCATGAGCATTACTCGTCTACCTTGTCTGTTTTTATACCCGTTTTCAGTATTTTAAACATTCTTTACATACAGATTTGGAAAAATTGCCCACTTCAGCTAAAAATGAAAATGAGAGCAGTTGACAAAACTTTAATTTCTACTAAGTAGAGGGATTCTAGATATGGATATCGATTTTCGTGTGGCGATCGTTTTAGCACCAATTGCTATTGCTGCTGGCTGGGCTGTATTTAATATTGGTACTGCTGCTTTAAGACAAGTTCAAGGCTTTTTTGATAAAGAAGCTTAAATTCTAGTCAAAATCACCAATATTCAACCGACTGTTTCTTTTTACAGAGGCAGTCGGTTTTATTGATGCTGGGCATTGGGCATTGAGCATAAGCATAGGACATTGATGATTCTTCTCCCCTGCTCCCTGCTCCCTGCTCCCTGCTCCCTGCTCCCTGCTCCCTGCTCCCTGCTCCCCCTGCTTCCCCTGCTTCCCCTACCTTCTTTTCTGTGGATATTAATTCTTTACTACAACCCTTTCAACGTTTTGGTGTCCATCTGGGACTCTCACGCATTGTCAAATTATTAGCAAATCTTGGTAATCCCCATCACCAAGTCCCGGTGATTCATGTTGCTGGTACTAATGGCAAAGGTTCTGTTTGTGCTTATCTTTCCTCGGTGCTGACTGAGGCTGGTTATCTTACAGGGCGCTACACTTCCCCTCATTTAGTTGATTGGACGGAACGAATCTGTTGCAACGAACAGGCAATTTCCTCTGAAGAATTGAGTGAACTATTGCAACAAGTCCAAGCCGCGATTAGTCTGGATGACGAGTACCCAACTCAATTTGAAGTAATTACCGCAGCTGCTTGGTTGTATTTTGCTCAGCAGCATGTTGATGTAGCAGTAGTAGAAGTTGGATTGGGAGGACGCTTAGATGCTACTAATGTCTGTTCCCATCCGCTAATAACAATTATTACTTCTATTAGCCGTGAACATTGGCAGCAACTAGGCCCTACTGTCGCCGACATTGCCAGAGAAAAAGCAGGTATTCTCAAACCCGGATGTACGGCTGTAGTCGGTTCATTGCCGCCAGATGCCCAAAAAGTTGTGCGATCGCGTGTTCAAGAATTACAATGCCCGATGATTACACCTCAACCTGCTCGTCAAATAGCACCAGGATGGGCAGAGTATCAAACCATTGAAAATTCAAAATTAATTAAATACCCATTACCACTACAAGGACAAATTCAATTAACTAATTCGGCTTTAGCTTTAGCTGCTTTAGAAGTTCTCCAAAAACAAAGTTGGCAGATTTCTGAAGAAGCCATTGTCAACGGTATGGCCAAAACTAAATGGCCAGGTCGAATGCAATGGACTACTTGGAGAAACCATAAATTATTAATTGATGGCGCTCATAATCCAGCCGCCGCCCAAGTATTGCGAAATTATGTAGATAGCTTAAATGTCCAAAGCTTAACTTGGATTATGGGGATGCTTTCTACTAAAGAACATGCTGATATTTTTAAAGCTTTACTGCGGTCAAATGAGCGATTGTATTTAGTCCCAGTACCGGATCATAGTTCGGCTGATCCAGTTGAATTAGCAATGCTAGCTAGCGATATTTGTCCAGGATTAAATTTTTGCAGTCCCTATCCAAATTTGTCATTAGCTTTGGAATCGGCTTTTACTTCGACAAATAATCTAGTTATTTTGTGTGGTTCTCTTTATTTAGTAGGACATTTTTTAAGCACAACATAAATTACATGAATCCTACTTTTCGTAATATTTTCTACCGTTTGATTTAACCTTGGCTACAAGTTTTGAAAATTTCTGAGATGAGACTTTGTTTTTTGAAGAATGATTTTCAAGCTTCTTTAATCAGTGACTAGTACATCCATTTTTGCTGCTAGTCTGCTAGACAGGCGATCGCATGATCAAAAAGTACTTAAGTATCTTAGTATACCTTAATTTTCCACAGTTCCTCTGTTACTTTTGGGTAGCAACTAGGGAAATATAGGTTTGTAACGATCAATTGACTTTGTAATTATCTGCTGTTCAGGATTCTACTAGGAAAATTAAACCAAAGATCAAGGATTTAGAATATGCTGGCGATGCATGGCATAAAAAATGCTAGTGAACTGAACTTGCAACTGAAGTCTACTTTACAGGAGCTACCACTTTGGCAGGTTTACATTGAGGTAGATTGTCCGGCGGATGATTTGGCGAAACTCTTTCAGCAAGAACCTTTATTACCAGGAATTATCCTGACTAAAAATCAGCGATATGTAGGGATGATTTCGCGTCAAAGATTTTTTGAGCAGATGAGCCGCCCCTATAATTTATCGTTGTTTTCTAAACGACCTACCGAAAATCTTTATAATTTTCTCCAGCAAGAAGTAATTACACTTTCTGAGGATAAATCTATTGTCGAAGCTACTCAGATAACTTTGCAACGACCACCGCAAGTTGTATATGAACCGATTGTAGTCAAAACTCTATCTGAAGTATATAAATTAGTCGATTTTCATCAGTTACTCTTAGCCTATTCTCAAATTCATGTCTTAACACTAACTCAATTACAGCAGGTAGAAGAACAATCTCAAGTTGCTACAGCCGGCTTTCGTGACCTTCAGCACAACTATACTCGATTAATCCAAAATGAAAAAATGGCTGCTTTAGGACAACTTGTTGCTGGTATTGCCCATGAAATTAACAATCCTGTCAACTTTATTGGTGGTAACATTGTCCACGCTATCGAATATAGTCAAGATTTGCTCCAGCTCATCAGATTATACCAACAATGCTACCCTGAGCCAGTAATGGAAATTAAAACTGCGATCGCTGACATTGAATTGGATTTTTTAACCAACGATCTTCCTAATCTTTTGGGTTCTATGAAGGTTGGTACTGAGCGTATTGAGCAAATCATTCTTTCTTTGCGAAATTTTTCCCGTCTCGATGAATCTGAGAAAAAAATTGTTGATATTCATAAAGGTATTGATAGTACCTTGTTAATTTTAAACAGCCGTTTTAAAAATCACCAAATTAATCAAAGCATTAACATTATTAAGGAATATGGAGATATTCCCTTAGTAGATTGCTATGCTGGGCTACTCAATCAGGTATTTATGAATATTCTGGCGAATGCTATTGATGCTTTAGAAGAGTCATTAGTGAGCCAGCAAGGTTTTGAGGGACTGGTCAACCCCAAGACCGCACTGCTTCACAATAAACAACTGACAATTACCAATCCCCAAATTTCCATTTGCACTGAACTTTCTGATAATCAACAAGTAGTTATTCGGATTATTGATAACGGCCCAGGAATTCCAGAGAATATACAAAAACGATTATTTGATCCATTTTTCACTACTAAACCCGTAGGGAAAGGAACTGGATTGGGTTTATCTATCAGCTATCAAATTGTTGTGGAAAAACATGGTGGTCAGCTACAATGCATATCTGTCTTAGGAGTAGGAACTGAATTTGTGATTACAATTCCAATTCAGTCTATTTAGAACTACCGAATTTCATTCCTTCATCAAACCTCGTGGGATGCGGGAAACGAGCGTGTCTTTAGACCTGAGTTCGATGAACTTTAAACTCTAAAACCTTTGACCAGCCTAGTGTTTGGAAAATAGCTATTCCTATAAATAGTTGAGCTGATTGAGAATAAAATCAGTAACTTCTATATCAGTCAATTATTGACTTTATTCTCAACTAACGGTTGATAGTTGATTTCAGCCTTCGCTTCAATAATCCTTTATTGACAAGGCTTTTAGCCTCTACAATCCGTCGAACTCACGTCAGATATGACAAAGCGATCGCGCTCTGTCCTTAAGATTTTTGTGATCATGTGCGCTTGCAACCTCAGTTGTTTTGACGCTCTAGGCTGGCTTCGATTGTATTAGTTAACAAATGACCTGCCATCAGTCCACTACTGAGATAATATGCTTCATCTGAGATCCGATGCATGGTTTCAAAGCCGCTACGACGTTGACGATCGCTTAATACCCAATAACGTTGCACAATGGTATCTAGACCAATCCAGCCTTCGCCTTCAACCTGACCCAAAAGATTATGTTGGAGTAAAAAAGTATACTGACGCGCTCCCTCATGCAAACGTCCCTTGTATTGCAGCGAAATTTCTGAGCGATCGCTACCTGGAAATATCAGCTTTGTGGCCATAGTAAACCAGTTATCTCGATTCCAAGCTACCAAGGTCATACCCTTAACGTTGATTGGCATACCATGACGCTCCAGCCAACTTCCTTGTATTGTCCAGCGTCCTGGTTCTAATAAAAAAGTGTGAACCACTTCTACATTCCTTGTCTTGATCGAGTACCGCCAAGACTTAAAGATATATTTGAAATGTCAAAATGTCAGGTGGTAATATTGAGTACTGTGTAAATTAATTAACAAGACTTGGATGAATTTCTCCCAAAAGCATTTCTTGAGGTGCGCCAGTAGCAGCAGGAAGATTTCCAGGAAGACCCAATTGTCGCCAATAAGCTAAAACTGCAAAGGCGATCGCTTCTTTGAAAACTGCATTCAAGCCGACTTCATCTGTAGTCAAGACTGGTATTGATGGTAATAATAACTGTAATCTTTGTTGCAAATAAAGATTGCGACTACCGCCCCCACATAATAATACCCGCTGCGGCATTTGTGGTAAAAAAGTTTGGTAACTGTGAGCAATTGAAGCAACTGTGAGTTCTGTGAGCGTTGCTAATATATCAGCTGGGCTGAGTTGATATGCTTCGGCATCTTTTAAACACTGATGCAGGTAAGCCACACCAAATAATTCCCGACCAGTAGATTTAGGCGGTGGTAGGTGAAAGTAATCTTGACTCAGCCATTGTTCTACTAATGGATTACAGGGAGTGCCACTTGCTGCCCATTTACCGCTTTCATCGTAGGTTTTAGCGCCAGCAGTTAAATGATGCACTGCCAAATCCAATAGACTATTAGCTGGGCCGGTGTCCCAACCGCGAATTTTAGCAAGCCAGTCATCACGACGAGGGGGAATATAAGCCACGTTTCCTATCCCGCCTAAATTCTGCACACAGCGTCCCTCTTGAGGATGACTGAGTAAAAAAGCATCTACTTTAGGCACTAGAGGTGCGCCATGTCCGCCAATTGCAATATCAGCAGCACGGAAATTACTGACAGTGGTAATACCCGTGAGATAGGCAATCAAATCACCTCTACCAAGTTGCAGACTGTAACCCAGTCGAAAGTCGGGAGGAGTTTTCTTCCCTATTCCGTGACTTTCAGGCGGTCGATGATAAACAGTTTGACCGTGGGAACCAATTAAACTTGCGCTGTGGTGATTAAGTTGAACATTTTGGGCAGCTTGAGCAAAGGTACAGGCGATCGCATCATCTAATTCTGCCAGTTCTGGCATCGAAATGGCTTCTCCTGCGCCAACTGCTAAGATTTTTTCTCTCAAGTCAGCGGCGTAAGAATATGTTTCCCCTGCTAACAGTTCAATTTTGAGATCTAATTCTTTACCAGAGATTTCTACCAAGGCAGCATCTATACCATCTACAGATGTGCCGCTGATTAAACCAATCACGCGAATCGGGACAGTAGTTTGTTTAGTTAGAAGCATGGCAACAGACTCTTTTTGTTGATTGCAAGGGGTAGTGTAATTCATGCCGCTAGTGATGTCAAAAAGAAACAGTCAGCATCACTGTGAATACTGGGATTAAAATGTTTTTTCACTAGCAATAATATGTAAATCGATATTTTTGAATAAGCGTACCAATTTTTGAGTTAATGAACCTTTGAGGAGAATTTGCCAGTGCGATCGCTGACTCTCTCCAATTACAATCTGAGTGATACGGTATTTTTCTGCGACTTTGGCGATCGCCTGAGCTATATCATTATGAGTAACTCGGAGAAAAGTTCCTGCAAATTCTTGACATAGCTTTTCACAAGTGTGAATGTGTAAACTTTCTTCTTTGGTGAGAAAGCGATCTGAACGGGAAACAAACACAACATAAAGCGGGGCATTCATGTAGTTAGCTAACCTAGCGCCTTGGCGTAATAATTGCACTGAATTAGCATAAGTAGATATACACACTAAAACCCGTTCGTGGATATTACAAAATTGTTCACTGTGAGTTGTCGCAACTGCATTTTTTTCCACGCTGTCTGCTAACTCCCGCAAAGCTATCAAATTACGGCGTTGGAAAAAGTTACCGAGAGCTTGTTGAATTTTTTGGGGTGCGTAAATTTTGCCTTCTAATAACCGTTCTTGCAGCATTTCCGGTGTGATATCTACTACCACCACTTCATCTGCTGCTTTTAAAATGCGATCGGGAACGCGTTCTCGTACTACTACACCAGTAATTCGTGCTACTAGGTCATTGAGGCTTTCCAAATGCTGCACATTCATCGTGGAGTAGACATCAATACTTGCGGCTAAAATTACTTCTACATCTTCGTAGCGTTTCTCTCGTTGGGAACCAGGGACGTTGGTATGTGCCAGTTCATCTACTAACACTAACTGGGGCGATCGCTTTAAAATTGCATCCGTATCCACTTCTGTCAGCGTCAACCCACGACGAGAAACTTGTTTAAGGGGTACAATTTCTAGCCCCTCTGCCTTTTGGGCTGTCTCTTTGCGTCCGTGGGTTTCTAAAAGCCCGATAACGACATCAATTCCTTCTTGTTTTAAGGCGATCGCTTCTGACAACATCCGGTATGTTTTACCTACCCCAGGAGCCATACCAATAAATATTTTATGCTTGCCCCGTCGTGCTGCTTGCATAGAAGAATTGACCGAAGTTAAAGGTATAATCCTAGCAATACCTTCGCCAATTTACGAGTATTGACATAGAGCAAACCTAGATAGTACATGCTTGTTTTTGCCATAAGGCAAAAAACTGAGCCAATAAAATCCTCTATGGTTTTTGTGGAAGGAATTTATACTGTTGTGTCCGTCTGAACTGGGCTTTTAAGTTTTGCTTAAGAGTCAAGTACGTTCTTGTGTTGGGCTGTTTCGGCAAAAGCTAGACTACCTCTATTTTTGGCGAGGGTATTGCCTAGCCGAACCATTAATGAACTACCTTGCACTTCGCTACGCTACGTACAAGGTTTCTGACGCTTCACCTGCTGAACTTGCCTAAACCCTCCACAATGCTGTGTGGTTTTAGATAGAGGTTCAGCATCCGCGTTTATGAGGCTAGTTCCTAACCCCAGCGCATAATTGAGCATAACCATCGAAGCGGCGACATCTCGATCCGCAGTGAAGTTGCAATTTTCACAAATATGCACACGTTCGGACAACTCTTTTTTCTTTTTGTGTCCACATCTAGGGCAAGTTTGAGATGGAGCAATCTTGAGAGGTACATCAACAAATACCCCATTACACTCATCAAGTTTGTACTTGATTAGCGATATCAAGTTACCAATTCCAACATCTAACAGTGACCGATTTAGTCCTGTTTTTTGATGTTTTCTCTTACTGCCCTTCTTGGCTTTACGAGTCATCCCTTTGATGTTTAACTTCTCGGTAGCTACCAAGCTATTACTGCTTACTATTTGTGCAGCTACCTTGTGCTGCCAATCTTGCCTCTGATTGGCTACTTTATTTTGAAGTTTACTTACTTTTTTTCTAGTTTTTCTCCATTTTTTAGAAGCTTTAATCTTCTTCTTGAAATTAGGCGCACGTTTGCGGCGTAATTTCTTAGAAATTTGTTCTATTTTCTGTTGGGTATTAGCTAGAAATTTTGGATTATCAATTATCGTCTCGTCTGAGCAAGCAATAGCATGATTTGTACCAAAATCTAAACCAACAGCACCAGAACCAGTTTCTCTTTTTGGTTCGCAATTTACAGTGATTGAGGCATACCACTTGCCTTGTTTCCAAATGATTGTACAAGTCGTTGGTGTACCCCAAGTTCTAGCTTTACCTCTCATCTGAATCTGTCCTAGATTGGACAATTCCAAATAACCGTTATCACCTGCTGTATGCGCTTTCCATCCACTCGTTGCTGGATAAGTCCATCCACGATAATGTCGTGCAGACTTGAATTTTGGATAACTACCCAGCCCTTTAAAAAATCGCATGAAGGCGTAATCAACACGTTTAACAGTAGACTGTAAAGCTTGCGAACCTAACTCTTTATATTCAACCCAAAATTCTTTAAATTCAGGCAGAATATTCTGTTGGTCATAGTAACTAACCGAATTACCAAAACGCTGATATTCTGTCTTTCTGTGATCAAGACAGGCATTGTACAAATCCTTGTGAAGTCGTCGCCAATAATGTAGTTTGACTTCTTGAGATTTAGTTGGATATAAGCGAAAGGTTGTTCTACGTGTTACTATCATGGATGTCATCATATCATTCACATAATATTCAGTGCAACCCCTACTCAGAAAGAGTTCTCATGCTGTATTCTGTATTCACTTGCATATTGTGTTGGTAACTAAATATAGACGCAAGGTAATTACGAATGGAATACTCAACCGACTGCAAGTAATTTTTACTGATTTGTGTGAGCAGCAAAAAGCCTCTCTACTTGAGTTCAATGGCGAAGAAGACCATGTTCACTTATTGGTCAACATCTCCCCAGATACTCATATTTCTGAGTTTGTAAAAGTCCTAAAATCGTCTTCAAGTAGACTAATTCGCAAAGACTTCAAGTCTCACGTTGACAAATATTATTGGAAACCAGTTTTTTGGTCTAGTTCATATTTTGTCAATTCTAGTGGTGGAGTATCCCTTGATATCCTCAAAAAATACATCCAACAACAAGATACTCCGTCTTGATATCTAGATCATGCCCTTGCTTTCATCCCACCAGTTCCGTTTCACTGCACTGGGGGACTTCCCGCAAGGAGCAGTTAAGATTATTATCCTCCATGCTAGGGTGTTGACTTTGTGGGAAAATCCCTCAAAAAAGTTCATGCAAATTCTGTGTCGTCATCTGAAGTTGAAAATACAATTTTTCTTTTTGAGAGCATCGACTGACCAAAAGCTTCAGATGCCCAATCCTTAAGGTCAATATAGCGAATACTTTCTAACGCCTGCTTGACTACAGAAGTTGTCAAATTCATCGTACATAAAAAAATACTTAAAATCATCGCTTAATGAAAAGACACTTAATTTTCCAATTAATTAAAATCATGAAAACCTCCGCTAACGTTCCGATTGAGCGGCTGCGAGTCACCTTTGCATCCTCACCAAGATCGCTCAACAGTCGGCTCCAATCGGGTTGTTATGCGTCGCTCGACTCAATCGATCACTCCCCTGCTTCGCCAGAACGCGCAGCTTGAGTCATAAACAACCTCAGACGTTTCCAACTCCCATGCTACAAATATCTCCCACTGAGAACGAGAAAGCTTTGCCAAATTCCTCACCAACAAGTCCGCGCTGACGGAACAAACCACGTTGACTTTCACAGTCATCGACCCGTTGAATCTAGTTCACTGCTTTATAGTACGCCTTACTCAAAAATTCTGGAACGATTTGAGTGATGTTAATCAATTGCCTTTGGCGATTGATTCTGCACTGCAACGATCCAAGTCCATCCAATGAAGAGAACTTGCAATGGCGTACGGAACAGTAGATAGAGTGGTCCGTTTCCATGACCACCAAAATCCACTGAATTTAGTGCTGCATAGACGTTAGACGGAAAAACACAAACTAAAAATACAATCACGAGTATTCCTGTAAGTCGAAAATACTTAGGAATCAGCAAGCCAATCGCAAAAAACAGTTCAAGAATGCCGGTTACATAGATGATGAAATATCGCAAAGGTACAAATTCAGGTAGCATTTGAACCATGCCATCATCTAGCAGGAAGTGACTGACTCCGGTAAATAAGAACATAGCAGCTAAAGCGATTCGCCCACAGAACCGATAGCTAATCGGCTGTGGGCTGAAAAAAACAAATCTAATCAGGATTGCGAAGGCAAAGGTACCTAGTAAAATAATTAAGGTTGCCATTGTTTTTCTCTCTTCTGCCAAGTTGTCAGCGGATGTTGCAGCCCACTCGCGAATAATCTTAACTCATCTCTTTCATAATGCCCTTAGCCTGCACTACGTCAACGCAAATGCAAGGTTCTCATTCACTTAGGAGCGCTTTGGCGATCGCTTCAATCTGATTCACAACCACCGAGATATGTCCTTCATTTGGATACATCACCAGCTTAATCGTCGGGAGAGTCGCAGCAATCCGCTTTACCAGATCAAGCGGAACATTCCTATCCTCTTCACCATAGAACAATGTCAACGGCATCCGAATTTCATCTAAACTAAAGTCCCACTTTCTGAAGTAAAGCTGAATATCCCAGGCAGTTCCTCGTGTTCCTGAACGAAGTCCCTCGATCGAAGCCTCACAGCTTTTCTTCATCCGACCTGGCGATTTTAATACCGCGTAATCTGCTGCCGGAAGTGTTTTTTTGAAGGTTTCTAATAGTTTGTCTGGAGAACCATGAAGCGATCGCTGCGTCAATTTCATCGAGGCTTGATGCAGCCAGGGAAACTGCTTGATTAAAATCCAACTCCAACGATTGTATTTTGGCAAATCCGCAGTTGTAATTTCCCATGCTCCTGAAACGATCACGGCTGAATGTAATCGATTAGGAATCTTTGCAGCACAGGCAGCAGTATAGCCGCCTCCCGCCGAAACACCCAACACTGAGAATTTGTCTAACCCCAAGGCATCGGCAAGAAATATGACATCCTTCGTCCAATCAGAAAATCCGCGATTCGGTTGGAAGTCTGACTGTCCTATTCCCGGACGATCTGGCGCAATCAGTCGTAAGCCTAATCGGATAAATACTTCATCGCCTAACAACAATGGCTCTAAACGAGAAGCTCCGCCACCATGAAAGTAGAAAACGGGATGCCCGTTGGGGTCGCCGTACTCTGCATAGGCTAACCGTCGATTGTCGGGTAGGGTGAGAAGATTCGTACTTTCCATAGCAGCGTTCTTTAATCGTAAACTGAGTCTGGCATCTCATTATCTCTCAACTAATAACCTTGACAGATAACTTTGCAGGCTAACATTCCGCTTCACCCGCCGCCAGTAGCCTCGAAATTCTAACAGATCAACTTTATACGGTCGGGTGCATGGGCGTTGTTGTGCCGCGATTATGCAAATAGCGGTGAAGTGTCTATACAGAATCTGACCGAAGTTACTAACCCCTCTTCATTGCGATCGGTAAAAGCAACGGCTTGAATTGTAACTGCCTTCCCAATTACTCATTGGGAGTTCTCGTCTTTTGAATCATCTCTTAGACATATCCGAAAACTATCAAAGCTTTACTGTGGCTAGCTTATAGGATGCA
>JAYGHB010000140.1:0-23928 GCA_034931985.1 Halotia wernerae UHCC 0503
TTGGTTTACTCACTGCTGCTACTACTGTACTTCAGAAGACTGATAACCGCTATACTAATTTTTCTCTCAATCTTTTTATATTTTCTACTTCTAATTAATTTTGTATCTCTATTTCAGACTTGTTTTTAGATGTTTTTTATGATAAAAATATTGGCAATTATCTATTTTATTTATATTATTTTATCATAACCACTCTAGGAGAGCCATTATCTTTTCTGAAGTCTATGGCGAAGGTCGGTGGAGTATGCTTTCATGGAAGATACACGGGAGCTATGGCTTTTATCATTTTCCCATTTTTTTGTACTTCACTCAAGCAAGAACCGCTATATAACAGCTTAACATTGCCATGCAACGAGGCTATATCTACAACGGACTACGCCTACATACTATTTTATCCTTGGATTCCTTGGTACAAAATTCCTAAAATTTTATTTAATTCTTTAATATAATAATTATTTAAATCAACAAATAAATCAGTATCTTCCAACTTTAAAAATTTCCAAATATCTCCTGTCGTTACTGCTCCATAAATAGTTTTAATTTCATTCCCCTCCTCTTGATTAAATATCTGGGCTGCTAACATCGCCGCCATACATTGACCTAATCCACCTTTAATGTTTTCATTTTTTGCCTCGACAATAATCATCACAGGTGCATTAATTGTTAATTGTTCCTTAGAACGGCTGAGAATAAAGTCGCAATAACCATTCAGTCCCTTTCCAGCATCAACATTAAACTCTGTTCCTGAAAACAAACTAATCTGATAATTAGCCTTACGCCTTACTTCCAATAAAATAGGCGTAATAATCATTTCTGAACGTGCTTTTTCAGTATTAATTGCTAAAGCTAATTCAGTAGTTTCTTCTAAGTTAGCTGTTAGCTTATCACTTATTAGTACAGGCTCAACATTGGCAAACAAATCATTTTCTTCATCAATATTAATATTGAAGCTTTTTTTAAATTTACTCAAGGTAAAGTCACTATAAGCCATTTAATTTACCTCATTATTCGTTGCTTTTGCTCTAGCAAATTTCCATATTGCAGTATCAGTTTTCTCTTCCAGGTAATGAAACTGAACATGGCTGGAATCAGGAAAAACATCTGCTAATTGAATTACTAGTACCATGCAGTGTAAATACACATACCATTTTTAAGCCTTGCAGTCCGCCGAATTTTCGTAGCTTTTAATGGCCTGCTTACTTCCACCAAGCTGTACTAGCTTGCGACTCAAATTTTGATCAAAAAGCAGCTTTAAACACCACCTACCATTCCCGTAGCCTCTCGTAGAGAAGCAACTAAACGATGTTCACGATCAGCAGCAAACTCCAGACAAGCTCTAATGTCTTCTTTTGCAGTTTCAATTATAACGTTTCACGAACAACTTCTTGGTAGCCATACTTATATTAGTCGCGCCCGTAATGAGAGTGAGGTGGTGAAGGGTTATAAATATGCAGTGGCGTGTTTTTGAGTTGGGGCGATGATTATGCTAAACTTCATCCAGATACAAATAACGCCTTGGCTCAGTGGTATCAATTAATCAAGGGAAATGAGTTTGCCTCATTTGTGGAACTCCGTGAAATGTTTCCATCAGCAGATCAAGTCGGTAAATTGACAGTGTTTAATATTGGTGGTAACAAAGTTCGACTCATTGCTGCAATTCACTACAATCGCCAAAAAGTCTACATCCGGGCGGTGTTAACACATTTAGAATACGATCAAGGAAAGTGGAAAGAATAATGCAAAGTTTCAACCTAGATCAAACCATTACTGCTTGGTCATCCATTGCTAAAAACGTCTTTGTTCCTCACACAGAAGAGGAATATAAACGCTTAGTTGAGATCCTTGATTGTCTGATCGATCAAGTTGGTGAAGATGAGACGCATCCACTCGCATCTCTAATGGAAGTTATCGGTGTTTTAATTGAAAACTACGAAACTGAATATATTTCTGAGTTAGAAGCGATGCCTTCGGCAAGCCGCTAAGAGCGTCTACTGGTCTGTCAATCCAAAAATGACGGGTGAAGGCAGGCAGGGGAAGCAGGGGGAGCAGGGGAAGCAGGGGGAGAAAAGAACTTGATTTTTCTACCATTAACCCAGCAAACTTATTTTGACAGACTACTACGCTTAATTTTACTAAGTATAAATACGCATTGGCATGTTGTCGATTTGGGGCGATCGCTATCATTAATTAATTCTGTTGAATAGTGATGCCTTCGGCAAGCTGCTAAGAGCGTCTACGCTTAACTTGACTAAGTATAAATATATAGTGACGTGTTGTTGAATTAGGGCGATCGCAACAACAGTCTACTTCTTTTACACCGATCGCACTATCTCGTAAATTAGTTTTATTAAGGTGCAATCACTGGGATTTGGGCAAAGTACCCGGATTATTAATTGAGGTAGTAACAGTTTAATGCGTAGGCGTAGCCCGTCGCAGACATCGCCTAGTTTATTGTCGAGTGAGGGCGTAGGCGTAGCCCGTTGCAGACATCGCTAAAACAATCTACTTCTTGTGATCTTACAGATAATCTTGAAAGGCGATCGCTCATAAAAATAACTAAATCATTTTTATTACCTTCGAGAGAGTTGCCACCCCTTACTCTAACTCGTTATTCTTCAGATAGGCATGATGCAGTAAGGGAAAACCTCAAATGTCAACTAATATTTCTCTGGAAGAACGTCTCGCAGCTGTCGAAGCGGCGGTGACGGAGTTGAAAAAACAAGTAGCGGCTTCTCAACCAACCAATTGGCTCCAACAAATTACAGCTTCCTTCAAAGACGAACCTGCTTTTGAAGAGGTACTCGCTTATGGACGTGCTATTCGTCAAGGCAACGAGCCAATAATCGAAATTCTGGATGAGCAATGAAATATTTGTTGGATACAGATCATCTGAGCATTATCCAGCGACAGATGGGGCAAGATTACATCAATCTTTCGATCCGCATGGCTCAATATCCGTTATCAGATTTTGCAATTTCAGTTGTGACGTTTCACGAACAACTTCTTGGTAGCCATACGTATATTAGTCGCGCTCGGAACGAGAGTGAAGTCGTTAAGGGTTATGAGATGATGGTACGTCTTAAGATGATGAATGATAAGATGTTCTTACACCTTGCAATTGAAGCTCTTCGTAAGTATGGTTTAGAAAACGCTCAACTAACGCGCTTAGGCGGAGCGAGTAACACTAATTTCAAAGTAGATCTTAACAATAAATCCTATCTACTGCGTCTGCACACATCTACACCTCATGAGCGAGTCGCTATATTGTCAGAGCTATCTTGGTTAAGCAGTTTGCAAAACGACACGCTCTTAGTGCTTCCTGAACCTATTGTCAATCTAAACGGAGAGCTAATCACAAGTATATTTGTTAATAGCGAACCAGAAACGCTGTGTACGCTAATGTCTTGGGTAGAAGGGAAAATTCCACCTACTGTAAACACTTTAACCGATGAGCAACTTGCAAAAGTAGGCTCTCTGATGGCACAACTTCACATACACTCACAACAGCTTGAACTGCCCGAAGGCTTCAAACGCCCAACATTTGATGAAGTGCATTTTAATGGGCGTTTAGAAGTGTTGTATATGGCTTTAAGCAACACTGAACTAGATAAAAGTGATCTATACTGTTTGAAGGTCAATGCCAACCACATAATCACTCATTTTGCTAAACTGGAACGCAAGCAAGACAACTTTGGTATTATTCATGCCGACTTTCATTCTGGTAACTACTTACTCTGCGAAGAAAAGGTGTGTATCATTGACTTTGACCGTTGTGGTTTCGGCTTTTACCTTTATGACCTTGCTTTAGCGCTTATGGAGATTGGAGAGCAAAAACGGAAAGCTTTTTTACAGGGTTACGAAACCGTCAAACCATTGCCTGCTGATTACACAAACCTCAAGCAAATGTTTTTGTGCTTGGCTTACCTTGATAATCTCGGCTTTCTTGTTGCCAATCCTGAGGAGCTAGCGTCTGTCTTGGGAGAATTACCATTTGCTGTTGAAGCATTTCGTAATGCAGTCGAGACAGTGCCTTAACAACACTGATGCAACCGACTGTCGAAATTTGCTGATGGAGTTGTAAAATTTACTGGTAGTGCCTGACCAGGAACGTTAATGTAATGTCTATGACGGTCTATGTCTACGCACCATTTAATCTAAGAAATCGTCATTTAAAATAGTCTTTTGTTTTACAGTTTTTCTTTGAGC
The DNA here is from genome assembly GCA_034931985.1 of Halotia wernerae UHCC 0503. Lineage (GTDB taxonomy): Bacteria > Cyanobacteriota > Cyanobacteriia > Cyanobacteriales > Nostocaceae > Halotia > Halotia wernerae. Next base: position 4,207 of record JAYGHB010000140.1, read on the forward strand.
AAAATGCGTTTCAAATCTCAAAACCTGACTGAATAAGAGTTTTTTTGTTTTAAGCATAAAAACAGATTGTTTCTAGATAAACCTAAAACTTGTATTTAGGCTAGAAATAGACTCTTTTTTATTCAGCTGCTAAAAAACCCTTGCGTTATATGATGTTGAAGAGCGATCGCTAGGTTCGGAGTAATCCCAAGAGTGCATTTGACGGAAAGGTAGACCCATCTTTTGGAAGACGTACTTCTCTTTCACACCAGAAGCTACAAGGTCGGGCTTGAGGGCTTTGATAAACTCCTCGAATTCGTAAGCGGTAACGTCGTCATAAACGATGGTGCCGTTTTCGATGTAACCAGTGGTACGTTTGTAGTCGTCATTATGAGCGAACTCATAACCTGTACCAATCATCTTCATGCCCAAATCTTGGAAAGCTGGGACAACGTGGCGAGGACGTAGACCACCAACCATCATTGCAACGGTCTTACCTTCTAAACGGGGGCGATACTTCTCAACGATCGCATCCATTGTTGGTTGATATTTGGCGATAATCTTCTCAGCGTTGGCTTGAATTTTTTCGTCAAATTTAGAAGCAATTTCCCGTAAAGATTCAGCAATCTTGGTGGGGCCGAAGAAGTTGTATTCCAACCAGGGTATACCGTAAGCTTCTTCCATGTGACGGCTGATGTAGTTCATCGACCGATAACAGTGGATGAGGTTCATCTTTACATTGGGGGTCATCAACATTTCGTTGATCGTGCCATCACCAGACCATTGAGCGACTACGCGCAAGCCGAGTTCTTCTAAGAGGATGCGGCTAGCCCAAGCATCACCACCGATGTTGTAGTCACCGATAATAGCTACATCATAGGGAGTACCTTCAAACTGAAGTTTACCGTCTTTTTTGTCTTTATCGGCTTTGGTGAATACCCAGTCACGCACCATGTCGTTAGCAATGTGGTGTCCTAAAGATTGAGAAACACCGCGGAAGCCTTCGCAACGTACAGGAACAACTGGCTTGCCAATTTCTTTAGAGGTCTTACGAGCCACAGCTTCGATGTCATCCCCAATTAGACCAATGGGACATTCAGATTGAATGGAAACACCACGGTTAAGGGGGAAAAGTACATCTAGTTCTTGGATTAGCTTGACAAGTTTTTTGTCACCACCAAAAACGATATCTCTTTCTTGGAAGTCAGAGGTGAAGTGCATAGTACCAAAGGTATCAACACCTGTTGTACCAATGTAGTAGTTACGACGACCAGACCAAGACCAGTAACCGCAACCTACAGGCCCGTGGCTAATGTGGATCATGTCCTTAATAGGACCCCAAACCACACCCTTGGAACCTGCGTAAGCACAACCACGAGCAGTCATGACACCAGGAAGAGATTTGATGTTGGACTTAACGCCGCAATCGCTCTTACCTTCTTCGTATACGCTTAAGTGCTTTTCCCGTTTTTTCTTAGCTTTGTCGGGGTAAGCTTCTAGAACTTCTTTAATTAGTTCTTTTCTTTCTTCGATGATATTTTTGTTTTCTGGAGGAGTCATTTTGTAGCCTCTCTTGCACCTAAGGAACGGGAGATATGAAAGGGGTTTTCCCCTGTGGGGTTGGGGACTGAAAGTCCCCTTGAGGGATTGGTCAAAGGTTGAGAGCTATCAGATGTTATCTCTGCCTTTTTCCTTGTGTTAGAGCATTATTTCTTAGCAGCGACTTATACTACAGGAGCTTCAGCAGCACTCTTACCAACCAACATTGCGGCATTTTCCTCGCTTTCGAGAATACCGAATTCAATCAACAATTCTTCTAGCTCTTCCATTTCGATAGGTGTGGGGATAGCTAGATTTTTGTTGTTGATGATCTTGGTAGCCAATGTCCGATATTCGTGAGCTTGGTTACTGTCAGGTGCGTACTCATTAACAGTCATCCGGCGCAATTCTGCATGTTGAACGATGTTGTCACGGGGTACGAAGTGAATCATTTGGGTGTTCAACCGTTTTGCCAAGGTTTCGATCAATTCGATTTCCCGGTCAGTGTTACGGCTGTTACAAATCAAACCACCCAAACGCACGCCACCGGTGTGAGCATACTTAAGAACACCACGAGCGATGTTGTTAGCAGCGTACATCGCCATCATTTCACCAGATGTCACGATGTAGATTTCTTGTGCCTTACCTTCGCGGATAGGCATAGCAAAACCACCACACACAACGTCACCTAACACGTCGTAAGATACAAAGTCTAGGTCTTGGTAAGCACCGTTTTCTTCTAAGAAGTTGATGGCGGTGATAATACCACGACCTGCACAACCTACACCAGGTTCTGGACCACCAGATTCCACACAACGTACACCCCGGAAACCGGTGAGCATTACTTCTTCGATTTCTATATCTTCTACTGCACCACGTTCTGCGGCGAGGTGTAACACGGTGGTTTGAGCTTTGCTGTGCAGCATCAAACGGGTGGAGTCAGCTTTAGGGTCGCAACCGACGATCAGGATGCGTTGACCCATTTCTGCCATAGCTGCTAAAGTGTTTTGGGAGGTGGTAGATTTACCGATACCGCCTTTACCGTAGAAAGCTATCTGTCTAATATTTTCATCAGTCATGGTTCGTGTTTTCCTGCAATTGGTTGGTTGGTGGATCTGTTTTTTGTCTGTTGGTGATCACTCACGGCTGTTGAGCTACAGCGTGAGCGTGTGTAGAACGTCGCCGGGGGCGATCGCTCTACAGCCAAATTGGTTGATATTGGACTCATAGTGATTCGTAGTTAAATTTTTATTTACCCCTTGTCATCTCTTACAAAGTTCTGATCGGAGGAAACCTCCGCCCAGACTTTGCGCTTTGTCGTTTGCCAGAACAAATGACAAAGGAATTACACACTTTACAAATACGCCATAATGCAAGTTAGCAAGAAGAAGCAAGTAGAGCTTGACTGAATACCAATTCGTAATGACGCTCGATGACTCGCTACCGCTGCGCTAACGTAATTAAGAATGGTATTAGTTATTGGTCAACAATCAATGCGTCAGTCCTATTATTTGTTCAAGATAGCGCCTTTCAAATTTGAGACGCGATCTAGTGCAGCGCTGGTGTCCTCTGATGACTCTCCACGCACAGCCATTGCTTCACTTAAATGCTTAGCGATCGCATCGAAGTGTTGTTGCTGTAAGTTCATTCCTGCATGGGTTTTATCCATCGGACGACCACCGTATTGCTTTGGCCCTTCAAAAATCTGAGATAAGAAAGCAACTAGATGATTACGCTGCTTGACCATATCTGTACCAGCAAAAAAGGGATTGAGGATGCTATCTGTGGCAATGCGTTTGTGGAGTTCATCTACTATTTGTTCAAGAGCTGGTTGTCCACCAAGTTTGTCGTACAATGTACTCATATCCTGTTCCTTTGAAGCGAGTTGGATGATGAAGTTCGCAAGTAAGTGTTTAGTGTCTTCACCTATCTGCTATTACTATCTGTTGTAATTAGGAACGAAGCATTGATGGGAAGACAATTTTAGCGGTCAAATCTTACTTTCTATCTGTGGCTGATTGACATTAGGGTGTATTTGGGTTGTGGGTAAATCTTTAAGCTATGGCTCAACAGCTTCGACAATCAGGTTCTTGCCGACTCTCTCTTGTAGTCTAGCTTCGATCGCAATTTTTAGGGTAGCTGTGCTGCTAGAACAAGAACCACAAGCACCTTGAAGTACAACCTTCACGCGATCGCCATCTACATCGTAAAGTTCCACATCACCACCGTCAGCGATCAACACGGGTCTGACTTCTTCATCAAGAACCTTTTGAATTAGTGCAATCTTTTGGACGTTGGTTAGCGGTCTTGGTGATTGCTGTTGAGATTTAGCTATATCTGTAGCAACTTTCACGCCATAATTGTTGAGAGCAGGCGCAGTAGATTCTTGCTTTACAGCTTTAATTATATCATCGATATTTGCCAGACAGGAACCGCATCCGCCACCAGCTTTGACATAATTTGTTACCTGTTCAGCATCAGTAAGATGATTTTCGATAACTATACGGCGAATTTTAGACTCGCTAATCCCAAAGCAGCTACAAACTAACGCACCTTCGTCATCGTCGTCATGGGCAGCTAGAGGTATGCCTCGGTAATTATAAATTGCCGCTTCTAAAGCTTCTTGCCCCATGACAGAACAATGCATCTTAGCTTCTGGCAAGCCGCCGAGGTAGTCTGCAATCTCTTTATTGGAAACTTTCAGGGCTTCATCTAAAGTTAAACCCTTGACCATCTCGGTCAATGCACTAGAAGAAGCGATCGCACTGGTACAGCCAAAGGTTTGAAAACGTGCATCTAAAATCTTATCAGATTCTACTTCGACTTTTAGATGCAATCTCAAAGCATCACCACAAGCAATGCTACCTATTTCTCCAGTGGCAAGTTTAACACCCGACTCACCCGTTTCTGGGATTTCTCCCTGATTCTTAGGATCGTAAAACAGTTCTAATACTTTATCTGTGTAGTCCCACATGGCCGATTTTGGGTTTTAGATTTTAGATTTTAGATTTTGAATTGGGGCATTGGGTATGGTTGTTATTCTCTTCATGCCCCCCTATCCCCTTGTCTCCTTGTCTCCCTGCTCCTATACCCTATCCCCTGTCCCCTATCCCCTAACTAGTGCTTGCTCCTGTTCTTGCAGCCAACCCGCGTCATCATTTTTGAAGGGTGAGAGAGCGCGTAAACGTTCTACAATGCTGGGCATGACTGCGATAACTTGATCGATTTCAGCGTCTGTAGTGTAGCGACACAGGCTGAAGCGAATGGAACCGTGCAAGGTCGTGTAAGGTAAGCCCATTGCCCGCAAGACGTGGGAAGGTTCCAAAGAGCCGGAGGTGCAAGCAGAACCGGATGAAGCACAGATACCGTATTGGTTCAAAGAAAGCAGAATAGCTTCACCTTCGATGTATTTAAAGCCGATATTGGTAGTGTTCGGTAATCTCTGCGTTGGATCACCGTTCACTTCACAGTCGGGAATGGTAGCGAGTAAAGTTTGTTCTAGGCGATCGCGCAGCTTTCTTTCTCTTTTGGTCGCCTCTTCTAAGTTTAACATCTCTAGTTCAGCCGCTTTGCCCAGAGCAATAATTCCTGGTACATTCTCTGTACCTGCACGACGGCCGCGTTCTTGATGTCCCCCAATCAGCAAGGGACGGAACCTCACACCACGCCGTATATATAAAGCACCAATGCCTTTAGGTGCATGGATTTTGTGACCGGACAGAGTTAACATATCCACGGTGCTATTCTTCATATTCAGAGGGATTTTGCCCACTGCTTGCACCGCGTCTACATGAAACAGAGCGCCATGCTCTTTTACTCTTAATCCAATCTGCTCAATGGGGAAAACTGTGCCGGTTTCGTTGTTGGCATACATGATTGTCACCAAGGCAGTGTTCCCTGTCAAGGAAGCTTCAAGTTCATTTAGATCCAACTGTCCCTGACTATTCACCGAAAGATAGGTGACATTATAACCTTGGGTTTCCAATTGTTTGCAGACATTCAGCACCGCTGGGTGTTCAACTTGGGTGGTGATGATATGTCGCTTTTCTGGTTGCGCCAACAGCGCGGCTCGAATTGCGGCGTTATCTCCCTCTGTACCACAACTGGTATAAACAATTTCTGATTCATCAGCTCCTAAAAGAACTGCTAATTGTTGCCGTGCTGTTTTTACGGCTTTGCCAAGTTGTCCGCCAAAGGTATGCATACTTGAGGGATTGCCGTAGTAGTCCCTCAGGTAAGGCAACATTACTTCTATAACTTCTGGATCTACCTTAGTGGTAGCATTATTATCTAGATAAATGATGCTCATCCTGATATCCCTAACACTTCACCCTGGCGCTTTTGCAATTGCTCGGAAAATTTCTGGGAATAATAGTCAAACCAACGCTCCCAGTAATCTTTTTTGTTAGTTAACTTCGCTAAAGAATGGTTGTAATTAGCAAACCAGCCCTCCCAATAATCGCCCTGTTGTTTGACGCAACCATTGCAGGTGGGACAACCAGCTTTACATTGAGGTACTGTGTAAAAGCTACCAACGCAGTTTGTGCAAAGTTCGGGGTCAATCCAGTGATTACCATCAATAACCTTAACTGCACCAGTGGGACATACAGACAGACAGAGATTGCAGGAAATACACTGGCTAGTGATTTTGTAAGCCATGATTATTCTCCTTTTTTGGGCTTTGGGCTTTGGGCTTTCGGTATTAGGTATTAGGTATTAGGTATTAGGTATTAGGCATTGGGGCATTGGGCATGGGGCATGGGGCATGGGACATTGGTTATTATTCTCTTCATCTTCCCCTGCTCCCCCTGCCTCCCCTGCCTTTCTTAGCCCTTATTCCCTAATTCCTGAACATATTGCTCGTAAAACTCTAAAGCAACCTTCTCAATCACGTCGTAAGCTTCAACAGTCTGTATGCCAACTTCTTGCAATTTTTCTTGGGGACAGTTACCAATCTTGGAGACTAAAACTGCTTTGCAATCTGCGATCGCTTTCATAATATGCTCGAAAGTGGCTTCTTCTCCGTATCCACCTTGACAATATTGATCAATCTTACGGTGACTAACGAAACGAACTTCGTTTCCATCCACTTCGTAAATTTGAAATTCCTTCGCATGACCGAAGTGTTGGTTGACCAATCCACCACCTTTGGTTGCTACTGCAACTAAAATTTTGGGAGTCTGGGCAAATTTCTTGCCAGCAAATGCCTTTTGTTTAGCTACTTCTAGTTCTTCTTTAAATTTCTCGATCCCTTCGTGAACAAGGGTACGTTTTTCGAGGTCGTATTCTGCGTCCATTTCCATGAATTTATCTTTAGTAAATTCCTGGCTGCGGTCTTCTCCTAATAATCCGACGGCATCGGCTCGGCATTGACGGCAATGGCGCATCATTTTCATATTACCGGAGCAGTTATCTTGAACTGCTTTCAGTTCTTTGTGTGAAGGGCCGCGCTGACCTGTTAAACCGAAGTGTGTGCCGTGTTCTGGTGCAGAAATCAACGGCATGATGTTATGCAAGAATGCACCTTGCTCACGAATCATTTTGTTCACTTCGATCAAGTTTTCGTCATTAACTCCTGGAATCATCACGGAGTTGACTTTGCACAAGATGTCAGCTTCTCTAAGTGCCTGCAATCCTTCCATCTGCTTTTCGAGCAGAATTTTAGCTCCTTCAACACCTCTATAACGTTTACGCTTGTAGTGAACCCAAGAATAAATCTGTGCGCCGATTTCTGGATCTGTGGTGTTGAGGGTGATCGTAACGTGATCTATATTTAATTGTTTAATGCGATCGATGTATTCGGGTAGCATTAAACCGTTGGTTGATAAGCACAACTTGATATCTGGTGCTTTGTCTGCAATCAACTCAAAGGTGCGGAATGTCTTTTCAGGATTCGCCAATGGGTCGCCAGGGCCGGCAATTCCCACAACTGTCATTTGAGGAATCTTGCCTGCTATGACTATGGCTTTGTGTGCCGCTTCTTCTGGTGTGAGTAATTCGCTAACTACTCCAGGACGGCTTTCGTTCGCGCAATCATATTTCCGGTTGCAATAGTTGCATTGAATGTTACAGGCTGGCGCAACTGCAACGTGCATCCGGGCGTAGTGGTGATGAGCGTCTTCGCTGTAGCAGGGATGTTTAGCAATACGTTCTTTGAGCTTTTCATCTCTTTCCACGGTGGCGCTGCTTTTGCTGTCGCAGCCGCAACCACCTGATTTTGCTTGGGTTGCTGCTTCCTGATTGTCGGGGGTGAAGATTTGTGTAGACGGTAGTGTCATTGAATTTCGCAAAAGGTCGGTGGACTGGGCTGCCACTGTGGGAGATGTTGTTGCTATTATCTTGCCTAGGAATTGAAGTCGCGTCTGTCACACTGCCCGCAGCGGTCTACCATGTAACGGTAGTTAGACGCTTGATTAAAGCGACTTTTTACAGAGTTGGGCAAGCTATAAATCCTGGAGGTTCGGCTGGTGTGTGTCAACGTTTGGTTCTTTGGGTGGAGTTGGTGCGTACAGCCGCGACTTCTATTTACAGAGGCAGGTGCTATCTCATCCCTCCACTCACTCTTCGCTTCTAAATTTGTGTCGGAGCGTTAAGTGATTGGCGATATAAGATTTATATCAGTCGTCCCTAAATGAAGCGGCAGGTCTATCGAGGATAGAATTTATTGGATTTATTACGTTTGTACTCAAATATTGAAACCCTAGTTATTAGGACTTTACAAGAATTAAAAAAGTTTTTTTCGGGTAGGGGTTCTAGTGTTTTTTGCTTGGGGTTCGAGTATTTATGGAGAGGGGTTCAGGATTTATTTGTACTCAGCCACAACCCAGTAACCGTAAGGATTTTAGCCTTGTTTGCATGGGTTTTCAAGTATCCTGATGTGTACTCAAACAATCCTCAAATCCAGACAAAATTAATAAATTCTTGGGGATTCGGGGGAAAAACTGGAGCAAGCTACGTCGTGCTACTCCAGATACGTGCGAAATTCAATTCTGTATCCAACATATCATTTTTTTCGAGATAAAAATGCAGTTCATATTTTTTTAATTTTTGCTTGCTAAAGATATGCAATTAAGCCTTTAAGTCTTATCTGGTAAGTCATACAAGCTCTTGAAAATAGGTGAATGGATGGGGACTTTTTTTAAAAGATTTAATTTTTAACCTGTATTTTTCTCCCCTTACCTCTTCTTTTACTGGTTCCTGGCTAACGAAATGCGACGACGCTATGAAGATGCTCTGCGATCGCAATACATTTTATTTTAACCGCTGATCGTGAACTCTCGCTGTCGCTACACTGTATTCATAACGAACAATTCGCTAGCAAAACAGGGTAGCAGGAGAAATGTGATGAAAGCAATTGTGATCCACCGTTATGGGTCTCCTGAAGTATTGCATTATGAAGATGTGGAGCAACCGCAAGTTAAATCCAATCAATTACTTGTGAAAATTCACGCCACTAGCGTTAATCCCATTGATTGGAAAACTCGTAAGGGAGCGTTGAAGTTGATTACAGGCAATAAATTCCCTAAAATTTTGGGGTTTGATGTGTCTGGAGAAGTGATGGCAATTGGTGCTGGTGTCACGCAATTTAGTCCAGGAGATGCCGTTTATGGTAGTACGATGTTCCCTGGAGGATCTTATGCCGAATTTGCAGCCGTTCCAGAAAAAATAGTAGCGTTCAAGCCGACAAATTTGACTCATGAAGAAGCAGCTACTATCCCCTTAGCTGGGCTGACAGCTCTGCAAGCCCTGCGAGACCAAGGTAATATCCAATCAGGACAAACTGTCTTAATCAATGGTGCATCTGGTGGTGTAGGCATTTTTGCAGTGCAAATTGCCAAAGCTTTAGAAACAGAAGTTACGGGTGTTTGCAGTACCAAAAATTTGGATTTTGTGAAATCTTTGGGAGCAGACCGCGTAATTGATTACACCCAGCAAGATTTTACTGAAGATACGGCACAATATGACATTATCTTCGATGCCGTGGGCAAGCGATCGCTTTCTAATTGCAAACGCGTCCTCAAACCCAACGGAATTTATATCACAACGTTACCCACCCCTGAAGTTTTGGTGCAGAGTGTCTTCACGGCGTTTCTTCCTGGTCAAAAAGCAAAATTTCTTTTTGAAAAGCCTAATACTCAAGACTTGGTTTATCTAAAAGGATTGATTGAGGCGGATAAAATTCGGACTGTAATTGACCGCACTTATCCTTTACAAGAACTAGCTGCGGCTCATGCTTATAGCGAAAGTGAACGCGCAGTTGGTAAGATTGCGATCGCTGTTGTAAATTGATGATTCTGTAAGTAGTTGACGTTTGTGCTATTAACGTCTTAATCTTCATCAGCAGATTGCAAAACAATAGCATACAACTGTTGGCTAAGGCGAAAGTCAGCAGTAGCAATTAACTGATCGATCAATGGTTTAATAGCTGGAATTACCCCTTGTTTTTTAGCTTGTAGCAAGACTCCTAAAAGACCTGTTACATTTAGTCTATAACTGGCAGCGATTGCTCGTCCTCGACGTTCATTCATTAACAGTAACAGTAAGTCAGCTTTGAGTTCTATGGATAAAATAATTGCTTCGGCTTCTCCTAAATCAATATTGTTGTATTGTTGCTGAATTTCTGTAACTTGTTGAGAATTAACAACAGGTATTACTTGAATCCCAGATAGCTGTTGTACTTCTACTGCGCCAGGAACAATCTGATCTACACCTACCATTTCGTTATAAACGGCTTGAGGAATGATAACGCTACTGTACAACTGGCGTAGTAAATCTAATTGACCAATAGCTGCTAAGTTTGTGATCGGTGATGTATCGCTAACTATAATCACAACAAGCCCATTGATTGCAGTGTTAGCACATCGGATTGGAAGTCTTCAACATCATAGTTGATATGTAAACCACGCTTGGCCAGTTCATGCTGGAATTTAAGTAATGTGATTCCTGTCCAGGCTCGGACTTTGCCACTGCTAATTTTACCTTGTTGGTAAAGCAAGATGGCAATTTCTAATTTGAGTTCATCCTCGGTCATGTTTGAGGCTCGGATGATGTCATTAGGAATTGTGACACTCATAAGGGAAAATTCCAAGTTATAAGTTGATTCTAATTCTTCTATCATTCTGAGCGATAACCTCGGAATCTAGCAAAGTGATTTTCTTTTAGGAATGACGGTTCTAATGCCACTTTTAACACCGACAGCATCACCTTTGTAACGAGGGATAATATGAATACTGCTGTGCATAATATTTTGACCTGCTTCTCGATTGATATTCATTCCGACATTAAAGCCGTCAGGTGTGAATTGTGTTTTGAGAATTTCTTGTACTTTATTGACCATCAACCAGCAAGCAGATTGCTCTTTAAATGGTAAATCAAAGTAATTACTAACATGACGTTTAGGAATAACTAAAACATGTCCTTTACTTATAGGATAGCCGTCGAACATAGCATAAGCGGTTGCTGATTCTGTTAATAAATTCAGATTTTTATGAGGATTACAAAATATACAATAATTAGTCGAATTGCGTTGATGATTATAATGGAGATACTGATATAATTCTCGATTTTCGTCTAAATAGATTGAATGAAATGGGAGTTTGACCTTACATTGATATGTCGGCTTTTTATGAACGTAATGTTCTCTAAAACCTTCTTTTTTAAGATCTCTTCTGACGGCATAATAAGCCTTGCCTCCTGGTTTTAATAAATGCGATACTTCCATCAGCACATTAGCCTGTTCTTCAGAAAATAAAACATTTAAAACATAAAAACAAATTATTGTATCAAATTTTTCATGAGGATATTGTGGAAAATAATAAGGATCATAGCCTGTAATATCACAACCTTTTTGACGTAACAGTTTAACATCATTACCAAAGCCACAACCAAAATCTAATATTTTGCCTTGAAGTAAGTTTTGATTTAATAAAAACTGTGCAGGGGATGAGAGATAAGTTCTTTCTATTGCCGTGAGATGACTGTATTGATTTTTCTGCTGTTTCATAGGGTTTCAATATTCATGTTCCCCCTGTCTTAGCACAAGCTAAGACCCAGAGACTTCAGCAAGAGAAGATGCAAAACTCAAGTGAATGGATTAAGTATGGCAATAGCACATCCCTCGAAATCCTTTGTATTTCTTGTTACTAATGTATGTGATTTGGTGAATTTCGGCGGTTGCAGCAATGATTATGTCCGCTTGAGTGCGAGGTTTTCCTTGAGTTTGTAAGTATCCTCTTAACTTCACCCGCACGTTTAGCAATTTCTGGGTTGACAGGGATTACTTGACAGTAAGTTACCAAAAAATTATCAAGCCAAGTTTGAATTCTGTGGTTGGGTTTTGCTGATAAACCATAGCAAATTTCTTCCAATGTAATAGCACTCAGAAAAATTGATGAGATGCTTGTACTCCAGGCAATGACTCCAGGATTGGGTAGTAGACGAGCTAATTCACTGATAATGTTAGTATCGCAAAGAAAGCTCATACTATTCTTCAGCAAATGGGATATGGCGATCGCCACATCGTGCAGGAGTTTCTAAAATGTAATTTTCTTCAGTACAGAGTTGACGTAATTCTGCAAAAGCATCTGCGAGGGAAGAGACTTTTTGTTGCTGATGCCAAGCAAGGAAGTCTTGGAAAAGTTGAGGTTCTACAATCGCAGCAACTAATTTATCCTGCTTGAAGATTAATTGAGGTTCTGATGCAATAGCATCAATGACCTCTGGGAGTTTTTGTTGTGCTTCTTCAAGTTTCCAGTTCATTTGTTTTACACGATGGAGTGCTGATTATAACTTAACGTAACTTTAGACATCGCTTGGCATAGATCCAGATCATCATTATGCCTTATTAGGCAAATAATTTATGAATTTTGATGCGCTGGAAAGCTGATACTCTTTATGTCACAATTTGCTTCCAAGTTGCTTTATCCCGTAGAACCCTTCCACTAAAGACGTGAAAATTTCAACAATCAGCCTTGCTTACCGCTTACAATGGGGTTAATCCTGACTCTGAAAAAATTCCATGCAAATCTTTTTGCCCCCAGAGGTAGAAGCCCTGCTACAACGCCAACTAAAGAGCGGTAAATATCATAATGCGGTTGACGTTATTGTTGCAGGAATAAAACTACTAGAACAGCAAGAAGAAGACATATATCAAGGACGACTGGGAGAGCTTCAGATGGAAGCACGCATTGGATTGGAAGCGTCCCAAGAGGGTAAAGTAGTTGATGGCTCAACTGCAATGGCTCAAATTCGTGCCAATTTGCGATCGCGCTACGGTGTCTCAGACGAAGTATGACTTATGATGAATAAGTTTTAATTTTAGCTTAGGTCAGTCCTAGCTACTTTAGCCACCAAATTTTGATGGGATTGTACCAACTATCACTGACAAGGCGATCACATCAGGGTCAATACTTAGTTCTTTATTCCCCCTTCTTCCCTGCTTCCTTGATCATCTTAATAAGTCAGCACCTCCTCCTTGGGGCTGCTGTGGAGGTGTTGATATGCTGGGGCTGGGAACTTGGGTATTTTGAGAACTGGGGTTAAAGATATTGACTAAAACTTGTACTAGGGCGTTTCTTTGCTGACGAGTCAGGTTTTTGATGGCAGTGCGATCGCCTGCGATCGGATTTTGCTGTAATGTATCATTACCCGGATAAGTGGTGTCATACATAATTTCATTTACACCCAGGTAATCAGCTAAAGTCAGCTTCCAATCTAGGCGATAAATTGGAGAACGTCCTTTTATATAGATGTGATAACGGATTAAGCGACTCGCTAAGGTGTTGTTGTCGGCAACTTTCCCCGAATCTTTACGGTTATACTTGTTTTCTCTGGGCAGGTCGGGCAATTGCTGATACACTTGCTGCCAGACATCTCCAGGACTTACTCTTTGAGCTAGGGCAGATGGGATGCCAAGTAAATTTGTTGGCATTAATTTACCCACTCCTAAACCTAAAACAAGTACACTCACCACCATTAAGACAGTGAGTGCCTGCCAAGGCTGGAGTAAGATTTGAATGAACGACGATTTTTTGCTCATCCTACCTTCTCTAAAGCCATTTTTTATAATTCGCCAATAATTTCCGGTTGAGTCAGTTCATCAGACATTTCGATAATTGCTCTCAGCACTGGCTTCATCATTACATCTTCCGCAGGACTGTCAAAGTCTTCGTAACGCCGACGTTTGGCACGATTTGCCACCTGAACTGTGATGCGATAACGATTCGAGGCTGCACCAATCAAATCCTCGGCACGATGCATAATTTGAGACTGGGTTGTCTCGAACTTAGAACGCTTTAGCATAGTCAGTAGTTGTTGGGGTCATTCCCCAGTTTAGCAGTAGTAAATAAATCTGCTGCTGTATGCTCAACTGCGAGTAACCTTTCTCTTGATAGAGGCTAGTAACTTGTGATCATTTTATAAGTGTGTTGTAACCGTAAGTTAATAAATTAACCTAATCACATGGCTGATCTTGTGGAAACTGCTGTCAAGGCAGGAAATTTCAATACACTCATACAGGCTGTTAAAGCAGCAAAACTCGTAGAAACTCTCAAAAGTCCTGATTCTCTGACAATTTTTGCACCTACTGACGAAGCTTTTGCTCGACTACCAAAGGGAACTTTAGATTCCCTACTGCAAGACATCCCCAAGCTGAAAAAGATATTGATGTATCATGTTGCTTTTGGTGATGTCAGATCTGAAGACTTGGAGCAAATTGAAGAAGCTGAGACCCTTGAAGGATCGGTTCTGGCGATCGAGTTTACCGAGGGTGTTATTAAGGTGAATGATGCCAGTGTTCTAAAAACAGACATTCTCGCCGATAATGGCGTTATTCACATTATTGATGCGGTATTAATGCCGGCAATGGTTGCTGGGAAGTAAAGGTATTGGGCATGGGGCATCCCTTCTCCTGCGGAGACGCTACGCGAACGGGAATTAAAAATTAAAAATTAAAAATGAAATCGAATCAATTCAATTTTTAATTCTTAATTGAGCGAAGCATGGGGCATGAGGTGCAGAGGAGAGTGAAGAGAATGCCTTTAATTCCTACATTTCTCCCCTGCTTTTTTAATAGCTCCTAGCCTCTAATGCCGTTAATCTAGCCCCAAGATGCAGCCTGTGCGTGGGGGAATAGTTAAGGAAAGTTGCTCACTATTCCACTCAACTTCAGCAGTACCATATAACAGCTTGTTGGGTTGAGTATGCAAACTTGTAAGATCTAAATTTGCTGTTGTGGCTGCTGTACCAGCATTAACGGCAATGATCAATTCTTCTTTTTCTAAAGTTCGCGCAAAGATGTAGAGTTCACCCTGAGCAAAGAGAACTTGGTAATCTCCTGTACGCAAAGCTGGGTAAGCATGACGCAGGGCGATTAATTGGCGGTGCATCTGGAGAATTTCTTGATCCCAGTTTGCTTCTAAGGGAAAGCCGCGACGTGAGTCGGGATCTATAGCACCAGGTAAACCCACTTCATCACCGTAGTAAATACTGGGCGCACCAGGAAATGTGAGTAATAGTAAAGTTGCCAATTCTATACTAGGTTTATCGCCGCCAGCAATGGTAACTAAGCGTGCTGTGTCGTGACTTGCGAGCAAATTCAGTTGCGTCAGTTGAATTTCCCAAGGGTATAGTTGCAATACTTCCTGGATTTTGGTAGCGTACTCGGCAGCAAATAAGGGCGGATAGGGTTGATAGTCGCGGCTTTGCACTTGTTCTAGCACGACGCGATCGCCTGCGGTAAAAGCAATTGTTGGCCCAGCAAATAAATAATTCATCACTCCGTCAAATTGAGTCCCATCTAGCCACTCACGAGAATCTCCCCAAACTTCACCCACAATATAAGCTTCGGGATTGATGGCTTTGACACGATCACGAAACTCTTGCCAAAAACCAGGAGTTTTAACTTCAAACGGCACATCCAACCGCCAACCGTCGATGCCGAATTTAATCCAATATTCGGCAATTTCCATGATGTATTCCCGTACTTCTGGGTTGTCGTGGTTAAATACTGGTAAGGCGCGATTGTCAGCCCAACCCTCGTAGTTTGCAGGTAATTCACCAGTGTAGGGAGCAAGAGGCCAATCTTGAATTTTGAACCATTTCACCCAAGGCGAATGAGGGCCATTTTCTAAAACGTCGTGGAAAAAGAAAAATCCCCGACTGGAATGGTTAAACACTCCATCCAAAACAACTTTGATATTTCTTTGATGAGCTGCATCTAATAGTTCTTTAAATGCCTCATTACCCCCCAGCAGTGGATCAACCTGATAATAATCGTGGGTGTGATAGCGGTGATTGCTAGCCGATTGAAAGATGGGTGTAAAGTAAACGGCGTTAATGCCTAAATTTTGGATATAGTCTAATTCTTCGATAATGCCCCACAAATCCCCGCCTTTATAACCTTGGAGTGTTGGCATAGTTTCCCAATCTTCCCAACGAGCTTCGTGCAACAACCGTTTGTGCGGCTGTTTGCTTCTGGCAAAGCGATCTGGAAAGATTTGGTAAAAAACAGCGTGCTTAACCCAGTCTGGTGTTTGAATCTGCATGAATTATTTTTTAATAGCTTCAGGAGCGATCGTTGCAAATACTTACTGATTTGCGGCTCTCACTTGTGATAGATAATCAGTCAATAGTCTAAAAGCTCTGCTTTCTCTATCTCTTCCTCCTCTTGATACAAATGTTATCAGTATGTGATTTCTCAAGAAAATTTAAGTACTATATTTAATGCTGTATTAATCGATTCCCAATATTTTTCTTCCAATACTCCTACTAAGCTAAGAACTCGGCTATTATCAATACTGCGAATTTGTCCAACATCAATGTAACGGTCTTGGTCTAAACCATTTATGGCTGATGCTACAACATTGACAACATAAGGAGCATTTTTATTTCCTGGTCTGAATGGCATGACAATTGTCAACGAACCATACTGGTTCATTATGTCATTCTGGACAATTAGGCAAGAGCGTGTTTTTCGTAATTCTGTACCCACTGTTGGGTCAAGTTGACAAAAGCGTATTTCTCCACGTCGATAAGTTAAGTTACCTTTAGGCATTATTCAATTCCATCACCAGCGACACAATCCCAAAGTGCAATTTCTTTTTGATACTCTGGGTCATTAGCGTCTTCTTGAAGTGCTGCAATCATCTCTGCTTCTAAGACTGTACGACGATGCTGACTCAACACATCGTTGATGTACCCACTACGGTTAGGAGTTTCTCCATTATTAGCACCTCGCTTATCTATAAAAGCCAAAATATCTTCATCAAGTGTGATTGTTACTTTCTTGGCCAAAAGTGTGTCTCCTTATTCTTACTGTTTAGCCTTACTTATTTATCATACCAGATTGAGTAGTCTGCGTAGGTTCCCCTGCCTCCTGAATTAATATTTTTTATTTTTCTCTGTTTAACTTTATCCGTAATCACAAAGCTTGATATTGGATCACTAAAGAGAATTTCTGAAATAGTGATTATAGGTGAAAATTACCAATAGCCTTAGATTTATTAAGTTTTTGATCTGGCTAATCATAGATATTTACTAGTCACAAACAATTATTTTACAACAGAGACAATTTATGAAAATGAGTTATAAATTAGCAGGTATGAACTGGAATTCATAAGTTATTCCTAAGTTCTTAACTTTAATTTTAAATTATCTATTAGAACAATAGATAACTATATTTGCATTGATGACAAAGCAAATTATCTTGCTAAAATCGATGCTTTGCTTGTAGCAAATCAACTAAATTTGAGGTTAAAATGAGACACGAAAAACTTTCTCCTGGACTGCTATTGGCTTATGAAGACTTTCAAAGCGCAGGATTACCAGCTTTAATTACGCACAAGCGATCGCTTGGTATAATAGCTCCTAAAAGTACTGTCAAACCAGCTAAAAGCATCGTTTTTATCTACTGTGACTCTGATGCAGACTTGAGTCAGATGTCGCAATATGGCATTGAAGTCAATCAGAATACCGGGAATGTACGCACAGCTTTCTTACCCATAGATTGTTTAGATGCCTTATCGGAAGATCCTGCCATCGAGCGCATCAAGCCATCGCGCAAACTAAAACTGCAAATGGACGTTGCACCCGCAGCCGTGCAAGTGCCAGATTTTAAACATAAAACTGGACTGACTGGCAAGGGAGTGATCGTTGGTATTGTAGATAGTGGCATTGACGCACAACACCCCGCCTTTGCAGAACGGATTTTACGGGTTTGGGATCAAACATTGCCTGGGCCAGGAGTAACAGAAGGCGGTTACGGGGCTGAATTTACAGGAGTGCAAATGACCATTTCTCAAGACACCGATGGTCATGGTACTCATGTTGCCGGAATTGCCTCCGGTGCTGATACTATCTACTGTGGTATAGCGCCAGAAGCCGAAATGGTAGTTGTCAAATCGGACTTACAAGATGCTCACATTGCTGATGCTGTCCGCTATATTTTCCGCATAGCTAGTGAATTGGGAAGACCTGCAGTCGTAAATCTCAGCTTGGGTGGACACGCCGATGCTCACGACGGTAGCGACTCCTTATCAAAAATCATTGACAGCGAATCTGGGTCTGGGCGAATTGTTTGCTGTGCTGCGGGTAACGAAGGAAACGACAATATTCATGGTCAAGCGAAGATACCTTCTAAAAAAATGCGTGGTATGCGCTTTAATGTTCCCTTGAATCAAGTAGGCATAGTTTGGTTAAACGGTTGGTATGGCAATAACAGTCAATTGGAAATTTCACTGCGGAGTCCCAATGGTTTTGTCACTCCCTTCCAAAAAATCATTACCGACGGCAATCCTACCCAAAATTACGATTTGCCAGATGCACAAGTCGAAATTGTCACACCAGGACCTGACCAAGCCAACGGCGACCATAATTTCTTCGTGCAAATTCGTGGTAAAGGTAATTCAGCAGTACAAGGCGGCATTTGGCAGTTGCGGGTACGCAATACTTCTTCATTGGAAACACGACTCGATGTATGGACACTAGATGATGCATCGGCAGTGTTTTTCACAGGTACAAGTGTCAAAGATTCTGTAAAAATAGGTTCTCCAGGAGCCGCAACAAGTGCAGTCACAGTTGCTGCCTATACTACTAAAATTAAGTACACAGATATTGATGCCCAAGAGCGAGAAATGGGTTTGGAATTGCATACTATTTCTGAATTTAGTAGTGAAGGACCGCTGCGGAATAATGCCCAAAAGCCTGATGTGGCAGCACCGGGGGCAATGATTATTTCCACGCTTTCCTGTAATGCCAATTTTGATCGTTCAATGACATGTAATTCTAAGTTTGTAGCTATGGCAGGTACGAGTATGGCAACACCATTCGTTACTGGATTAGTAGCATTGCTGTTACAGCGTGATCCTAAGCTTGATCCAGAGGCGGTGAAAGATTTGCTACGCAAAAATAGCACCATTCCCGGCAAAAAAGCCGGAACATTTGATGATAAGTGGGGTTTTGGCTTGATTAATGCAGCTAATCTGTAATTTGACTGAGAGACGCGGTAGATTACAAACGAATAACCACCAACTGATTTAACAGTTGGTGGTTATTTTTTCAATAATTGTTAAGAACATTAAAATCCCAAAATTGGTAGAATCTAATTCTAGACCAAAGATTGAGTAAAAGGGTTTATAAGACTCCTGTTTGATTTTTGAACAAAACTCAGTATACAAAAAAATATTGACAGCAAGCTCAATTTAAATTAGCCCTAACAAAAACCTCTTGTTTCCATTTTTACCGATCGCCGTACTTGTCCGCACTGACTTACCGAAGAACCCGGTAAGCGTAAAGCTCAGTCACTTTAGTGCTGAGATATAAGCGACTCGTGCGGTTTGAACCGCATTGATCCTTTTTAGCCGTGAGCTTTTACGCCAACTATGCTAGTATAAGTCAGGAGGTAAAAGCGATGCTTGTTTTTGAGTTTAAAGCTGATGGGAAATTAGCCCAGTTAACAGCAATAGATGATGCAATTAGAACTGCAAAATTCATCCGCAATAGCTGTATTCGGTTATGGATGGATGTTCAAGGCATAGGTAAAAACGATTTGCAGAAATATTGTGCTGTACTGGCGGCTAACTTTCCATTTGCTAATGAACTTAATTCGATGGCTCGACAAGCTTCTGCTGAAAGAGCATGGTCTTCTATCTCTAGGTTTTATGACAACTGCAAAAAGCGCAAAGTCTGCCGGGGGGATACTCCCCCCGG
>JAYGHB010000141.1:0-23880 GCA_034931985.1 Halotia wernerae UHCC 0503
CTAACGCAGTCGCCTGGGTCGGGAAACCCTCCCGCAGCGCTGTCTCACCATGCCCCATGCTTTGCTCAATTAAGAATTGAAAATGAAATCAATCCAATTTTTAATTTTTAATTTTTAATTCCCAAAGGGATGCCCAATGCCCATTGATCAATGACTAACAAAAAGTCATAAACTGAAAAATGCATCTAGTAGCGTTAAGAACTTGACTAAATCACCTGTGCGGAAAATCGTTATTGCCGGTAACTGGAAAATGTTCAAAACCCAGGCAGAAACCCAAGAGTTTCTACGAGGATTTCTGCCCCACTTACAAGAAACGCCTCAAGGGCGAGAAGTGGTATTGTGTCCTCCTTTTACCGATCTAAACCTTTTGTCTAAGAGTTTGCATGGAAGTCTCATACAACTAGGGGCGCAAAATGTCCATTGGGAAGAAAATGGAGCCTACACCGGTGAAATTTCTGGCCTGATGCTGACAGAAAGTGGTGTACGTTATGTAATTGTCGGTCACAGCGAAAGACGGCAATACTTTGGCGAAACGGACGCAACTGTCAATCTGCGCCTGAAAGCTGCTCAAAAGTATGGCCTGACTCCGATTCTATGTGTTGGCGAAACTAAACAACAACGAGATGCTGGGGAAACTGAATCACTGATTATTAGCCAGCTGGATAAAGGCTTGATAGACGTTGATCAAGATAATCTAGTAATTGCCTACGAACCAATTTGGGCGATTGGTACTGGTGATACTTGCGAAGCCACAGAGGCAAATCGGGTCATTGGTCTAATTCGTAGCCAGTTGAGTAATCCTAATGTTTCAATTCAATATGGTGGCTCAGTAAAGCCTAGTAATATTGATGAAATCATGGCTCAACCTGAAATCGATGGCGCTCTTGTGGGAGGAGCGAGTCTGGAACCTGAAAGTTTTGCTCGGATTGTCAACTATCAGTAAAATTTGGGCATGGGACATGGGACATGGGGCATTGGTCAATAATATTTTTTCTTTCTAGCTTCTCCAACTTTCCCAGTGTCCTTAGCTCCCCCTATTCCTACTTCCTTTTCCAAGCGTAGTTTGATAACCTAAAAATTGCTTTATGTCAAGCAAGTTAATAATTCGCGATCGCTGTTTCGAGTGGGGACAGCGCACTTATCTCATGGGTGTTTTGAATGTCACACCTGATAGCTTTAGTGATGGCGGTGAGTTTAATAATACTTCTGGGGCTTTAGCTCAGGCACAAGCAATGGTGGCAACTGGCGCTGACATTATTGATCTGGGCGGTCAGTCAACTCGACCAGGGGCAGAACAAATAACTGTTGCAGAAGAACTGGATCGAGTATTAACGGTGTTGCGTGTACTGCGAGAAAAAATTTCAGTACCCATTTCTGTGGATACAACCAGGGCAACTGTCGCCAAAGCATCCGTAGAAGCTGGAGCAGATATAATCAATGATATTTCTGGCGGCACGTTTGATTTAGATATGTTGCCAACAGTAGCCAGTTTAGATGTGCCGATAGTGTTGATGCATACACGGGGAACACCGCAGACAATGCAGCAAATGACTAATTATCAGGATGTCATACAGGAGATTAGCAGTTTTTTAGCTCAACAAATTGCGATCGCTACTGCTACGGGTATTAATCAAAATAAAATCATTATTGATCCTGGTATTGGCTTTGCTAAGAACTATGAGCAAAATTTAGAAGTTTTCCGCCGTCTGTATTCATTGAAAGCACTAAATCGCCCTATTTTGGTAGGAGCATCTCGTAAAAGTTTTATTGGTCGCATTTTAAATCAACCAGAGCCGAAAGCACGAGTCTGGGGAACGGCAGCAGCGTGTTGTGCTGCTATTTTTAATGGTGTGGATATACTACGAGTACACGATATTAAAGAAATGCGCGAGGTGTCGCTGGTTGCAGATGCGCTATTTCGACAGTCTCCACAACAAAACTGAAAATTTAGGTTTAATTAAAGGGAATTTTTCTCAGACCCATTACCGTTACCTTCATGAGTTCCTGTCTCTCCAATCATTTGATCTAATGCTCCCTCTGTTAAGGCTGGGTTGAGAAAGACAATTTTAGCATTGGTACTTGCACCCAGTTTTTGGCTAGCTTCTACCTGTTCTTGAGCTACAAGATATCTCAGAATTTCTTTAGTTTCCGCTTTAGAACTCATAGCTTGAGAAAGTATCTGGATTGATTCTTTGGTGGCTTCTGCTCTTTTAATTGCAGCTTGCCTCTCTCCCTCTGCTGTGCTAATTGTGGCTTGTTTCCTAATTTCAGCAGCTTGCTGCTCTGCCATCGACTTCTGCACGCTCTCAGGTGGTGTAATACTCTGAATATCTACTCGCAAAATTCTAACTCCCCATTCTGCACTGATTTGGTTCAAAACTTGCAACAGGGATTGGTTCATTTCACTTCTAGAAGAAATGGTTTCCGATAAAGTTCTATCGGCAATGTAGGCACGGAGTTCAACTGTTGACAAGTTGGCCAGCGCAATCTGGATATCCTCAATTTTATAAAAAGTTTTCTCCATATTGGTGATCTGCCAAGAGACAACACCATCAACTTCTAGGTAGACGTTATCTCTGGTAATCACTTTCTGAGGCTTAATATCTGAAATCTGCTCTCGTGTAGTGTCTTCCATGACAATGGTATCAACTAAGGGAACGATGAAGTTTAGACCTGGCGTTAGTTTGCGATGATATCGTCCTAAACGTTCAACTAAAGCTTCGTTTCCTTCATTAATAATTTTTGCAGATCCTAAGGCATAGCCCATAAGTGCTAAGACTATCGCAATGAGTGGCTCCATAGATGCTCCTATTTAGTTAGCTTTTAAGGGAATTTTAGTTTAAAGGACATATTACTACCTTGTCCTAATTTTAAGTCTAATGTCTTGAAACTGTAATTTTACGAACATAGTAGCAATGCCTCATGACTAATAGCCATGTGTCTTGTGTATCTTTTACGGGAAGAACGCAATCGTTATTAAAGCATCTCGATTAAATACTGGCAATGATTAATTACGTAACAAAATTTACCTCCTGCCACCTGAATGATCATGAGAATAGGCTGTAAGGAGGAGAAGTGGTGTAGTTTAATCAATTAAAAAACACTACAACCGTTTGTTTGCTCAGAGATGGCAAGTTGTTGATGAGATTTCGCTCAGAGCAGTATTTTTTTTAACCAACTAAATTAATAAACATATTATAGCAGGGGACAGGTTTGAAAGTCTGTTGGTGTCCGGGTTTTATGATCAGTTTATGTTTTAAACTAACTGGCTATCGCTAGATATTATCGTAAATTTTTAAAGCCAATATATTTGTATGTTTCGTTACCCATACTCAAAAACCACGCCAACAAAAGGCATGGTTTTTCATTGTGAGTTTGAAGTTGCGATCGCTATTCAGTTACACCAACTTCAAACTCATCATTTAATTATTTTCTAAAAGAAACCAAACAAAGCTCTGAAGATTCCTAATAAACCACCTAGAGGATTAACAATAGCACCCACACTATCACCAGTCTTAGCTAAACCTGAACGGCTGACCACTAGAACATCATTGTTGCGAAGTATGGGATTTGTTTGTTCATTGATACCTTGAGAGAAATCTACTTTTACTTCACGCTTGGTAACAGAACCATCCGGGTTGAGCCTAATTAAATCGACTGTAGACCTGCTAGCCCTGGCATCGTTGAATCCGCCAGCTGCCAGCAATGCCTGATTTAAAGAGCTATTAGGCTTAACTTCTAAAGCTCCTGGTTTTTTGACCTCACCTACTACGCCAACTTGAATAGCATTAGGAGACAAAGTAGTGGTAGCTAATTGAGTAGCTTCTGCGGCA
Organism: Halotia wernerae UHCC 0503; assembly: GCA_034931985.1. Lineage (GTDB taxonomy): Bacteria > Cyanobacteriota > Cyanobacteriia > Cyanobacteriales > Nostocaceae > Halotia > Halotia wernerae. The sequence goes on from JAYGHB010000141.1 coordinate 3,834, forward strand.
TTGACCTCGGTTGCAGTAGGAATAACAATGGTGTCTCCATCTTGGACAATTATGTCTTGATTGACATCACCACTCTGTAACAACTGCCAGAGATTGATATCTACAGTTTGTTCTGTACCAGTTCTTGTAGGTCGGCGGAGCTTGAGATTACGAACATCCGCTTGTGATGTAATGCCTCCAGCTAGTTGAATTGCCCGCGTTACAGTTGGCAGACCACCTCCTGTCGCTGGTGTACCTGACTGCCCCTCTGTTGTACCACCTGAACCAACAAGATATGAACCAGGACGATTAACTTCACCAATAATTGCTACTGTGCGGGGTGTGGTTTGACTAGCAGCAAAGTTAGCTGCAAATAAATTGCGTGCTTCTGCTATGTCGAACTTAGTTGCAGTTGGCACAATAATCGTGTCTCCATCCCTTAAGGTAATATCTTGTTGTGTATCACCTGTTTGGATAATATCTTTTAAATTGATAGTAACAAGTTGCTCAGAAGAGCGGCCTGTTTTACGTTTTAATTTAACTTCAGATACATCTGCTGCTAACGTGACTCCTTGAGCTATCGTCAGTGCAGCTAATACGGTTGGGTATTGTACACCTGGATTATTACCTGCCCCTCCTTGTAAGCTGAGAGTGTAAGCTCCTGGACGTGTCACCTCTCCAGCAACCAAAATATTGATAGGACGAGGCGATAAAAGGTTAACAGAAATTAAGGGACGTTTGAGAAAGCGTGAGTATCTTCTGGCAATTTCGTCGGCAGCTTGTTCTGTTGTTAGTCCCAAAACAGGTACACTGCCAATTAAAGGTAAATTTATCGCTCCGCCTGGGGGGACTTGATATTCACCTGTATATTCAGGTACTTCAAATACGTTGACACGGATGAGGTCACCGCCTCCTAATAGGTAACTGGTATCTATTGAGGTTTGATAATTTGGTGATACTGGTTGTGTACTAGGAAATACTGGTTGTCCCTGAGCTAGGCTGGCAGATGGAACAGCGGCATTAAAAGCTGTTAATAAAGCCATACCCACAACTGGTTGGGTAAGGAATTTTAGTAAACCTTTGTTAAGCATATTTACCTGAGACTCTGAGACTACGATTGGTAAAGTATTGTCTAAACATTTTTATCTTGACTATACCTAAGTATTCAAGTTCCCCGACATTCTTATTTTCCTAGAAAACTCTGATTTTCCGGAGGCATATTGTCTATTAATTTTGAATTTTTAGTAAAGTTAGCTTAAAGTTTATCTAGCTTGAAGAGAGAAAAGTTTTGTTTAAATTGTTGCATTAATTACCTTTAATAATGTTTCTTATGACACAAACAAATAGTAACAGAAAAATTTTCTTCTAATTCGTAGATATCCCAAAGATATGTCATGCAAGTCAATAAAACATTTATTTGAAATGAGCATTAATTATCTCAAAAACTTTATAAATTATACAATAAGCTTTAGTAAATTAAGATATTAAATACAGAAATTAATTTGATTATTCTATGTAAAATCGCCTAAATAATTTCTAGATTTTAGTATTTTCTGAATTTTTATTATTCACAAAGACGACATACTACAGATGTTTATATAAAACAACAGTGATTTTATTGGCTAATTTGATACCAACTTTATTTAAAAATGTAAACTCTATATCTCTTGCTGAATAAGCGTTTTAGGCACTTATTTATGTGTAATTTTATGGGAGATTGATAAGCTGTTGCGTATTTAATTTTTAGATGGGACTCAACTACCTGGCGATAGCTATAACTGAATTATTTTGTTGTTGTATTTTTTGGATAAAAAACTCTTCTAAAGAATAATGAGATAAGTTCATAGAAATTATTTGTCCTCCCATCAAGCGGAGACTGGCAAGAAAATCATAGCAGTCTTCTTGTAGCATACCTTGCCAAGTACCATCAGGTTCAAACACTAGACTAGGTATCCATTTTTTGAGAATTTCCCAGTCACCACCTTGACCCTTGACTTGGTATGTATCCCCTCTACCTAATAATTCATCGAGAGAACCGACGCAAATTAATACACCTTGAGAGAGGATAGCAATGCGATCGCAAATTTGCTCGACCTCACTGAGAACATGGCTATTGAAGAAAATTGTCTTGCCTGCGGCTTTTAGAGATAAAATAATTTTCCGCATTTGGTAGCGTCCTAAAGGATCGAGACCAGACATTGGTTCATCCAAAAATATCAATTCTGGATCGTTAATTAGTGCCTGTGCCATAGCAACACGCTGTAACATACCTTTAGAATAGCGACGCATCTGCTTTTTGCGAGCATCAGCTAAAGATAAACCCACTAATTCCAGCAGTTGGGGAATGCGTTGGCGTTGTAAGCTTTGGGGAATTTGGAATAACCCAGCAGCTAGCTGTAAAAATTCCCAGCCCGTGAGATAGTCATACAAGTAGGGATTTTCGCTGAGGTAGCCAATGTGTTGCTTGATGTGGCGATCGCCCAGCGGTTTACCAAACAGCAAGCCCCGTCCAGATGTGGGGCGAATAATCCCCAATAACAATTTTAAAAGCGTTGTTTTACCAGCACCATTAGGCCCTAGTAAAGCAAAAGTTTCCCCCTTGTAAACCGTTAAAGAACAGCTTTTCAGGGATACCACTTTTTGATTCAACCAAAAGCCAGTGCGATAGACCTTTCGCAACTCAGAAGTGAGGACTAATGGCGGAGTGTCTATGGTCTGCGGGTGAGAATCAGGGGTGTCTAAAACAGACTTCATCTCGGTTAAATTACCAAAATTACACTTGTGATTGCAATTAGAACGTTTAATTGCCAGATACCTAATGGTTTAACAAGGGCGATCACCACTAGGTTTGTCAATTATGGCAAACCTAGTTGCTAATTGGCACTCTTCATATCACCTTTACCACGTAATTTTGACTATATTTACAAAACGCCCTTAGAACTGGGAATCATATCAGCACGGCGGGGATCAATTTCCACCGCCATCCGCATTGCTCTAGCAAAAGCTTTAAATGTTGCTTCAATGATATGGTGGGAATTAATGCCATCCAGTTGACGAATGTGCAGGGTCATTTGACTATGGTTTACCAACGCTACAAAAAATTCCCGCACCAGTTGGGTGTCATAGGTTCCCACCCGCTGAGTAGGAATTTCTAAGCCATAGCTGAGGTGAGGGCGACCAGAAAAGTCTAGTGCTACCTGAACTAAAGCTTCATCCAACGGAGCCAGAAAATTTCCAAAACGGACAATACCCTTTCTGTCACCTAATGCTTGACTCAAAGCTTTCCCTAAAGTGATGCCTACATCTTCATTGGTATGATGGTCATCAATTTCCCAGTCTCCTGTAGCTCTGACATCCAAGTCAATTAGCCCGTGGGAGGCAATTTGATGCAACATGTGATTTAAAAACGGAATGCCCGTGGCTGCTGTACAGGTTCCTGTACCATCCAGGTTAATCGTAACTTGTACATCAGTTTCATCAGTAGGACGGTGAACAGTGGCAATCCGAAAAGTTTGAGTAATTTGGTGATCGGTTATTTGCATAATTAATGGGGCATGGGAGAGAAAGAAGCAGAAAGAAAAGGAGCAAGATTATGGCACAAACTCAAGGCTTTCTCCTCCGCACCCTGCTCCAATTCCTCTTAATTGCCCTATTCCCAAATTGTATTACATTCCCATGATTTCATATCCTGCATCTACATACAGGACTTGTCCTGTAATGCCGCTGGCTAAGTCACTAGCCAAGAAAGCAGCAGTATTGCCCACTTCTTGCTGAGTGACGGTGCGTCGCAGGGGTGCTACTGACTCTACATGATGAATCATATCCAAAATGCCGCCTACCGCTGAAGATGCCAAAGTCCGAATTGGGCCGGCAGAAATGGCATTCACCCGAATATTCTGTGATCCTAGTTCAGCAGCTAAATAGCGCACACTTGCTTCTAATCCTGCTTTAGCGACTCCCATGACATTGTAATTAGGAATTGCTCTTACACCGCCCAAATAGGTCAAGGTGATGATGCTACCTCCCTGGGTCATCAAAGACTTAGCTGCACCGCTTAACTGTACTAGTGAGTAAGTGCTGATTTCTAAAGCTGTGTTGAAACCAGAACGAGAAGTTTGGCTAAAACCCCCACTCAAATCGTCTTTGCTGGCAAAGGCAAGACAGTGGATGAGGACGTCTAACTTGCCCCACTTATCTTGGATAGTTTCAAAGGTAGACTGAATCTGTTGATCATTTTGGACATTACAGGGAAGAAATAAGCTGGGGTTGAGAGGTTCTACCAATTCTGCAACTTTTTTCTCCATTTTGCCTTTGTCATCTGGCAGGTAGGTAATACCCAGATTCGCTCCGGCTTTATGCAGTTGCTGAGCAATCCCCCAGGCGATCGAGCGGTTATTGGCAATACCCGTAACCAGGGCGTTTTTTCCAGTTAAATTAAGCATAGAAATTGTCAATGCAAGCAATCACTAGGAGCATACTAGAATCTGATACCGACTTGCCATCAAAGATCATAATTGAGCCGATACAAAAATTGAGAGGGACAAAGGGGAGGAGGAAAGAGAGAAAAAAGTTGCTTCTTCATCTTTTCTACTCCCTCATCTCCCAGATGTTATTTTTCAATTTTGTTTATGTTTTGCACATGATTTGCAAAAATAATTATTAGAAAGTGTGTTTTCTGCGAAAAAAATCCGAGATATTCCTTAAGATATCGTGAATTTTTCCACAAAAAACCTGATGACTACAACTGTGGAAGTACTTATAACAACTACTAGCTAAAAATAGGAAAAATTATGTATCATTATGAACAAATAATTATCAAGTTTTGGCTTTGAGTATAGGAACGGACAGAAAGGTTGACGGTGCTTTATTGATTTTTCAGGTGTATTCTTAGGTAATCAGTTTTTGTTTTTCCGGCATTGGTAGGGGAAGGGAGATGATCGTGACACAAGATAAAGCCCTAGCAAATGTTTTTCGTCAGATGGCAACCGGAGCGTTTCCGCCGGTTGTGGAAACTTTTGAACGCAACAAAACGATCTTTTTTCCCGGCGATCCTGCCGAACGAGTTTATTTCCTTTTAAAGGGTGCTGTTAAACTTTCCAGGGTGTACGAGGCAGGAGAAGAAATAACGGTAGCATTGCTGCGGGAAAATAGTGTTTTTGGTGTGTTGTCATTATTGACAGGAAACAAGTCAGATAGGTTTTACCATGCGGTGGCATTTACTCCTGTGGAATTACTATCGGCACCAATTGAACAGGTGGAGCAAGCACTCAAAGAAAATCCAGAATTATCGATGTTAATGCTGCGGGGTTTATCTTCGCGGATCTTACAAACAGAGATGATGATTGAAACCTTAGCTCACCGAGATATGGGATCGAGGCTAGTGAGTTTTCTATTAATTCTCTGCCGTGATTTTGGTGTTCCTTGTGCTGATGGGATCACAGTTGATCTGAAGCTATCTCATCAGGCGATCGCTGAGGCCATTGGTTCAACTCGCGTTACCGTCACCAGATTACTAGGTGACTTACGGGAAAAAAAGATGATTTCTATCCACAAAAAGAAGATTACTGTGCATAAACCTGTTACCTTAAGTAGGCAGTTCACTTAAAAGCAATTGGGAGAATCGGAGTTGGCGTGTGTTGTGTTTTTAAAAGATGCCACCCAAATAGCTGGAGTCAAATCTAAAATCTTGAGTAATTTTAGCTATTGCCAATCTCCCCCTCCTCCACAGATAATGATTGAAAGTAGTAGGCTGTATCTGGAAGCATTTCGGTAGCTGAAGATGACCACCGGGTACATCCTTATAGCAGCAATTTTAATTTTGGGAGGCGTAATTGCCACCGTTGGCGATCGCATTGGCACTAGAGTTGGCAAAGCGCGTCTCTCATTATTCAACCTCCGTCCTAAAAACACGGCTGTATTGATCACTATTTTGACTGGTGCTTTGATTTCGGCATCAACTCTAGGGATTTTATTCGCTGCCGACGAAGGATTACGGAAGGGGGTCTTCGAGTTAGAAGATATTCAAAAAGACCTCAGGAATAAGCGCGAACAACTCAAAACTGCGGAAATCCAAAAAAGCCAGGTGGAAAGTGAGCTAAACCAGGCAAGGAAAGAAAAAACCCAGGCACAGCAAGACTTGCAAGTAATTAATAAATCTTTACAAGCGGCAAACGCCAAACAACGGGAAACGCAAGCCCAACTCAACCGTACCATTAGCCAGCAAGCCCAAACCCAAACTCAACTCCAACGGACTCAAAGCCAGTTGGGTAAAGTGGCAACTCAGTACCAACAAGCCATAACAGAACTGCAAAGCGTTGACGATCAAAGAAAAGCGCTACAGGCAGCAGTTGAACAACTGAAAACAGAACGTCAAAGACTATACGCCGAAGCTAAAAAAGCGATTGATCAAGCCAAAACAGCTATAGAAAAACGCGATCGCGAACTTGCCAACCGAAAGGTAGCGATTGAATTACGCGATCAAAAAATTACTCAACTAGATCAACTGATTCAAAAACGTAATCAAGAAATTGCCTCACGAGAGCAAGTGATTGCCAAGCGTGAATCTCGTCTCAAAGAATTAGAAAGACAACAGGAGTATTTAGAACAAGAAGTAGCGAGGCTGGAAAAATATTATCAGTCATATCGAGACTTGCGTTTAGGTAAACTGGCTCTGGTTCGTGGTCAAGTTCTGGCCGCAGCTGTTATTCAAGTTGACCAAGCTGCTGCTGCTCGTCAGGCTGTGACGCGACTTTTACAAGAAGCTAACCGGAATGCCAATATTGAATTAACTGAACCTGGTGCAAATATTCAAAATGTAGAGACACTGCGGATTACTCAGGAAAGGATTGAGCAACTGATCAAGCAGATTAATGATGGTCGAGAATACGTCGTGCGAATTTTCTCTGCTGGCAATTACGTCAGGGGAGAAAAACAAATAGAATTTTTTGCCGATTCAGCGCGAAATCAATTAGTCTTTTCCAAAGGCGAGGTGCTGGCTTCCACTACTGCCGATCCTAAAACCATGACATCTTATCAGATGCGGCAAAGACTGGATCTACTGGTTTCTGCTTCCCAATTTCGGGCCCGTAATGCTGGAATCGTAGAAAGTGTCCAAATAGATGGTACTTTTCTACGCTTTGTTGCTCAACTCAAGCAGTACGATCAACCATTAGATATCAAAGCGATCGCGGCAGAAGACACTTACACAGCCGGGCCTTTGAGAGTGAAATTAGTGGCAATTTTCAATGGCCAAGTTATTTTTAGTACTTAAAAAAATATTAATATAAAAAAAACTTATTTTATATGACTTTAAGTGAATTTTCACCAACGCAACCAGTCATCTTGGGTTTTGATCCAGGTAAAGATAAGTGTGGTTTAGCAGTTATCGGACTAGATCGACGTTTATATTATCACCAAGTTGTGCCTGCGAAAGAAGCGATCGCTACCATTGAGACACTACGCCAAAGGTTTCCTATATCTTTATTAGTAATGGGCGATCAAACCACAGCTAAACGGTGGAAACAGCAACTTTATCAAGAATTAGCAGAGCCTTTAAATGTCATTTTAGTTAATGAACGCTATAGCACCTTAGAAGCACGCGATCGCTATTGGCAGATGTATCCTCCTAAAGGATTAACAAAACTATTGCCACAGGGTATGCGGCAGCCGCCACGACCAATAGATGATATTGTTGCCATTCTTTTAATTGAAAGATACTTGAATCGCCTCACTGAATCAGCAATTAAGAGTGAGGAGTGAAAAGTTATGTCATCAACTCATAACTTCTAACTTTTAAAGTTCTGCTCGAATAGTAAAAGCATAGTCTCCTCCAGGTTCTAATTGGTAATCTTGTTGCTCCAAGAAGCGACCAAGGGGTTCTTTAATTAAGGCGCGACCTTGAGAAGGTTTGACAGATAGTTCTCCTTGGCGGAAATGCCACTGGAAATGCCACTCAAAGTTACCCGCGCTGACTTCGCCTTCAAGGAAGCCGTGTTGCCAAGATTGGCGGATAATTCTGACATGGGCGATGGTTTCTGGCAAGCGTTTGGCACTCACAATGCTTTATGTCAAGTGTGGAATCAAAGCTAACTATGTAGCCTACTTCTTTTATTTACCAAACATAGCTTAAATAGACAAACTGACAAAGTGAGTATTTTTGGTCGAGGATTTTTGCGCCGAATGAATGAATTCGCGGCTACCCGAAAAATAAGGCCTTTCTACTGTGTTATGGGTGTTTGTTCGGTTGTTAATTATTTGCTGGAGTAGCGATAGTTGATCTAAGAGCCTAACGACTGAAGTCGCGGCTACACGAACAAAGCCTGCCTACGCAGGCTTTTAGAATAAAAACAGGAATAATGCACAAAAATTTTACACAGTTGCATGTACACTGCGTTTGGGGAACTTGGGATAGATTACCACTGGTTACACCAGATATTCAAGAAATAATTTATTCAGCGATCGCCAAGCAATGTTCTGATTTAGGATGCAAAGTAATTGCTATTGGTGGCACAGTTGATCACATTCATTTACTAACTGGTTATCCACCCAACTTGACTATATCTGAGTTGATGCAAAAAACTAAAGGCAGTTCTTCTCATTTAATTACTCATGAAACCAAACCTCAGGAGTTTTTCAAATGGCAAGGTGGTTATGGGGCATTTACAGTTAGCTATCATCACATTGATCAAATAGCTAACTATATTCGCAATCAAGCTACCCACCATCAACAAAAATCCCTAATCTCTGACTGGGAAATCATGTAATTATATTCAGCCTGCGTAGGCAGGCTTTGTTCGTGTAGCCGCGACTTCAGTCAGGCTTTATTATTTTTAATAACTAATTTAGAGAAGCGTACGGCGATGCCTCTTTTGTAGGCATCGCGGATTTTAGATTTGATCTAAAATCCTAAATCGAGTTAACGATTCACTGCCGCAGCTTCTCGCGCCGCAGCTGCTTGATCTGGGTGAATACCCAAGCGTGTGAGATTAATCCGTCCCTTATTGTCAATCTCGCGCACTTTGACAATCACTTCATCCCCGACTGCAACTTCATCCTCAACTTTGCCTACACGGTAGTCAGCTAGTTGAGAAATGTGGATCATGCCTTCTTTCCCAGGCAAAAATTCCACAAATGCACCAATTGGTATAATTCGAGTTATCCGACCTACGTAAACATCCCCTTCATGCAGTTTGCGAGTCATGCCTTGAACGATATTACGCGCTTTTTTAGCTTTGCTCTCATCCACAGCAGAAATTGTCACCGTGCCATCATCTTCGATGTCAATTTTGGCTCCTGTTTCTTCAGTGATGCCCTTAATTGTTTTGCCTCCAGGGCCGATAACTAAACCGATCATGTCTGGATCAATCTTGATTGTCAGCAGACGTGGAGCATAGGGTGAGGTTTCAATACGTGGTTGCTCGATTGTTTGAAGCATTTTCTCTAAAATATGCAATCGAGCTGATTTGGCTTGGTGAACTGCTTGAGCAATAACTTCTAACGACAGACCAGAGATTTTCATATCCATTTGCAAGGCGGTAATGCCAGTGTCCGTCCCAGCAACCTTAAAGTCCATGTCACCCAAAAAGTCTTCAATGCCCTGAATGTCGGTAAGGACTCGCACTTCGTCCCCTTCTTTAATCAGACCCATTGCTGCACCGCTAACGGGTTTGAGAATTGGGACACCAGCATCCATCAGCGATAGAGTGGAACCACACACCGAACCCATTGAGGTGGAACCGTTGGAGGAAAGTACTTCCGATACGACACGAATCACGTAGGGGAATTGTTCTTTTGGTGGTAGTACAGGTAAAAGCGATCGCTCTGCTAAAGCGCCGTGACCAATTTCTCTTCTACCAGGGGCGCGCAACGGCTTAGTTTCCCCAACTGAGAAAGGTGGGAAATTGTAATGATGCAGGTAGCGTTTGGATTGGTCTGTTTGCAAGTCATCGTTAAGGTTTTGGGCATCTCCCGGTGTGCCAAGAGTACAAGTAGATAATACTTGAGTTAGTCCTCTGTTGAATAAGCCGCTGCCGTGGACTCGCTGAGGTAAGACCCCAACTTGACAAGAAACAGGACGTACTTCATCTAGTTTGCGACCATCAACACGCACGTTATCTTCAACGATTTGACGGCGCATAAAGTGTTTAGTAATGTCTTTAAAAGTGTTCCCCAATGCCTTGCTATTTGCAGTTGCAGCAACTTTAATTGGGTCTTCTTCTGCTAGATCAGCGATCGCAGTGGCAATTGTGTCTTTGACAGCATCCAAAGCGTTATCCCGTTCGGCTTTGGTGAATTCAAATTGAGCCAGGATTTTCTTAATCTCATCACTAGCGCGATCGCGGATATAATTTTCCAGAGTTTGGTCTACTTCTGGTGGTTCTTCCTGTACTATTTTCAGACCCAGTTCTGCTACTAAATCTTGCTGTGCTTTGATTAAGTCTCGCACTGCTTCGTAGCCAAAATCAATCGCCTCGATAATATCTCGCTCTGGCAACTGATTGGCTCCCGCTTCCACCATGATCACACCATGCGGTGAACCTGCCACTATCAGATCCAAGTCTCCGGCTTCAGTTTCTGCATAGGTGGGGTTAATAATAAAATCATCTCCCACTAAGCCGACTCGTACCGCTGCCATTGGCCCATTAAAGGGAATTTGGGCAATCAAGGTAGCAATTGAAGCGCCTGTAACTGCTAGTACATCAGGTGGTACTAGCTCGTCCATTGACAATGTTATGGCAATAATTTGCAAGTCATCCCGCAACCATGAGGGGAACAGAGGACGTAGGGGACGGTCTATCAAACGACTAGTGAGAATTGTTTTTTCTGGTGGACGACCTTCGCGCCGCATGATTCCTCCGGGAATCCTACCCGCGGCATACAGTCTTTCTTCGTAATCTACGGTGAGGGGAAGGAAATCAATGCCTTCTCTACCCTTTGAGCGCGTAGCTGTCACCAAAACAGCTGTGTCCCCTGATTCTATCAAAACTGATCCACCAGCCTGGGGAGCTAGTAGGCCTACTTTCAGTCGAATATCCCTTCCATCGAAGGATATTGACTTATCAACTTCTGCCATTCAGTTTTTTTTCCTTCTATTTTCGCTATTCTCTCTCTGTGGCAATCCTAACATTTATGCCCTAAGGCTGACTTCTGTTACATACAAAGCTCAACAAGTCGTTTAATACTAAGCACAATACATCCACAGCAGTAAATTTGACTGCTTTTTGCCTGATCAACTAGCTTCGCCATATGCAGAATAAGCCCAACAATATCAAATCCTCACGACTGCCAAAGTCTAATTGAAGGTATATTGGTGTCAAAGACCAAATTGTACATCACTTGCTTGTAGCTTAAGTGGGGTATTATCTTTGCCATCAACCGCCCTCAGCGCTGACCATGCAAACCTAGTTGTACAATATAACCAGTGTGAAAAGTATACTTGCACCAATAGGGAAAAGTTAGGGAAAAGTTTGGTTTTAGACAAAACACTTTTAGCTGGTGTGTAGCGTTTTGGATACTCTGATCACAAAGTCAAAAGTTCTGCCTGAGAGAAGTTGCCTTTGGGGATAGATTTTTATATTAAATAATTACAACATGTATTAATGCCTTCACCACCTCTTGTTTTTAGGAATTTATAATATAGTCCTACCAACCTTTTATATAAAAAAACGGAAATTTTTTAAATATTTTAAAAAGTTGGTTTTTTTATACAATATTTGACTTAGTAAAATTATTTATTAGCTGATAAAAAGCAAAAGAAACAAGTATTTAGCATCTGACTTAACAAAAATATAAGTAGTTGACAAATGGCAATTTTACACGGAAATTGGTTGTACAAAAATCAAAATAGTTGTTTATTTGTTTGGGGAGAAACTTGGCGTTCATCGCGGGTCAATTTTGAGGTTAGTGAATCTACAGATATACCTCTACATCCATTGGCTATGACATCCGTAGAGTTGAGCGAGTGGTTGCGAAATTCGCAAAAAATGAAAATTACTTACTTCACGCAGTCATCCCAAGTTGCTGTAACAGCTACTAACAAAAAGCGCAAAGAAACAAGTTCTACAGAGATAAATCTGCCAACAAATTGCCAAATAATTGCTTTACCCACTCATATTTCAGACAACAGTAAAGCAGCTAACGCATCTATGTTCCCCATGCATTCTGCTAACTTGGGACTTGAAATAGACTCGCCCCAATATCTGCAACCGTGGCGAGTTGAAGGTTTTTGTCTCAACCCTAGCGAAGCAATCAAATTTCTGACTTCTATTCCCCTTAATGTTGCTAATGGAGAAGATGCCTTTTTAGGCGGAGATTTACGCTTTTGGTCACAGATTGCCCGTTGGAGTTTAGATTTAATTTCGCGGTCGAAGTTTTTACCTACTATCCAGAGGCAATTTGATAGTTCTATCATTGCTAAGTGGCAAGTACTTTTAGATAGTGCTGTGGACGGAACCCGTTTAGAAAAATTTTCTGCGAAGATGCCATTAGCTTGCTGCACCTATCAAGAAAGCACTGAGTTGACAGAAAAATATTTAGCAGTGGATTTTCCTGTAGAACCTCAAGAATTGTTACTAGAATTTCTCAACAGTACAATAGATGCACAAGTACGGGAGATGGTGGGTTCTCAACCCTTAATTGAAACCAAAGTAATGGCATCTTTTCCAACTGCGGTACGACAGTGGTTGCAGGCTTTAACTAATGCATCTCACCCAATTGATGCTGACGTTATAGGAGTGGAACGACTGGAAGCGGCACTCAAAGCTTGGATGATGCCACTGGAATACCAACTGACAGGGAAAAAGCTGTTTCGGACTTGTTTCCAACTGCGTTCTCCAGAGTCTGGGGAAACAGATTGGATATTGGCGTATTTTCTCCAAGCGGCTGATGATTCAGAGTTTTTGGTAGATGCAGACACAATTTGGAACAACCCAGCTGAGCAATTGGTTGCTCAAAATCGCACCATTGAACAACCGCAAGAAACATTTTTAAGGGGTTTAGGGTTAGCTTCTAGATTGTATCCAGCGATCGCACCCAGCTTAGAAACTGCATCTCCTCAATTTTGTCGTCTCAATCCATTACAAGCTTATGAATTTATTAAGTCTGTTGCTTGGAGGTTTGAAGATAGTGGTTTAGGGGTGATTTTACCTCCAAGTTTGACGAACCGCGAAGGATGGGCGAATCGTTTGGGGTTGAAAATTACTGCCGAAACCCAAAAGAAAAAGCAGGGAAGATTAGGGTTGCAGAGTCTGCTAAATTTTCAGTGGCAATTGGCAATTGGGGGACAGACTATTTCTAAAACTGAGTTTGATCGGCTGGTGGCGTTGAATAGTCCATTAGTAGAAATTAACAACGAGTGGGTGGAGTTACGACCCCAAGATATTAAGACAGCCCAAGCCTTTTTTGCCTCTCGCAAAGATCAAATGGCACTTTCTTTGGAAGATGCTTTGCGCCTCAGCACTGGAGATACCCAGGCGATTGAAAAATTACCAGTGGTCAGCTTTGAAGCATCTGGGGCATTGCAAGAGTTGATTGGGGCATTAGCGAATAATCAGGCGATCGCACCTTTGCCCACACCAGCCAGTTTCCAAGGACAGTTGCGTCCTTACCAAGAACGAGGCGCTGCTTGGCTGGCTTTCTTAGAACGTTGGGGTTTGGGTGCTTGTCTTGCGGACGACATGGGACTGGGAAAATGTGTAGCACCTAATACACTAGTCAACGTTAACGGACTGCTATGCACAGCTGAGGACATTTGGACAAATTATGCTGGAGAAACAAAGTTTGATGGTGAAGGTTTTTGGGCTAACCCCACCGAGCAATTACTAGTTAATTCTCTAGATGAGAAAACTGGTAAAATTGTTCAAGCCCACGTTAAACGCTTGTATCGCCAGCAAGTCTGCGAAAAATTAAGAAAAATTACCCTAGAAGACGGCAGCAGTATCACTATCACCCGTCGTCACCAATTAATGACGAGTAAAGGTTGGACAAATAACTTGCAGGTAGGCGATTACGTCTGTGTACCAAATAAAAGCCTCTGGAATGGTGAACCACAAGATCATGATTTAGTCAAGTTTATTGCTTGGCAGATTGCAGAAGGACATGAATTACTAAATCAGGGAACTGTCACAATATCCCAAAAACAGACCAGAATATTGGAGGATCTACTCCAGATTATCCAACGCATTGCCAAGCGTTATGACCTTAAAATTAACAGCCCCAGTATCTATAACTTTCCTAGCAGAGTTCCTTGTCTTCGACTTAACAGCCAAGCATATCGGCGATTCTTAGAAGCTAAGGGCTATGTTTGGGGTAAACTGTCGGCACAAAAATCTATTCCGCCCTTCATTATGCAGGCAGATATAGATAGTGTGCGGATCTTTTTACAGAACTATTTCGATGCTGCTGAATCTGCTGTTGTTTTGAGTATGAAAAGTATCGAGATTGCTACAGCTTCAGCTTTACTAATTCAGCAACTTACTACACTGCTGCGACGCTTCGGTATTTGGTTGCGAGTATCACCCAGAAAAAAATGTGCCACCAATGGAACTCGGACTTTACGCACATATTATATTGGTGTGATTGGCGGAAATTCTGCCCGGAGATTTTGGCAAGAAATAGGTTTTGGCAATTCTGTAAAACAGCAAAAACTAGCCCAAATTTGTCAAAGTGTAAGCAACACAAATGTTGAGGGGTTTCCTGCTTCTGATATTGTTGCCCAAATAGTCACAACAACGGGGCTACCGTTGCGGCATTTGGGAATGTACAATACCGTTTATATTAATGGTTCACAGCAGTTTTCTAGAGCTAGTTTGCAACGGGTAATAGGTGGTGGTATTAACCATGTTATTAGCGGAGAAACTCAACAGCAGTATCAACTACTAAAACCTTCTAAATGGACAACTAAAACTCTAGAAGCTTATGCTCGTTTAAACATCCAGCAGTTGAGTTTAGCAAAGGAGTCTTTGCAATGTCTTCTCGATCAAGAGGTATTTTATTGCCGTGTTGAATCCGTTGAAGATATAGAATATGAAGGATGGGTTTACGATTTTGAAGTTAGCAAACATCATAATTTCGTCGCTAATAATATTATTTGCCATAACACTATCCAGTTCATCGCCTTTCTCTTACACCTGAAAGAACAGGACGCACTAGAAAAACCCACTCTGTTGGTTTGTCCAACTTCTGTGTTAGGTAACTGGGAACGGGAAGTGAAAAAGTTTGCCCCTAGCTTAAAGGTTTTGCAGTATCACGGTGATAAGCGCCCTAAAGGAAAGGCTTTTGGAGAAGCAGTCAAAAACCACGACTTAGTTATTACTAGTTACTCACTGGTTTATCGAGATATTAAATTATTACAGAGCGTTTCTTGGCAGGCGATCGTTTTAGATGAAGCTCAAAATGTGAAAAATCCGGAAGCGAAGCAATCACAAGCAGTACGCCAATTAGAAACAACATTTCGCGTGGCCTTAACAGGAACACCAGTAGAAAATAGATTACAAGAATTATGGTCTATTTTAGATTTTCTTAACCCTGGTTATTTAGGCAATCGCCAATTTTTTCAACGGCGGTTTGCCATGCCAATTGAAAAATATGGTGACATCGCTTCTTTAAATCAATTGCGTTCTTTAGTCCAACCTTTTATTCTGCGCCGACTGAAAACTGATCGTGATATCATTCAAGACTTGCCAGAAAAGCAAGAAATGAATGTATTTTGTGGTCTTACTACCGAACAAGCTACACTCTATCAACAAGCAGTAGAAGCATCTTTAGCAGAGATTGACTCTGCTGAAGGATTACAACGTCGGGGGATGATTTTAGCTTTATTAGTCAAACTCAAACAAATTTGCAATCACCCAGCCCAGTATTTAAAAGCAGGCACATTAGAACAACATCATTCAGCCAAACTGCAACGGCTAGAAGAAATGTTAGATATAGCTTTAGCAGAAGGCGATCGCGCTTTAATATTTACACAATTTGCTGAATGGGGCAAGTTACTCAAACCCCATTTAGAAAAACAACTAGGGCGAGAGATATTATTTTTGTATGGAAACACTAGTAAAAAACAACGTGAGGAAATGATCGACCGTTTCCAAAATGATCCCCAAGGGCCACCAATTATGATTCTCTCTTTGAAAGCAGGTGGAGTAGGACTCAACTTAACCAGGGCAAATCATGTATTCCATTTTGATAGATGGTGGAATCCTGCTGTGGAAAATCAAGCCACAGACAGAGTATTTCGCATTGGTCAAACCCGCAACGTCCAAGTGCATAAATTTGTTTGTACTGGCACATTAGAAGAAAAGATTCATGACATGATCGAAAGTAAAAAACAACTAGCTGAACAAGTGGTTAGTGCAGGTGAAGAATGGCTAACTGAAATGGATACAGATCAACTGCGTAACTTACTAATACTTGACCGTAGCGCTGTCATTGAAGAGGATGAAGGATAATTTCGTAGTGTCAACTTAACTGTGTAGCACTAAAACTCCTTATTCTCTCTGCGTCTCTCAATACGGTTCGGATCAGATTGATAATTGACATTATTCTCAAAACTGGAACGTAATAATCAACCATTTAGGATTCTAAAAATTGAGATTTTTGGTTAACCGAACCGTATTGCTGCGTCTCTGCGCCTCTGCGTGAGAGAAATCATCCCACATTTATGCAACACTCCATTTTTTAATGTTGAACTTTAGATATTGATTATGACTAATGACACTTTACAAGCAAGCCGTGAATGGTGGTCACAGCGTTGGCTAGAGTTACTTGATTCTTATCGCTTTAAAAAGCGTTTAGAACGTGCTAGAAATTATGCCCGTCAAGGCAATGTCTTAAGTATTGAGTTTAAAGGTGCAAAAGTTTTAGCTAAAGTGCAAGGTAGCGAAGTAGAACCTTATAAACTTTCTCTATCACTTGATGCTTTTAGTGATGAAGAATGGAGCTACGTCATTGAAACCATGTCCCAAAAAGCAATTTTTGCGGCCAAGCTTTTAGCAGGAGAAATGCCACAAAATATTGAAGAAGTATTTACAACAAATGGTCTTTCGTTATTTCCTTTTACCCTATCGGATGTTCATGGTAAATGCTCGTGTCCTGATAAAGCCAACCCCTGTAAACATATTGGCGCAGTTTACTATCAATTAGGCGATCGCTTCAGCGAAGACCCATTTGTACTTTTTCAATTGCGCGGTCGAACTAAAGAGCAAATTATCAAGGATTTACGCCAATTGCGAGGCGCTAAGGCTGAAAATCCAACAGCAGAAACTCCTAATGTTCCACAGTCAAGACCCAACACCCAATATTCCGCAAACATTCAGTCTTTCTGGCAATACCATGAACCGCTAGAGTCTTCTTTAGTGGTAATTGCACCATCGAGTAGTGAAACAGTGCTAGATACATTGGGAGCAATTCCTCTGGCCAAAACAGAAGAAAGTGTAGTAAATTTAACTTCGAGTGATGTAGTAATGAAGTATTTGGGTACTCTTTACAAAGAGGTTAGCCAGAAGGCCATTTTAGCAGCCATGAACGTGGGAGATGCTTGAATAAGCAATTATCACAATCTTCTTCCAGTCCCCTGCTTCCTTTGCCCAGCCTTCTATGTAGATTTGCTGGCGCATCCCAAGAAGGGGTATTTTACTTAGATAGTTAGTCTTATTTATTACTAATAATTATATTAACCAGTCAAAACAATATGGAAATCCAAAGCAGAATTATTTCGGTAGAACTTGCTGATGGTACAAATATCAAAGTTGAAGTTACGCCAATTGATGAACGTAAAGTAACCGTTCAAGCTCGATATTTTCACGAAATAACTGCTGTTATTGAATCTTTGACTAAAGAAATTGCTCAAGTATTGCAGAATGCTAAACCAGATAAAGCCAGCGTGAAATTTGGTATAGAAATAGGCATTGAATCGGGTAAACTTACACCTTTATTAGTCAAAGGTACTTCTACAGCCAACTTAGAAATCACCTTGGAGTGGAATAATAACTGCTTTGACTGAAAACAGGATGCGGGGTGTAGGTAAAGATACGAATAGCTCCAACTTTGAAGCTGGAAATTGGAGATTACTGAGCTAAAAAAACACGCTAAACTCACATTTAGTTTCTGTATCTATTCCATTTAACATTAAAATCATAGTAATATCTAGATGTTTTACCTCTTCACCGGGAAAGGGTAGGAACGACAGAACTCCATCTGTATGTTCACTATCTGGCGACAGTCCCGAAGCACCTCCTACACTTTGATAATCGCCACCATGATCATCTCTTGCATATCCCCACCAAGATATTATAGGAATACCTCTTTGTTCTAAACTGTTTATAGACGGAGTTATTTCATATTTAATGCGAATAGCATCTTGATCAATGTAAAGACAAACTATATAAATTTCGTATTTCGATGCAATACTTGTGAGTCTACGATTAATAGGGATAGATTCATTATGTTTAAGCAATTTAGATTCCTCTTTCTATCTGCATTTATTAATGAGAAAGCTAGCGAACATTGCATTTAGATAGTGCAATCGACTCTGCGGGTAAAAACTACTAAAAAAAGCTCTTGCTTTTACACAAGAGCTACTAAAAAATTTGATTGTCAGTGATGAAAATAATCTTCCAACCTAGTCGAGGTCATTCATGAACATGACTGGCTCAGTGTCACGGTTGATTCCTCTTTCAAAACCACCGGCAGCTGCGCGGGCGCGGCCAGCGTGCCACAAGTGACCGATTAAGAAGAAGAAACCCAACACAAAGTGAGAGGTAGCCAACCAAGCACGAGGAGATACGTAGTTGAAGGAATTGATTTCAGTAGCCACACCACCCACGGAGTTCAAAGAACCCAGAGGAGCATGGGTCATATATTCAGCAGCACGACGAGCTTGCCAAGGCTGAATATCATTCTTAACTTTTTCTAAGTCAAGACCGTTAGGGCCACGTAGAGGCTCTAACCAAGGGCCACGGAAATCCCAGAAGCGCATGGTTTCACCACCGAAGATAATTTCGCCAGTGGGAGAGCGCATCAAATATTTACCCAGACCTGTGGGGCCTTGGGCGGAACCAACGTTAGCACCCAAGCGTTGGTCACGAATCAAGAAGGTCAAAGCTTGAGCTTGAGAAGCTTCAGCAGCGGTAGGGCCGTAAAATTCGCTGGGGTAAACGGTGTTGTTAAACCAAACCATGCAAGAAGCGATAAAGCCCATTAAGGACAAAGCGCCCAAGCTATAGGAAAGGTAAGCCTCACCAGACCAGATAGATGCACGACGTGACCAAGCAAAAGGCTTGGTAAAGATGTGCCAAATACCACCAGCAATGCAAATTAAGGCGATCCAAATATGCCCACCGATGACATCTTCCATGTTATTAACGCTGACAATCCAGCCGTCGCCACCAAATGGAGACTTGATCAAATAACCAAAGATGACTGCTGGATTCAGTGTTGGATTGGTAATAACACGAACATCACCACCACCGGGTGCCCATGTATCATAAACACCACCAAAGAACATTGCCTTCAGTACCAACAGCAGCGCCCCACATCCTAAAATGATTAGGTGGAACCCAATGATGTTGGTCATTTTGTTCTTGTCTTTCCAGTCATAACCAAAGAAAGAGGAGTACTCTTCTAAAGTTTCAGGGCCACGAACGGCATGATAAATACCGCCAAAACCCAGCACGGCTGAAGAAATCAGGTGGAGTACACCAACAACAAAGTAAGGGAAGGTATCGATGACTTCACCACCAGAACCAACACCCCAACCCAAGGTTGCGAGGTGAGGTAACAAGATTAAGCCCTGCTCATACATAGGCTTTTCAGGGATAAAGTGAGCGACTTCAAATAAAGTCATCGCTCCAGCCCAGAATACAATTAAACCAGCATGGGCAACATGGGCACCAAGTAGTTTGCCAGAGAGATTAATCAGACGAGCGTTACCAGACCACCAGGCAAAACCACTGGATTCTTGATCACGTCCACCGCCTAAAGCTGTAGATCTATTAGAGAGCGTTACCACGAGGTAGAACCTCCTCCGGGAATACAAATTGTTCGTGAGGCTGATCTTGAGGAGCCATCCAAGCGC
>JAYGHB010000142.1:0-23129 GCA_034931985.1 Halotia wernerae UHCC 0503
AAAAAGTTCTCATGATGTTCTTGTACCACAAAATATACTATTTTGGAGATGTCTCATAGTTATATACTTGCAACGCAGCTGCATAAGCTTCACTACCCACCGCCAAAGAAGTATCATCGACCAATTCTTGCAACTGGGTCAAAGCTAGCAATAATGGATACAACGCTTCAAATAATTGCACATCCTTTCGCATTTCTTCCAAGTCAAAAGAGCGTGGTAAAAACTCTGGGTTCTGTGTCGCCACCTCTAACGCTTTACTGACAAAGGCGTGGCTCTTATCTCCCATCTTAGGTAAAGCTTTACGCTCCTCGTTACTCAAATCAATTAAAAATGGTAGCTTTTCTTTAATGGTAGACATCGCTTGTAACAAAGCATCTCTATCTGTTTGGGTTAAAGTTGCACTAATCGGGCTTCTAGACATAGGAATTCCCCTACCGTATATATTTAATTTAGAGTTCCCAAATATACAAAAAAAGCCACAACATCGCCTGTTTAGATCAATGCAAAAAAGCGATCGCGGTGTTTATTTTAAGTCGTGGATAAGATAAAGGAGTAAAGTAGCTCCTTCACTTATTAACTACCAATGACCTCAACCCTGCTGCCATTTCCTCGTCTCAATGCCCCAACGCTGCATAAGTTGCCCAAT
This sequence comes from Halotia wernerae UHCC 0503, assembly GCA_034931985.1. GTDB lineage: Bacteria > Cyanobacteriota > Cyanobacteriia > Cyanobacteriales > Nostocaceae > Halotia > Halotia wernerae. Next base: position 647 of record JAYGHB010000142.1, read on the forward strand.
GGTTTGACAATCATTGCCGAGCAAATGCCAGTTGAGGCTATAAACCTCAACTTGTGGATTAAAGTTGGCTCCGCTGTAGAATCTGATGCTATTAACGGTATGGCTCATTTTTTAGAACACATGATTTTTAAGGGAACCGAGCAACTAGCTAGCGGCGAGTTTGAACGTCGAATAGAAGAACGGGGTGCTATTACTAATGCCGCAACTAGCCAAGATTATACTCATTACTATATAACTACTGCTCCTAAAGACTTTGCTGAACTTGCCCCGTTGCAAATAGATGTAGTATTTAATGCTAATATTCCTGACGATGCCTTTGAACGTGAACGATTGGTAGTTTTGGAAGAAATTAGGCGTTCTGATGATAATCCCCACCGCCGCACATTTCGACGAGCGATGGAGACAGCATTTGAGCAGCTACCCTATCGCCGTCCAGTATTGGGGCCAGAAGCGGTGATTGCTCAACTCCAACCTCAACAAATGCGAGATTTTCACGCTAGCTGGTATCAACCCCAGTCAATTACTGCTGTGGCTGTAGGCAATTTACCTGTGGAAGAATTAATTGCCACAGTTGCTGAGGGATTTCAAAAGAGTCAAGAATCAAATGTAGAGATGCGCTATGAAACGTCTCTACAAGAAGCTGCGTTTACAGAAATTGTCCGGCGGGAATTTATCGATGAAAGTCTTCAGCAAGCAAGACTGGTGATGGTTTGGCGGGTTCCAGGTTTGAACCAGCTAGAACAAACTTATGGGTTGGATGTTTTAGCAGCAATTTTAGGACACGGACGGACATCAAGACTAGTGCGGGATTTACGAGAAGAACGAGGATTGGTGTCTGCGATTTACGTAAGCAATATGAGTAATCAGCTACAAGGAGCGTTTTATATTTCGGCTAAGTGTGCAGTAAAAAATTTATCAGCTGTTGAAGATGCGATCGCCCAACACACCCGTATCTTACAAACAGAATTAGTATCAGAAAAAGAAATTTCCCGTGTACGGCGACGGGTAGCGAATAGATTTATATTTGGTAACGAAACACCAAGCGATCGCGCTGGCTTATATGGTTACTATCACTCTTTAATCGGAGATTTGGAACCAGCGTTTAACTACCCAAGTCATATTCAAACCCAGGAAGCAACCGATTTACTCTTGGCTGCAAATCAGTATCTTTGTCCCGATGCTTATGGTGTGGTTGTCCTCAAACCGTTGTAAATTAGGGACTAGTACCGCTGGGCGGAAGTCAAAAGGAGCCAGTGCGTTGGAGAGACAGCGCCTAGAGCGCAGCGGTAGCGACGTTGGGAGCGTCACCCGTACCCCCACGGGGAAGCAAGCTACGCGCAGCGTCTCCGACAGAAGAAGGGTATCTTTATTTACGCCATGCTGTAGGGACTAGGAGCAGGGGAGCAGAGTAGAAAATAACAATGCCCCATTCCCCATACCCCATACCCAATGCCCCATACCCCAATTTAATGATGTGGACTGAAATTGATACTCATATTACCCAAGTAACTGGTGAAAAATTTAAAACTCAGCACAAATGCAGTGTTAGTGGTGGGTGTATTAACCAAGGTTATGCTGTCTCAAATGGTGATCTGACATACTTTGTTAAGCTCAATCAAGCATCTCAAGTTGCTATGTTTGAAGCTGAGGGGCTGGGTTTAGAAGAAATGTTAGCAACAGCTAGCATTCGCGTTCCTAAACCTATTTGCTGGGGTAAGGCTGGTAATTCTAGCTATATCATTCTGGAATGGCTGGAAATGGGAGGAAATAATCCCAACTCTTCGCAAGAGATGGGACGCAAGCTAGCGGCGATGCATAAAACTACTAGCAGCCAAGGTTTTGGTTGGAAAATTAACAATACCATTGGTTCCACTCTCCAAATCAATACTTGGGCAGCAGATTGGGTAGAATTTTATGCTCAACATCGCCTCGGTGATCAATTTCAGTTAGCGAGGCGGCGGGGTGGTAACTTTCCTAAACAAGATAAATTATTAGCGGCTATCCCTGAATTATTGGCAAATTACGAAGTGCAACCTTCTTTATTACATGGTGATTTATGGTGTGGAAATGCTGGGTGTACTGTGTCGGGTGAACCAGTGATATTTGATCCAGCTACTTATTTTGGCGATCGCGAAGTTGATATCGCCATGACAGAATTGTTTGGTGGATTTCCAGCGGCGTTTTATCAAGGTTACAACGAAGTATTTCCTTTAGATGCAGGCTATGAAAAGAGAAAAACGCTCTACAACCTGTATCACATTTTGAATCACTTCAATTTATTTGGTGGCGGTTATGGTTCTCAAGCTAACCGGATGATTGACCAGATTTTGCGCTGATAAAAAACCCGCTACCTGTGATAAAAACATCAAAAGGGCGGGTATTAATTAATAATTAAAATCAAACAGATCAAAATTTATCTGGTGAGATACCCATAGAACTTTGTCCTTCAGGAAATCCTCCCGCACCAGCTTCTTTGAGGAATCCACTATAGGCTTCCATACCGTGTTCACTGATATCTAAACCTTCTAGTTCCTCTTCTCTAGAGACTCTAATACCTAAAGTTGCCTTCAGTACTAACCAGAAGATGGTGCTGAGAAGAACGGTCATCCCACCAACCGAAAGAACACCAATGAACTGAATAAAGAACTGTCCTAAACCACCACCAGCAAATAAACCTCCTGCTGGCCCTCCGCCCTCGCCATACCAGGAAAAAACACCAGGCCCAACCGCCCACAAACCAACTGCAAGAGTTCCCCAGATACCGCAAACTAAGTGAACTGAGGTAGCTCCCACTGGGTCGTCAATGCCGAGTTTGTCGAAGAAGGTGACAGAAAAAACTACCACTACTCCGGCAATTAAGCCAATAACTAAAGAACTAGCAATACCGACATAGGCACAAGGTGCTGTAATCGCAACCAAACCAGCCAAAATACCATTGATAATCATTGACAAGTCTGGTTTACCCAAGTAGAGCCAAGCTGTAATAGTAGCGGCAATTCCACCTGCTGCGGCCGCCATGTTAGTTGTTAAAGCAATATGGGTAATCGCATTCGGATCAGCAGCCATTACTGAACCTGGGTTAAAACCAAACCAGCCCAACCAAAGAATCAAACAGCCCAAGGTAGCAATACTCATATTGTGACCGGGGAGGGCAACGACTTGCCTGTCTTGGTATTTGCCGATGCGTGGCCCCAGAAATGCTGCTCCCATTAAAGCTGCCCAACCCCCAACTGAGTGAACTACAGTTGAACCAGCAAAATCCCAAAAACCCATGTCGGCTAGCCAACCAGTACCCCAAATCCAGTGTCCGGTAATAGGGTAGGCAATACCTACAAGTAAAAGGCTGAAAATTAAAAAGTCAACAAACTTAATTCGTTCGGCAACTGCTCCAGAAACGATGGTTGCTGCTGTGCCGGCAAACACCAATTGGAATAAGAACTTGGCAGCGAGTGGTACACCAGTCCAACTAATGGCACTAAAAACACCTTTATAAGCATCTCCAGTTGCCGGGCTGTTATCTAATCCTTTGAGGAAAAATCCATTTAATCCAATGAAGTCATTGCCATTGCCAAACATGAACCCAAAACCGATCGCCCAAAAAGCCACGGTAGCCAGAGCAAATACAATCAAGTTTTTAGCAAGAACGTTGACAGCATTTTTCTGGCGACAGAAACCGGTTTCTAACATGCAAAAACCAGCATTCATGAAAAACACCAAAAAAGCAGCGATCGCTACCCATAGTGTGTCAAGAGCGACTTTGAGGTTATCTGTGGCGACTTTGAGTTCCGCCGTTGTTGGTGGAGTTTGGGCAACTGCTACATAACCCCAACCCAACACAATCAGACAAGCTAGTGGTAAACAGGCTTGCCAGCTAGGAGAAAGTCGCTTAATTGCTGAGGCAAATATCCGGAATTTTGAGTTAAATTGTGTATTTTTAGCGTAATTATTTGCAGATAGATGCCTACTTTTTGTTTTCGATTTCTGTTTGTACATGAATTTGAACATCTTCCTCCAAAAAATGGGAAAAAACAGGTTAACCAGAAAAAAAACCAACAACCAAGGTTAAATTTAGTGGTTTTTGATATTTTTCATTTAGACCGCTTATTTGCCAACCAGAAATTTAAATAACCCAAGTAGGAGTTTAGGAAATTAGTGGTGCTTCTGTAAATATTTTTGCGGATGTTCTTAAGAACTTATTACGTAGTTTCCAAAACAGTCAAGTCTCCTTCACTTAATCTTTAATTACATTTTGGAAGTCTAAATGCTTAAGATTGTCAATATCTACATCAAAAACATGGTTAGGAAGTGACCAGCAAAACTTTGTCTACCGAAACATTCCTCTTTCTAAAGCCCAAAATTTACCTGACAGTAATCTTTGCAAGTTTTACTGCGGCAAATCTTGGTAGACAGATGAATAAATTTGATTGATTCTCTATTTACCAAAAGCCTAATTCTGTATCATTAGATACTTTTTTCTGACATTGGCTCTTATAATAGTCTCCAAGCTATTGAACAAAAAAAGCTGTAACATTTACAGCATAATGCTTTAACGAGGTCAGGAGAGAAAATACCAGAAGAATATTAAATTTTTATAAATAAAGTTAATTGGAGTGATGTATAAAAAATTGGCGCTGCTTAATCAGGGATATGAATAAGGCAAGTGGTGGGAGAAAATAATTTGAGTTTTTTCAAAAAACCTCAATTATGTTTCTATTCAGCAATGTCAAAAAATTGCTCTTATGGTAGAAATCACTTATCAATGTCCTAAGAAGAATTATTGCGTTTTCCAATCTCTGTTTCAATCAGGGCGAACGCATTTTATAAAAAATAGTTTTCAGAGATTATATATGATTACTATATAAGACTCATATTTGATTGATTTTAACTAGCCTAGATCAGCAGTGACTTGAAGATTGCGGCTCTTGGATGTGTAAAATCAAAAGAACGCGATCGCACTCACTCAGATACACTCTTAGCAACCAACTAAATATGTTAACGTTTTAATCAGACTTATTAAGTAACTATACTTAGAGACCTTTGTTTAAAAACAGAAGTTGTAGTCCAAATTGGTGATTGGTAGAAGGAGTATGAGTGAGACTGAACACATTCAACAAACCACTGAGCTTTTTGGTGCTATTTTTAACCACCCAAATAGCTTTTAGTTCTATAGGTGTTAAAGCACAAATCTCCGTTGCACCTGCAAGTCCACCCAAATTAATTTGCCTTACCCAACTTAAGTCAGCGGTAGATGTGTTAATCAATCGTCCTCAATTCAGTCGGATGCGTTGGGGTGTTCTTGTCAAGCCGCTGTCATCTACCCAAACTCTTTACAGTCGGGATGCTGAAAAATATTTTACTCCAGCTTCCAATGCCAAGTTGCTCACAACAGCAGCAGCATTACAGCAATTAGGCGCAAATTTTCGGATTCGCACCTCTGTTTATCAAGACGGTGAGAGTATTTTGCGTGTTGTGGGTAGGGGAGATCCCAGCCTCAAAAATGCCCAATTAACAGAATTGGCCAAACAGTTACGCAAGCTTGGTATTAGTCAAGTCCAACAATTGATTGCTGATGATAGTTATTTTCAAGGAGAAATTATTAATCCCAGCTGGCAATGGGAAGATGTACAGGCTTATTATGGCGCACCAGTCAATAGCTTAATTTTGAATGAAAATGCTGCTGTATTGTCGTTGTTGCCTCAAACTATAGGAAAACCATTGCGATTGAGGTGGACTGAACCCACAGAAGCATATCGCTGGCAAATTGAAAATAACTCTGTAACTACTCAAACAAATACACCAGGATCGGTTGAAGTCAGTCGTGATTTAAAAGGAGCTATACTACGGATTCAAGGCCAATTGCCTGTGGATTCTCAGCCTGATATCACCGCGATCGCTGTTTTTGATCCTATTGAACACTTCTTGCGACACTTCCGTCAAAGTTTGGCAATCCAAGGAATTTCTGTGACAAGAATGTTCAGCGCCACTGGTAGTAGGAACGAACAAGAAATAGCAGCAGTTGAATCTTCACCATTGTCTGAACTGTTAGTTGAAACAAATGTAAATAGTAATAATTTATATGCTGAGGCTTTATTAAGAATTTTAGCTATCAAAGAACCACCAGAAAAAAATCAAACTACTGCTGATGCAGGATTAAAAGTTTTGAAAACTACTTTAACCCAAATGGGAATTAATCCTACAAGTTATGTTTTAGTAGATGGTTCCGGATTATCTCGCAAAAACTTAATTAGTCCAGAAGCTTTGGTGCAAGTTTTACAGGCGATCGCAAAATCACCACAAGCAGAAGTTTTTCGTGCTTCTCTACCTGTTGCAGGTGTCAGCGGTACATTGAAAAATCGCTTTTTGAACACAACTGCTATAGGAATTGTACAAGCAAAAACAGGCTCGATGAATGGTGTAGTTTCTCTTTCTGGATATGTAAATGCGCCTAAATATGAGCCATTAATTTTTAGTATGATGGTAAATCAATCTGATCAGCCTGCAAGTGTCGTGCGGCAAACAATGGATGAAATTGTGGTATTGTTAACTCAATTGCAGGGTTGTTAATTTAGTCATCCATTATAGTTTAGTCTTTTGATAGATGAGTTGCAATTACAAAATCCAATATTCCAGACTTCTTTGAGAAGTCTGGGATCTGATACTCTCAATTTTCACAAATCAAATAGGATTGCTATATAGCTCTTATGTCAAGGATAGAAACTGAAGTTAAAGATAATTGATTATGTCAACAAATACTATTTTTTTTAAAATCAATAACTTAAAACCTTTGTGAGAAAATCGTTACATACATATTTATCTCCCAAAGGCATGGTAAATTGTACACCTTTAGTTAGAGTTAAACAATACTGAGTAATAGATATTATTTAGTATCTTAGGTTAAAGAGGAACACGAATTTAAACGCCTTATGGAGAACCGCTGCCTGAGGGAGACAAAGATAACAATTTATCTATGTTTATTCGTGTTTATGTGCGATTAGACGAAAAGGTAGGCACTTATTCTGCCTGAAAGTCAAAAATACGAAATTATTTTTAGGGGTACACATGTCTGAATTGATCCAAGCAATCCTGGATAGCGAAGAAAAAAGTGATTTGCGTTCTTTCATGAGTCAATTACGCCAGCATGACCAAAATTACTTGCTGCGGAACGATATCTTGAATGTATTTGGTGAATACTGCTCTAAGTCTCAGAAGCCCGAAAATTTTTATACTTCTTCTCACTTAGGTAAATTAATTTACTATACTCAAGAAATTATTCAAGAGGACTCAAACCTTTGTTTCATCATTCGTCCCAAGATTGCTAGTCAAGAAGTGTATCGGCTGACAGCAGACTTGGATATTGAGCCAGTGACAGTAGAAGAACTGCTGGATCTGCGCGATCGCTTGGTGAACAAATTTCAACCCCAAGAAGGTGATCTGTTAGAACTAGATTTCGGCCCCTTCTATGACTATACCCCCACAATTCGCGACCCGAAAAATATTGGTAAAGGGGTGCAGTTTCTCAACCGCTATCTATCCAGCAAACTTTTTCAAGATGCTAAACAATGGTTAGAAAGCTTATTAAATTTCTTACGCCTACACCATTACAACGGTGTACAACTGCTGATCAACGATCGCATTCAAACACAGCAGCAACTTTCCCAGCAAGTAAAAAAAGCCATAGGTTTTGTTAGCGATCGCCCCAGCGATGAACCCTACGAGCAATTGCGCTTTCAATTGCAAATGATGGGTTTTGAACCGGGTTGGGGTAACACGGCTGGGCGTGTCCAAGATACGCTGAATGTTCTAGATGAATTAATCGATTCTCCCGATCCTCAGACGCTAGAAGCCTTCATTTCTCGCGTCCCCATGATTTTTAGAATCGTTTTGGTCTCCGCCCACGGTTGGTTTGGCCAAGAGGGAGTGTTGGGTCGTCCTGATACCGGTGGACAGGTAGTTTATGTTCTCGACCAAGCCAAAAATCTGGAAAAGCAACTACAAGAAGATGTTGTGCTAGCCGGGTTAGAGGGACTGAATGTCCAGCCAAAGGTGATTATTCTCACCCGACTGATTCCCAACAGCGATGGTACCCTTTGTAATCAACGACTAGAAAAAGTCCACGGCACAGAAAATGCTTGGATTTTGCGAGTTCCTCTGCGAGATTTCAATCCTAATATGACTCAAAACTGGATTTCCCGGTTTGAGTTTTGGCCTTACCTAGAAACTTTCGCTATTGATTCCCAAAAAGAACTGCTAGCAGAGTTTCATGGTACACCTGATTTAATTGTAGGTAACTATACCGATGGAAATTTAGTAGCATTTTTGCTGGCGCGGCGGATGAAAGTTACCCAGTGTAATATTGCCCACGCTTTAGAAAAATCTAAATATCTGTTCAGTAACCTCTACTGGCAAGACTTAGAAGAGAAATATCATTTTTCATTGCAATTCACCGCTGATTTAATTGCCATGAATGCTGCCAATTTTGTAGTTAGCAGCACTTATCAAGAAATTGTCGGGACACCCGATAGTGTAGGACAGTATGAGTCATACAAGTGCTTCACCATGCCGGAGTTATATCATGTCGTGAATGGAATTGAACTCTTTAGCCCTAAGTTTAACGTCGTACCACCTGGGGTAAACGAAAATGCCTATTTTCCTTACACACGAACTGAAGACCGAGTACAAGAAGATCGCGATCGCCTCGCAGAAATACTCTTTACTCTTGAAGATCCTTCGCAAATCTTTGGCAAACTCGATGATCCCAGCAAGCGCCCGATCTTTTCAATGGCGCGTCTCGACCGGATTAAAAACCTCACAGGTTTAGCAGAATGCTTTGGTCAGAGTCAAGAATTGCAAGAGCATTGCAACTTAATTTTAGTGGCTGGTAAGTTGCGCGTAGAAGAATCAGGCGACAATGAAGAACGCGACGAAATTGTTAAACTCTACCACGCTATTGACGAGTACAATCTCCACGGCAAGATTCGTTGGTTGGGTGTGCGCCTCTCAAAAAGTGATTCCGGTGAAATTTATCGAGTCATTGCCGATCACAAAGGTGTATTTGTCCAGCCAGCTTTGTTTGAAGCTTTTGGTTTAACAATTCTAGAAGCGATGATTTCGGGATTACCAACTTTTGCTACACAATTCGGTGGGCCACTAGAAATTATTCAGAATAAAGTGAATGGCTTTTACATTAACCCGACCAATTTAGAGGAAACAGCTACAAAAATTCTGGAATTTGTCACTAAATGTGAGCATAATCCTCAATATTGGGAGGAAATTTCCCGTAAAGCCATTGACCGGGTTTACAGCACATACACTTGGAAAATTCATACAAGCAAGCTGCTATCATTAGCGCGGATTTATGGATTTTGGAACTTTACCTCAAAAGAAAATCGAGAAGATTTGTTGCGTTACATTGAGTCTTTGTTCTATTTAATTTACAAACCCACAGCTAAAAAACTCTTAGAGCAACATCAGTATCGGTAGTTATAGTAGGGGACAGGGGAGAAGTATCATGATACAAATTCAAGATATTTTAGGTATTTTCTTCACTCCCCTGTTGCCCCCTTTCAAGGGTAGGTATTTTGTATTTGGTCATTTTTTGACTATTTCAGCCAAAGCTTAAACCCTGAAACGACCAAGCTACGTTAAACACTTAAGAATTTTCTCAACTATTTTTGAGTTATAGCTATTGCCACGTAGGTTAGGACATAAACTGATCATACAGCCCTGACACCATGAGACTTTCAAATCTATCCCCTGTCCCCTGCTATACTATCTTGTCAAATAATGCCAAGTTCTTGGCCCCACTATGCCATCTACAACTAAATTTTGCTGGTTTTGAAATGCCTTAACAGCAGTCTCTGTTAGCGCCCCAAACACCCCATCAACTCGAATAGCATAACCGTTAGCAACTAATAACCGTTGCAAGATTCTGACAGCAAGACCTGAACTATTAAAACGTAGAGTTGGTACAGTGGGGTTACTAGACCTGGGATATTTTGCAACAACAATGTTATTATCAATTTGTTGAGCTGTTAGGCGTTGTTTATTAGAAAAACGTATCCCTTGAAATTTTGTAACAACAATTTTGTCACGACTTTGTTGAGCTATTAGGCGTTGTTCACTAGGAAACTTCACCCTTACAGCCTGGAAATGCTGGAACTCAGCCAAACTATATAAGTCTTTGACAAGATTTTTATCTGTCTTACTCATCAGAGTTTTTTGATGTTCAGGCTTGAGTGCTAATCGAGTAGCTGGGGGACTCTCAGCTGACTGTATAAATTCAGGTGGTGCAATCTTGGAAGTTGGAACTAACTTATGTAAATGACTCTTTGTGGGCTTTTGCACGCCATCGTCTAGCTGAATTACAGGCTGCTTAAGTAAATTGGACGGAGATGGTTGTTTTGTGATCAACACACCTGTCATCAGCAGGACAATATCATTCATTGCATTTGATGTTACTAACACCCATATTTCCTTTGACAGAACAATTGCCGTAATTCCGGAATGGTGTGTACTTACAAGTCAATAAATTGCTACCATATTATGGCAATCATCAGTGATTGCTAAAGGAGTGGATCAATTCTCCACTGGTTGTCCTGCTTTCTCTATTTACCCTGTCAACAATAATAAACTCTAGATAAGAAAAAATTTATTCTACCCTAAGCAGTATATCTATAAGATGAGATTTTTATATTTCCAAATTGCCGTTTCTAAATCTACATTACTCAAGCCTGATTTTTAATTCATAAATAGTAAAATAATTACCTCTACCCATAAGCAGAAAGCGATCGCTCTCTATTAAACTAAAAAGCGATCGCTGCCATAACTACCCAATACCTTCAATGACTGGATGAAAGTAAAAGGCAAAACCCAACACTACATATGCGGCTAATAGTAAAGTGCCTTCTAACCAATTGGATTTACCATCTGAACTAATGCTATTAGCAATCAATACCGACACAGCCACAGCCACTAATTCAAAAGGGTTAAAATCCAAATCCATCGGTTGACCCATTATCCACCCTGCGATCACTAAAACAGGAGCAACAAATAAAGCTATCTGCAAACTTGATCCCACAGCCACCGATACAGAAAGATCCATCTTATCTTTCATAGCCACGCTTACGGCTGTGGCGTGTTCAGCGGCGTTACCTACAATGGGAACCAGGATTACCCCTGTAAATAGCGATGTTAAACCTAGCTGGGATGTAGCCACTTCCAAAGTATCTACCAATAATTCTGACTCTAGTGCCACTAATAGAGTACACACTAGCAGCACACCACTCCACAGCCAAATGTTGGGTTTAGTATGAGGGGGTTCTTCTGCTTCGATCTCTGCTATACCCACATCATAGAGATAGGCGTGAGTTTTCATCGAAAATAGCAGTGTGAGAACGTAAACTACAATTAGCACGACTGCAACGGCAAGAGATAAATTTTGCAGGGTTTTTTCGTTAATTCCAACGGAGGTGTAATTCATCGCCGTTGGTAGCAACATGGCAATTACCGCCAAATTCATCGACGAAGCATTCACCCGCGCCACAACCGACTGAAATGTCTGTTCTTTGTAACGCAGTCCACCTAACAGCATAGAAAAACCCAGCACCAGTAATAAGTTACTGATAATTGATCCCGTGATGCTGGCTTTGACGACATTCACCAGCCCCGCATTCAGGGCGATTAAAGCTATAATCAGTTCTGTTGCATTGCCAAAGGTGGCATTTAATAATCCCCCCAATGTTGGACCAACTACAACAGCAATTTCTTCTGTGGCTGTACCCATCCAGGCTGCTAAGGGCAGAATTGCTAAACCAGCTGTGATAAAAACTATTAAGTCTCCCCACTTCAGAAAGTGGGCTACTAAGGAAACTGGGATAAACAGTAAGAAAATTAGAAAAAGAGCATTTTTACCTGACATTTGCTACCTTAATCCGAGAGTACCATTCACAGATATCTGTGATTAATCAAGATGTTTGAGGGGTTTGCAATCCAGACTCTAGGATACTCTTAACTGTCCATAAATCCATTCAGATATTACACTGTTTATAGGCTGGCACGAGATATGTAAAATAAGATTGCAATTTATGGAGCTTTTGCAATCTTTCTTAGCAAAACTATCAATTTTAGTCTAGATTTTACATCAACAATGGGGTTTAATGTTTAAAAGACAATTAAATTTTTTATTGGCGCTGCCAACGAGAAAACCCTAATTGAGGCGTTATTCAATGGCTGATTATTTCGAGCCTGTAGGAAAATGCTGTGCGATAACGCAGATTTCCCACTCTAGTAAGACAGCTTTCTCGGAGATTTGACTGTATTCTATACACAGAGTTTTCATATATACCGGAATTTGTGTTCAAACTTCTGTAGAAAGGTTTAAATACAATGTTTTCGGCAAAATGTAAGTTTTTTGTTTTGGATAAATATACATGACTTCTGCTGCTGAAATGCCAGCTAGTTCTGGCTCAACATTTACATCAAATTTAACTGCCAAAGATACCCACCAAAACGATCCTCTGAACAAGGCGACTGGTGTTTATGTAACGGTACACGGACACTTTTACCAGCCACCACGGGAAAACCCCTATCTGGACGCGATTGAGCGCCAACCTGGTGCTGCACCTTTTCATGATTGGAATGAGCGCATCTACTGGGAATGTTATCGCCCAAATGCCTTTGCCAGAGTTTTAAATGACCAAGGCGAAGTAGTGGGGATCGTAAATAATTATGAGTATTTTAGTTTTAATATTGGGCCAACGCTGATGTCATGGCTAGAACGCCACGACATGGAAGTATATCAGCGGATTATAGAGGCAGATACCAAAAGTTCCCAGCGCTTGCAAGGTCACGGCAATGCGATCGCGCAAGTATACAATCACATCATCATGCCCTTGGCTAACGAGCGTGACAAATACACTCAAATTCGCTGGGGTAAAGAAGACTTCCGTTCCCGCTTTGGACGTGATCCAGAAGGCATGTGGTTAGCTGAAGCCGGCGTAGACTATGCCACTCTAGAAGCTCTGGTTGCGGAAGGTATTCACTTTATTATCCTTGCACCGTCACAGGCCAAGCGTTGTCGTCCCCTACCCACCCAAGATCATTCTCAGCCAGAATGGCATGAAGTTGGCGGTAGTCAAATTGATCCCACACGTCCCTATCGCTGTTATTTAAAGCCTGCACTCAGCAATTCATCTTCACCCCTCAGCACAATCAAAGAGGGGAGTGGAGGAAATCAGGACTCCCGCCCTTACATTGATATCTTCTTCTACGACGGCCCGATCTCGCGGGACATGGGTTTTAGTGATGTTGTTTATAATTCCCATCACTTTGCCGGACGTATCGGTTCGGCTGTGCGTGGGGATCATCGTCCAGCACAATTGATTTCTGTGGCGACAGATGGCGAAACCTTTGGTCACCACAAGAAAGGAACTGAAAAAACTTTAGCCTACGCTTTTGTGAATGAGTTTCCCCAACATGGTTGGACGGTGACGAACTTTGCCCACTACCTTAGTCTTAATCCTCCCACTTGGGAAGTAGAATTAAAGTCAGTCACAGCCTGGAGTTGCGCCCACGGTGTAGATAGATGGCAAGATGACTGTGGTTGTGGTGGTGAAGGCGGTGTATGGCATCAAAAATGGCGGCGACCTCTACGAGATGCTTTAAACTGGCTACGGGATCAATTAACAGAGGTATATGAAGAATGTGGCAAACAGATTTTTAACGATCCCTGGCAAGCAAGAGATGAATATATTCAAGTATTGCGCGATCGCTCTCCTGCCAACGTTAACCATTTTCTTTCTTGTCATCAAACCCACAAACTCACAGCAGCCGAACAAGTAGACGCTTTACGCTTATTAGAAATGCAGCGTCACGCTTTATTGATGTTCACTAGTTGCGGATGGTTTTTTGAAGAAATTTCTCGTCCAGAGGGAACGCAGATTCTCCGTTATGCCGCCCGTGCTTTGGAACTAGCAGGAGATGTGGCAGGTGTACAATTGGAAAAAGGCTTCCTTAAACGTCTGGGTTTAGCCCCTAGTAATGTTGAAAGTTTCAAGCATGGTGCGGAAATTTATCGACAACTGGTACTAACTGCTCAAGTAGGTTTCAAACAAGTTGCAGCTCATTACGCTATTACTTCGCTTTTTAGTAATCACCAGCCAGCAGAAACGCGCAATTTCATCTCTGGAGAAAATGCTGCTAGTCAAAATCCTCTGCCTTACCAAAAGCGAGTTTATTGCTACGCTGCCAATGAGTTAGATTACCAGCTACAACGCATGGGATCCCTAACTTTGGTTGTAGGACACTTGAAATTGGTGTCAGAAATTACCTGGGAAAGCGAACATTTAGTGTTTGCCGTTCTCCATCTTGGGGGCTGGGATTTCCACTGTTGCATTCAACCATTTACTGGACGGCGTGACTACAGTCAATTGAAAGAAAAGCTGTTCGGGGCGCTGCAACAGGCGAGCGCAGCTCACTCTATCTTAGTGATGACGCAGCTATTTGGAGAAGAAGCTTTTAGCTTGCAGAATCTCTTTACTGAAGAACGCCATCGAATTATGCGATTAATTAGTCAGGAAACCCTGACACGTTTAGACCAACTATATACCCAGGCGTATCGAGAAAATTATGGCGTATTGATGGCATTCCACCGCGATGGACTAGAAGTACCCCAAGAGTTGCAGGTGGCAGCAGAAATTGCTTTAGCTTACCGCTGTATGATGACATTGCGATCGCTAGAACAAGACATCACTGAACCTCAACTGTGTTGGAATCACATTGTAGAATTAGAAGCGATCGCCACCGAAGCCAAACATCTGCGTTGTCGGCTGAATATTCCCGAAGCCAAGCAAATGTTAGAACAATTAATTGCGCGATCGCTCTGGCAATTGTTGCACGACGCTAATGGTAGTTTTCATGCAGATATCCAACTATTTGAGCGATTAATTGATGTTGGGTATCAGCTAAATCTTGGCATTTCCTTAGAGCGATCACAAGAACTATACTTCAGCTGTCTACATAGTCAAATTATGCCTTTGTGCCTGACTAGTCTTGCCAATGAAGAAGATAATAATCAGTGCAATCAATTGCTGAAGTTAGGTCAGAAGTTAGCCGTTGATGTCAGTATGATTTTGAGTAAGCTGCAATAGAAATTTCGCACCAAGATGAGGACACTTGCGTGTGCTGTTTTTTTAGTCCTTGTGGGGATGAGTAAACCTGTAACAGTCATTGAAACTGTATAAATAAACACGGTTCAGTTAACGTCAAACACTATAATATGTGCTAGGTTGGGTTGACGCAAGGAAACCCAAGATTACCTAGCCTTATATTGGGTTTTGCTATCGCACAACCCAAACCTAAACCTACCATTCTCCTTAACTGAACCGTATTACAGTATAAATAAATTATATTAAGAAATGTAACAATTTATCTGAAGTTTTTTTGGCTGATTAATATTCCTTTTTGTTCATAAATTGGTCTAACCATTTCTTTTAAATTAGGCAACTGTCGGCTAAAAATTATAGAGCCGATAATACAAGCTACTCCGTCAATAATTAAAGTGTTAGCAACCCCAATATGACTTGCTAATATACCTCCTAATAAATTACCTATGGGTATCATTCCCAAAAATGACATTGTGTACAAGCTCATTAATCTTCCACGTTTATCTTCCTCAACAATTGTTTGTAAAAAGGTGTTACTAGCAGCAATTTGAAGAATTGTTCCTAAACCAACAAACAGCATTGTAAACAACGAAAGAGGTAAAAAACGAGACGAAGCAAAGGCAATTAAACCAACTCCTAAAATAGCTGGTGCTAAACTAATCAACTTACCAATTCCTAAGATTGTTTGCCGTGTAGCTAGATAAATACCCCCTGACAAAGCTCCAACTCCTGATGCTGCCATCAAAAATCCTAGAGTTTCTGCACCCCCTTTGAGGGTTTCTTCTGCAATAACTGGTACAAGAATAGTATTTTGCAGTCCCATCAAACTAACTAAGGTTGATAGCAATAAGATGGCTCGAATTGGTGGAAAACTAAAGGCATACACAAACCCTTCTTTAACTTTTTGTAAGGGATTACCCTGAGTTACTGCAAACTTCCAGGGTTTAATTTTCATTGCTAATAAAGCAGCAATCACAGCAATGTAACTCAAACCGTCAATTAAAAAACAGTAAGCAGTTCCCACACTAGCAATTAATAAACCCCCAACCGCTGGGCCAATTAATCGCGCACCATTAATCATGGTAGAATTGATAGCGATCGCATTAGCTAAATCTTCCCTACGCTCAACTAATTCAGGGACAAATGCTTGCCGTGCTGGTGCATCCACAGCGTTAATAAATCCTTGAAACAAGCTTAAAGCTATAATGTGCCAAATTTGAATGACTCCACTCAGCGCCAACACAGCCAAGGTTAACGACTGAATCATTGCTAATACTTGCGTGCCAATTAAAGTACGATATCGAGAAAAGCGATCTACAAATACTCCGCCGAAGGGAGCTAAAAAGAAGCTAGGAATTTGACTGGTAAATCCCACAACACCTAGCATAAATGGAGAATTTGTCAAGCTATAAACTAGCCAAATTGTAGCTAGTTGTGTCATCCAAGTCCCAATCAGGGAAATACCTTGTCCAGCAAAAAACAAACGGTAGTTTCTTGATCTTAATGCCGGTAGTAACGATTCTTTATGGGTGGCTTGTCTGTTCATTTAAGGCTTGCTTTACTAATTCGTAATTCGTAATTCGTAATTCGTAATTTAATCCTTGTTAATCCTTGATTTATCAATGGAGATAAAAAAGTACGTAGCATCATTATCTCAAGCCCCTGTTTACTCTTAGGACTTACGCACTCGTGACGAAAAACTAAGCCTTTGCGATTACTTTGCTTTGCTCGTAATGACGTGAAATCGTAATCCATGCGTAAGTCCTGACTCTGTGGGAATGCTGCGCGAACAGGCATGGAATAATAATTATGAATTATGTTGACCATTTTTTTTGCAGACATCCCCATTCATGATTAGAAATTTAATTAGAGTAATTAATATCTGCTCATAGTCTTTATATATGTCTTTTCTTTTGTATGCGTAGTATTTTCACAAAAGAATATTAATAATACTTCACCCAATGGGGTGATTATGGCATAGTCTCAGGAAAGGTTAGCGATCGCCCGATTGAGAATTTGCGAAAATAGTTCACGATCAGCGGCAGAAATACCATGCATAGCGGCATCGCGCATTTCTGCGGCAATTGGGGGCAAAACTGCTTCTAGTTGTTTCCCGGCATCAGTTATCCATATTCGCCAGATGCGGCGATCGTGAGAGTCGCGTTCTCGACGTACTAAACCGCGTTCTTCCATCCGATCTAGTACACCTGTTAAAGTTCCTCCCACTTGCTGGAGTTTGTCTCCAATACTAGAAGTTGGTAAACCATCTTCTTGCCACAGACAACATAATACCAACCAGTGAAATGGCGTTAGTCCAAACGGTTCTAGCTTTTCTGTAAACTTGCGGGTGAGCAGTTGTGATAGCAATTTGATTCTGTAGCCCAAATTATATGGTGCTAGAGTTTGCTGCCACGACTCTAAACCTGATGAATGATCTGATTGAGCAATCATTTAACTAATTATTTAGCATGCGTAATATTTATCTTAACTAAATTGCCTCATCTTGGCAAGAAAAACGGATTTTAGATTTTGCCCTATGCCCTTATACCCCATTTCAAGGTATAACTTGAATCAATTGATGCTTCTGCACAGTACCAATAACGCGGTGAGGTATGGATAATTTAGCCGCCTGTTTTGGAGAGATCCAGGCATAGCTCAAGACAGGAACTTGAGAAATGGAGTCTACTTTTTTACCATGTACGGGAGTGTAAAAATTGAGTAACACAGCAGTTTTTCCGCCGACTTGCACAAAGTAGATAGGATGAGTTTGAAGAATTGAGGCGATCGCAGGTTTTTGAATAAATGTTTTAATATCAGGGTTATAGTTACTTAACAAGCCTAGACTACCAACCACAGCCAAAGCTAGCCAACAGGGAATTAGCCAACCAGCCAACCAGTAACGCGCTGTGAGAAACTTCATACCAAAGTGGTAACGAGCAATCCATACCAAAGGTAAAATTAACCAACTCAATCCCACAATCAAGCCCAAAATTGCATAGTCATGAATTTTGGCATCACCCCAAGTAAAAACGACTATACTTGCTAGCAAAAATAAAGTACCCAATACACCATAGGCATAACTGAGATTACGGGGAATGATTTTTGTCATTCCTCTGTTGTAGATTTTGCTCAACCAATCTAAACCAATTGCTGCCAAAAAAGCGATAAACGGATAAAGGCAAAGACTATAGTGAGACAGACGAGTAGAAAAAATACTCAGTTCAGCAAATAGCACCAGCGGAAAGCCTACTAATATCAAATGGTAACGAGGAATGGGACGGCGAAATACTAAAACTAAACCTAAAAGACTCAAAAAAGACCAAGGAAAAGCTTTAGCTGGCACATTCCAGAAATAGAATATTATTCCATTACCACCACGTTCATGAGAACCCAACTGGAAAACAAACCTAAATAATTCTTCAAAACTAGCGTTTCCAAAACGTAGCCAATTGAACCACAACCAACTCAAAGTAGGAATTAAGCCGATTGCAAACCCTACATACAACATTGGGTTAGCAAGATGACGATGACGGCAATGTTCACCAATTAAATAAGGTAATAAAGCGATCATCGGCAAAAAAATCATCAAGCTTCTGACTAAAAAGCCTAAACCCAAACTTAAACCAGCAATAAAACTCCAAAAATAGCGATATTTAAAATGCAGTTCAGCTTTGATCAAAGACCAAATAGCTAAAAGGATCAAAAAAATCATTGGTACATCAGGTGTGCCTAAGCGACAATATTGCAGCCAGAGAAACTCTACACTTAAAATCGCCGCAGCTAGCCAACCTAACTTTTTACCTAGTATAATTTTGCCTATTTCATATACTAGAAATAGGCTGAAAATGCCAGCAATCATGCTAGTAATTCGCGTACTGATTTCACTGATACCAAATAGCTTGTAGGCAATAGCAATTATCCAATAAGGGCCAGGGGTTTTATGATGGACATTACCCCAAGGAGCTATCCAGTCGCCAGAGTCGAACATTTGACGCGCCCGCCAAGCGTAAAGCCCTTCATCGTGTGCCATCAAGCTATTCTGTCCAGAACTGAATAACAATAACGGCAGTATCCAAATCAACAAACTGATATAAGGAAATACAGAGGATAGATATATTTGCTGCCAGATAGTCCGCAAGGAATGTAGTCTATACAACATTGATATTGACTGGACTCGTTTAGGAGTCTTTTTGTTATTAAAATATGTTAAGTATACTTGACCCAAATAATACCTGAAGTTGGACAATTTTTGGTAAAAAAAACCTGTAGAACAGAGATTTATGATGCTAAGACCGAATCAACGTCAAAAATTAGATGACACAGACGATAAGTTGTTTTATGTTTATCCGCGTTTCGTCACCCACGTCGATGAAGGATTTATTCAACAGCTAACAGATTTATATCGCGATCGCCTCCAGCGCAACACGCGCATACTAGATATGATGGGTAGTTGGGTATCGCATCTGCCAGAAGAAATGCAATTTACCCACGTTGAGGGACATGGACTCAATGCTGAAGAACTCTCACGTAATCCCCGTTTAGATCATTACTTTGTACAAGATATCAACGAAAATCCGCAGCTACCCTTTGGGGATCAAGATTTTGATGCTGTTCTCAATTGCGTTTCAGTGCAGTATATCCAATATCCAGAGGCAGTCTTTTCTGAAATTTATCGCGTTCTCAAACCTGGTGGTATAGCTATTATCAGCTTTTCTAACCGCATGTTTTTTCAAAAAGCAATTCAAGCTTGGCGGGACGCTTCAGAAGCTACCAGGGTGGAATTAGTTAAAAACTACTTCGCCTCAGTATCAGGATTTACTACTCCAGAAGTTATTACTCATAAATCCACAGCACCCAATTTTTTGCAGTGGTTGGGTGCAACCGGAAAAGACCCATTCTATGCGGTGATAGCTTATCGTAGTTAAGTTTAATGACTAAAAAGGCAGAGATAAGAGCAGTAAACAACAGTAACTATGATCAAATAGTAAATTTTTCCAGCCAAAGTTGACAACAGCGCCGATAATTGCCTCAAAGTTCAAGTACAAAAAAAGCCAAAGCCAAAGATGATTTTAACCCGTAGGTACAGAATTTTAGCTGCTTTTTTACTATCTATCGTACTGCTAACTACAGCCTGTACTCCAAAAACACCAGGACGTTTTGACCAGGTGCAACAAGAAAGCAGTCAACAAAAAAGTGGTCAAGCAGTTGCCAAAAAGGCCACCCAAGGTGAGAAATTTAATAAATTCTTCCCACCTAATCAAGCTGGCTACCAGCAAGTATTTACCCAAGAGAAAAAAGGTTTTGCCGAAGCAAAATTGAAAAAAGACGGCAAAGAATTAGCCGCGTTATCGGTTTCTGATACTACCAGTACACCTAGTGCAGCAGCAAAATTCTCGAATAGCACTAAAAAAATTGACGGTTATCCATCTGTTGAAGTAGGTAAGACGCAGACCGCAATTTTAGTCGGAAAGTACCAAGTAAAAGTACTTTCTCGCAATCCGTCATTTACCGCCAGCGATCGCGCCGATTGGATCAAGAAATTTAACCTAACTGGTTTAGCTGAACTTAAATAAACTTTAATGCTGTCGAGATAACAAACCCTAAATAAGTGAGATTTTTGTGAGCAAATCAATTTTTGAATTGGTTGATCAACTACCAACCAGCGGCTTGACCATTTCTATGTTAAATTCTCTCGATTTTGTTGCTCCTGGTGAATGGCAAAATACTGTAGGCTTTGTTAACACTATTAAGTCCGTCACTGGTGAAACCGACGAAGATTTAATCCAGCAAATTGGTGAACGAGCGATTTATCTCTACAACGATCGCTCCCAAGGATATCAACGAGCTATGTGGCTTTATCAAACCGTTGATGGTACAGATAAAGCTCTTGGTGCAGCGGCTTTGGCTAACAAAGTTGGTGAAAAAATTCCCCTTTTGGGTTTTTTAAATTCTGTCACTCCTAAACCAGATAAAGCTCAAACTATTGATTTGTCGTTGAAATTAGTTGCTGAATTAGTAGCCTTCTGTCAAATCAACGGTATTCCTGGAGATAGTATTGGGGATTTTGTAGCTTCCTTGGGTGAGTATAGTGGTGAGTCACTCATTCGGATGGTGGCGTTAGTTTGCGTTGATGGTTTAATTCCTTTAGGCCCAGATTTTATTAGCAAAGCTGTATCGGCACTGAATCAAACAAATCCTCAGGAGTTAGAAAATAACTCGACTTTCAAAGGCATCAAAGATGCGATACCAGGCAACAATGCTAGTAGTAAACTTAACTTTATCGGCGAAAGTTTTGACTCAGTTAAAGGTTGGATGAGTGGATTAGTTACTAACAATAACTTAACGCCCCAAAAGGTTGTTAGTCACTTGCAAGGTTTTGTTGAAATTGCCGACGATAAGTTAGATTACCTCGCAGCATTCCTTGATATAGCAACGAATTACTACGAACACACAGGCACACAAACTTTAGCACGCCGCTTGATTGAACGAGCAGTAGCTGAGATTTAAGATCACAGCAAAAAGGTATTGTTAACTCAATACCTTTTTTCTAGTGAGACATATTATGTTGAGGATTCATCTGGGTTCCAGCTTGCTTTTGCTCTATCCCAGTTGGATTAAGTTGCATTAACTCTTCCAAGGCTAACCAGTCCCATTGTGATCATTCCAGTATTGAATAACCCCATTGAAACAAATCCGATAGAAACCACGCCCATTGGTACTAGTGGTCTGTCAAGGTTGAATTGATGCGTAAAGACGCTTGAGCTTGATACGAGCATCAGCCGTTGTAAATTGCCAGTCAATAGTATGATAATCATGATTTCGTTATTGCACCCAACTGAGAATCGCTATATTTGCGGATACCTTTAGGCTGACTCAGCATTTAACAACGCTACAATTTTATGCAAAGCTGTACTTAGGTTATTCCATGAATGTTCGCGTCCGCTTTTTGCCAGATGATGTCACCGTTAATGCCAAAGTGGGAGAAGCCCTCTTAGAAGTAGCAGATCGGGCTGGAGTGTTTATTCCCACAGGCTGTCTCATGGGGTCTTGTCATGCTTGCACCGTGGAACTTGAAAACGGCGACGTTATCCGCGCTTGTATTACAGCAATACCACCTCAAGAAGAGTTGACGATAAATCTGTTTAGTGATCCAACTTGGTAATTTTTTAAGTTTGGAGAATCTAACAGATATATTTTTGAGAATAGCGATCGCATCTTTGGGAAAAATCAATGCCAAAGAAAATCTGGAAGTTGAAGCAAATGCTTCTTAAAAAGTAAAAAGTAAAAAGTAAAAAGTAAAAAGATAATCCCCATAAATAAAT
>JAYGHB010000143.1:0-22416 GCA_034931985.1 Halotia wernerae UHCC 0503
TGAAGGGATGGGCTAGGGCTTCATCGATGGTTAATTGATGATCGTAAACTTTGATAGAGTTCCCGTTCTCGTCCAAAATCTGCTTACCGTAGGCATCACGGGCAATATCGGAATTATCAATGTCAAGTAGTAGCCAGTGAGAACCGATTACGTTAGCCTTGCTCCGCCATTTACCACCCAATAAGCCAGCACAGATGGCGTGACCTGCTTTAATGTGCTGCTGGACATCGGCTAGAGTGCCTTCTACATCAATGAAGTTGGCGGCAAGTTTCTTAAAGTCCCAGTCTTTATTTTTTCCAGTCGCATTAAACGCGAACTTGATTTTACTACCCTCAATAGACTCAAGTTCTATTTCGGGGTTTGAAGCGGTCTGTTTAGCAGTTGCTGATTGCCACTCTGGCAAGTTATTAAATTGTTTTAATTGTGACATGAGAGCTATTCCTCCTGAAGTGTATTGGAGGAATTGGAGCTATCCCGTGGCAGTAATCGTTTAGGACAAACGTTCCGAAATGTAATTTGGTAAAATTCCTGAAACGCTGTTTACATCTAGGGAGCCAGTGTGTATATTGGCTTTACACCCAATCATGTACGATAAAATTACTGTTAGGGATATTAATTAGGCTTCGCAACCCGATAACCCCAATTCCATTGGAAAACCCTGCTGTCCTACCGGGACGCGGGGTTTTCACCTTTTAATCTATTCGTACTTGGCTAAAGTCGCCTTGACAAACTCGGTAACTTCCTCCTGTTGAATTACAAATACAGTCCCTTTTCTTCTGAGAGCTAGAATTTTCATACTTCCAACTTCAGAGTAAAGATGTGAATTGTGATCTTCTGCCGCCTTGGTGGGAGGCCATAAGACCAAAACTTTTGCTGAGGGCGTTTTTGTAGCTTCCCTTGAGGACATTCCAAACAAGTCTCTGTTTTTACTCAGCCACTTCTCGTAATCTGCTAATTCAAGCAGTGGGCATGGGTTCCAGACTTTTAGTCCATGTTTGTCTTTCCTCTTGATCTGCAAAACCTCTCTAGCTTCGTTGTAGACAATCTCCTTATCTCCTATTGAGCGAATGGAAATAAACAAGTGAATTTTTCGCTCAAATCTCACAAACAAGTCGATAGGGTTCTTGTCGTCGATTTTAAGTACTGGAAAGACTTGTATTCCCTCGTTTCTAAACTCATCCAAAAGTCGGGCGGTTAATTTTTCCAGCCGCGCCAGTTTTTGAGTTGCTACCAACGGCTTGTAAGCCAATCCAAAAAGTAACCAGCCCAATGGATGAACTATGCCGCCTGTACCAAGCGCAGCACCACTAGCCGCTAAAGCAAGAGTGGACTGATAGTCTTTCGCTTCCCTAAGCATCTCTAATGCCGCTTCGTTGTGCGGCGGGAGTTGAAAATTGCTTGGTGGGTCTTTCAGGGTCAACATTATACGCGATCGCCTTTTGTTTGCTCTGAGTCGATCATTTTATTTGTTCTCTTTTTTTCGTTCTTTATATTGAGCTATCCAATCCGCAAGTGCGATGCTAGCAAGATTGGAAACTGATCGTTGTTGCTCGTCGGCAATTGCTTGTAGGTCGTCTAATAATTCCTGTGATGCCATATAAATTGTTAATCGTGGTTTTTTTGTAGCCATTAGGCATAGAAAGTATGCTTTATGGAGCTATTAAATACCACTTCTAAGCTATTTGCAATTATTGTAAGAAAAGTGTTGACACTCTGCTTAACTTCACTTACTATATTAATGTCAAGGTTATCGATATGTCAATAACTTAAGGCAGACGCAAGTAAGACCCAAGCGCAAAACGCACTTGGCGACTTCCTTTCGAGGGTTGCAAGGGTTACAAGCGCTGTTTTGAGAGCATTCAACTATTCACAGCAATATATGCATTGCGTCCGTTCATTTTCAACGGTCGCGGTAATTGTGCGTGTCTGCATTAGGACAGAGGATTTATGCATATCAATTTACGCGACTTAGAAGCAATCAACGAACTACCTCTTGAGAAAGTAATGCTTAATCCTAATCAAAAGAGAAAGTTAGAAGCAATAGATCGCTGGCTCAGAGAAATCCTAGACTCAGAGGAATTTAGACAACTGGATTACTATCCAGATTTGACACTAGGAGATGCAATTCAAGCAGTAGGTGAACTACTTGATGAACACGAACCATCTGATTACAAGCCCTTAAATTTTACTAATTCAGAGTGGCATTCATATCTAGAACAAAAGCCAGTAATGTACATTCGCCGCGTCATTCCTTGGCGTGAAAAGATTCGTTTATTCATCGAAGATGCAGCGTCAGAAGTAGCAATTTTGAGCTTACTAACAACTAGTTTTCTGGTTGTTGGTAGTATCTTTTGTCATGGCGTTGACCGCATTGAGCGAAGCAGAAATGAGAAATATCAACCAACTTGGGCAAACAACGCTCTTGTTGTTGAAGGAAGTGCCATTGCATCTATTGCGGTCTTCCTGGGTGCAAGCTTAACGGCTGCGTGTCTTGCTGGAGACAACAAAGATGCATAACTTAATTCCTGTCTACGAACCTTCTACCCTTTCACAGCACAAGGTGTATCAAATCAAGGGTACGCTGTATCGCTTTACAGGTAAATGCCCTTGGGCAAGAATTGACCACACCCAGTGGACATTCGAGCCACTACACGGACAGAGGAAGACAGCCACGCTCAAGCTAAATCAGAACAAAGTCAGGTATGGGATTTACGAAGTCCCTGGCATGGTCGCCAACCGTAAATCTGAAGTCATAGGACAGGGAATACAGCAAAGCTTGTTCTAACGTGTTTGATTTGCGACTGGCTTTAATGCTCCCGTTGAGGGACGCGATCGCAAAAACTAGGCTCAAGGAGGCGCATTTGTGGGGGTAAACGAAAAAGTGTCAGTAAGTCGCTCTTAGTCTAAAAGCATTGTTATTGCGTGGTTATAGGCGACAAAAGTAAGGCTTTAAAAGGCTGTCCAAAGTCAATTTTCCCAGGTTATTGATAGTCGTCAGATTCAGGACTATATCAAATACCTCGAATCAGACTCAGGGCTATATCAAATACCTTGGCATAACCGGATGTCTAGTTAATTTTATACACATAGAAGTAATAATTCGGGGGTAATGTGGCAACAAAAGTGTATTCATCTAAGTATCGCCACCTGAAACAGATTTATGAGCGCAAGATGGGTAAAGAAATTTCAGATATCACTTGGTATCGAGTAGTAGCTTTTCTCAAACAGCGTTTTAGCTTCAATGTGGAATCAGCGAACGCTCAAAAAATAGTTGAGACGTTTGCAGGACTTAAGCAGCGCTACAGTGCGCTAACTCCTGCTAGCAAAGGATTTAATGAGCGCTGGCAAGTTTTCAAGCACTTCTATGAATTAGACGCTAGCTACAACGGCAAGAGTTTTTTAGTTGCGCTGGCAGACTATCTAAAAATCAATCTTGACGATGTACCACGCAGCACTCGTTACTACTGGTTTGAGAAAGCCGGACTATCTTTTAAAGCCGAAAATACTTACCAATGCAAGGATTTAGCCCTTGTTGCGTTCGTCGCTGCTAAATGGGCAATCAACAAGCGCTCTGCCGTAGGCGGCAGCGCTTCGCTATCACAACCGATGAAATCCGCAACCATTGAAGTTTTAGCACTAGTCAAATAAGGAGCAATTACCATGTCTGACAAGTTTACTAACAATGTCCGCGCTCGCTTGTACAAACAGGGTTATCAGGGATTCACTAAAGACGATTACACAGGAGCGGCGCTCACAGTTAATTGCGATGACCTTAACAATCCAACCAAAGAGCAATTGAGCCAAGCAGTTGACTATCTCAAAGCCAAAGCAACCAACCAATTATCTGTAACTAATAAACCCGTTGAAGAAACGTTTCTCTCACAAGTAGAATCCGAACAGCCTGAGACTGATAACAGTCAGCTTGCAGTCGTTCCTTCAGGGATTAACGGCATTACTGTAACCAGCGATGACAAGCGCTCCTTTGTCACAGCCCAATCATCCGCGCTGGGGTTTGAGTTAACTGAACAAGAAACATTAAGTATTGCTCTTAACGTTGACGACACTTTTACCGACTACAGCCAATTCATCAGTACTGTAACAGCTGCAATCAAGAACTACGTTGATCAGAAATTTGATGTCATTGAGCAATCATTTGAGACTAACGCCCAAGACTTGCGAGAACACGTAAGCAACAGGGCTTCTAAATTGAACCAAAAGGTTAATAACTTCTCCGGAGATATGAAAGCGGATATGGGAGTCATCCGCCAAAACATTAAAAGCACCCAATTCTCAATCCTCGCAAGGCTTAACGCAGCTAAATAGAGATGACTTTACACTGGTTGAGTGCTTGGTAATTCGCTTTTTTAGTCTGAGCTACTTCTCAAGAATTGCTGTTAGTTTAGGTGCGTTATTGCTTTTGATTTTACCCTTACATTACTGCGTATATCTGCCAATAATAGAGCATTTCAATAAAGAGCAATATCTCAAACGAAAGTCAGCTATTGAGCAATATATCAGGCGAATGGAGTATCACTGCAACAAAATATTTACCCCAGAAAAAGAGGTACGCTGTGAAAAGTTCAATCAAGCTAAAGAATCTGGTAACTTCCAAATCACGTCACCTAGAGCGCCAATTAAAAACTAAATTCAACGCATCTACTAACTTAGTAGTTAGAGCGCTAACAGGCGATAAATCAGCCCTAAAACTGATAGGGCAAATGGGTAATGACGGGGCGAAGATTAGTGAATTTGCCCCACAGGTTAGAGAACAAATGCTAGCTGCTATCAAGGGGACTGAGGACTTAAATGTAGTCCTGGGCGACATCTATAAACAAGCTGGTGTTAGCGGCGCTCATATTGAGAGAGCAGTACAGTCAGCCGTTTTAGCTGACACTCATCTAGCAAATATCCTAGAAGAGATGCAGCTTGATTTCACTTCATCTAAGGAGAAAGAAGCGCTACGCCATCAACAATCAACAGACCATCTATTGCTGAAAGCATGGGTGGATAAACACATGATGCAAGTTGATGGCGAATACAAGATGTTGCAAGCAGAATTGCAGACGGATATTAGACAACAAACAATTGACCTGCAACATGATAGAGAACTGGGCAAGTATTACTTAGAAATGGGTGATAGCGCTCGTGATGACTTTAAACCGAAAAAGCAATATGCAGGGCGCTCGATTGTACAAAAAATCAAAGATGCCCTATTAGGTTTCTGATAGTTAAAGTCCGACAGTCACCGCCATTCGTGACTGTCGGGCAAGTAAATATCCTGACGCTAATATGATGTACGACATTGAAGAGTCACAAGAAGAAGTAGTAAGAGAAATAGCCCCAGATACGCCCTTACCAAAAGACTTGATATCACATCTGGAGTCCCGCAAGCAGCACCGTAAAGATGTTATCAATACAACTGAAAAATTGACCAGATTCTTTGTCGGTTGGTCGCTAAATTCTACAGGATTCTTGATAGCTAAATATCTCTTAATAACTGGCGGTGGCGTTAACTTCTGGTTAGCAATTTCGCTCTCGTTTTCTGTATGCAGCGTTGGCTCTCTGGCTGGGTTAACGGGCTTGAGAGTTAATTACAACAGTGACGGACTCTATGTAGATAATATGCAAAATCTTTTAAAAACTGCTGGTGGTTTTGTGTTTGCAGGTGTCACAACTTGGTTAGCAGTTAAAGACTATCAATATTTTGAGAATTTAACTAAAGAAACAGTCACACAGATTAACCAAGACATCCAAACTATTGAAAAACAGAATCCACAATCAGACCCTTGGTTAAGTATTGCAGTCGCGTTGGCTTTATTCATCGGTTCCATTGCAATTATTTTTAGAGGACGGGAATGAAACAAGGTGTTTTCGAGTTAGCGCTGGCTGGTGTGTGTGGTGTAGCCGCAATCATCGGGCTAGCAACATCGCAAACACGTCAGCCCTACGATTTGACACAGATTCAATTTTGCCCAAGGTCAATAAACGGTGTACAAAGTCAAATAGCTTTGGATAAGCGTTTTTGTAACCAACCGCGTTTTGTCCTGACTGAAGAATGGCAACGCTACGGACTGTATGGCAGCATCATTCCCTACAAGGGCGATGCTATTCAATGGGTGCGTGATTTGCCCACAGATAACCCTAATCAGTTGTTAGGATATGGGATTGCGGTTATTGGGCTATGGGGTGTCGTGGGTTGTTTGCTCGTGCGTTCGCAACGCCTCAAGCGCACGGATTATGAATTGGGCGAACTGGAAAAGACTGGCGACTATGCAATTTGGCAGCATAATTTGCACAAACGAGAAGTTAAACAGCATTCGACCCAGCTTTACACTGAACGCCTGAAAGATGGGCTGTCAGGACTGGACACAGAAGAACGCTTTGCGCTGGGATTGACTGACGAGGAGAACGAACGCGCTAAGGCACGTATTCAGCTAGAGGATTTTATGAAAGCTCGTGCTGTTAATCATTCTGTGATGGATAAAAGCGTTGCTGAAAATCTTCGAGATCAAGCTAAAGCTGACCAGGATCGCGGCAAGATTGAGGGTAAAACCAAGAGCGCGATCGCAGAGAGTGACAATCAGCAGTCAGTTGACCAGCAACGAGCAACTGAACTCATAGAAGCGCTTAAAAATCATGAGGATGGGTGGCTGTGGAAGATTATCGACAACTTAACCCCACTATGGTTAATCGGTCGTCAGGGGTCAGGTAAAACTTACACGAGCGCGGCTATAGCTCTTGTTAGAAAGCATTGCTTAGGGATTCCCATCTACTACTTGATTGATCGCCACGCGACTGGGGATAACTCCAAAGCATGGCGATATCTTGATACTCAAAATATTGCCGAGTCAGAGTTAGAGATAGGTACTGCGCTTGATGGTCTGTGTGAGCATTGGCTATTAAGAATTAAGGGGAAGAATGACCTAGAGCAATCTGCGACTATAACGCCTGAACAAGTGCTTATTGATGAGTACACCAACCTGAAATCTTTGATTGGTGAACCCGCAGAAAAGTTTTATAAACTGCATCTGACAGACACCAGAAAAGCAAAAGTTAATGTTACTGGCATCACCCATAATGACACGAATTCAAGCTATCCCGAAGGCACACAAGCAATGAGAGAGGCGGGTACAATCCTCATTCAGAAATTCTCAGCTAACGGTAAAACCCCACTGTCAAGAGTCAAGATTGTTCGCGGATTGCTTGATGACAACGGGGAGGAATTAAAAGAGGCAGAGCGTACACTATCAAGCTGGTTTAACCCAGAGGATATTTACAACCATTTCAACGGTAAGCCGATTAATTTTGATGCGTAAATTTATGCTTTCGCTGCTCACTTCACACAATGGAGATTTTGGGAAAATCCAAAGGATTATCAAAGCTTCAGGATTCATCACTGCTGCAATCGAAATTATCTCTAATCAAGAAATTATCTCTAATCAAACAGAAGGGCAGAACGAATAGGACTAGACAAAATCCTTACACAGCAATGGACATAGGTGACAGCTTCCGTAACACTACCCCAGCTAAACAAACTTGCGCTTGAAATGCTGAGGATTCAAAATTTACAATTAAAAGGTGAACAATATCGATACACCGAGGCGGAGGCTTAAGGTTTAGGGCGTAGAGAAAAATCCAGTTCTCTCGTTTCATAATTGGTGTTATTTTGATAACATCAGCAGTAGGTTCTCAACAAATCCCTAAAAATGAGGAATTTTGTAGATTAATCCTATATTTCAGCTTTTCAGTTCTTATTTCTAGCCTGGGTTATGCCAAACGATTTATTGAAAATCTCTGGTTGTGATAATTTATCCCGTATTGGCGATGTAATTTTTGTTCATGGGTTAGGTGGCAACCCTCGCGGTACTTGGCATCCTCAAGGCAAAGGCAACGATGACAATTTTTGGCCTTCCTGGCTGGGATCTGATTTCCCAGATCTAGGTATTTGGTCGCTCGGTTATGAAGTTGAACCTTTTAAGTGGAAAGGGTCTACTATGCCCCTTGGAGATCGTGCTACCAACTCGTTAGCTATTCTTGATAGCTATGACATTGGCTCACGCCCCCTGCTGTTTATCACTCACAGCATGGGTGGTCTCTTGGTTAAACAAATGCTTCGCCATGCTCACGATCTTGGCTATCCTAGATGGAAAAAGATTGTAGAACAAACCAAAGGTATTGTCTTTTTATCCACTCCCCATTCTGGTTCTGACCTTGCTAATTGGGTCAAATATATCGGCGGTTTTCTTCTTCCTTCTATCAGCATTGAGGAGTTAGAGTCTAACCATGCACGATTACGTGAACTCAATAATGTTTATCGCAATCATGAAATTCTCAGTCAAATTAGTATAGAAGTTTACTGTGAAAAATTAAAAACCAGTGGGATTATGGTTGTTAATGAAACTAGTGCAGATCCTGGTATTAAAAATGTTATTGCTATTCCAGTAGACTGCGACCATCTTTCTATCTGTCGCCCCAATTCACCTGATGATCTCATCTATCGCCGTGTTAAACGTTTTATTACGGAGCGTTTAAATAAATACCTGTTTCTCCCTCCTCTTTCTCTTAAACAAAATGACTCTGAGCTTGTGCCTTTAAATAATCCACAGGCATCTAATTTCTATAATGGTGAAGTCGAAAACCCTCAGTAGCCCCTCTGAATTCCAATGGTACAGATTCAGAGGGGCGTACTATCAAAGAATTGGGGAAATTATTTATTGTTGGGATCTCTATTGCACTAATCGGAATTGTCGGATCTGTGGCCGTACCGAAAGTTAGATGCTCTGTGGGATTTAAATCAGAAGCCTGCGTAGAGCAGATGAAAACTGGAAATCCGCAAGTAGAATCTACTCAAATCGTTCCAGAACCACAAAGCGGCTCAACACGAGCCGATAAAAATCAATCTAAACCAGAATCAACAACTACTTCACTAGCTCAAAATCCAGCACAAAATTATCCTAAAACATTATCTAAATTGAGTAAAAATGCCAGGTTAACTGATTTGGCAATTCAATTTAGAAAAAATTCTACTAATGCTCCTGAGAAACTTTATAAAAAGGGAACTATACTGGAAATAAAAGCTAATCTTGAAAAAATCAATAAAGAAAATAATAATAATTATGAATTAATAATTAGCGACGAAATAGATAAGAATAGTAAGCATTATAGCCCAATTCCCAAAGATAATAAAATTTCTGCTATCTGCATTTTGGAAAAAGAAGAAAATAATGAAATTAAAGAGTTAGATTTGCAAAACAGACAAGGGGAAAGCATTTCTATCAGAGGAAAGCTAGATATATACAAAAGGTATCATATACAATTAAATGATTGCGTTCTTGTAAGTTAAATTCTATTTACAATATTTTTTATATGTCATACTTACTTATTAATAAAATATCTTATAAAAGATGTCAGTGACACCTTATCTATTAACAAAGTGCAATTATTATTACGAAATATCAAATATTATACAGTAAACATTACCAGCATGATATTTAATGTTATATAGCAAATATCTTACAATCAGGGTTACATACTAACCTATAAATTAGCCGCAATTTCAAATTTTCATTATAGATTTCGGGATATAAATTATTATGCTTTTATTGATTCTTACAGCAGGGTTGTTAAGCACTGCTAACCTTAACTACACAAAATTATCATCAAAAAGTTTTATTAGTAATGAGCCAAGAACACCTAGCATACCAGCCAAAAAAGATCAATCAAAAGACCAGAGTGATTTTTATGGTGAGGCTGAGGATTTTTTATTTGAAATTCAAGAGTGCCGCAAAACCTCATCAGAAGAGAGAAAGTGTACATTATTAATTACCAACAAAGGAGAAGAAAGAAACCTCGTAATATTCGGCAATTATGGAAGAATAGCACAGTCAAGAATAATTGATGATGCTGGAAACGAAGCACTTGCTTCTAAAGTTACCTTTGGTAAAAAATCAAATCGTGCATATGTATCAAACAAGATGCTACGAAACATCCCCACCAAAGCCACTATAGTATTTAAAGGGTTAACATCAAACGATATCAGTGTAATATCTATATCAGCTAGGTCTAATGATACTTATCAAACATTTAACGTGAAACTTCTTCCTGAATCTGTTAACACTGCAAATTAAGTTCTTGGTCACGGGGCTAAATGAGCAATCGCACAGCGTAACTTTCGGAATCACTGCTCATTTCACCCCGTCACTTTAAAAAGTCTTCTTACCTCTCCTATTCCATAACCTCTCACGAATGCTCAGACTCCAAGTTCTTACGGTGTTGGAGAGAATGGAAAATAAGCACAATTAACTGCTTATTTTCCACATGAAGCTTATAACCCCTTATGTCTGCAATTGTCTCGCTACTTTATCGAGCGCAGCGATCTGACAGTTCGCCAACCACAAGCGATCACCCTCTACTAGCTAGTTTTCGCAGCTTGTTTTTGCTCGTTCTCCAATACCGGGAAGTACCGCCGAGCATTAAGCGGCTTCTTCCACCCAGTCAACTCAAACAGGTACTCATCAGGGTCAAGGTTGAGCATCGTTGCCCATTGATTGATTTGACTGCCGTTGATGCTTATTCGCTCACACAGTTCAGTCTTAGTTAGCCCCTGTTTAGCATCATAATCAGAATGTGAGAATTTCATTTTGCCTCTGGGTATGTCCTCTACCCTCTCTCTAAGAGATGATAATCCCGCGTTAATAAGAGCTTGCCGTAGTCCATCAATTTCTGTTCTTAGCGAGTTAATCTCATCATTAAACTCCCTTTGTTGCTCGGCTACGGTCGCCTCTAGACCATCAATTTCGGTGGCTTTAACCTTAAGCTGCTTTACCTCAAGTTCGAGGTTCTCTGGCATTACTTCAATCGGAATATTGCCCTCTAAATAATGCTCAAGTATAATTGTGAGAGCTTGAGAGGCTTTTTTTATTTTGTGGGTTTTCATCCACTTCTCTAAACTAGCGTAGAGGCTGAAGTCAAGGTATGCCGTGACTTTAGCGTGATTGTCTAACCAGTCTTTAGTAGCCATATACTGCTATATATTTATTGGTAATTTAAAGTCAGTTATATTAAATTTAAAACAAATTAAAGTGAGATACTACTGTGTTAATAGTAATTTACTATTTTGCTTTGGCAGCTTACTATATTTAATTAAGAAATCTAAAGTAAGTTACTTTTTATTTAAAGTGTATGACTTTAAACGTCAAAACTGTAATTAGTGTCTTATCTAGATGGAATAAGGCAAGCAGTCAGGAGCTATTATCAATTAAGTAAATTACAGCAGCAGATAAATTAAGGTACAGTCAGATAATTATTTAAAAAAGTTGCTTGCTTTAATATACTAAAAGATTATTAGTAAACTAAAGCAACTTACCGAAGTAAGTTACTATCGCTGAAACCCAGACTAATAGCGGGTGTTATCTATTTTGTGGTTGGTGGTAGCACAACACATCAAAGGCAGGGGTGATCTGTCACTACCACAAGAGTCAGGGCAGTTAATTAGAATGAGATAGCCATTCTATGCTTTTATAAGGGGGATAATGAGTCAGTCAGCAATCATTACCGCATCGCCAGATGTGATGAGTGGTACGCCAGTCTTCGCAGGAACGCGAGTACCTGTGCAAACTCTGCTGGATTATTTGAAGGCGGGAGATTCCATTGATGATTTTCTAGACGGATTTCCCACAGTGAAGCGAGAACAGGTCATTGCTTTTCTGGAAGCCGCACAAGCGCAGATACTGAAGCTGGTTGCATAGTGTGAATATTTTGATTGACGAGTGTATTGACCGAAGACTGGCAAGGCAGTTGTCAAACCATATAGTGAAAACCGTGCCGCAGATGGGTTGGGCTGGCATCAAAGATGGAGAACTCTTGCGTTTAGCTGAAATTGAATTTGACGTATTTATTACGGTGGATCGCAATCTGCCGTTTCAACAAAATTTGGCAGTTCTAGATTTAGCTGTTTTGGTGTTGCAAGCACCGTCGAATCGATTAGCAGATATGAGCGTGCTGATTCCCAAAATATTGGCAATTGTAGACACAGCACCAAAGGGTACAGCCACGGTGGTAAGTGAATAAAATATCATCTAGGGTGCAGTCACTTCAGAGCAGAGATTCTACCTGCAATCGGTCAACGTGCTGCAACCATAAGCAAGTTTAATCAGCCAACGCCATCATCAGGGTTGTAGCGATTGCGATTGATAAGTTGGAATTGATTACTTGAGTGAGCCATCGCGTCGCTAACGGAGTTACAATACTTTGGGTCATCAATTACACGTTTTAGTACAAACGTGTAATCCCCTCAGCGGTGAAAAAATGAAAGTAGACGGCAACGGGCAAGGCAAGATTTTAACCCAAGACGAACTAAAGCGATTATTCACGGAGGGTTTCCTTACCCCACGCGATCGCGCTCTGTTTGGGATTTGCCTTTTCACTGGTTGTCGTGTATCAGAAGCGTTAGCACTCCAGACGACTGATATCAAATCTGGTGCTATCACTTTCCGAAAGTCTACCACCAAAGGCAAGCATAAAACCCGGATTGTAGACATTCCACCAACGCTAGCAGCAATCATGGACGAGTACCAACCCAAAAGTTCTGTGATGTTTCCCGGTATGCGCGGTGTAACTGAACGTCTAACCCGATTCATGGCAGACAAGATTTTACGGGATGCCTGCAAGCGGATTGGTGTAGAAGGAGTCAGCACCCACTCGTTTAGGCGAACTGCCCTCACGCAGATGTCAAGCGCGGGGATACCTTTGAGAACTATTCAAGAAATTTCAGGTCACAGTGACCTGGGGACGTTGCAGCGTTATCTGGAGGTTACGCCAGAGCAGAAGCGAAAGGCAGTTTCGGTGATTGGGTTTTAGGGTTGGTCTTCACCCGAAAATTTGCCCAGATAATCAAGCCATGAATTTGGCAGTCCAAATCTTGTAGCCATGCAGCTAATTCATGATTGCTGTTATGTAACAAGGTATAGTGTTGGTTATCTTGAACGAAAGTTAAACCAGTTTGTGAATTTTCGATGCGCGTTTCAAGATTGCGGTTAAAACGTTCATCTAATAATTTCAGTAACCGTATTACATGAGCTTGTCCTACTTTTAAACTTAATATACTGGCATTTTCCCGTTCCATGATTTGCTCAAACTGAGCTGTGTTACTAAATGTTCGCCGTCCGAGAGTACCTTGAGTTGGTAAAAAAAGTGCCGCCAACCCATTAATCAAATCCTGCTGGTTGAGGGCAAAATAATTCCAATCACCATAAGCGTACTGAATTAATATACCGTTACGACTGGGTAACACCAGCCTGGAATGCCAACCGTAGTCTGTGACATAAATCGTGATCGCCTCTACAGGAGCGGTCGGGGGTACGATGGTTGTGGGAGATAACATCCAGACTAACAAGATAGAGGCAATTATCAGTGAAGTTAATTTTGCAGTGCGGTATAAACCCATAGCTAATATTAAGTTCTGATAATTAGTAACCTGTCAAAGAATACAGGGAGTAGGGGCTGGGAAGTAGGGTAATGGGGAGATATCGACAATTAGCTGTGTCAGTTAGATTGTTGACGCTAACAACGCCAGCTAACTACCGCAGTGCATCGGACTGACTCGATCCATTAGTACATTACACAGCTTACTGGCAAGTCACAATAGCCCGGACTGAGCAAGAAAGGTGGGCAACAGAAGCACTCTTAACGCTTACATTGAGAGAATCATCAATTTAAGTAAGCTAATGTTTCTTACTTTTTGCTTAATTGGCTAATTAAATCAATCCAAAAACCAATAAATTAATGCAGCAGCCTGCTGCACAATTTGCAGTTCAACTTATCTCAAGCATTGGAGAATGTGCAATATATCATTGCATTTTCTCCCCTCTATAAATCTTTTATCCTTTGACAGAGATAGTTTCAGCACAAGCAAGTTTTAATCCCTATTGACCCCTGATGTATAGTACGTACAATTATACGTATTAACTTATTAATTTCATTAAATCGGCTTGGCTGAAAACGCATAACTTATGGCTATAGTCAATTTTGGCAATATTTACTCAGATGAGCTAATTACTGCCACTGAGTTAAATCGTCAACCTGGACGAGTTCTAGACAAGGCTTTAGAACATCCAGTGACAATTACTCGTAATGATCAGTCTTTTGCGCTGTTGCGTCGGGAGGAAGTAACTTCTCTCGTCAAGGCAGCTACTCAAAGTAAAACTGTTTTTGAAGCGTTAACCGTAGCGTTTTCTCTGTTACTAGGTAAAGAAATAGGCGTTGAACATCCTTATGGATGGTTGAGCGTTTTTGAGTCGGATGATCTGCAAGAGTTTATTAAGGAGCTAAGTGAGGCTTTTCGGTTGATAGATTCTTCAACCACAGCATGGGAGATAATTGACGCGCTCATCCATGAATGGCATGAAAGTGCAATTGCTTACTCTAGCCCCGAACTGGCAGCAGCTTTTAGTGCAGAAATTGATGAAGTGCCATTAACTAAACCATCTCCTGGTAGTGCTGTGTGAGAGAGTATGTCAGATAACCAAGAAGAAAATCCCATAGTGGAGAATGTGGAGCCGCCAAATGTTAAACTGACGGCTCCTGAATTATTTGAGATAGAAAGCACTTGGTTAGTAATAGCCAAAAATCGTCGGGTGAATCGAGACTGGGAAGCTTTAATGCAGCGTCATCCAGAAAACACTCGACGCTGTTATGAGGATTTATGTACTGCACCAACCACTCGACAGCCAGGGCGTGTTTTCCCTTTGAAGGGCAAACTCTACAAGGGGGCATGGGAATACGAAGTGACAAAAGGGGACAGAGTTTTTTATGTTCCTGATGCTCAACAGTTGAAAGTCGTTGTTTACTATGCAGGGAAACATCCTTCCTCTGCACCCACACCATAATTCGTACCCATCAAAAAAAATGGGCGACAAATATAGGTGACTTTTATTACATTTGTAATTATCATGTAGACCAAGCCAGAAAACCAAATAACCAGAAAACCAGAAATATGGTTTACCAGAAATATGGACAGTCCTAAGAAAATTGTTACTATCACAGGATACAAGGGAGGAGTCGGAAAAAGCACTACAGCAGTGCATCTTGCAACTTTCTTTAGCGAAATAGGTAAAACAGTTCTTGTTGATGGCGACCAGAACCGTACAGCCCTGGCGTGGTCAAAACGCGGATCATTCCCTTTCCCTGCTGTGGACGAACGCCAAGCCCTCAAAGTAATTGCTGATGCTCAGTTTGTGGTTATCGATACCCCAGCTAGACCTGACTCGGATGATTTAAAAGAATTAGCCAAGGGCTGTGACCTTCTAATACTGCCCACAAAACCAGACATTGTAAGCCTTGAGCCAATGCTATTGATGGTAAAAGATTTGGGAGAGGCAAACTATCGCTGCTTGCTGACTATTGTTCCTCCCTATCCCAGCAGAGAAGGTGAAACTCTGCGTCAGGATTTGTTGAATGGAGGCATCCCTGTATTTCAGGCAATGATCCGGCGTACTGTCGGCTTTGAGAAAGCAGCAATGGCTGGTGTTCCCATTCGGGATGTTGACGACTCGCGTCTAAAAACTGCTTGGGCTGATTACCTCGCGCTAGGTAAAGAAGTTATGGAGATTTTGAAATGAGCAAGTACGGAGATTTGATTAAAAAAGCTAGAGAGACTGAACCAGAAAACCAGAAAGCCATAAAGACAGAAGACCAGACATCTGGTTTACCATCACCGGAGCCAGAGCTTGAACAGATGGTCAATCTCTGCGTCAAAGTCCCTATATCCCAACGTCGCTACTGGATGTCTAAAGCCAAAGAGCAGGGAATTACTGTAACCTCAGTCATCATTGAAGCGTTAACCCAAAAGTTTGGAGAGCCAGAAAACCAAAAAGCCAGAAAACCATAACAAGGCATTATCCTTAAATATCATTACCGTTGCGCTCCGGTGATTGCTGATTTTTGCGATCGCCTGTGCAATTACGGGTAGCCGCCGAGATAACGGCAAAATGGGACACGTTGTAAACAAATGTTACGTAACGTAGTTTAGTAATTTACTAACTTGCCCAAAATGTCCATAATACGAGTGCTGAGTAGCCAACCATTTTTATAAGCTTCTTCCAATGCCCGCAATTTGCCTGTTTCGATAGCAACACCCTCGACTGAAAATATCAGCAACAAGATCTTTGTTTGGTATGCCCGCAAGCCGCAGAAGTATCCGCACGCTGCTCAACAAGTGGTGCGGTTTGCAAAGGGGCATCTTGCTCGTAGATGGCTCCAATGGTGAGGGACAATTCAGCTTTTGCAAGTTCACGTCCGAGATAAGCGGCATGGTCGAACAGTGTAATGAAACCTCTCTCGATTACGGTTGCTGTAATGTGTGCTGCCTTACGCCCCTCTATCACATGCGCCAATTGCCCGTTATTGCCATAGTGTTCGCAGATAATTAGACCTGTTTCAGGCTGAGGCAAGACGATGAAGAACCCAGATGGATCTAGTTTGAGTCGTTTCGGAGCCTGTGCCTTGATCCGGTCAACAGCGGGCAGTGTCGAGGTAAGGTCAAAGGTTGTCAGCGGCGCAACCGGATGGAGTGCATATTCATTGACGGTCTGAACAATGATATCTAGGTTTGTTGTCTCAATCAGGTTGACGATCTCGACCTGCTCACGAAAACGAGCAACATCCATCAACGTCAAATTCTTCAGCACAGGACACCACGAAGCCGCTTGCAATACTCGCATATTTGCGTCAACCCCCTGCTCTTTTAACCGGAGAAAAGCATCTCCGGTTCGGTGTCCCTTCGCTTCTACACCACAAAGAATCAGCCACCGAATGTTGGGATTGGCAATCAGATTTCGCACCACTTTTTCAACGCCGATATTTTCAGTATCGCAGCGACCTGCAATCGCAACGTTCGCAGTGGCATGTTCTACTACAGAAGCAGCTAGATCGCGACTGGAAAGCGTGCAGACCGCAACAGCGGCATTCGGATTGCCGACCACATAATCACCAGGCTGAAGTGTCCACCCGGTTTCTGGTGTTTTTGGTATAAAGATGACTGATGCCTCGGTCGAATTTTGACCACATCCGCTGCTATAGTTGTCGGTTACTACGTCCTCAAAGCGATTAGCAAGTTGAATCGTGGCATCTGCGCCCCAGCACTTTTCGCAACCGATGCAGTCATAGGCAATCGGTTCCATACGGGCTTTGTAGGTCTGAATTATTGGCTCCAGTGCTTGAATCTCCGAATCTTCAGAACGACTAAAGGCGCGCTCAGCCCCATCAAGCGCCTCCTGCATACAACCACACTTGCGGCATTTCTTCAGTTCCATGCCTCTTGTAATCTCTTGCATGGCTGTTTCGGCTGCTTTAGGTATGGGTCTATCATTCAGCAGTCTTTCTGAGTTAGTGGCTTTTGGTTCCATAGTTGAGCAATCATCAAAATGAACATCAAAAAATTAAGTCAACTGGCTTAATGCTTGCTCAATGCACGGCAAGAGTGCTGTGTCATTCGGTAGCGAGTAATATGCCATGCGTCCATCGTTCCGGTGGTTAACAATGTCCAGGTTCCGCAGTACTCGCAATTGGTGAGAGGTAGCAGATACCGAAAGTCCGATGACATGAGAAATGTCACACACGCACAACTCACCCTGCGACAGCGCCAGGATGACCTTGAGCCTAGTTGGGTCTGCTAAGGCATTATGCAAGGCGGCAACAGAGCGCACCTTGTGGTCATCAGGTAGCCAGTTTTTGATAGTTGCAACAAGTTCGGGATTAAAGCAGGGCACTGAACAAAATTCTGTCTTATCAGTGGTTGCAGAGTTTGCGACTATTTTCATTTCTATATGCGCTCAATTGTAATAATGATTCTACCCCCTATACGCCCTAAATAGAAGGTTCGTGTCACCAGGTGCAGCCTTGTAAAGTTTTGTAACAATGACCGATTTTTTAGGCTGAATTGATAATAAATACAAATGATAACATTGCCTAGTTTGTCTCCTTTTAGGCAATGTTTATTAGTTTCGAGACGGAGCGATAATACTTTGAAACACACACTTACAGATACTCCAAGCTCCGTTTTAGGCAAAGTTTTTTTACTGTCTCTGCGTTAGAAAAACTATTTGTGAAACTTATCTTTTTGCGATGCCTGCGGCGGGCGTAGCCATCGCGCTTAAATCTCGTACCAATCTCTGTAACTATTGCTGTATAAAGTTTATAGCCATAGGCTGCACTTGGTGACACGAACCTTCGATCTACGCCTACAAACACCTGTGACCGTCTTTGAGCCATTATCGCGCAAGGAAGTTTCGCAGCACTGGCTGCCCTAAACCTTTACTAAAAGCCATTACCAGCTTTTACAAAGGAACAGTTTCTTAGCTGATTTTCTTACTTGGCCAGTTGTAGCTCCCCGCGGTGACTGAGCGCTGCGAAAAATCTAGTTGACTGCATCAAGGAATTTGTACAGCGCTCTGTCAACAACTGGCATTGGGGAGGGAGTCCAGAGGGACGGGGCGAAGCCCCTCCCTCGCGCCCACTTCACCACGTCGAAGGATTACTAACACTAACCTATCTACTAAAACCCCTAGAACGCTGCTTTTGCTTCAGATCCTCTTGCTGCTGTCGCTGCTGTTGTTCAATAAGAATCTCATTCCAAGTCAAACCCGGTGGTGCAATTCTTTGAGCCTGGGGTAGCATTTTCTGGATGACTTGAGATACTTCATTCCCAAAATCATCGTTATTAAATGCTGCTCCAATTCTGCTGACATTTTTCAGTTCCCCCAAGGGTAAGTTATTCGGGTCATCCACTGCCATGTACATTGTTCTAACTGGTGGTAGCCCGTTGTGTCCAGATCTATCAATCTCTGCCAACGACAGCGCATCAATGGGGGAATCACACAAAAATACTCTCTCGATTTTATCATCTGGTTCTCCACCCAAGTTGATATGAAACCATCCTGAAGAGCGTTCGCTGTATTCGGGGTACTCAAAAGCGCGATTGTCTTGCCGATGGGTATCCCAAACCAGTGCGCCTGACTTTTCACCGTTAAGATCACGTTTGATAAAAACAACATTTTCCTGATGATCTATATAACCCAACCCCTGCTGCTGTAATGGTTGCACAAGGTAATTGGTTAGGGCGCGAGTATGAGTCAGGTAATACTGTAATACTCGCCTTTTGCTTTTATCCTCTGCTGGTGGCTCCCACTGCGGCTGTTGTTGTTTCTGCTCAATCTCAATTAAGAGCTTTTGTAACTGGTCAAAGGAGAGTGGTTTCGCTGGATTCGATAGCATCTCAGTAATGCGCTCATCATCGCGTTCTGGTTGGTAGTCAACACCACGATGTTTTTGCAATCCTGGGAACGTGTAAGCTGCACCTAATTGTGTGCCGCTAAAAGCCTGTCCATCTTTAGAGTATGAAATCCCTTTCGACTTCCCATTTCTGGTAAATCCTGTCTTTACACTGATGCCAGTTTGCTGCAACCGCATGATAAATTCTGGCATCAGGGGATTATCCACAGATGCACTGTCAATTGTCTGCTGAACTTGCTCCTTAATGGTGCGCTCTGGTGGGGTATCACGCTTACCTTCTGCAAATTCTGATTGCTCTCTTATTATGCGCCTGATTTGTCCTGTGCTGGGTGTGCGATTCAGTTTCTCTCTACTACCCTGAACTTGCACTAAATCATAGTCATGCTCGATTTGTCGCAGAACTTTTTCAGAACGAACATAATCCCAGGAATCATGCACTAAAAGCCCCGTGTCTATCCTAATTCTGCTGGCTGCAATGTGGATGTGGTCGTCGTCGGTGTTATGGTGGCGGAAGATGGCAAACTGATTGGCATCAAAACCCATTTCCTTCATGTAGCGATCGCCAATCTCACTCCACTTTTCATCATCTAATTTATCGTCTTTAGCTGCTGACAATGAGACATGGTAAACAACTCGGTCTGCATCAGAATTAAGTTGTCGAGATAGCTTAAACTCCCGCGCCAATTCACGGGCATTTCTCCCGCTCATATTGCCGCCGATGAGTTTGGCATCTTCGCGTGATTCCAAATAATCCAACAGCTTGCGAAAACCTCTCCCCTTAGTCTGCTTCCCAATCATCGTCTTCCTCTTCTTCCCAATCGTCAGATTCAATATCATCCGAGGCAATGTCTCGCCTACATTGATGCAGCAGTTCTAAAAGTTCTCGTAACAGTTCTGGTTTTGCTGGTGGAGTTCGCCCCATTAATATAGCTGTGTTTGTGGCTTTAACAAGCTGGTTAAGGTTATTGCCGATTTGTCCTAATTCCCAATATGTTTGTAGACTAATTTTACTCAGTCGTTTGGGTAATGGACGCATCAACGCATTACGTCTCATCAGTTCACTCGCTGACATTCCCGCGTCTTGTGATTTAATCCGAATCATATCCAGTTCGATGTCACTCAATCTAACTGGAAAAATATGTTTTCGGACTAGAGCTTTTGACTGCTTGCGGTTCGCCATAAGTCGAGATATCAAGGGACATTGCGAGGGGGGTTTTTCAAGGGGGGTTTCCCCACTTGAACCAGTCTGCCGTTCGAGCGTAGCGAGACAAAGCGTAAGCTTTGAGGCATGGCTGGCTTCCAGCCAAAATGCGGGGGTGGGGAGGTATCGTGTGCTACGTATGTACGGAGGGACAGCGAGAGACTGGGGGCAACGGGCTTTTCAGGAATTACACTTGCCAATAAAATAGTAGAAAATACGTATTTTTGCAATGATAAGTAATTTAATTTTATAGTAATGGTTGAGCCAAAAGATTCATCACGGATTACTAAGGGCAAGATTGATGAGGCTATCAAAGCTCTTAAGGATACTAAGCCGAAAGAGCGAGAGGATGTATCAGATAGAGAAGCTGTTCGCAAGATGAGGAGGTACATTGAGAAGCTGACTTCTGACAAGTACGGCTATAGTTACGATGAAGTGTCAGAGATGCTGAAGGGTCTGGGCATTCATCTGAGTGGCAGCAGAATCAAATATTTATTAGGCGAGTTGAAGAAAAGTAGTCGTCGCCGTCATCAAGCATCTGATAACGGCGGTAGTAGTACGTCAGAGAATCCAACTACTGAAAATCAGCAAGCAGTTGTTGACAGCAGTGAAGCTGAAGAAACACCTGTAAAGAGTACGAGGGGCAAGAAAAAAAATCAACAGCCAGTAACA
The DNA here is from genome assembly GCA_034931985.1 of Halotia wernerae UHCC 0503. GTDB lineage: Bacteria > Cyanobacteriota > Cyanobacteriia > Cyanobacteriales > Nostocaceae > Halotia > Halotia wernerae. The sequence goes on from JAYGHB010000143.1 coordinate 21,161, forward strand.
CAGGAGCAAGAGGAAGAATCAGAAGCAACTAGAGAACCAAACAGGTCAGCTTTTGTGCCAAAGATTTACAAAGATGACGAAATCTAAGCTGGCTGAATTACAACAATCTAACGAAGTTAAATAGTTATGCCAGATGTTCGTTCTGCAAATTGGGACAATGTTCGACTTAGTGGATGCCTAATTATTCGCCAGCCAGTTCTCGCGCAATATCCATATTTGCAGCAAGTACGCGCACAATTTCAACAGGATTTTCCCCTCGATAGATCAGGAAATAGCGCTTATGCACCAACCAAAAACGAACGGGTAACGGTGTCAGATCAGAACGATACTGCCCTATCCTGGGGTTATCTGTCAGCAACTCACAGGCGCAAAGCAGTTTATCAAGCATCCGTTCGGCAGCATCTAGATTATCTCGCGCAATATAAGCGTAAATTCTCGCCAAGTCTTCTTCTGCTTGCTCAGAGAGAACATAAGGTTTTGGGTTCATCAGTCGGATTTTTTCATCAACTTTTGCGCCTTGTTACGAATGCGCTCTCGTGCGCCAGAGGCAGTCAGAGTTTGGCCATTGTCAAGCTCTCCTAAACCAATGGCAATCTGTTGATTGAGCCACAGTTTATATTCCTCGGAATGGTCGTTAAAGCGTTTTAACAGACGCAACCCTTCCCGAATCACTTCACTTTGAGAATGGTACAAGCCGGACTCAACCTGTGCTTGCACAAACGCTTCTAGCTCAGGAGTCAGGGAAATATTCATTTATGCCTCACTTTATAACCAGAATAGCTATTATAATAACAGTTTTTGTTATTGCTGGGCTTTAACAGTACAGCCAGTTCAGCAGTTTCAAAAACTTTCAGCTATGTTACAGGAGAAATTATTATCATCTAGGTAGTAAATCAAATATTTCGCCAGGGCAGTTGTCTTTGTGGTAGGTAAGTATGGACGATACTCAAGAACTAATCGCTATCCAAGAAGAACTGGAGCGAATTAGCAATCGCCTGAGCAAGATTTTTCCACAAACTCATCCGCAATTTGACAACGTGTTTGAAGACCTGGGCGCAGCTGGATACTATATTCGTGAAGCTGGTTATCGTCTGGAATCAGCACTTAAAACTGTACAAGGTGATAGCGCAGCCTCTTCGAGTCATCCAGGGACTGGAGAAACTGAAATTGAGTAAACTTCGCTGGGCAAACAACTGAGTGCAGCCATCAGCAAGTTAGCCCGAACTTGAGGACTACAGAAGTGCAAAACTCGGCGC